>NZ_JBVJPY010000015.1:0-155297 GCF_055609145.1 Streptomyces sp. NPDC036822
GGTACTGGCGGAGGAGCTGCACTTCGGCCGGACCGCGCAGCGGCTGCACGTCTCCCAGGCACGCGTCAGCCAGGCCATCAAGAAGCAGGAACGGCGCATCGGTGCCGAGCTGTTCGCCCGCACCAGCCGCTCGGTCAGCTTGACCGAGGTCGGCCGGCAGTTCCGCGACGACCTGCAACCCGTCTACACCGGCCTGCACCAATCCGTCGAGCGGGCCCAGCTGGCCGCCCGGGGCATCACCGCACAGCTCCGCGTCAGCCTGATGCCCTTCAACGTGGGCGATCTGCACCCTTACTGGAAGGCGTTCCGGGCGCGGCACCCGCAATGGGGGTTGCAGGTCCGTCAGTCGACCTTCACTCATGTGTTCGACCAGCTCCGCAGCGGCGCCATGGACGTTTTGGTCGCCTGGCTGCCGGTGGAAGAGCCCGACTTCACCGTCGGGCCGATCCTGTGCACCGACTCCCGGATCCTCGCCGTAGCCGCCGACCACCGGTTCGCGTCACGGGACTCCGTGCCGCTGGAACTGCTGGCCGAGTTCCCGCACGGCACCGCGGACGGCCTGGTGGACTACTGGGAGGACAGCTACCTGCCCTTCACCACCCCTCGCGGCCGTACGATCGAACGCATCGCATCCGCGGTCTCGGACAACTCCGACGAGCTGATCAGTCACGTCGGCATGGGTGAGATCATCAACATGTTCCCAAGCCATGTCACCAGGCACTGGGGCATGTCGCACATCCGATGGCTCCCCGTCCCCGACATGGCCACCATGCACTTCGCCCTGATCTGGCGAACCGAAGCCGAAAACGACCTCATCCGCGCCCTGGCCGACACCGTGCGCGACATGGGCACGTTCCGCTTCTGAAGCAGCCCGCCGGCGTCCTCACGTCGCACGCGCCGCAGCCTACTCGGCAGCGTGGTGGGCGGGATGGGCCTGCTTCAACGGGGGTCCATCCGGCAGCGGTGGCGAGTACGCGCGCGGGGTCACGGTCCGCGGCGGCCGACCTGGTCGAGCTGAGCCAGTTTCCCGGCGCAGCGCGCCATGCATCGCGTACCTCCGCTGAGGTCTACAGCGTCGCTCACCGGGCCGGGTACGGCGTTGTTCACGGTTCTTCTTGCATGTACGCACGCCTCAGACCATCTTGCGATCCGCGCATATGATCAAGGCAGACCTCTACGCGGTTCGACAGCCGTGGAGTCATCGACACAGGGGGCGGGGGCGGGTGGAGCTGCGGGACATCGAAATATTCCTGGTACTGGCGGAGGAGCTGCACTTCGGCCGGACCGCGCAGCGGCTGCACGTCTCCCAGGCACGCGTCAGCCAGGCCATCAAGAAGCAGGAACGGCATCGGTGCCGAGCTGTTCGCCCGCGCCAGCCGGACGGTCAGCTTGACCGAGGTCGGCCGGCAGTTCCGCGACGACCTGCAACCCGTCTACACCGGCCTGCACCAATCCGTCGAGCGGGCCCAGCTGGCCGCCCGGGGCATCACCGCACAGCTCCGCGTCAGCCTGATGCCCTTCAACGTGGGCGATCTGCACCCCTACTGGAAGACCTTCCGCACACGCCACCCACACTGGGGACTCCAGATCCGCCAGGCAACCTTCACCGATCCGTTCAGTCAGCTCCGCAGCGGCGCCATGGACGTCATGATCGTCTGGCTACCGGTGGAAGAACCGGACTTCACCGTCGGGCCGACCTTGTGCACCGACTCCCGGGTCCTTGCCATGTCCGCCGACCACCGGCTCGCGGAACGCGAATCCGTACCCGTGGAGCTGCTCGCCGAGTTCCCACACGCCACTGCCCTCGGTATGCCGGACTACTGGGAGGACAGTTACCTGCCCTTCCGCACCCCGCGCGGCCGCACGATCGAGCGCCTCACCTCCGCGGCCTCGGACAGCGGCGATGAACTGATCGGCCACGTCGGTATGGGCGACATCATCCACGCCTTCCCCGGCCATGTCACCAGGTACTGGGGCCTGACCCATATCCGATGGCTCCCCATCCCCGACATGGCCACCATGCACTTCGCCCTGGTCTGGCGAACCGAAGCCGAAAACGACCTCATCCGCGCCCTGGCCGACACCGTGCGCGACCTGGGCGCATTCCACTTCTGACTGAATGCCGGATGGCGCTGCGCCCAGGATGGTGCCCGTTCCACCTTCGGCCTCAGCGACCCCACCGAACTGAAACCTTGCGATCCTTGCCTCGGAAGGCGAAGGAGTTCGTCGCCCGGAACGGACCAGAAGTAGTCGCGATCGAGCGCCACAGTGCTGCCGGCTGACGCTTCGATGCGGAGTCGGCAAGGAACGGGAACGGCCCCCGCGTGATCATCGGGGGTTGTGTGGACTCCTGAAGATCGTGCGGTGGCCGCTGCCCATACAGATGGGGAAGCGCAGCGGGAAACCCGGGCAAGAGCGTCCGAGGCCCCCCATACCCGGCAGCGACCCAACTGATTGAGCTGCCCTGCCGCCGGGCCGCGCCCGTCGGGTGGCCCGCCGCCGGCTTCCGCCGCGGTGGAGAAGAGCGGCGCAGACCTCTTGGAGGTGGGCGGGCTGCTGGTGAGTGAGCCCCTCCTCGAGGAGCACCGCGGCCTGCGCAACGGCGCCGGCCGTGCGCGCAGGGATGTGCCCCAGCGAGTCGGTACGTCCCGGGGGCGCCGGGGCCCGCCCGGCCGGCGATGCCGCCCTGACCGGTATGACCTCAGCCCCCGGGGAAAGGAGACTCACGTTCCCCACCCCGGGCGAGAGGAGTCCACCGATGGCAGCCGACGACATGGGGCACGCCGAGGAGGCGTGGTGGCGGTCCGCGGTGGTCTATCAGGTCTATCCGCGCAGCTTTGCCGACTCCGACGGTGACGGCGTAGGCGACCTGGACGGCCTCACCGGACGCCTGGACCATCTGTCCGGGCTCGGCGTCAACGTGCTCTGGCTGTCGCCCGTCCACCCGTCCCCGCAGGCCGACAACGGGTACGACATCAGCGACTACCAGGACATCGACCCCGTCTTCGGTGACCTGGCGGCCTTCGACCGGCTGCTGGGCGCCGTGCACGAGCGCGGGATGAAACTCGTCATGGACCTGGTCGTCAACCACACCTCCGACGAGCATCCGTGGTTCCAGGAGTCACGCGACCCGGCGAGCCCGAAGCGCGACTGGTACTGGTGGCGTCCGCCACGTGAGGGACGGGAACCCAACAACTGGGGCTCCTTCTTCTCCGGTTCCGCCTGGGAGCTGGACGCGGCGAGCGACGCGTACTACCTCCATCTCTTCTCGCCGAAGCAGCCCGACCTCAACTGGGAGAACCCCCGGATGCGCCGGGCCGTGTACGCGATGATGCGCTGGTGGCTGGACCGGGGCGTGGACGGCTTCCGGATGGACGTCGTCAACCTCATCTCCAAGGACCCCGCCCTCCCCGACGGCGAGGTGCACGAACAGGGGCCGTACGGTGACGGCTCGCCCTACTTCGTCTGCGGACCCCGCATACACGACTACCTCCAGGAGATGCACCGCGAGGTGATCGCCCGGTACCCGGGCCGGTTGCTGACCGTCGGGGAGATGCCCGGGGTGACGGTCGAGCAGGCCCGTCTGTTCACCGACCCGGCGCGTGCCGAGCTCGACATGGTCTTCCAGTTCGAGCACGTAGGGCTCGACCACGGGCGGAGCAAGTTCGATCCCCGCCCGCTGCGGCTCACCGACCTCAAGGCCTCGCTCGGCCGCTGGCAGTCCGGCCTCGCCGACGTCGGGTGGAACAGCCTGTACTGGAACAACCACGACCAGCCCCGGGTGGTCTCTCGGTTCGGTGACGACGGACCGAGCCACCGGACCCGGTCCGCGACGATGCTCGCGACCGTGCTCCACCTGCACCGGGGCACGCCCTACGTCTACCAGGGCGAAGAACTCGGCATGACCAACGCGCCCTTGCGCACCATCGAGGACTTCAGGGACATCGAGTCCCTGAACCACTACACGGAGGCGCTGCGCGCGGGGGCGGAACCCGAAGACGTCCTCCCGGGACTACGGGCGATGGGCCGCGACAACGCCCGTACACCCATGCAGTGGGACGCGTCCGCGCATGCGGGGTTCACCACAGGCACCCCGTGGATCCCCGTCAACCCGGACCACACCGAGGTCAACGCCGAAGCGGCCCTCGCGGATCCCGGCTCCGTCTACCACCACTACCGTCGGCTGATCGCCCTTCGGCACCAGGAACCGGCCGTCGTGCACGGCGACTTCACAATGCTGCTGCCGGACGACGAGCGGATCTACGCGTTCACCCGCCGGTACGGCCGCACGGTGCTCTTGGTCGTCGGGAACTTCACCGGCGACACGGCCTCCGCCGTGATGCCCGCCGGATGGGACGGCGCCGAACTCGTCATGGGCAACTATCCGTCGGTCCCCCCGCGGCCCGGCCGCCTGGTGCTTGCCCCGTGGGAGGCGCGAGTGCACCGGCGCAACGACTGAGCCGAGCGGGGCGGGGACGGCGACCGATGATCCCTCCGGTGCCGGGTACGCGGATCCCATGACCGTCTATGGATTCCACGCCTCCCATGAACAAGTACCTCCCGCCGACCTGCTGGCAGCCGTCGTGCGCGCGGAAGGCGCGGGCTTCACCGCCGCGATGTGCTCGGACCACTTCTCACCGTGGAGCGTCCGGCAGGGTGAGTCCGGCTTCGCCTGGTCCTGGCTCGGCGCGGCGCTCCAGGCCACCGACAGGATCCCCTTTGGAGTGGTGAACGCCCCGGGCCAGCGCTACCACCCGGCGATCGTCGCGCAGGCAATCGGCAGCCTCGCCGCGATGTACCCAGGCCGCTTCTGGGCGGCGCTGGGAAGCGGTGAGGCGTCCAACGAGCACATAACCGGCGACCGTTGGCCGCGTAAGGACGTCCGGAACGCGAGGCTGCGCGAGTGCGTCGACATCGTCCGGGCCCTGCTGCGCGGCGAGGAGGTGAGCCACGACGGTCTCGTGACCGTGGACCGGGCCAGGTTGTGGACCCGTCCGGAGACGGTGCCACCGCTGGTGGGGGCCGCGTGCAGCGAGGCGACCGCGCGGTGGTGCGCGGAGTGGGCGGACGGCCTGATCACGGTGAACGCGCCGCACGAGACACTGCGCCGGATCGTGGACGCCTACCGTTCGGCGGGCGGCGTCGGCCGGCTGCACCTCCAGGTGCACCTCAGCTGGGCCCCCGACTGGGAAACCGCCCAGGAACTCGCCCACGACCAGTGGCGCACCAACGTGCACGGGCCGCCGGCGAGCTGGGACCTCGACTCTGCCGAGCTGTTCGACAACGTCAGCGAGCACGTCTCTCCGGACAGGGTCGCGGAGTCCGTCAACATCTCCAACGATCTCGGCCGGCACGCGGCCTGGCTCCAGGAGTACGCCGACCTCGGCTTCGACACCGTCATGCTGCATCACGTCGGCAAGGAGCAGAGCGCCTTCATCGACGCGTTCGGCGCGAAGGTGCTGCCGCAGCTGGATGTCACCCGGCCCCCGGCCGCCGTCGCGGAGGATGTCCGATGAGGCTGACCCGCACCTCCGACCTGTGGTGGAAGAACGCGGTCGTCTACTGCCTGGACGTGGAGACGTACCAGGACTCCGACGGCGACGGCACCGGCGACTTCGCGGGCCTGACACAGCGCATCGACCATTTGGTGCGCCTCGGCGTCACCTGCGTGTGGCTGATGCCGTTCTACCCGACGCGGGAGCGCGACGACGGCTACGACATCACCGACTTCTACGCCGTCGATCCCCGGCTCGGCACGCTGGGTGACTTCACCGAGTTCGTGCGCACCGCCCGCGACCGGGGCATCCGGGTCATCGCCGACCTGGTCGTCAACCACACCTCCGACCACCATCCGTGGTTTCAAAACGCCCGCTCCAGCCGCACATCGAAGTACCGCGACTGGTACGTCTGGTGCGACAGCCCGCCGGAGGACGGCCCCGAAGGTGTGGTCTTCCCCGACGTCGAGAAGAGCGTGTGGGAGCACGACGAGACCACCGAGCAGTACTACCTGCACCGTTTCTACAAGCAGCAGCCCGACCTCAACGTCGCCAACCCGGCGGTCCGTGACGAGATAGCGCGCATCATGGGCTTCTGGACGCAGCTCGGGCTGTCGGGATTCCGGGTCGACGCGGTGCCGTTCCTGCTGGAGACCGACGGCCAGGAGGACGCGGACCAGCTGCCCGACCCGCACGAGTACCTCGCCGACCTGCGGGCCTTCCTCGGACGTCGCAGCGGTGACGCGGTGCTGCTGGGCGAGGTGAACCTGCCCTACCCGGACACCGCGAAGTTCTTCGGCGACTCGGAGTCCTCCCGCGGTGACGAGCTGACCATGTGCTTCGACTTCATCGGTATGCAGCAGATGTACCTGTCGATGGCGCGGGGCGAGGCGGCCCCTCTGGCGGCGGCTCTCCGGGAGCGCCCCGCGGCGCCCCGCGACGCGCACTGGGCGACGTTCGTCCGCAACCACGACGAGCTCACGCTCGACAAACTCGACGACGACGAGCGCGCCGAGGTGTTCGCCGCCTTCGGCCCCGACAAGGACATGCAGCTCTACGACCGGGGCCTGCGCCGCCGCCTGCCACCGATGGTCGACGGCGACCAGCGGCGCGTGGAACTGGCCTACAGCCTGCTCTTCTCCCTGCCCGGCACACCGGTTCTGTTCTACGGCGAGGAGATAGGCATGGGCGAGAACCTCGCCGCCGAGGGCCGGCAGGCCGTCCGCACCCCGATGCAGTGGACGCCCGACAAGAGTGGCGGTTTCACCGCCGGAGAGGGAGTGGAGCTGCCCAATCCCGTCACGACGGGTGCGTTCGGCCCGACGAAGGTCAACGCGCACGACCAGGCGCACGACCCGGCTTCGCCGCTGGGTCGGATGCGGACGCTGATCGAACGCTACCGGGAGACCCCCGAGCTGGCCTTGGGCGACTACCGGGTCATCGACGCGGACGATCCGGGCGTGCTGGTCCACCTCAGTTCGCTGGAGGGCGGCGCGGTGCTCGTGCTGCACAATTTCTCCGAGCGGTCCGTCACCGCCTCCGTCGAGGTCCCGGGACTGAGGGGCGGCCGGCTGCTCACCGACGTCTTCACCGGTGACACCCTCAAGTCGGCGGCCGCCGGCCTCGTCGATGTCGCGCTGGACCCGTACGGCTACCGGTGGCTGAGGGTCAACACCCCCCTCGACGACCCGGATCGGGCGACAGCGGTGTAATCCGACGCGCGCGAGGTGTCCGGCCGCACGGAGTGGGCCGGACACTTCGCGCGATGGTCGTCCCGCCGGCTAAGAGGTCGTTATCGTCCCATGCTGCAGCCCGAGATGGGACTCTTCGGGTCGCGCGAGGAGATCGTGTTCTCGTAGGTGAGGCCGCGGCTCATGAGGCTGGTCATGGTGAGGTGGATCAGGGCTTCGGAGCGGGTGGGCAGGGTTTCGTAGTCGCGGGCCAGGCGGCGGTTCAGCATGAGCCAGCCGTAGGTCCGCTCCACCGCCCACCGTCTCGGTATCGGGGTAAGCCCCTGGTCCCGGGCTTGCGGACGGTGATCTCCATGTCGATGCCGAGGGTCGTAGCATGTTCGACGAGGTGCCGGCGGTAGCCGCCGTCGACCCAGACTTGCGGAGGCCCGGGTGTTCGGCGGCGGCAGCCGACGAGCCAGGACACGGTTCGCCCGATGGTCCACCGGCGGCGTCCGAGCCGTTGTGAGCTTTCGATGCCTTTGCGGGGGGCTGTCGTTCGGGTCGCGCCCGCGAATCCGACGGAAATGGGCAGACCGGTCCGCTCGGTGATCAAGTGGATCTTCGAGCCGCACTCGCCTGGGTCGACAGGAGCCGGACCTGTCAGATCCGACGTGACACCAGGTGGGTTGTCCTCTGACAGTGAACATGGACTGCCTGCCTCGAAGCTGGACGGATTGACCGGATACGTACGCGTGGACCGGGCACCCGGATGGCGGGCCGTAATCAGTTACACGCAAGGGACGGGAAACCACATGTCGCACATGCAGCTCTTGGCCAAGGGAGCGGGTGAGGGCTCCCCGCCCTTCTGGATCATCGCCATCGTTTTGATCGTCCTCGTGGGAGCGGCGTTTCTGGTTGCACGGGCGCGCAGGAGATAGAGCGCGGCGCTCAAGCCGTCCAGCTTGGATGGCAATCGGTTCAACTTCGATGTCAGAGGACATGGGTGGTGACCGTCCGCGCCGTCGTATACCCGCGAGGCTTCGGCCACGGTGCCGGACTCGGCGTCGAGCACAGCCATTACGGTCACCCCGTCCCTGGACATCGACCACGGCCGTATCGCGGTACGTCATGTGTCGTCCGGCACCGCGGGGTACCACGTCTATGACCTCGACGCCGTCAAGAGCGGCACCTTCACCCCGGAGCACAGCTTTCCAGCGAAGTACAGCATCCAGTCCTGATGCCTGTACGGGGACCCCGCCGGCCGGGCACAGGTTCGACCAGGGCACATGCCCTCGTCCCGAAGGGCCGGTGCCGCCCGCTACCGGAGGTTTCTGCCTCCAGCTGCGCGCGCTTGTCCGCCCAGACGCCGGAACCGGGGTCTGACCCGCGCCATCGGGCTCCCGCCACCGCACGTCGCTTTCGCCGACCTGCTGCGCGTGGATCGGCCGTACTCCTGCGGCCGGCCCCACCGCGATGAGGTCCCGCATCCGCCGTCCGACGACTGCGCCGGCCGTGGTCCGCTAGGGCTTGGGCAGCGGCCGAGCGAGCAGCGCGTAACGGATCTCCTGTGGTGGAGGTCCTGCGCCCGATCGCGGCCGAGGTGGCCGCACGATCAAGGACGGACCGGGAGCGGCACCGCCCCCCTCGCTACCGCTGTTCCCCGGCGCGGCGCGCCAGCCGCCAACTCCCCACCCGCGGCTACCGGCCCGCGCTCCTGGTCCTCGATGACGCCGCCGCCTCCCTGGACGACGTCCTGATCCCCTCGCCCTCCGGACCCCGGAAACCGCAGGGCGGACCGGCGGCCTCGTCTGACAGCACGGGCCGATGGACGCCGGAGGCGGGGACCCCGTCGCTGCGCGCCGCGCGCACGAGGCGGAGGCGCTGGCGTCGATCGACGGAGGCGACGCCGGGCGGCGGGAGAGCATGCGCCTGTGGTGCCGGTGGGAGGGCGGAGCGACGCACGGGTGACGCCGGGGCGGCTCACCCCGCCCTGCGCCCGGCCACGTCCGTGTCGGCTCCCCGCCTCTCGGTCTCCCCTCCGTCCGGCGCCCTACCCGCGTTCGCCTTCGCCCCAGCCGCGTACCTCGCCGGCGCCGGGCACCGTTCCCGTCAGCCGGACCGGTCCTTCCGCCGTCGTCCGCACGGCCAGGAGCGGCCCGCGTAAGGAGGCGGAGACGGCGCCCCGGGCGGTGACGCCGGTCAGCCGGCGGCTGCACGCGGCGGTGTCCGTCGGCACGGGTCTCGGGCCCGGCACCGGGCGGGTCGTCCCGCTGGTCGACTCCACCGCCACCGAGACACGGGCACGCCCTTCCCCGTTCTCCGCGCGGGTGCACGTCCACGTCGCGCGGCCGACGCCCCCGGGGAGGGGGTGTTCCGCGAACTCCCAGCGGTTGACGGCGCGTACGCCCGTACCGCCGAGGGCCGTCAGCGAGCAGGCGGAGCGGGCCCAGGCGGCGAGTCCGGCGGTCGAGGTGGCCTCACGCGGCTGTCGCGCCAGGGTTCCGGTCGTGGGGGGCGGGGTCCAGCTCAGGTGGGCGGGCGTGAGGTCGCCGAGGTCGGCCAGGAGGAAGGAGTGGTCCTCGACGATCCTCGCGGACGAGCGCAGCTCAAGGACGGGCGCCCGGCCGCAGTCCCCGGCCATCCGGGGCACGGGGTCGGTGATCCCCTCCGGGGAGACGGCCAGCGGGGCGCCGTCCCGGCTCGGGCGCCGGAGGTCCCGTACGGCGCCGCGGTCGATCCAGGGTGCGAGGAGGAACCGTGCCCGGCCGGGTTCTCTGCCGACGGCCACGGCCGCGCCGGTGGTCACGTCGGTGTCGTCGGCGAGGGCGAGATCGACGGCCGCCGTTCCCCGCCCGGTGAGGGGCTCGGCATAGCGGACGAGGCGGCGGCGGTCGTGGAGGAGGACGACGGCCGTGTCGTCGACCGTCCAGGCGAAGAGCAGCTGTGCCGGTGCGGTGGGAGGGGCCGGTGAGGTTCCCGGGGTGAGGGTGACGCGGAGGCCGGCCCGTTCGTCGGCATTGGGCGGGAGCGTGGCACGGGCCCACGCGTCGAGCGCGCGGGACAGCAGCGCCGTGTCGCCGGTCCGCGCGCCCCGGGCGGGCCAGACGGTGAGGTCGACGCTTGCCGTGTCGGCCCAGAGCTGTCCGGGGGCGCGGACCAGTCGGGCGGGGTCGACCGCGAGGGCGAGGGAGGCCGGGGCGGTGGCCGCGCGCGTCTCCCCCTCGGGGCGGAGCGTGACGGTCGCGGTCGCGGTGGCCGTGAGCAGCAGGGCCGCGGCGAGCGCGACGAGCTGTCGGCGCTGTCGGCGGCGCAGCAGGTCCGTGGGGCGTGTCTGTACGGTGCAGGCGTCGAACTCCGCTCCGTGCAGGAGCGGTTCGGCATCGGAGCCGGTGGTGGCGGCGAGGCGTTCGGCGTCCTGGAGGGCGGCGCTCGCGTCGGCCACGCCCGCGGCGGTCAGCAGCCGGGCGGTGGAGCCGGGGGTGAGTCCTTCGAGTACGCGCAGGGCGAAGGCGGCCCTGATCTCCGGTGCGACGGTCGCCAGTTCGCGTTCCAGGGCGAGTTCGCCGTCACCGCCGGCCCGGGGGAACAGCCGCAGTCCGATGACGACGGGGAGGAGCGGCCGGACGCGGAGGCGCGAGGGGCGGGCGGCCGCGCGCAGCGCGCCGGCGACCACGCGCTCGCGCAGCCACGCGAGGGCCGGATCCTCCTGGCCGCGCTGGGCGGGGAGCGTCGGGCCGGGGCGTTTCGGCCCCGGGCCGGAGCGGGCGGCCCCCGGGAGGGCCCGCTGCACGAGGGAGTGCGCGGTGAGCACCCTGCGGTGCCGGCCGAGAGCGGGCGGCAGAACGGTGTGGGCGAGCCGGACGAGCCGCGGATAGTGCTCGACGAGGGCCGCCTCCGCGTCGTTCCTCGAGGGGCGGGCCGGGCGGTCGGCCGCGGCGGATATGACGGGGCGGTGGGAGGTGTCGTACGACTGCATGCCGTGCCCAACGAGGAGGGTGGCGCCCCGGTCACCTCGGGCGGCGCGTCGGCTTCCGCGACGCGTGCGGGGCTCCCCGAGTCCGTCGTCGCTCGCGACGACGGCCCGCCACGAAACCGCGGCCCACGGTCTCGCCCGGCGGTGGGAGGCACGGCAGCGGCCCCGGACATCCGTGATGTCCGGGGCCGCCTTCCTTCCAGCCGTCAGCCGACGTCGTTCCCGGTCCCTCCTTCCTCGATGCCACCGATGCCGGCGCCGTCGCCCCCATCGGCGTCCCCGCCGTCGTCGGCTCCGCCGGCCCCTCCGTCTCCGGCGTCGGCACCTTCGCCACCGGCTCCGTCATCGGAACCCGCGTCGCCGGCCCCTCCGTCTCCGGCGTCGCCGGCGCCGATCCGGGCGCCGACGGCGTCCAGGGCGGTGGTCACCGGCTGGAAGAACGTCTCGCCGCCCGAGGTGCAGTCGCCGCTGCCGCCGGAGGTGAGGCCGACGGCGTCGCCGTCCCGGGTGAACAGCGCTCCGCCGCTGTCACCGGGCTCCGCGCACACGTCGGTCTGGATGAGTCCCGAGACCGTGCCCTCGGGGTAGTTCACGGTGGCGTCGAGGCCCGTCACCCGCCCGTCCCGCAGCCCTGTCGTGCTGCCCATGCGGAACACCTGCTGTCCGACCGCCGCGTCGGCCGCCTGTCCGATCTCCACGATCCGGCCGTCGCCGACGTCCACGGCGCTCGGCGCGTCGGTGTCCGGGTCGTCGTACGTCACGAGTGCGAAGTCGCCCTCGCCGGGGAAGACGGCTTGCCGTACGGTGCCGATCGGTTCGCCGTTCTGCTGCTCCGACCACTGCGCGACGGCGACGCCGCAGTGTCCCGCCGTGAGGAAGCCGGGCTGCCCTTCCTGGGTGGTGACGTTGAAGCCGAGCGAGCAGCGCGATCCGCCGCCGAAGATGGCGTCGCCGCCCTCGATGAAGGGCCTGAACTCGCCCTTGGACTTCCGGATGGTCGCCACTCCGTCGCCCAGCGAGCGCACGGCGCCCTCGATCTCCTCCCACCGCTCGCCCGTGACGGTGCGGTCGGCGGTGACCAGGATGCGGTTCGTCCTCGGGTCGACGGCCCACGCGGTGCCGGGGACCGGCGCCTCGGCGCTCAGGGAGCCCATCGCCGTGGTGAGTGCGGGAAGGCTGTTGCGTACGCTGCGCGCGACGGCGCCGGCCTTCCTGACCTGGGCGGCGGCCCTGGTGCCGTCGCCCGCGACGTTGACGACGAGTTGCTGCCGGTCCGCGTCGTAGTACGCGCCGCCGTAGGAGTCACCGAGCTGCTTGCCCAGCCGCGGCAGGACCTCCGCGGCCGCGGCGGCGCTCATCCTTCTCGGCGAGCCCGACGGCTCCCCCGTGCCGTCCTGTGAGGCATTGGCCTGCGGTAGCAGGATCGCCGCGGCGATGATGCCCACCGCCCCGGCTCCCGCGAGAACGGCCTTCCGCTTGGGTATGCGCCTGTGACTCAACTCTTCGCCTCCAACAAGGGGTTCCGGACCGAGATCGCCGACGGGGCGACCGGGGGACGCGTCCGGCCTCTCATACGGAGGGCCGTGAAGTTCCGTTCATCACCGCCGCAAAGAATCTCCGCTCGCCGCCGCTGCCGCGCGCTCGGTGGGGACGCCGCACCGGGTCGTGTGGGCACCGGCGGCCTCTCCGTCCGGGTCGCCGGCGGCGCCACCGCCCCAGTCGAGGATCTGGACGGCCGCCCCGGCACCCTCCAGGCCGCGGCACTGCGCGTGGTGTCGGCGGGCGATGGCGTCGAGGTCGAGGTGGGGGCCGAAGGCCGGGTGGGAGGAGAGACGGCGGGCGTAGGACCACAGGCGGGGATGGTCGGCGATGCGGTGGACGGCGGCGGCGTCCAGGTGCCAGCGGTGGACGGTGTCGAGGCGCACGAGCGTCACCCATACCTGCACGTCGGCCGCGGTGAGCGCGTCGCCGAGGACGTACGTCCGTGAGGTCAGTCGTCGTTCCAGTGTGTGCAGCGTGCGGAGCAGACGGTTGAGGGCCGTGTCCCGCACCGCCCTGTCGGCGCCGGGTTGTCCGGCGCGCTGCGCGGCGGCGTTGACGCCCTGCTCGCAGAGGTGGTCGACGGCCCGCATCCCGGCTTCGGTGCCGTGCGGGTGGAGCACGGGCCGGTCGGGGCCGCGGTCGCCGAAGTGCAGGGCGAGGTCGCGCAGGATGTCGGGGGTGTGGGTACTGACGATCCGGCCCGTCCAGTCGTCGCTGAGCACCGGTGCCGTGGCGGCGTCGGGGTAGTGGTGCGCGCTGGCCTCGTACAGCGGGCGCAGCTCGGAGTGTTCGCCGTCCGGACCGTCGGGGACGGCGGGCAGCGGCGTCACGGGCAGGATGTCGGCGAGGCCGAGCAGGCTGTGGGTGACGGCGATGCGCAGACAGTGCGGGCAGGACGGCGAGAGGTGGAGGCGGTAGCGGCGCGGGGCGGCGTAGTGACCGCTGCGCGCGTCGTGGCCGATCCGGCCCCGGAAGGAGGGCGGGGACGGGAAGGACGGCACGGCTGTCAGGGGTGTTGCGGACATGTCTGTCTCCCGGGTCCGGTGACTGGTTCTCTGGGACGGTGCGGGCGGCCGATCGCGGGCAGGCGCCGGCAACGACGCCCGCCCGTGCGGGGGTCGGCGGTGTACGCGAGGCCCCGCGGAGTCAGCTCAGAGGACTCGCCGCGCTGCAGACACGCAGCAGGTCGATGTGGCGGCGGGAGGTCAGGAGGGGAGACGGTCGACGTGAGCGGGTCACTCGGTCGGTGGCCGGCTCCGGACGCTCCATCATTTCCTACCTATTCGCCAGGGATACTACGTCGGAGTGTCGAGCGGCCGTCCTGACACGTCAAGGGGGCCTGCCGACTTCGGCGTCGCGGTCTCACATGATGGATGGCCCGGTGGAGGAAGCCGAGCGCGTCGTGGGGCCGCCGGCCGGCCGCTCACGCGGAGCGGCCCCGGCCCCGCGTTCTCGGGGCCGGGGCTGCCTGGAAGGCTCCGCGCCTGAGCACCCGGCGGCAGGAACGCGCGCGCGGAGCCCTGCGTACGTACCCGGCGTCGGAGCCGGTGCCGCAACCCGGTGTCGGAGATGCCGCAGAGCGTGTCAGAGCACCGTCACCGGATGCCGCACCACGGCGTCGAAGAGGTAGCCCTGCGCGTTCGGCACGGAGGTCACCGGCTGCGTACGGCCGGCGGAGTCCGTGGCGCGGGCCAGGAGGTGGGTGGGGCCGGGGTTTTGGGGGCGCCAGGGCAGGGACCAGCGGGTCCAGGTGCCGGGACGCGGCCGGTCGTGCAGCCGGGCGGGGCGCCAGCTGCTCCCGCCGTCGGTGCTGACGTCGACCCGCACGATGCCTCCCGCGCCCGACCACGACCGGCCGTGCAGCACCCGCCCCTCCCCCGCCGTGAACGTCGCCCCGCTCGCGAGTTCGAAGGCGCTCTTGGTCGTCTGCCGGCCGATCGGCGCGCTGCCGCCCTCGGGGTGGGCGGAGCCGAACAGCCGGTAGAAGGTGGTGTTCCAGGGGGAGTACAGCGGCCGCGCGGACACCTCGATATCGCCGACCCACTTGATCGAGGCGATCCCCACCCACGAAGGCACCAGTACGCGCACGGGATACCCGTGGTCGGCCGGCAGCGGCTCGCCGTTCATCTCGTACGCGAGCAGTACGTCGTCCAGTGCCTTGGCCACCGGCAGGGGGCGGCGCACCCTGCCGAGGCTCTCGCCGCCGCTGAGGTACTCGGCGTCCAGACCGCGCGGCTGCACGTCCACGGCGTACCGGGTCAGCCCCGCCCTGCGCAGGACGTCCGCCAGGCGCACCCCGCGCCAGCGGGCGACACCGATGGCTCCCAGGGTCCACGGCGTACCGGAGACCGTCTCGCCCTGCTGGGTGGTGTAGTGGCTGCGGCCGTTGCCTGCGCATTCGACGAACGCGGTCCGGGTCACGGCGGGCAGCGCTCGCAGGTCGTCGTACCCGAACTCGACCGGCCTGTCCTCGCCGCGCCCGCCGCGCAGGCCGTCACCCCACAGCCGCAACCGCCAGTCGGCGGCTTCGAGGACGGGGGTGGTGGTGTGGTTGCGGACGAAAAACAGCTCGTTAGGGGTGTGGTGCCCGGTTCCGCGCAGCGCCTCCCAGCGGGTCTCGGCGTTGGTGCCGCGCGGGACGAACCACTCGGGCGGCAGCGGTTTGACGATCGGGGAGCCGGCGGTCGCGGTGGTCGCGGTCGCCTGGGCGGCGCGGGGCGCGGGGAGGCCGGTCGCGGCCGCGGTGGCGGCGAGGAGGGTGAGCAGCCGGCGGCGGGTGACCCCGTCCGCTCTGGCCTCCCCCGCGAGGTACTGGCGGAGTCTGCGGCTGTCGTAGGCGGTCTCGTCGTGGCGCGGGCGTGGCGTGGTGGCGGCGGGGGTGTGCGACGGCATCGTGGGAACCTCGTCCTGGGCGGAGGGAGCGGGGGACGGACAGGGGGCGTACGCGGATGAGGAGGGCGGCAGCGGCGCTGTCACCTGCGCCGCCACTCCTCGGCCAGCAGCTCGTACGACCGCACGCGGTCGGCGTGGCCGTGGGTGATGGTGGTGATCAGCAACTCGTCGGCGCCGGTGGCTTCCTGGAGTTGTTCCAGTCGGTCCGCAACGTGTCCGGGTGTGCCGACGAACTGGGTGTCGACGCGGTCGGCGACGAGGGCCCGGTCCGCGTCGGTCCAGACGTGGGCGCGGGCCTGCGCGGGGGTGGGGAACTCGATGGCACCCTCGGCGCTGCGGATGCTGCGGACCCAGGGGGCGTAGCCGGCGGCGAGTTCGCGCGCGGTCGCGTCGTCCTCGGCGACGACGACGTCGGCGGAGACGCTGACATGGGGCTTGTCGAGGACGTCGGAGGGCCGGAAGGCGGCGCGGTATCCCTCGGCGGCCTCCAGTACGGAGGCGGGGCTGACGTGGTAGTTCGCGGCGAAGCGCAGTCCGCGCCGACCGGCCGTCTCGGCGCTCCGTCCGCCGCTGCTGCCCAGGATCCACACCTGGACGTCGGCTCCCTCACCGGGTACGGCGTGTGCCTCTATGCCGTCCGGGGAGCGGTAGGTGCCCGCGAGCAGGGCGAGGATGTCGTCGACCTGCTCGGCGTAGTCCTGCGGCTCGGCGTGCGGCTGCTGGAGCAGCCTCCGCTGGAGCGCGATGCGGGGGGAGCCGAGGAGATGCCCGAAGGAGAACGGGGGCGGGATGAGCAGCCCGTTGGGGGTGCGGCCGTCGACGACGGGCGTGATGGTGCGGGGCGGGGTCGGGGACGACGGTGGGGTGCGGTCGGGCGGCGGGGCGGCCGTCGGTGTGCTCGGGCGTCCGCCCGACCGACCGAGGCCCAGATCGAGGCGCCCGGGGTACAGCGCGTCGATCAGGCCGAACTCCTCGACGGTGGACAGCGCGGTGCGGTGCCCGAGCTGCACCGCGCCCGAGCCGAGCCGGATCGTCGAGGTGGCGGAGGCCGTCAGGGCGAGGAGGACCGCCGGCGAGGTGCCCGCGAGGCCGGGGTTGAGGTGGTGCTCGGCGAACCAGTAGCGGGCGTAGCCGAACCGCTCGGCCCGCCGGGCGAGGTCGACGGAGTTGCGCAGCGCCTCGGCGGCGGTGGAGCCGGACGGGATCGGGACGAGGTCGAGGACCCCGAGGGGGACGCCGGTCATGGGGTGAGGACTCCTGGGTGGGCGGTCGGTACGCGGCGGGCCCGGCCGGAGGGGTGGGCCAGGCCGAGGTGGTCGCGCAGGGTCGTGCCCTCGTAGTCGGCGCGGAAGACCCCGCGCTCCTGGAGCAGCGGTACGACCGTGTCGGCGAAGGCGTCGAGCCCTCCCGGGGTGATGTGGGGTACGAGGATGAAGCCGTCGGCGGCGTCGGCCTGGACGAACTCGTCGATGGTGCGGGCGACGGTGGCCGGGGAGCCGACGAAGGACTGACGGCTTCCGGTCTCGATGACCAGGTCGCGGATGGACCACTGGTGGGCGGCCGCGCGCTCGCGCCACTCCCGCGCCGTGGCCAGCGGGTCGCGGTACATCCGCACCTGCGCCCGGCCGCGGGCGATGGTGTGCTCGCCGACGTCGGGGTCGATGTCGGGGAGCGGGCCGTCCGGGTCGTACGCCGACAGGTCCCGGTTCCAGACGAATTCCAGGTGCTTGATCGCCGTCGCTCCGCTGACTTGCCGGCGGCGGACCTCCCGCGCCAGCTCTTCCGCCTCGGCGTCGGTGTCACCGAGGACGAAGGTCGCGGCGGGCAGGATCAGGAGGTGGTCGGGCCGGCGGCCGTACCGGGCCAGGCGGCCCTTGACGTCCGCGTAGAACGCCTGTCCCTCCGTGAGGGTGCTGTACCGGCTGAAGATCGCGTCGGCGTCGGCCGCCGCGAATTCCCTGCCCTCCTCGGAGTCACCCGCCTGGAAGATCACCGGACGGCCCTGGGGGCTTCGCGGGACGTCGAACCGACCCTCGATGTCGAAGTGCCGTCCCCTGTGGGCGAAGGCGCCGGCCTTCGCGTCGCGGAGGAAGACGCCGGCCGCCTGATCGGCGACGATCTCGTCCCCGTGCCAGGAGTCGAAGAGTTCGTGCGCCGTGGCCAGGAACTCCTCGGCCCGGGAGTACCGCTCCTCCTCCGGGAGGAAGCCGCCGCGACGGAAGTTCTCGCCCGTGAAGGCGTCCCAGGAGGTGACGACGTTCCACGCGGCGCGGCCGCCGGACAGGTGGTCGAGGGAGGCGAACTGGCGGGCCACCTCATAGGGCTCGTTGAAGGTGGAGTTGATCGTGCCGGTCAGGCCGAGGCGGTCGGTGACGGCGGCGAGCGCGGACAGGACGGTGAAGGTGTCGGGCCGCCCCACCACGTCCAGGTCGTGGATCCGGCCGCCCTGCTCGCGCAGCCGCAGCCCCTCGGCGAGGAAGAGGAAGTCGAACTTGGCACGCTCGGCGGTCCGGGCGAAGTGGGCGAACGAGCCGAACTCTATGTGGCTGCCGGCCTTCGGATCGCTCCACACGGTGGTGTTGTTGACCCCGGGGAAGTGGGCGGCCAGATGGATCTGCTTGAGCGGCTTGCTCATGGTCGTACGGTCCTCCGGCTCAGACGGCGGTGGCAGGGGCGGCGGGGGCGGGCTCGGGGGTGGAGGCGGCGGAGGGGGAGGCGGGCGCCTCGGTCTCCGCCTCCGCCGCCGCGGTCGAGGCGGGCGAGGTCGCCGCGTAACGGTTGGCGGGGCGGGGCAGTCCCAGCAGCTCCCGAAGGGTGTCGGCCTCGTAGGCGCGCCGGAAGACACCCCGGCGCTGCAGCTCCGGCACCAGTCCCCGGGTGATCATCGGGAGGTCGTGACCGACGACGGCCGGCCGCAGCCGGAAACCGGTCAGGCCGGCGGCGCCGAACTCCTGCAATAGATCGGCCAGTTGGGCGGGCGTACCGGTGAAGACGCGGGCGTCACCGGTGTAAGGACGGCCGGCGAGGGAGTCGAGACGGTCGCGGCGGGACACGGCGTCCGCGGGATCGTCGTCCAGGAAGACGACGAGGTCGCCGAAGAGTTGCAGCGGTTCGCCCGCTCGTCCCGCGGCGTCCTGCTCGGCCCGGACGGCGGAGACGATGCCACGGACGTCGTCGGTGTGGTGCGGGGTGACGAACCCGAGGTCCGTGGAGCGGCCGACCAGCCGGAACGGCGCCCCGGTCGGGTTCTCGTGGGCGAGCGCGCCCACCAGGGGCTGGCCCTGGGGTGGCCGGGGCGTGATGGAGGGGCCCTTGACGCTGAAGTACCGCCCCCGGAAGTCGATGTAGTGCAGCTTGTCGCGGTCGATGAACCTGCCGGTGGCGACGTCCCGGATCTCGGCGTCGTCCTCCCAGCTGTCCCAGAGGCGCCGCACCACGTCGACGTAGTCGGCGGCCTCGTCGAACAGGTCGTGGATCAGTCGCTGTACGGCGGGGTCATCGAACCGAGGCTCCCCCTCCTGCCCGTCGAGCACGGGGAGGGTGCGCCGTCCGAAGTGGGCCGCCTCGTCCTGCCGCGCGGACACCCGCACCCGCACGCCGGCACGGCCGGCGCTGACGTAGTCGAGGGTGGCGATCGCCTTGGACACGTGGAAGGGTTCGGTGTGGGTGGTGACGACCGTCGGCACCAGTCCGATGTGCCGGGTCAGCGGGGCGACGCGGGCGGCAACGAGCACCGCGTCCAGCCGCCCCCGCACCTGGTCGGTGCGCTCGTCCGCTTGCGTGGGGTGGGAGGACTGCAGGCCGAGGCCGTCCTCGAACGTCACGAAGTCGAGCAGGCCGCGTTCGGCCTCCGTCACCAGGTCGGCCCAGTACGAGGCGGTGATGAGCGCGCGCGGCCGGGCGGCGGGCTCGCGCCACGCGGCGGGATGCCAGCCCGCGCCGTCGAGCGCGACGGCGAGGTGCAGCGCGGAGGAGGAGGGGGAAGAGGACGAAGGGGTGGACACGGCGAGAACGCCTTCCTGATCGAACCGTAGCGGACCGTTCGGGCCCTGGGGGCCCGTGCCTCGGGCCGGAAGCCCGAGGGCTTGGGCCCGAGGACCCCGGGCCGGAAACCCATGTGCCATGAGGCTTGCGGCTTGCGGCTTGCGGCTTGCGGCTGGGGACGCGACCTCAGGCTGCGGCCCGTCGGCCGGGGTGGGCCCACAGGCCGCGCGCGGCCAGCCTCGGCAGGACGCCCTCCCCGAACCAGTACGCCTCCTCCAGGTGCGGGTAGCCGGAGAGGACGAACTCGTCGATGCCGAGCCGGTGGTACTCCACGATGCGCTCGGCGACCTCCTCGTGGTTGCCGACGAGCGCCGTGCCGGCACCGCCGCGCACCAGGCCGATGCCGGCCCAGAGGTTGGGGTGGATCTCCAGGCCGTCCGCGCTCCCGCCGTGCAGGGCGAGCATCCTCCGCTGTCCTTCGGACTCGCTGCGGGCCAGTCCGCTCTGGACGGTGCGGACGGTCTCGGGGTCGAAGCCGTCGAGCAGCCGTCGCGCCTCGGCCCAGGCCCGCTCGGAGGTGTCGCGCGTGATGACGTGCAGCCGGATCCCGAAGCGGACCCGCCGGCCTTCCTTCTCCGCCAGTCCCCGCACCCAGGAGATCTTCTCGGCGACCGCGGCGGGTGGTTCTCCCCAGGTGAGATAGACGTCCGCATGGCGGGCCGCCACTTCGCCGGCGGCTGGCGAGGAGCCTCCGAAGTAGACCTCGAGCACCGGGTCGGGCAGCCGGGTCAACTCCGCCTCCTCGACGTGGAGATGCCGGCCTTTCAGGGACACCGTCCCGCCCTGCCACAACCGCCGGACGATGTCGAGGAACTCGTCCGTACGGGCATAGCGGGCGTCCTTGTCGAGGAAGTCGCCGTAGGCACGCTGCTCACGGCTCTCGCCGCCGGTGACGACGTTGAGCAGGAGCCGCCCGCCGGTCTGCCGCTGGTAGGTGGACGCCATCTGCGCGGCGAGGGTCGGCGCGACGAAGCCGGGCCGGAACGCGACCAGGAACTTCAGCCGCTCGGTCTCACGGCTGACCATGGCCGTGGTCAGCCAGGCGTCCTCGCACCAGGCGCCGGTGGGGGTGAGAGCGCCCTCGAAGCCCAGGTCCTCGGCGGCGCGGGCGATCTGGGTGAGGTAGCCGACGGTCGGCGGCCGGTCGGAGCCGGCCGCCGGGACCACGGTGCCGTGACCGCCGCCGACGACATGCCGGCTGTCGCCGCTGGTGGGCAGGAACCAGTGGAAGGTGAGGCTCACCGGGTACACACCTTTCGTGAACGGGAGGGGTGGTGAGGTCCGTGTGCGCGGGGGCGAGGTCCCGGTGCGCGGTACGGGCCGGGGCGGGGGGGGCCGGAGTGTCTTCCGATCAGCCGGTGGCCGCGAGCAGGGCCGGGCGGGGGACGCCGCCCAGGGCGGCGGAGAACTGGTCGACGACCTGGGCCAGCGCCTCGGCGGTCCCGGAGGCGACGAGGAGGGTGCCGTCGTCGCCCACCGCGATGTCCTTGTCGAGCGTGAACCAGCCCGGGGTGATGTGCGTGGCTCCCATGGAGGCGAGGACCGGGCGCAGGGCGTAGTCGATGGCGAGCACGTGGGCCGTGGTGCCGCCGGTGGCCAGGGGAAGGACCGTCTTGCCCTCGAGCGCGTACTGCGGGAGGAGGTCGAGCAGGGACTTCAGGAGACCGGAGTAGGCGGCCTTGTACACGGGCGTGCCGATCACCACGCCGTCCGCCCGGGCGAAGAGCGCGGCGGCCTCGGCGATCGCGGGGTGGGTGACGTCGGCGCCCAGCAGCGCCTCGGCGGGCAGGGTGCGCACGTCCAGGGGGATCACGTCGTGTCCCTGGTCCGCGAGCCGTGCGTCGAGGTGGCGCAGCAGGCGGGCGGTACGGGAGGTGGCGGAGGGGCTCCCGGAGACGGAGAGAACGATGGCCATGGGAAATCCTTCGGGTTGCTGAGGCTTCGGAGCCGGTGGTGAGCGGGGTGGCGCGGGATGCGTTACGGCTTGGCCTTGGGCAGGCCGGGCGGGTTGATCTCCGACTTCCGCACGGCCTCGGCCGAGAGCCCCCAGCGCTCCAGGACCTTCGCGTACGTGCCGTTCGCGATGATCTCGTCGAGCGCGGCGGCGAGCGGCTTCACCAGTCCGCTGTCCTTCTTGGTGGTGGCCGCGATCAGGCCCTGGAGAGTGGCGCCCGCGCCGGAGTGCGTGCCGACGACCTCGGTCTTCCCGGTGGTGGCCACGTGGTAGGCGGCGACCGGGTTGGGGCCGAGGTAGAGGTCGATGCGGCCGGACTGGAGCGCGAGATAGGTGTCGCTGACGTTCTGGTAGTACGTGATGTCCACCGGCTTGCGGCCGGCCTTCTCGTTCTCCTTGCTCCACTCGACCAGCAGCTTCTCCTGGTTGGTCCCGGTGTCCACGGCGACGGTCTTCCCCGCCACGTCCGCGGGTCCGGTCACCTTCAGGCCGCCGCCCTTCTTCGCCTCGAAGGCCAGGTCGTCCTTGCGGTAGGTGGCGAAGTCGTACTTCTCCTTGCGCTCCTCGGTGACGGTGATGTTGCTGAAGCCGACGTCGTACTTGGCGCTGTCGAGGCCGATGAAGATGTTCTCCCAGGAGACCGTGTTGATGTGCGCCTTGAGGCCCAGGACATCGGCGACCAGGTGGGCGAGGTCGGGTTCGACGCCGATGACGGTCTTGTTGTCGGTGGCCCGGAAGGTCAGCGGCGCGGACGAGCCGGAGGAGTCGACGATCTCCAGGGTGCCTCTCTTGCGGATCTCCTCGGGGACCTGGGCCGCTATGGACTCCACCTTGCCCGTGCGGACGCGGTTCTGGTCCGGGCCCAGATTGATCTTCGTACGGGCTCCGGTCGTGGCCGCGACCTCGGTCGTACCGCCGTCCGAGGGGTTGGAGCAGGCGGCGAGGACGAGTGCGGTGGCGAGTCCGAGCGCGGCTGCGCCGGCGCGGCGGGCGAGAGGGACGGACACGGGCGTTCTCCTTGCGTGGGCGTGCGACATGAGGGGGTGGGGCCGGGTGGTCGGGAACCGCTCGCGGGCGTCGCGTCGGTTCAGAGGACCTTGGAGAGGAAGGCGCGGGTGCGCTCGTGCCGCGGGGCGTCCAGGACGGCGGCGGGCGGCCCCTGTTCGACGACGACTCCGTCGTCCATGAACACCACGGTGTCGGCGACCTCGCGGGCGAAGCCGATCTCGTGGGTCACGACGATCATGGTGGTTCCGGAGCGGGCCAAGTCCTTGATCACGTCGAGGACCTCGCCGACCAGTTCCGGGTCGAGCGCCGAGGTGGGCTCGTCGAAGAGCAGCACCTTGGGTTCGAGGGCCAGTGCGCGGGCGATGGCGACGCGCTGCTGCTGGCCGCCGGACAACTGGCGTGGATAGGCGTCCGCCTTGTCGGCGAGGCCGACCCGTTCGAGGAGCCGGCCGGCCGCTTCGACGGCGTCCTTGCGCGGGCGGCGCAGCGCGGCGACCGGGGCTTCGACCAGGTTCTCCCGTACGGTCAGATGCGGGAAGAGGTTGAAGTTCTGGAAGACGAACCCGATGTGGGTGCGTTGCCGCAGGACGTCCTTCTCCTTCAGTTCGTGCAGTCTGTCGCCGGAGCGGCGGTAGCCGATGAGCTCGCCGTCGACGCTGATCCAGCCGCGGTTCACCTTCTCCAGGTGGTTGATGGTGCGCAGCAGCGTGGACTTCCCGGAGCCTGACGGTCCGAGGATCACGGTGACCTCGCCGGCGCGGACCTGGAGGTCCACTCCGCGCAGTACTTCCAGGGGGCCGAAGCTCTTGTGGACGCCGTGGACGTCCACCATCACCTCGCTCATCGGGCTTCTCCCAGGGTCTTGAAGGGGCTCACGGGCTGATCGGGCCGAGCCGCCGCCGCGCGGAGGTTCCGAACGAGGCGCCGGACACGCTGGAGCGGGGTGAGCGGCGGTGTGCGGTCGGCGCCTCGGGCGAAGCGGCGTTCCACGTAGTACTGCGCGATGGAGAGGAGCGAGGTCAGGAGCACGTACCAGGCGGTGGCGACCAGCAGCAGCGGGATCACCCTGCCGTTGCGGCCGTAGATCACCTGGACCTGGTAGAACAGCTCGCCGATCGCCATGACATAGACCACCGAGGTGCCCTTGAGGAGGCCGATGATCTCGTTGCCGGCCGTCGGGAGGATGGCGCGCATCGCCTGCGGGAGCACGATCCGGCGGATCTGCCGCAGCCGGGGGATGCCGAGGGCGGCGGCCGCCTCCAGCTGTCCGTGGTCGACCGAGATGACTCCGCCGCGCACGATCTCGGCGGCGTACGCGGCCTGGTGGAGCGACAGTCCGATGAGGGCGGCGCCGATCGTGCCGATCAGGCTGTTGCTGTCGACGGACCAGAAGACCGGACCGAAGGGGATGCCGACGCCCAGCGTCTCGTAGAGGGCGCTCAGATTGAACCAGAACACCAGCTGGACGATCATCGGGATGGACCGGAAGATCCATATGTAGGACCAGGCGACGGTCTGCAGCACCGGGTTGCGGGAGAGCCGCATGAAGGCCAGGACGGTGCCGAGGAGGAAGCCGAGCGCGGTGGCGTAGGCGGTGAGCTGAAGCGTCACGCCGACGGCCTGGACGATCGTCTCGGAGAAGAAGTACGCCCCGAAGACGGACCACTCCCAGACCGGGTTGGTGGCGAGGCCGTGGGCGAACTGCAGGACCAGTACGGTCACGGCGGCGCCGGCGATCCACCGGCCGTAGTGGCGGGCGGAGACGACTCGGGGTGAGTCGGGCAGGCCGGAAGCGCCCGGGGCGCCGGCCGGGATCGCGGTCGTGACGTCGGCGGGGCGCGCGGCCGGCGCCGGGTCGCCCGTCCCGCGCGGGGCCGTGGCCGGGTCGTCGGTCACGAGACGCAGACGTGAGCGGACGCGGGAACGGGAGCGGACTCCGGGTGGGTTCACGGCAGGTTCACAGGGCGGGGGCCTTCTCCGGTACGCGCGCCGGGGCGGAGGTGCTTCTCGAAGGGCAGGACGCCGACGATCTCCGGGTCGGCGCTCGTGTCGAACAGCGGTGTGTAGCCGGTGGCCAGGTAGAGGCCACGCGCCTCGGGCTGCCGGGGACCCGTGGTCAGGTAGATGCGCCGGTAGCCCCGGTCGTCCGCCTCCCGCTCCAGCTCGGCCACGACCCGGCGGGCCAGTCCGCGTCTGCGGTGGGCGGAGTGCGTCCAGATCCGCTTCAACTCGGCGGTGGTCCCGTCGTACCGGCGGAACGCTCCGCCTGCGACCGGGGCCCCGCCCTCCAGGAGCAGGAGCAGGACGCCGCCGTGGGACGGAGCGAACTCCTCATCGGGATATCGGCCGAGTTCGGCCTGGGCGAAGTCGCCGTAGCGGGCCGTGTACTCGTCGCCGAGGCCGCGCAGCAGCGGGGCCACGCGCGGGTCGGAGACCGGGACCTGGACGACGGACAGCTCGGGGGCGCGGGAGTCGGGTGACGCGGTCATCGGTGGACCGCCACGAGCGGCTCGGGGCCGCCGGCCGACAGGTGCGCCGCGTCGCGCCCGGCTTCACGCGCGTCGGCGCGCGCGGCGTCACGCCGGGCATCGCGTTCGGCGTC
The DNA here is from genome assembly GCF_055609145.1 of Streptomyces sp. NPDC036822. Classification (NCBI taxonomy): domain Bacteria; kingdom Bacillati; phylum Actinomycetota; class Actinomycetes; order Kitasatosporales; family Streptomycetaceae; genus Streptomyces; species Streptomyces sp. NPDC036822. The sequence continues at coordinate 25,184 of NZ_JBVJPY010000015.1, forward strand.
GCCCTTGACGTCGCCCTTGGCATCGCGCTCGGCATCACGCTTGGCGACTTCCTCGCGGACGATCGGGATGACGTACCGCCCGAAGTCGATGGCGTCGTCGAGCAGGTCGTACCCGCGCGCCGAGAGGATGTCCACGCCGAGGTCGTAGTAGTCGAGCAGGGCCTGGGTGACCGTCTCCGGGGTTCCGACCAGGGCGTTGGAGTTGCCCGCGCCTCCGGTGGCGGCCGCGGTCGGCGTCCAGAGCGCCCGGTCGTACCGCTCCCCCGCCTCCGCGATGGCGATCAGTCGCTGCGAGCCGGCGTTCTCCGGTGCTCCCGCGCGGTGGTGGCGCACGAGTCCGGCTTCGCGGCGGGCGCGGATGGCGCCGACCGTACGGTGGGCCTTCTCCCACGCCAGTTCCTCGGTCGGGGCGATGATCGGCCGGAACGCCACCTGGATGCGGGGGACGTCGGTGCGGCCCGCGGCCTTCGCGGCGGCCTTCACCGCCTCGATCTGTTCCGCGGTCCTCGCCAGCGGTTCGCCCCAGAGGCAGTAGACGTCGGCCTCGGCGCCGCCCGCCTCGTACGCCGCGGCGGAGGAACCGCCGAAGGAGACGTTCGGCCGTGGCTGCTGGACGGGGAAGACGTCGCTGACGAAGTCGTGGAAGCGGTAGTACTCGCCCTCGTGGTCGAACGGCTCGTGGGTGGTCCAGATCTTCTTGACGATCCGGATGTACTCGCGGGTCCGTGCGTAGCGCTCGTCCTTGGAGAGGGTGTCGCCCTCGCGGCCCTGCTCGTGGTCGTTGCCCCCGGTGATGAAGTGGACGGTCAGCCTGCCGTCACTGATCCGGTCGAGGGTGGCGAACGTCTTGGCGGCGAAGGTCGGGTACGAGACGTTGGGCCGGTGGGCGAGCAGGATCTGCAGGGTGTCGAGCCTGCTCGCGATGAAGGCCGCGGCCGGCGCGGGGTCGGGCGATCCGGACCCGTAGGCGAACAGCACCCGGTCCCAGCCGTGCTCCTCGTGCGCCCGGGCGAGCCGGAGGGTGTACTGCTTGTCGAAGGCGGCGCCGGAGCGCGCGGTCGTTTCCGACCCGTCATGGGTGGCGGCGATGCCGAGGAACTCCACAGGCATGGGAGATGACCTTTCCTCACGTCCTCGTGTGCCGAGGGGTGGTGTGTCCGGAGGCGTGGCAGGCGGGCAGCACGGAGCTGCCCCCGGGCACGGTGGGTTGCGGTGGCCGTCCAGCTGAGGGCCGACGGGGCCGCGGGACGGGCAAGGCTGACGACGCCGGGGGCGGGGCCCGGGGCGGGGAGGGGTTACGGCAGCGCGTCCGCGCTCGCGGGACCGTCCGTACGCGGGTTCAGCGCGTGGGCGGGGCGGTGGGGCGAGGGGCGGGAGCGACCCGCGGCGACGGCGCCGAGGGAGAGGAAGGGCCGGTCAGGCGGCCCACTGCCGAGTCAGGCGCAACACGCCGCGGACCACACCCGACCGAAGTCGATGTGGTCACGGGTGACCAAGCGCCGCTCAGCAATCATGCGAACACTTGAGCATTACTCGCGCTTCCCGTCAACCGGCGCCCGGATGCCGGACCGGCGCCAACCCGGGTCGCCCTGACTGTGGTTGCGCCCCCGCCACAGGCCCCGCGACACCCGGGCCCACCTCACCTGTCTCGTATGGCGAGATGATTGAGTCCATCATGCGAACACCCTCTTGGGGTGGCGGCCTCCTTCTGTCACGATCCCTATCAACCAGGTAGGAGAACTAGGGATAAGGGGGGGTGGCCATGGGAACGCTCGACCGCGCGAAGCCGTCGTCGCCCCTCCTGGCCTCGCGTCGTCACATCGACCTCGGCCGCGCGTCCAGTGCCCTCTGTCGGCCCTTCTGACGCCTCCGTCCCCGCACTTCTCCGCACCACCACCGCGCCCTCGCTCCGCCCTCGCGGGCGGATCCCGCACGTCCACGGCCGCGTACACCCCGCTCGTTCCGCTCTCCCGCCCTCGATGACGGCATGCCCGCCCCCTGCGCGTGTGCCTGCCTCCGACGGCCGGGGAGTGGAGGGCCGGGGCAGCCGGGTCGCGCCGAGAAGCGGTTCGTCCCGCACCTCCCTGTCTCCCTGATCGCTCACCGATCACCGATCCGCCCGAGAGGACACTCCGTGTCTGCCGCAAGACCGCTCACCACCCTGCGTACCCTCGCCGCCGTAGCCGCGCTTCCCCTTCTGCTGACCGCCTGCGGCTACGGCTCGGAGGGCTCCGACGACGCCGCGCAGCCCAAGGTCGCGGTGGACGCCGAGAAGCTCTCGTCCGACAAGGTGCGGCTCGGTTACTTCCCGAACCTGACGCACGCGACGGCCCTGGTGGGCGTCCAGGAGGGCATCCTCCAGAAGGAACTCGGCGGCACCACCATCACGGCGTCCACCTTCAACGCCGGCCCGTCCGAGATCGAGGCGCTCAACGCCGACTCGATCGACATCGGGTTCATCGGCCCCTCCCCCGCGATCAACGGCTACACCAAGTCCAAGGGCAAGAACCTGCGCATCGTCGGGGGTTCGGCCTCCGGCGGCGTGAAGCTGGTGGTGAACCCGGACAAGATCAAGACCCTGGACGACCTCAAGGGCAAGAGGATCGCCACCCCGCAGCACGGCAACACCCAGGACGTCGCCTTCCTCAACTGGATCTCCGAGAAGGGCTGGAAGGTCGACGCCCAGAGCGGCAAGGGCGACGTCTCCGTGGTCCGCACGGACAACAAGGTGACCCCGAACGCCTACACCTCCGGCGCCATCGACGGCGCCTGGGTGCCGGAGCCGACCGCCTCGAAGCTGGTGAGCGAGGGCGCGAAGGTCCTGCTCGACGAGTCGACGCTGTGGCCCGACAAGAAGTTCGTGATCACGAACATCATCGTGTCGCAGAAGTTCCTCGCCGAGCACCCGGACGTCGTCGAGGCCGTCCTGCGCGGTGTGGTGAAGACCAACGCGTGGATCAACGCCAACCCGGACAAGGCGAAGGCGTCGGCGAACGCCAAGCTCAAGGAGCTGACGGGCAAGCCTCTGGGCGCCAAGGTGATCGACGCCGCCTGGCCGTCGATCCGGTTCACCAACGACCCGCTGGCCGCCACGCTCCAGGCCCAGGCGGACCACGCGGTGAAGGCCGGCCTCCTCAAGCAGCCCGACCTGAACGGCATCTACGACCTGAAGCCGCTCAACAAGGTCCTCAAGGCCGCGGGGCAGCCCGAGGTCGCCGACGCCGGGCTCGGCGTCAAGTGATTCCCGTGCGCACGAGGGCAGTCCACTCGTGACGCACGCGCATCGGAGCGTGTTCGCCCAAGCGACTGCGGTGACGTGAGCTCACCGAATGCGCCTGCACCGACGCGCCGGCCGGAGCCCCTCAGGAGGGGCGCCGGCCGGCGCGTCGTCCTGTCAGTGGTGGGGTGCAGGATCGGCACCACGGTTCCTCCACAGGAAGGGCATCACCATGCCGGTCACCAACCAGCGGATAGCGGGGCACGCGTTTCTGCGGCACCTGTACGCGGACACGTACTACCCCGATCACGTACTCGAGAAGGGCCGGGCGATCCTGCTGCGGCTGTGCGAGAGGATCGAGGCAGGGCAGCCCGCGGACGTGACCGCCCTCTACGCGCTCACCCATGCCGCGACGGAGGAGTTCAACGACCTGGAGGCGGAGTTCGAGGCAGCCGGGAGTGAGATCGAGACGGTCGCCCGGGAGGAGATCGCCGAGGACTTCTGGTTCGTCGCGTCGGCCTACGGTTTCGAGGACGCCGATGTGGAGGAGCTGATCGCCCCCCGGGAGTGGTGAGCGCCGGCGGGAGGCCGTCGCGGCAACGACGCTCGGAGCGGTTCGGCCGACCGCATGACAGACGGCCGCTCGAAGCCGTCTGCTGGTGATCAGCTACGGAAGATCAACTGGGGGAATCATGCGCACAGGGGTCTATCTCGCTCACCCGCGCCCGGGGAGTTTCAACCACGCCGTGTTCGACGCCGTCGTGGAGGCACTGCGCGCACGAGGATCAGAGGTGGTGGCGCACGACCTGTACGCGGAAGGGTTCGGACCCCTGCTCTCCGCCGACGAGACGGAGACCGTCGGGTCGTCCGCCCACTCCCACGACGCGCACGTGGCGCGGCACCGCGCCGAGGTGGCCACGCTGGATGCCATGGTGTTCGTCCACCCCAACTGGTGGGGCATGCCGCCCGCGGTGCTCACGGGCTGGATACAACGCGTGCTCGCGCCCGGGGTCGCGTACAAGCTGGAGACGGCGGAAGGCGAACCCGCCGGGCTCCTGAAGGCCGGCCGGGCTCTCGTGCTGAACACCTCCGACACCCCCGCCGACCGGGAGGCGAGCGAGTTCGGCGACCCGCTGCAGAGCGTGTGGTCGGCGTGCGTCCTGCCCTACGTGGGGGTCTCCGACGTCCGCCGGGTCGTCTTCCGGACCGTCACCGGGTCGTCTTCCGAGGAACGCGCGACCTGGCTGGCCGAGGCGCGCGAGCAGGCGGCCGCGCTCCTGGCGTGACACGCGGCGCTCGGCACGGGCCGCCCGTGCCCTGAGGCGTGGAACACCACCTGTCCGACCGCTCCGGCGAGGCATCGGCGTTTCGGCCAACTGCGCTGTGCGACACGGACCTTGCCCGGTAAGGGTCCGTGTATCGAGCAGCCTCGCCCGCGCGCTCTGTCACGCGGTTCGCACCCCGACCGAAACACGTGTGTTCGAAATGCGGGGACCTCTCGTTGACCTCCACAACAGCCTGACGGCTCCCTCCAGGAGGTCCTCATGTGCCCCTCGCCCGCCCTTTCCGCCCGCCCACGAGGTGGGCGGCATGAGTGACGCCATCCGTACCGAGGCCGCGGACGTCACGGTTCCGGCGCCACGGAACGCTCCGCTCCCTCTTCCGCCCCGGGCCCTGCCGAGCGGTTCCCCGGGCGAGGACATCGCCGAGGAGATGGAGGAGACGTACTGGTCCGTCCACGACGGAGCCTCCGCCGAGGCGACGGTACGCCAGGTCCTCGTCCGGCTGCCCCGGATCACCCGGCGGATCGGCCGGCTCGCCTGGCGGGCCGACCGGCGTGCGACGGCCGCGGTGGTCGTCTGCCAGCTGGGTTCGGCGGCGATGACCGCGTTCGGCCTGATCGCGGGCGTCGCCGTGCTGCGGGAGCTGTTCGCCCAGGGGCCGACTCCCGACCGGGTGCGCGCCGCCGTCCCCCAGGTGCTGCTCGTGGTCGGGTTCCTCGCCGCGCGGGCCCTCGCGGAGGCCACGCTCGCGGTGGCGCAGGCGCGGGTCACCCCCAAGATCAGGACCGCCCTGGAGAGCGAGTTCTTCCGGCTGACGGCGCACGTGCGCCTGGAGGCGGTGGAGGACGCCGACTGGCACGACGAGGTATACCGCGCGAACGACCGCGGCCTGTTCTACGCCCGGCAGATCGTCGCCCAGGTGGTCTCCCTCGCCTCGGCCCTCCTCAGCCTGGCCGGCACCATCGGGGTCCTCGGCGTCCTCCACCCCGCCCTGCTCCCCCTGCTCCTGTTGTCCGTCCTCCCCGTCGGCATGGCGGCCGTCCACAGCGCCCGGGCCAGATTCCACTCCTTCAAGCGCTGGAACGCCCTCCAGCGGCGCGTGCGCGTGTTCTCGTGGCTGCTCCTCGACCAGGACGCCGCCGCCGAACTCCGCTCCGACACGGCGCAGGGCGCGCTCCTGGAGGAGCACCGGCGCCTGATCACCCGTATCGCCGAGGAGGACACCCGTCTGGGGGTGCGGGCCGCCCTGCTCCATCTGACCGGGCGCGGAATCGGCGGTCTCGGTACCGGGATCACGTACGGCGCCCTCGCCGCCATGCTGATCGCCGGCTGGCTTCCGCTGGCCGCCGGCGCGGGAGCGGTCCTCGCCGTCCAGGTCGGACAGACCTCGCTCACCCGGCTCGTGGAGGTCGCGCACCTGCTGTACGAGCACGCGATGTGGGTCGACGACCTCCTGGCCGTCCAGGAACGCTGCCGGGGTCTCCAGCAGCGCACCTCCGACGTGCACGCCCCGGAGCGGGTGAAGACCATCAGCCTGGAGCAGGTCTCCTTCACCTACGCCGGGCAGGACGCCCCCGCGCTGAACGGGGTGTCCCTCACGCTCAGCGCCGGCGAGACCGTCGCGTTCGTGGGGCTCAACGGCTCGGGCAAGAGCACCTGCGCGAAGATTCTCGCCGGGCTGCACGACGTCCAGCAGGGCCGGATGTACTGGGACGGTGTGGACGTACGCACCATGGACGCGCGGTCACTGCAACAGCGGGTCGCCTGCGTCCTCCAGGACCCGGTCCGCTTCCCCTTCAGCGCCCTGTCGAACGTGACCGTCTCCACGGGCAGCCTCACGGAGGCGGATCCCGGACGGGCCCTCGCCGCCGTGAGGGCCGCGGGCGCCGACCGGGTCATCGAGGCGCTTCCCGGGCAGTGGGAGGCGCTGCTCTCCAAACGCTTCCGCGGAGGACAGGAACTCTCCGGCGGCCAGTGGGCCAAGATCGCCGTCGCCCGTGGGCTCTACAAGGGCGCGGCCCTCCTCCTGCTCGACGAGCCGACCGCGAGCATGGACCCGCCCTCCGAACACGCCGTCTACGAAGCGGTGCTGCGCGGGCGGCCGCGCGAGGACCAGATCACCGTCCTCATCTCCCACCGGCTCGCCAGCGTCGTCGACTGCGACCGCATCTACGTCTTCGACGCCGGCCGCATCGTCGAGTCCGGCTCCCACGACCACCTCATGGCTCTCGACGGCGCCTACGCCCGGATGTTCACCCTCCAGGCCGGCGGCTACCGGCCCCGCGGCGCGGCACCCGACGAAGGAACCACCTCATGACGGCCACCCCGTCCCGGCCGGACGCCACCGTCCGGCGAGGCGCCTCGTGAGTGGGGGCGGGCGGCATACCGAGCCGCTGGATGTGCATCTGATCGCACGCCGCGAGGGGGTACGGGGTGCGGAGGTGCTGTTGTCGCGGCGGGCCGGGGACGCGTACGCCGCCGGGATGTGGCACCTGCCGTCGGGGCACCTCGACGGGCCGGAGGAGGACGTCGTCACCGCTCTCGTCCGGGAGACGCGGGAGGAGACGGGGCTCGGCGTGGATCCGGCCGATGTGCTCGCGGCCGTCACGGTGCACCACCGGGGGCCGGGCGGGAGGGCGCGCGTCGGGTTCTTCTTCGAGGTGCTTCGCTGGCAGGGCGTCCCGGGTGTCATGGAGCCGGACGTGTGCGACGCCATGCGGTGGTTCGCCTTCGACGGCCTGCCGGAGCCGATGGTCGCCTACTGCCGGGCCGGTCTCGACGCCTACCGGGCCGGGGCCCGGATCGCGGTGCACTTCCAGGAACCAGGGGACGCCATCGCGTACGACGCGGCGGCGGACCGGCTGCGCCTCGTGGCCGACGGTCCACGGGGCGGGCAACCGCCGCGCGCGGTGGAGGAGTTCCGCGCGCAGAAACACCGAGAGGAAGAGGAACGGACATGAGCGAGACGTGGCTGCCGCCCGAGGAGTACGCGAAGATGCTGCCGAAGGCGTCCCTTTTCGGCAGCGTCTTCTTCACCGACCAGGCGGACCGGCCCCTGCACCTCCATGCCGTCTACAGCTCCGAGCACCCCTGGCAGTGGCCCGGCGGAACGGCCGAGCCGGGCGAGCGGCCGTGGGACACGGCCCGGCGGGAGACCTTCGAGGAGACCGGTCTGCCGGTGCCGGGTCCGGCGCGGCTGCTGGCGGCGGTCTTCGGGCTGCCCGGAGCCGGGTGGCCGCTCGCGACCGCGGGATACGTGTTCGACGGCGGGCGGCTCACCGATCGGCAGATCGCGCGCATCACCCTCGCGCCCGAGGAGCACGACGAGTTCCGGGTGCTGCCATGGGAGGAGTGGAGGCCGCTCATGCCGACGCGCGACTTCGACCGGCTCACCGCCGTCATGGAGGCCCGCAGGACCTGCACGACGGCCTACTTCGACACGTGGGACTGGGACGACGAGCCGGTGTCCCCGCTGCCGGGCGCCGAGGGAGCTGCGCGATGAGGCACCCCCGCGACGAGCGCCGGGTCCCGCTCCGGAGCCGCCGTGCCGGAGCGGGGTGCGTCGGGGCGGCGTTCGCCTGAGCGGCCGTGCCGGGCAGCCGGGGGGCTTCCTCCCCGGCGGCCCGAGCGCGGAGGCGCGCCGCGGCGCCCTCGACCCCCGCGGTCATCCGCAGGGGCCGGGGGCCTAGCGGTTCAGATAGTCCTGCCGCAGGGCGTCGAGGATCTCGGCGGCCTCGGGAAGCTCCGCCTTGCGGCAGCGCGCCGCCGCCGTCGTGAGGCGGGCGATGGCCTCCTTGACGCGGTCGAGGCCGTTGCCCTCGATCAGGGCCGCGATCCGGACCGCTTCCGCACGCGGCACCTCGCCGTGTTCCCCGCCCTGTTCGTGTGCGGCGATCGCCGCCTCCGCCTCGGCCAGGGCCTCCGGGAAGCGTTCGGCCTCCGCCAGGACGCGGGCCCGGCGGTAGTGCACCGTGCCCGCCTCGTACCAGGGCACGAATCCCTCGGCGTTCTCCGGCACGGCCGCCCGGATACCGTCGGCCTGCTTCAGGTGGTCCAGTGCGGTGTCGAGGCCGTCGGCTCCCCGGGACAGCATGGTGAGGCGCGCGAACTCGCACATCATGTGCGCGATCAAGGACGGGTTCGGTGCCTCGGCGTGGGACGCGACGGCGCGCGCAAACGCCGTGGCGGCCGCGTCCCAACGGTCGGCCATCGCCAGTGTGGTGGCCGCCTCTGCCGCCACCAGCGTGTGGACGACCCGGTCGTCAGGCCACCCGGCGACGGTGTCCGCGAGGCGCAGGAACTCCTCGGCCGCCGGCAGGTACTCCTCCAGCTCCCGCAGTCCCCGCGCCAGCGACAGCCGCGTCTGCGCGAGCACCCGCTCGTCGAGGCCGGAGGACGTCTCGTCGGACAGGACGGATTCCAGTACGGCGACGGCGTCGGCCTGCTGACCCGTGCGGGCCAGGACGTCGGCCAGCTGGAGCCGCACGTCGGTGGCCTCGTCGTGCGCCCCGGCCTGGTCGAACCGTGCGGCGGCCTCGGAGAGGTGCCGCACCGCGCCGCCGGTGTCCCCGAGGTGCGAGGCGGCGTGGCCGAGCAGCGCGTACGTGGGCGCCAGCGGGAACCCCGTGTCGTCGTGGCGGACGGCGTCGGCGATGGCCTGGTGCAGCAGCTCCACCGCCTCCGCCGGCTCGTTCTTGGCCAGCAGCATCTGGGCGAGCAGGGCGCGCGGGCGCGATCCGCGCCAGGGCCGGCCGGCGGCCTCGATGTCCTTCAGCGCCGCGCGCAGCTCGGTCTCGGCGCTCGCCACGTCACCACGCCGGCCGGCCATGTCGGCGACGAACTGCCGCGCGGCGGCGACCTGATGGGGGACGGACAGGCGCTCCGCCTCACGGCGCAGCCTCCCGGCCTGCTCGTCGAACCGCTCGACGGCCGAGTCGGTGGGCTCGGGCAGTTGTGCCAGCACTCCCTGGTAGGCGGCGAACGTGCAGGAGTACAGCACGCCGAGGTACTCCCGTACGCGCTCCGCCGCCCTCTCGGCCAGGGACTCCGGCTCCCCCTCCCCCGGGTTCTCGCCGGTCAGCGGAGCCTGGGTCGTGAGGAGTTCCACCGCGCGCAGCGCTTCGTCGAGGCCGGCCCTGATCGTGTCCCGCACCGCGCCGTCCGTGGCCGGGACCGCGTCGGAGATCCCGGCGTCCGTGCCCTCGGCACCCTCGGCGCTGCCGGTCCCTTCGGTGTGCGCGGCGCTGTCGGTGCCTTCGATGCCGGCCTCGCCCTCCGCGCCGTACGGGCCGTCGTCGGGGGCCACCTCCCAGGCGAAGGCACGCGTGCGAGCGGAGAGGGCGTGCCAGGGCATGCCGACCCGTTCGAACAGCTCGGCCGCCCGCTTCAGCTCGGTGATGCTCTCGGCCTCGACGTCCTCCTGCGAAAGCCGGTAGGCCCGGTGCGCGGCCAGCTCGGCGCGGAGAAGGTCCTCCGGGCCGAGCCGCTCGTCGTGCGGGGTGTTCGCCTCGGCCAGGCGCTCGGCGACACGGCTCCAGAGCCTGCTGCTGCCCGGATGGCCCTCGGCCGACAGGCGCCGTGCCTCGCGTACCAGCGGGACGAAGTCCTCCGGGATCTCCGGCCCGGCGGCGGCCGCGGCGGCCGCGGCGGCGGTGACGGCGGGGACCGCCGTCCGCTTCCCGGCCGCGGTCGGGCGCGGGACGGTGGTCCGCAGTCCGAGCGGCAGCGGCTCGTCGAGCAGCGGGGTCCGGGCGAGGCGCGCCTTGCGGTGGTCCCCGACCGCCGTGGTGCCGTTGCGGGCGTCGAACGCGGCCGCGAGCCGGTCCGTCTCGGCCCGGGCGTGGGCGAGGAGCGCCGCAGCGGTCCAGTTCCGTCCGGGCGGGCCGGCGACGGCGGTGTCGGCGTGCCCGTCGTCGAGGAGACGGGCCAGCAGCACCTCGACACCGGTGAGGAAGCCCAGGCGGGCCAGCGGAGCGCCGGCCGCCTCGAACAGCGGCCGGTTCTCCGCCAGGATCTCCAGTCCGCGCCCCTCGTTGCGCGAGAGGGCGCAGAACTCCAGGTGGAGTCCGACCTCCTCCTGCATGCCCGTGTTGCCACGGACCCGCCGGTAGCCGGTGAGGTGGTGGGAGCGGGCCTCGTCCCATCGGGCCGCGTCCGCACGGCCCGTGCGCAGCAGCGGCAGCAGGGCGCGCGCCTGGCTCATCTGCGGTTCCTCGGTGCAGCCCATGGCTCCGTCGAGGACCGGTCGCCAGCTCGCGAGAGCCGCGGCGTCGTCGCCCGATGTCATCCGGTGCCAGGCGAAGTGCCGGGTCTCGCAGGCCTCGCAGTCGCTCAGTTCGGTACGGGGCCGGGTGGCCCACAGGTCGTAGGCGGTGTCGGTGCCGACGCCGGTGTGGGCGGCCACGTGGTAGCGCATCGCCGCCACCGGCTGCATGCCGTGCCCGGCCTTCTCGTAGCGGGTGCGCATCTGGTCGATCCAGCCGTGGATCGTGGCCAGGGGCACTTCGGGCACCTGCAACAGGGACGTCGTCACCCACTTGAAGCGCCAGAAGACCTGGTGGGCCTCCCACTGGCTGAAGGCCTCGGGTGCGGTGTCCCACAGCTTGAGGAGGCGGGCGAAGGTGACGGGCGACTTGCGGTGCTCGCCGGTGAACTCGTACGCCGACATCAGTTCCAGCAGGGCCGTGACGAGGACGTCGTGCTTGTCGAAGGGTTCGGCGGCCTCGACCAGTTCCTCGGCGGTGATGGTGCGCTGCAGGCCGTGGGGGCGGTCGTGGTTCTCGCGCAGTGCCTCGACCACGGCCTCGGGGGTGTCCAGCATCTACAGTTCCTTCCGGGGCTCGGAGCCGGGTTCCGCCGTGCCGGAGTGGTGCATGGCGTGGGTGAGCAGGCCGATGAAGGCCCGGTTGAGCAGGGCGCTCTCGCTCGCCCGGAGCGGGCGGCGGCTGAGCAGCAGCGCCTGGCCGTAGAGGGCCTCGGCGGTCGTCACGGCGAGGCCGCGTTCGGTGATCGTGATCGCCTGGCGGACCAGCGGGTTGAGGTGGTTCAGGACGAGCTGGGCCCGCGGGGTCTCGTTGCGCAGGGAGCCGAGGATGTCGGCCCACAGTCCGTCGCTGTCGGCGGCCAGGCCGGCCCTGGTCCGCTCGTGGCGGGCCTCGCGGTTGTCGAGGAGGAGCGCGGGCGCGGTGACCGGCTGGAAGTCGCGCAGGACGACATCGCAGTCGTGGACGCCGATTGTCTCCCGTGCCACGGCGAGGAAGGCTGCCGCACGCAGTTCCGCGGTCGGGTCCACGGCGTCGAGATGCGCGGTGACGGTGGCGGGGTCGAGGTCGGTGACGGACGTGCCGGGCCGGATCTCGGGCAGCCGGAGCACGAGGTCGCGGTCGTAGGTGTAGCCGCCGTTGACGACGCCGAGGCCGGCGGCCGCGGCGATGGGGGCGACCTGGCGGAACTCCTCCACGCTGCGCGTGACCAGGAGGGTCGGGTGCGTCCGCGCGAACTCCTCGAGCGTGACGTTGCCGTCGGTGGTCTCGAACGGCAGCCACGGCAGCACGATGCGCAGCAGCTCGTCGTCGTAGCGGGCGAGCGCCTTGACCGCGAGGTGGTGCGTGTCGATGAAGCGGTGCAGCAGGGACGGGTCGCTGGCGGCGAGTCCGGTGAGCCAGTCACGGATCCGTTCGCCCAGGGCGTCGCGTACGGCGGACAGGGTGCCGTCCTCGTACAGCGCCTCCCGGGACGCCGTCGGACGCAGGCTGGTGGTGTCGACCACGCAGCGGACGAAGAACGCCCAGTCCGGCAGCAGTTCGGGCGCCTGGTCGGTGAGCAGCATCCCCTTGAGGTGCACCCGGTGCCCGGCGCGCTGCGCCGGGGAGACGGCCGTGGGCAGGACGTAGGCGACGCCGCGCAGTCCTGCCGCCGGGAGGTCGAGCTCGATGGTGTCGAGGGGGGTGAAGTCGAAGAGGCCGCGGCAGTACGCGGTCATCGACTCACGGCGGGCGAGCGGGGAGCGGTGGGTCTGCTCCCACGGGGGCGTCTCGTTGACCCGGTGGGTCTCGCCGCGAGGGCCGACGACGGTGACCTCGTGACGGAGGAGGCCGCCGTAGTGCCGGGCGAGGGAGACGACCCGCTCCGGGCTCGTCCATTCGGCGTTGTCGGCGCGCGGGACGAGGCGGACGGTGGTGCCCGGTTCGGGCACGGCCGAGGCGGGCAGGGTGCGGATCGTGTAGCGGCCGTCCGAGTGGCCGCGCCACTCGACGGCGGGCGCCGCAGGGTCGGCGGCGGAGCGGCTGAGCACGGTGATCTCGTCGGCCACGACGAAGCAGGCGAGCAGGCCGATGCCGAACTGGCCGATGAACTCGCCTCGGGCGGCGTCCAGCCCGGCACCGTCCAGGGCGCCTTCGGCGGTCCGCTTGGAGCTGCGGCCGATGGTCGCGAGGAAGCGGTGGACGTCGGCCTCGGTCAGACCGATGCCGGTGTCCGTGACGGTGAGGGTGTCACCGGTGCGCACGGTGATGGTGGCGGGCGCGCCGGGCGTGGCGGCCTGCCGTGCGGTGATGGCGTCGACGGCGTTCTGCAGGAGCTCGCGCAGGTAGACGCGAGGGCTCGAGTAGAGGTGGTGCGAGAGCAGGTCGACGAGGCCGCGCAAGTCGACCTGGAAGGAGTGAGTGGTCTCGGAGTGAGGCACCTGGCGCAGTCTTTCGGTGGGCGCTCCCGCCGTGTGAGCGAGCGGGGGCGGGAGCGGGGGCGGACGGAAGCGGTACGGAGGTACGGAGGTACGGGGCCGACGGCGAGGCAGACGGACGGGCCGACGGCGACGCCGCGCTCTGACGGACGGGGCGGTCGAAGCCGCGTACGGTCACGGCCGCCGACCGCGTCGGATCCGGGGTCCGGACACGTGCGCGCGGGACGGACGGTCGGGGCGTGAGGCCGTCGACGGGCGGTCACGGTGTGCGGTTCGATCGCGGTGGCCGATGACGCGGTGGCCGATGCCGCCGACCGTGCCGGCGATGCGACCGGCCGACCGCCGTGCCCGTGCGGGCCGTCGGCGACCGGCGGCGTCCTCGGAGCCCGACGCCTCGGACCTCGTCGCGCCCCGGCTCAGCGCCCGGCTGCCGAACGCTGCTGCCGATAGGCCGCGGCGGGGTCGGAACCGTTGATGTAGTACCAGGGGAACTCGCTGACGCGGCCGTCCGTGACGCGGAAGCACTCGCGCGCCGCTTCGCGCTCCCCAGCCAGCGCGAAGGCCATGGCGAAGGTGTTGAAGACCTGGATCCACAGCCCTCGACGGACGAAGTCCGGATGCCGGATCGAGTGGTCGGCGGCATCCCGCAGCGACGCCCTCACCTCGGGCCGGCGCATGTAGGCGGCGTCGGCTCCGTCGTCGAGGGAGAGCCACTGCTCGAGGTGGGCGACGGCGACCAGCTGGCCCAGGAGCGTGCCGCCCGGTGCGCCGAACGCGGACTCGCGTGCGAAGGCGTGCATCTCCTCGTGCGAGCCGCCCCATTTGTCGCAGACCTGCTGCAACTGCTGCTGGTGCGCTCCCAGGTGGTGCGGGTCTCGCCGTACGGTCGCCTCGAAGCGGCGGCGTGCGACGGCCTGACCGACCTCGAGGCCGCGGCCGCTGGTCTGCAGGGCGTGCCAGGGCGAGGTCCACTGCGGCTCGCGTTCGGCGGCTTCGTACAGCCACTGCTCGGCGGTGCGCAGTCGTTCGTGGAACAGCTCGAACTGCCGGCGGGAGACGTCCTTCGCCCGGGCCCCCGTGCGGGCCTCCCAACCCCAGTTGACGTGGCGGACACCCGCCACGAGGCGGGGCAGCGCGGCCTCCGGTTCCGCTTCGAGGACGGGCGCGATCCAGTGCTCCACGCCGGCGGTGTCGCCCACGGCCCACAGCAGCTCCGTGCGGTCCTCGCTCTCGGGACGTGCTTCGAGCACGTCCCGCACCGTGGCCCAGTCCGCCGCCTCGGCGGCCTGTCGCACACGCCGTACCTCGGGATCGCCGGAATCCTTCTGTATCTGCGCGACGGGCCGTCCCGTCCACTTCCCCAGCGTGAGCCCCCAATCACGGAGCAACGCCATGTCCCCACCCCTTGTCATGTTCGAACGGGGAGGTCGATGATCACCCCGCCCCGTGGGTGTAGTGACTATCACGCGCCACCGACAATCGCACACCCGCATCCCCGGCGAACGGGCCTGCGGGGCTGCCCGCGGGGGCCTGGGAGAATCGCCGGGACCGTAGGACCTCTACAGGGGTGGAAACGTGACCGTTCTGGTGCTGCTGGGCGTCGTGGCGCTCGTCGTCGGTGGGTGCGTGTGCGTGGTGTGGGCGGATCGCGGCGGGCCCCGGTGGGCCCGCGCCGTGGCAGCCGGCACGCTCGCCGCCGGCCAACTGGTGCGCCGGACCGACCGGAACCGGCGCCGAGGCCTGGGCGGCGGCAACGGAGACTCGAGCGGGGACTAGCCCTGACCACGAAGGCACGCACCGGGCTGCTCGCCGGAAGCCGGCCGAGCTGCCGGGGCCGGCTGCCCGCCCGCGGCAGTGGAAACCCTCCAAGCCCGGCGGCTCATCCTTGTGCCGGTCAAGATCACCACGCTCCTCCGCGCACGCGCAGACTAGCGGGACGGGGTGGCCGAGGCGGCCGCCGCGCCCTTGTCCGTGACGACACCCGGGACACCACATCGTGAGCGAACGCGTCATCGTGCCCAAGAGCCGGGGCTTCCTCTTCCTCGACTCCCACCCCGGCGGCTGCCGACGCCTGGTGGAGGAGATGTGGCAGGCCGTGCCCGCTCCGGCGGCCCCCGGGGGCGAAGGGCCGGTGGCCCTGGTCATCGGCTCGTCCGCCGGGTACGGCCTGGCCGCCACGATCGCGGGCCTGGCCCGTGTCGGCATCCGTGGCATCGGCGTGTGCTTCGAGAAGGCGCCGGCGCGACGCACCGGCACGGCCGGCTGGTACCGCACCGCCGCCACCGCCCGGCTCGCCCGACAGCACGGGCGGGACATGGTCTTCCTCAACGGCGACGCCTTCGGCGACACCGTGAAGGAGCAGGTCGCCGACCTCCTCGTCGAGCGGTTCGGGGGACGGCTCGACTACCTGGTCTACTCGGTGGCCGCGCCTCGCCGTACCGACCCGGACACCGGCGAAGGGTACGCCTCGGTCCTCAAGCCGATCGGCTCGCCGTACACGACCAGGACGCTCGTCTTCGACGAGACCGGGGCCCCCGAGGTGAAGGAGGTCACCGCCGCGCCGGCCGAGGGCGACGACATCGAGCAGACCGTGGCGGTGATGGGCGGCGGCGACTGGGAGCGGTGGATCACGTTCCTGGCCGACCGGGGCCTGCTGGCCGACGGCTTCACCACGGCCGCCCTGTCCTACATCGGCTCGCCGCTCACGGCGGCGATCTACCGTCAGGGCACCATCGGCGCCGCGAAGGCCCATCTGGAAGCCACCGCACGCGTGTTGGACGAGCGCCTCGCGAAGACCGTGGGCGGCCGGGCGGTGACCTCGGTCAACGCCGCCGCCGTCACCCAGTCCGCCACCGCCGTCCCCGGCATCGCCCTGTACGTCGGACTGCTGCGCGGCGTCCTCGGCGACGCGATGGTGGCCCCGATCGGTCAACTGGTGGAGTTGTGGGACCGGCTGACCGGCGCCCGCCCCCTCGATCTCGACGACGAGGGCCGGGTCCGCCTCGACACCTGGGAACTCGACCCCGCCGTGCAGAGCGCCGTCGCCGACCGCTGGTCCACCGCCACCAGCGACACGATCGGTGAACTCGCCGACCTCGACTGGTTCGGTGACGAGGTGCGCCGCCTGTACGGCTTCTCCGTCCCCGGCTTCGACTACACGGCCGCCGTCGAGACCGACGTCCCCTGGCCCACTCCCGCCACCTGAACCCCGGCCTCCCCGGCCCCGCCCGCCACGTCCGGCGCGGTCGGGGTCTCAGGGCGGTGCGGGTGAGGTGCGCCGCAACCGGTCGAGGCGCCGGATGACCGGTGTCGCCGCGACGCCGTGCAGGACGACCGAGAGCAGGACGGTGAAGGCCACCACCGCCCAGAGCTGCCGCGCCTCGTCGGCCACCAGGGAGGTGCCGTGCCCGAGCGCGTACGCGAGGTAGAACAGCGAGCCGATGCCGCGGATGCCGAAGAAGGAGGTGACCGTCTTCTCCCTGGGCCCCGCGGCGAACCCGAGCAGGCCGAGCAGACCCGCGACCGGCCGGACGACGAGGACGAGGAGCACGGCGACGAGGGCACCCTGCCAGGTGAGGGCCGGCAGACCGTCCGTGACGAGAAAGCCTCCGAGGAGGAAGAGGAGGCACACGGTCAGGAGCCGCTCGATCTGCTCGGTGAACTCGTGCAGCACCCGGTGGTAGCCGTGGCTGCGCTCGGCCGCGCGGATGGTGCAGGCGGTCACGAACACCGCGAGGAAGCCGTAGCCGTGGAGCAGTTCGGCCGCGCCGTAGGCGAGGAACGTGGCGCCCAGGGCGACGAACCCCTCCATGTGCTCCGACAGCCGTAGCGCGTTCGCCTGCGCGCGGAAGAACATCCGGCCGAGCAGACGCCCCGCGACGAGTCCGACCGCCACGCCGGCGGCGATCTTGAACAGGACGTCGACGAGCAGCCACCGACCGATCCACTCGGCCGACCAGCCGTCGCCGGCCGCCGCCGCGAGGGCGAGGGCGGCCAGGACGAACGGGAAGGCCAGGCCGTCGTTCAGCCCGGCCTCCGCCGTCAGGGCGAAACGGACCTCGTCCTCGTCGTCTTCCGCGTCCGTGGGCTCTCCCACTCTCACCTCGGCCGCGAGCACGGGGTCGGTCGGTGCGAGGACGGCGGCGACGAGCAGGGCGAGCGCCGGCGGCCAGTCGAGCAGGAGGGCGGCGAGGAGGGACGTACCGGCGATGGTCAGGGGCAGGCTGATGCCGAGCAGGCGCCAGGGACCGGCCCAGGCGCGGCGGCCGAAGGGCCGGTTGAGTGCCAGGCCCGCCCCCATGAGCGACACGATCACGCACAGCTCGGTCGCGTGCTCGACCCAGAGCCGGTCCCGCACGGGATCCACCGTCGGCACGGGCAACGGCAGCGCGGCCACCATCGCGCCGGCGGCGAGGAACACCATCGGCATGGACAGGGGCCGCTTGAACACGAGCCTCGGCACGACGGCCGCGCCGAGCGCGCCCAAGCCCATCGCAAGGTAGACGCCATCGGAAAGGATCACCCAGCCCATCCTGTCCGAAACGGCCCTCTTCATGCGTGTCCCCCGACGCGGCCCGACGGGTCACTTCTTCGGGTCGTGGCCCCAGTTCATGAGGGAGTAGCGCCACCGGGTGTCGGTGACGTCGCCGCTCGGACGCTGCTTGACGTGGCGGTGGACGTAGCCGGTGACCTTGCGCATGTGCGCCAGGTCGTCGTCGCTGAGGTCGGCCTTTTTGGTGCGGAGGAGTTCGACGATGCGTCTGCCGGACGCGTGCCCGACGCTCTCGCCTCCGTCGCTCTGCCCCACGCTCCTGGACTCGTCCGTGGCGAGCCACTTCTCCAGCCGGCCGGCGGTCATGTTGACCGCCTCCTCGAAGGCGGAGACGATCTCGTCCCGGTCGTCGCCCTGCTGCTTGGCCGTCATCAGGAGCGCGAGCCCTTCTTACGCAGGGCGCCGGGCTTGTGCACGGCGGAACGGCCGGACTTGTCGCTCTCCACCTCGTACTGCGGCTCCTCCTTCGAGGCGTCGACGGTCCGGCCGGCTGCCTGGGTGCGGTCGGTGATCTTCTTCTTGACCTTGCCCGTCACGGTCTGGCCATGGCTCTTCCAGGACACCTTGTCCCCCTTGCCCAGGCCGTCCTTCTTCGACATCGCGTTCTCCTTCGGATTCCCGGTCACACCATCACGGCGACACGGCCCGAGGGGCCGTCGCCGAGGGTCCGCGAGGGAATGGGGACCCGGCGACCGTCGGCCGTTCCTAGAGCCCAGGGTGCTCCCGTACGCCCCGGTCCGCACGGGGAGGAGCGGCGGGATACGGCCGGGCGTACGCAAGGGGGCGGAGGCGGCTGGGCCGGTGCGCCGCCGGGGTGCCGAGCGCGTCGAGGTGAGCGTCAGCCGTTCAGGGAGTTCATCAGTTCGGGCGCATAGCGGTCGCCGGAGGCGATGCCGCGGGGGGCGACCGCCTCGATGGCCGCGATGTCGTCGGCGGTGATGGTCACGGCCGTGGCGGCGGCGTTCTCCTCCAGAAGGCCGCGGCGCTTGGTCCCGGGGATCGGTACCGCTCCCCGGTGCAGCACCCAGGCCAGCGCGAGCTGCGACGGGGTGACCGACTTCTCCTCGGCGATCCGGCGCACCCGGTCGACCACGGCGAGGTTGCGGGCGAAGTTCTCGCCCTGGAAGCGCGGGTCCGTGCGGCGGAAGTCGTCGTCGGCGAAGTCGTCGGGGCTGGTGATCGCGCCGGAGAGGAAGCCGCGGCCCAGCGGGGAGTACGCGACGAGGCCGATGCCCAGCTCGTCCAGCGTGGCCTGGACGCCGTCGGCCTCGACACCCCGCTCGAACAGGGAGTACTCGCTCTGGACGGCGGTGAGGGGGTGCACGCCGTGGGCCCGCCGGACCGTCGCCGCGGCCGCCTCGCTGATCCCGAGGTAGCGGACCTTGCCGGCGGTGACGAGGTCCGCCATGGCGCCGACGCTCTCCTCGACGGGGACGTTCGGGTCCACGCGGTGCAGGTAGTACAGGTCGATGTGGTCGGTGCCCAGGTGCCGCAGCGAGCGGTCGGCGGAGCGGCGGATGTACTCCGGCGTGCCGTTCTGGCCGACCATCTGCCCGGCGTCGGTGAACTCGATGCCGGTCTTGGTGGCGACGACGGCCTTCTCCCGGCGCCCGGCCAGCGCCTTGCCGATAAGTCGTTCGTTGAGGAACGGGCCGTAGCTCTCCGCGGTGTCCAGGAGGGTGATCCCGAGTTCGAGGGCCCGGTCGATCGTGGCGAGGGCCTCGGTCTCGTCGGTGGCTCCGTAGAAGGCGCTCATGCCCATGCAGCCGAGCCCTTCCGCGCCGACCTTCAGACCCTGGGTGCCCAGTGCGCGCTCTTGCATGTCGTCCACTCCGTCTCGTAAGTAACTAACTGGATAGTTCGAGCATGCGGTACGGAGACCCGGCTTGTCAATAACCAGATAGTTACTTGGTAGGGTGATCGTCATGGCACGGGACTCCAGCGCGACCAAGGCCCGCCTCCTCGACGCGGCCCTGACCGAATTCGCCGCCCACGGGATCGCCGGCGCCCGCGTCGACCGCATCGCCGAGGCGGCCGAGGCGAACAAGCGGCTCATCTACGTGTACTTCGGCAACAAGGAACAGCTCTTCGACCACGTCATGCAGCGGGCCCTGGAAGCGGGGGCGGCGTCGGTGCCGTTCGACGCCGAGGACCTCCCCGGGTACGCGGGCGCGATCTTCGACCACCTCAGCGGCCGGCCGGAGCTGATGCGACTGGTCCTCTGGAAGCAGTTGGAACGCCCGACGGCGGCCATGCCCGCCCAGCAGGACGCCTACGCGGCCAAGACGGACGCCTTGGCCGCTGCCCAGCGCGCCGGGCATGTCGACCCCGCCTTCGAGCCCTCCGACATCCTCACCCTGGTCCTCGCGCTCTCCCAGGCCTGGGTCTCGGCCGCGGGCGGGCCCGCCATGGAAGCCGACGGCTCGGTCTGGGACGAACGGCGCAAGGCCGTCCACCGGTCGGCGGTCGTGGAGGCGGTCCGACGCCTCACGGCTCCCCCGCCCCGCGCCTGACCGGGCCGCGCGAACCGGCGGGTGGGCGGGGCGCGCGAACCGGCGGGGGGCACGCGGGTGGGCGGGGCGCGACAGGTACGACAGGCGCGTCCGGGGAGCCGACGGGAGGTGCCGAAGGCGAGGGCACGGAGAGCGGCGGGGCAACCGGCCCGACGGCCAACGCCGGGTGTGGCCAGGTCGTTTCGGCTTCCACTTTCTCTCGGCGCCACCGGGTGCCGTGCATGCGCCGCCGCGCGGGGCGCAGTTGCACCGACGCGCCCGGGTCACGTTGCGGGATGCGCGACGGGGTAGAAGAGTGGGTCCTGTACACGCCTGCGCCACGTTGAGTTGTGGATCTCCGTGGCCCCGGGCCGTCGCCGCCCTCAGGGACGGGCATCACGGCGCCGAGAAGTCTGTGCCCAGCACACCTGGATCCGACCATGTCCAAGATCGCCCAGCAACACGTTCTCCGTTTCGTGGGCGCCTCCTGCTTGGCTGCGGTGCTCGCGCTGTCGCCAGGTCTGGCGAGCGCCGAGGCGGCATCCCCGGCCCGCGCCGCGGCGTTGGCCGCGGTACCCGCCGCACCGCCTCCGCCTCCGCCTCCGGGGGAGGAGGAGCAACCACCGTCGCCGCCGGAGGAGGAGCAACCCCCGCCACCACCACCGCCGGAGGAGGAGCAACCACCGTCACCGCCGGAGGAGCAGCAACCCCCGCCACCACCACCGCCGGAGGAGGAGCAGCCGCCGCAGCCGCCCAAGGATGAGGAGGAGCAGCTTCCGCCGGCCGAGCAGAACGCGGAGCTGCAGAAGCAGACGCCGCAACTGAAGCAGGGAGTGCAGGAACTGGCGAACCAGGAGGGCGCCTCCCCGGAGGTCAAGGAGACGGCGAACAATCTCAGCAGCACGCTGAAGGCGATCGAGGACCCGAACACACCGCTGGCCGAGCGGGTGACGCTCGCGAACATCGTCGAACAGTCGACCGATGTCCTCGCGACCGTCGAGAAGTCGGCCGCGCCGCCTGAGGTCAAGGCGACGGTCACCAACACCGTGAAGCAGTCGACGGACGTCCTGGTGGACGTCAGGGAGTCGAATGCCCCGGCGTCGGTGAAGGTGGCGGTGACGAACACCGTCGAGACCACCACGACCGTCCTGGTCGACGTCCTCAAGTCGAACGCACCGGCATCGGTGAAGATCGCGGTGTCCAACACCGTGAAGCAGTCCACCGACGTCCTGGTGGACGTGCTGAAGTCGAACGCTCCCGCGTCGGTGAAGGTGGCGGTGACGAACACCGTCGAGACCACCACGACCGTCCTGGTCGACGTCCTCAAGTCGAACGCCACACCGGCCGTCAAGGTGGCGGTCACCGACACCGTCAAGACGTCCACGAGCGTCCTGGTCGACGTCCTCAACTCCAACGCCCCGGACTCGGTGAAGATCGCGGTCACCAACACCGTGACGACCACCACGACCGTCCTGGTCGACGTCCTCAAGTCGGGCGCTCCCGCGTCGGTGAAGGTGGCGGTCACCAACACGGTGACGACGACCACGACCGTCCTGGTGAACGTCCTCAAGTCGAACGCCCCGCCCGCCGTCAAGGTGGCTGTCACCAACACCGTCAGGACCTGCACGAGCGTCCTGGCCAACGTCCTGAAGTCCAACGCCCCGGACTCGGTGAAGGTCGCCGTGACCAACACCGTGACGACCACCACGAACGTCCTCGTCAACGTCCTGAAATCCAACGCCTCGCCGGCGCTGAAGGTAGCGGTCACCAACACCGTCAAGACCACCACGAACGTCCTGGTCGACGTACTGAAGTCGGGCGCCTCGCCGGCGGTCAAGGTGGCGGTCACCAACACGGTGAAGACGACCACGAGCGTGCTGGTGGGCATCCTCGGTTCCAGCGCACCGGCCTCGGTGAAGGTCACGGCGACGAATGTCGTGAAGACGACGACGGAGATACTGGTCTCGTCCCTGAAGCCGGGTACGCCGCCCGCGCAGCAGGCCGCGGCGACGAACTTCGCGAAGCAAGTGAACGACACGATGAAGGTGGCCCAGAGCCCGGACTCCGCGCCCGCGCAGCGGACCGAGGCCACCGACCAGCTGACGAAGTGGGAGGACACGCTTCCCCAGTGCCTCCAGCAGAGCCCGTTCCAGGAGTGCGTGAACACCACCGCTGGACAGTGAAGGAAGGTGGTTCCCCCGTTCCGAGGGAACCACCGGACACGGTGCCCCCGGAGATCGGAGCCGGTGACACGGGAGCGGCCCCCTGTGGCGCACCTCGGGTGCGCCGCGGACGGGCCGCTCCCCCGCGCGTGTCACGAGAGGCGACGCGGGAGGCCCGGTCCATCGCGCCGGATCCAGGCCGCCACGAGCGGCTCACCATGTCCGCGCGTACGGGGTGGGCCGGGCCCGGCACACGGCGTGCCGACGCGCCTGGCCCCGGGTCGCCGGCCCGCCCCCGTCTCAGGTGTGACGCCCGGGGGACGGGGTGTCACCGGCACCGCCTACGATGACCGCCCATGAGTACGAGTGAGGACGGAAGACCACTGGTCGACGGGCGGTTCCAGCTGATCTCCCGGCTGGGCAGCGGCGGCATGGGCACCGTCTGGCGAGCACGCGACATCGCCCTGCACCGCGACGTCGCCCTCAAGGAGGTCCGTCCGCCCGACCCGGCCGTCGAGGAGGCCAACCCGGGACTCGCCGCACAACTGCGGGAACGGGCCGTCCGAGAGGCCCGCGCCCTGGCACGCCTCTCGAACCCGCACGTCGTGACGATCCACCACATCGTCGAACCGCTCGACGGCTCGCACCCGTGGATCGTGATGGAACTCGTCGAGGGCCGCTCGGTGTACGACCGGCTCGCCGAGGGCCCGATGCCCGTACCCGAGGTTCTCACCCTGGGGCGTCAGGTGCTGTCCGCCCTGCGCTCCGCCCACTCGGCGGGCATCCAGCACCGCGACGTGAAACCCGCCAACGTGCTGCTCCGTTCCGACGGTCAGGCCGTCCTCACGGACTTCGGCATCGCCGTCCTCAGCGAGTCGACGTCGCGGCTCACCTCCACCGGGGACCTGATCGGCTCGCCCGAGTTCATCGCCCCCGAGCGGGTGAGGGGTGAGGAGGGCAATCCCGCCTCCGACCTGTGGTCGCTCGGCATGCTTCTGTACGTGGCGGCCGAGGGCCACCACCCGCTGCGCCGCGCCACGAGCCTGGCGACCGTGGTCGCCGTCCTGGACGACCCGATTCCCGCGCCGGTCAGGTCCGGTGCCCTGGCGCCCGTACTCGAGCGGCTGCTGGTGCGCGACCCCGCGCAGCGTCCCGACGGGGCGCAGTTGGACCGGCTCCTGGCCGAGGCGTCGGCCGCGACCGGACCCGGAGCGCACGCGTCGGGAAGCGGGGCGCCGGCCGTCACACCCTCCACTCCACCGACCCCGTTCACGTCCGGCGCTTCGACACCCTTCGCCCCGTCCGGCCCGTCGTCCCCCGCCGGTCCCTCCCCCTCCGGCCCGTTCGGTGCGCCGTATCCCCACCCCGCCTACGCGCCGCCGGGGCAGCAGGCCTGGGGCACCCCGACCGTGCCCTCCCGCGCGGCCGCCGACGGCTTCGGCCCGCACGTCCCCTCCGCCGCCGTCGCCACACGCCCGGGCCGCCGCGCCGCCGTGATCGCCGCCTCGCTCGTGCTGGCGGCCGCCGCCGTGCTGGGCGCCGTGAAACTGATCCCGGACGGCACCGCCGACCCCGGGGCGAAGGGCGGCTCGACCCCCAGCCGTGACGTGGCCGGCACAGGCACGGGACAAGGGAGCTCCTCGGGCAACGGAAGCGGGAGCGCGACCGGGAGCGGAGGCGCCGATGGCGCGGATGCCTCCGACACCGCCGCGCCCCGCGGAAGCCTGCTCACCCCGGCCAACATCCGCACCGTGATCGAGGCGTTCCGCAAGGCCGGCGGCAGCACGACCATCAAGGAGCTGACGGTCTACGAGGAGTACGCCCTGGCCGCCATCCCGACCCGGCCCGGTGCGAAGACCTACGACGCGTACGAGTACCGCGACGGCGTCGCCCGCAGGACCGGCCCCGGCGGCACCATCAGCGCGACGGACGACCAGCCGTTCGACGTCGCCACCCTGCCGTGGGACAGCCTTCCGGCGCTGATCCAGCGCGGTGAGCGCGACCTGAAGGTGGAGCGTCCGACCATGCGCTACGTCATCGCCGACCGCTGGACCTTCAACGACGACCGTCCGACGCTGCGGTTCTACCTCATCAACGAGTACAACGCGGTCGGCTATCTGGCCGCCGACACCAAGGGGAAGGTCGTGTCGAGCCACCCGGCCTCCTGAACGCCGCCGGTGCCGGCCCGGCCCCTCACGAGTGCGCGTCGAGCTCCGCCACGATCGAAGCCGGCCCGTGGCCGCTGCCGTCCGACGTCCGGGGGAAGCCGACGAGACGAAGTTGCCGACGTCCAGCCGCGAGGCGCCCATGCGACGCCTCTGTGCGCGGTTTCGACCGGTACCCGGAGGCCGCCCCCTCGTGAACCGGCCCCGCACCTCGCCCTCACGACGCCGCCCCCACGCCCGCCCCCCACCGGGATGTCGGCGTCCGCTCAGAAAGTGGCTACCGACCGGTAGCCCTTTGGACGCCTACCGTCCAGTATGGGCCGCGAGCATGTCAACCAGTGAACCGGTCGACTCCTTGGGAGCCCCCACATGCCCTCCACCCCCCTCCGCAGACGCGCCGCCGCCGGCGCCACCGCGTCCGTCGCCTTGACCACTCTCCTCGTCGTCGGCCCGGCGCCCGCCGCCACCGCCGCCGAGACCCACACCACCCTCTCGTCGGCCGCCCTCGGCGGCGTGGACTACGCCACCTGGCGCCGTGACGTGGCGGCGGTCGTCGCCGAAGCCCGCCCGTACATCGAGGCGCGTTCGGAGGAGGCCGACGAGGAGAAGCAGGCGATCGTCCTCGACATCGACAACTCCTCCCTGGAGACGGACTTCCACCCCTTCTGGGAGCTGCCCACCCCGGCCATCGCCGACGTACGCGACCTGGTGCGCGGCGCGCACGACCGCGGAGTGGCCGTCTTCTTCGTCACCGCCCGTCCGGGCATCATCTACTCCCTGACGGACTGGAACCTGAAGCAGGCGGGCTACCCGGTGGACGGGCTGTACGTACGCTCGCTGCCCGACCTGTTCGGGCCGGTCAGCACGTACAAGACGGCGCAGCGGGCGGAGATCGAGGCCAAGGGCTACACGATCATCGCCAACATCGGCAACAACACCACCGACCTCGTCGGCGGCCACGCCGAGCGCACCTTCAAGCTGCCGGACTACGACGGCAAACTGTCCTGACGGACGTCGCCCTCGGCGGCGGCGCGGATCGTTCGCGCCGCCGCCGAAGGCGCCCCGCGCCTCACGGACACCTCCCCCGTCGCCCGCCCGGGACTCAGGCGGCTTCGGCCGCCGGCCGCCTCCCCGCCGCGACCGCGTGCGCGGAGCGGCCGCGCCTCGCCACGCGACACCCCACGCAGTCCGGATGGCCCTGCTCGGCCGTCCGGTCCTTCGCGCGCCAGGACTGTTCGGCGGGCACACGCGGGCCGCTCGCCTTGCCCCAGCCGCCCAGATGGAGCGCCCAGGTGACCAGGGCCGCCAGGACGACCACGGCCAGCCCGAGCCAGAAGCCCGTGACCCACGCGGCGACCATCGCACCGCCGGAGAAGGTGAGCCCGACAAGGGCGAGGCAGGTGCCCGTCCATCCGGCGACGGTGTGGCCGAGGTCGTGGTCGCCGTGCATGCCGCTCATATATCTCCTCAAGCCGATCCTGTCTGTATCTTCACGGAAGCAGGATGTTTTATCTCACGAGCTAAGTAACTTAGATGCTAAGGAGAATTCCGGTGAAGGGCAAGCCCCGCCCCGAGGCGACACCGCAGCAGGCACTGGACGCGATGGACCGGATGATCGCGCTCGCCCTCGTCTCCCAGCACGACATCGCCCAGAGGCTGGGACTCAACGTCACCGACCTGACGTGCCTCGGCCACATCATCGGCGCGGGGGACCAGCACCTGAGCGCGGGCGATCTGGCCGAGCGCGCCAACATCACCACCGGCGCCGTGACCGGCGTACTGAACCGCCTCGAGCGTGCCGGATACGTCCACCGGCAGCCGGACCCCGGGGACCGCCGGCGCGTCCGTGTCGTTCTGGACGCGACGGCCGCCGCCCGGGTCTTCAGCGTGTACGGCCCGCACTACGAACGGCTCGGCGCCCTCTTCGCCGACTACACCCCCGACGAGACAGCCGTCCTCGCCGACTGGTTCGTGCGCGCGCGGGCCGCGACGCAGCTCTCACTCGACGAGATCCGGGGGCAGTGACCGCCACGGCGGGTGGCGCGCTGCGGGTGGCCGGCGGATGCGTGGACTCGATCCTGCCGTAGGCGCGTCGCCCCCGGGCGGCCCCCGACCCGCGCCCGTGCGTACGGCAGGGGGGTGAGGTGTGTGCCACCTGCGGGTGAAGGGGGCGCCGAAGGCGGGCGCTCGCGCGATGCGCGCCACGACACTGGGCCGCAGGACCGAGGGACGCACGTGCCGGAAAGCGTGTGCGCGCGGCAGTCGTTCAGGGGGACTCATGGCAGCACCACGCGCGTCCCGGACGTGGTCGCGTCTGCGGTACGGGTTCGACAACCTCATGGCCTACGGCACCCCCGTGCTCATCGGCTGGCTCTCGCTGGTGTGCCTCGCGATCGTGGTCCCGGCGAGCGTGGTTCTCGTCTGGGCGGACCGGGCCGCGCCGTCCACGTTCTCCGGCCGGGCGGGGGCCGTCTGGCAGAGCGTCGGGCGCACCCTGCGGCTGGGCGGTGAGGTCGGGCCGCCTCTCTACGTGGTGACCTCCGTCCTGCTGGCGCTGGTGGCCCTGCTGTTCGTGTCGGCGCTCGTCGGCCTGATCACGACGGGCCTCAGTGAGCGCCTGATGGCGCTGCGGCTGGGACGGTCGGTGGTCCTGGAGGAACGGCACACCGTACTGCTCGGCTGGTCCGACCAGGTGTACCCCGTGATCACGGAGCTGGTGGCGGCCAACGCCAACCAGCGCAGAGCGGCCGTCGCCGTCCTCGCAGACAAGGACAAGGCCGAGATGGACGCTGAGATCGCCGGCCACGTCCCCCACACCGGCACCACCCGGATCATCTGCCGCAGCGGTCCCCTCACCGATCCGACGGTCCTCGCCCTGGTGAGCCCGGACACGGCCAAGGCGGTCCTGGTGCTCCCGCCCGGCGGCCGGAACGGCGACGCGCAGGTCGTCAAGACGCTCCTCGCCCTGGACGCGACGGGTGAACCGTCCGGTGACCGTGTGGTCGTGGCGGCGGTGCGGGATCCGCGGCACCACCTGGCGGCCACACTCGCGGCACGCCGGCACGGGCACGTGCTCAGCATCGACGACATCGTCGCCCGACTCCTCGTCCAGACCTCGCGCCAGCCCGGCCTCTCCCTCGTCTACCAGGAACTGCTCGACTTCGCGGGCGCCGAGTTCTACGTCGTCCCGGCAGGCGCCCTCGCCGGCCGCCCGTTCGGCGAGGCGCTGGGAGCCTTCGCCACCTCCTCGGTGGTGGGCCTCGTCCACGCCGACGGCACTCTCGCCGTGAACCCGTGCCCGGACACCCGCATCGGCGCCGGCGACCGGCTCGTCGTCATCACCGAGGACGACGACACGACCCCGACCGCCGTCACCGCTCCCACCGTCGGCATCCTCCCCGCGGCGCGCTCCCGCCGCGCGTCCGCGGCCGTGCCGGCGGCGGACGCCGCCCGGTCCGTCGGCACCCTCGCACGCCGCGCGCCCCTCGCGCCCCCGGCGCCCGCCGTGCCCCTCGCTTCCGTCCCGCCCGCGGGGGCCGTGGACCAGGACGCGATCGTCACCGTGCCGCCCCGGACGCGGGCGGCCGAGCGGCTGCTCCTGCTCGGCTGGAACCGGCGGGCCCCGCTGATCATCGAGCAGCTGGACCAGTACGTACGGCCCGGCTCCACCCTCGACGTCGTCGCCCTGGGCGACGACGCCACGCTCGACGCGGTGCGCACCGCCGGCGGGGCGCTCAGGCACCTGTCGGTGAGCTTCGTCGGCGGCGACATCACCGAGCGGCGCACCCTGGCCCGGCTGGACGTCCCGTCGTACGGCAGCGTCATGGTCATCGGCGACGAGAGCCACCCCACGACGCAGGACGCCGAGACGGACGACCGGACGTTGGTCACCCTGCTCCATCTCCGGGCCGTCGAGGAGTCGGCCCGACGGGAGCTGCCCGTCATCACGGAGATGACCGACGACCGCAACCGCCTGCTGGCGCCGGTGCGGCAGGGCGCCGACTTCATCGTCAGCGGCCGGCTGATCAGCCTGCTCATGACGCAGATCGCGGAGAACCGGCATCTGGCCGGCCTTTTCGACGAACTCTTCACCGCGGACGGCAGCGAGATCCATCTCAAGCCCGCCGAGGACTATGTCCTTCCGCATCGCGAGGTCACCTTCGCCACCGTCGTCGAGTCCGCGCGCCGTCGTCGCGAGTGCGCCATCGGATACCGCCTGCGCGCCGCGTCCTCGACGGGCCCGTCCTACGGCGTCACGGTCAACCCGGACAAGCGGGGGACGGTGCGGTTCGAGCCGGGAGACTGCGTGATCGTCGTGGCGGAGAGCTGAACGTCACGCACGGCGGCCGTCCCTCCCGGGGGCTTCCCGGGAGGGCCGGTCGCCGCCGCGACCCGCTTGCCCGGTGGGCCTGCCGGGCGGGTGCGGGTGCGGGGTATCAGCATGGGGTGCGTACGCCGCCGGTCTCGTCGCCCTTGAGGTAGATGCCGCTGACGTAGCCGACGCCGCCGGCGTTGAGGGGCAGGCGGATCCATTTGTCGTTGGTGACGCCCTCGGCGGTGATCTTCTGCCCGACGATCCAGCAGTGCGCGGGGTAGGACTGGTTGGGGTACACCTTGCTGACGATGTTGCAGGTGGTCGAGGCACACGAGCGGACGTTGGCCTCGGCCCACGCCGTCACCGACGTCCCACCCCCGCCACCACCGTCCGGCATGAAGGTGACGTCCACCCAGTCGTTGTCCGTCATGCCCAGGCCGTCCCAGAAGGTACCGTCCGCGACATCGATGCCGGCCGGGTTGGCGACCCGGCGGCCGAACTCGTCGAGCCCGCCGTTGTAGCCGTTGAGGTACGCCGCCTGGGATTCGGGGGTGCCCTGCGGCAGATCCCGCCACATCTCCCGCTGGCTCGACGGGTTCCAGTAGTCGTCCTTCGTGTTCCACGGTCCGACGTCCCACACGGGTGCGGTCTCGCAGCGGCCCTTGTAGCACAGCCGTACCTGGTACTCGTGGCCGCCGTTGGTCGCCAGCATGCGGCGCGAGGGCAGGGCGACGAAGTGGTCGCGCGCGGTGATGACGTGGCCGTTGGCCGTGGTGTGGCCGACCAGCCCCTCCCGGGTCGCGAACAGCCGGAAGGTCGGCCCGGACGCGGCCGTCACCTTCCCGTCCTGCGGCGTCTGCTGCGGCGCGGGCTGCTCGGCCGCGGCACCGACGGTGACGGCGGAGACGGTGGGCGAGGACCCGCCGGGTACGCCGAGCAGGGTCAGCCGGACCTGGAGCCGGGAAACGGCCTGCGGCAGCCGCACCTTCCCCGCGCGGTCGACGGCACGCCACTGCGTCCAGGTGTCGGGGCGGTCGCCGCCGCGCACCTCGGTCAGCACCTGGGTGCCGACCGGGACGTCCGCCGAGGTCCGCACGGTGAACGCCGTCAGCGGGCGCCCGAGTTCGGTGCCGGGCGAGGTGTACACGGCGTGGGAGTTGGCGGGCGCCGACGACGTGCGGCGGTGGCCGTCCTCCACGGTGATCCCGCCCTGGCCGCGGGCGATGTTGCCCCGCTGGGCCTCCGGCCCCGCCAGGTCGATGCGCCAGCTGTCCTGGCCTCGGCCGTTCGGACCCCCGGCCTTCCGGTGATCGCCGGCCGCTTGCCCGCCCGCCTGGGACGTACCGTCCCGGTGCCCGCCTTCCGCGGCGACGGCGGCCGGGGCCGTCAGGCTGACCAGGACGAACAGCGGACACAGGATGCGCGTCCAGCGGGGCGGCGTACGCCACCGGGAACGGACGGATGTGACAGGCACGGGTTTTCCCCCTTGATGACGACGGAGACGTGAGCCGGGCGAGGCGGTCGCGGCCGGCACGCCGGCCACCGGTCGTTCGACGGCGGCGACGGCCGGATGCGGGACCGGCCCGCGACGCGTCGTCGTCCCGGCGGCGACCCGAACCGGTGAGACGCGCCGGCTCGGGACGACGCTCCAGGGTTTACCGCACCGCCGGGGCGGAGTCTCTCCGCAAACTTACGGATGCCCCTTCGCGGGCGGCGCGTCTATGTTCCGTGGCGTCCGGCCGGTCCCCCGCAACGGGCGGAGGCCGTACCACCGGACCCCGCGGCTCATCACGAGCCGTACTCCAGGAAGGAACCTCACGTGCGACTTGGACTGCGCGGCATGAATCCGCGGGCCGCGCTGCTGGCAGCGGCGGCCCTGCTGCTGCCTCTGGCGATGGCCGCCCCCGGCCACGCGGCGACGAAGAGCCCCGCGGGCGCCACCGCCTACGCCGGCTCGTGCCCCGCCGCGGGCGTGGTCACCCAGGGCTACAGCAGCACCCACGACGGTGTCGACATCGCCAGCTCGCTCGGCACCCCGATCTACGCGACCGGCCCCGGCGAGGTCATCAACTCCGGTCCCGCGCAGGGGTACGGACAGTGGATCCGCATCCTGCACCCCGACGGCACCGTGACCGAGTACGGGCACATGTACCAGCGGGACGTCTCGGTGGGCCAGCAGGTGTCGGCCGGCCAGCGCATCGCCCTGATGGGGTCCGAGGGCGACTCCACCGGCGTCCATCTGCACCTGCGGGTACGCGTCGGCACGTCCACGTCGGTCCGCGGCATCGACCCGGTGCCCTACCTGCGCGACCGCGGAGTGGGCCTGCCGTGCACGCCCGGTGGTGGTGGCGGGGGTGGGACGTCGGTGACGGCGTGGGCCGAGGCCAACGTCCGCTCGTGTGCCTCGACCACCTGCAACATCGTCAGCAAGGTGTACCCCAACCAGTCCTACCCCGCGCACTGCTGGATCGTCGGGCAGAAGATCACCGCCGAGGGCGTCACCAACGACAAATGGATCCGCCTGCCCCTCAACGCCGGCGGCGTCGGCTACGTCAGCGGCATCTACCTCAAGGGCGACGAGACCGGCGGCGTACGCACCCCATGCTGACACCCCGCACCCGCACCCGCCCGGCAGGCCCACCGGGCAAGCGGGTCGCGGCGGCGACCGGCCGCGCGATCACGGTCACCCGTGACCACGCGGCCGGCCGGCCCCGTACGGAGGGACCCTGACGGCCGATCCGTGAGGGCCGCTCCATGAGGGCCGGTCCGTGCGGACGGACCCGACCGACCCCGCGGCGGCTCAGTCCGCGCAGGCCGGAACCGGCGGGCGGCTCTTGGTCCGCACCTCCGGCAGCCAGGCGGTGGCGGGCACGGCCTCCGGGTCCCTCTCCGCCGCGGGCAGCCGCACCCGGTACCACCGGGACGACTTGGTCCCCACCTCGTCGGTGACCGGGATGCCCCGCGCCTGGACGCACTCGACCGTGAGCGGGTCACCGTGCCATACGCGGGTCCGTACGACGTTGTCCATGACGTACGGCGCGGTCGGGTCGATGGCCAGGCCGAGGCTGCACAGCGGATCCCGGTCCGTGCGGTCGCGGCACTTGGCGTCCGCGTTGAACACCGTCAGCCGCACCTGCGACGCCGTCCGCCGGGGGTCCTTGTCGGTGCCGCCCCACTGCCACCAGGCGCCGCCGGCCGCGCCGCCCAGGGCGACCACGGCGCCGACGGCCAGTGCCACCCCCCGCTTCCCGCCCCGGAGCCCGGTGGCGGGCCGCGCGCCGCCGCGACCGGCGGCTTGGATGCGTTCCAGCAGGCTCTGCGCGGTGTGCGCCGAACGCTCGGCGTGCCCCGGCAGGAGGCAGTCGGACGCCATGGCACGCCAGAACTCCGGCACCGCGACGTGCAGCCGCAACGGGGCCCTGCCCTCGGCGTACTCCTGGACCGCCGCGCCCCGGGAGTTCGGGGTCGCTCCGGGGAAGGGCGAGGCTCCCCCGGTGAAGACCTGATGGATCATCACCCCCAGGGCCCACACGTCGGCGCTGGGCCGCACGAGCACGCCGCGTTCGCCCAGCGGCGCCCTCCAGCGCTCGGGCGGCAGGTAGTCGGGCGAGCCGAGCGGCGGAATGTACCCGTGGGTACCGCGTGTCCCCTCCAGCTCGACGGTGAGGCCGAAGTCCGAGAGCCGTACCGAACCGTCCGGCATGACCAGCACGTTGTCCGGTTTGAGATCCCCGTGCACCCAGCCGAGCCCGTGCAGGTGGGCCAGCCCCTCGCAGATCTCCGACAGCAGCCGTTCCGCCTCCGGCAGGGGCTCGCCGTCCGCGGCGTCCAGCAGGTCCTGCAGGCTGCTCTCGGCCCGCTCCATGACCAGCACCACGGCGCCGTCGAGGCCGGGCAGCTCCGCTTCGTCGAGCACCGCGGAGTCCAGCAGCCTCATCAGCCGGGGGTGCTGCGCGCGGCGGCCGAACTCGATCTCGCGCCGGGCCGTCTCCGCCAGTCGTTCCGCCTGCCGGGGTGCGAGCCCGGAGGTCGGCAGGAACTTCAGCGCGACG
Source organism: Streptomyces sp. NPDC036822 (assembly GCF_055609145.1). Lineage (NCBI taxonomy): Bacteria > Bacillati > Actinomycetota > Actinomycetes > Kitasatosporales > Streptomycetaceae > Streptomyces > Streptomyces sp. NPDC036822. The sequence goes on from NZ_JBVJPY010000015.1 coordinate 58,102, forward strand.
CGCCGCCCCGCCTCGGCGGTCTCCCCGGCCCGCTCCCTCTCTTGCCCTGCCTCCCCCTCCTCAGCCGCGCCTTCGGCCCCTTCCGGCTGCGCGAGGGGCGTACCCGGTGCGGTGTCACGGCCCTCGTAGACGTGTCCCCAGCCGCCGTCGGCGATCGGCTGGACGACCTCCCAGCGACCGACGCGGTAGCCGGGTGGTACCCGCCCGACCGTCTCGCCGGTCCCGTCGTACGCCTCCACCGTCGTGCTCACCCGCCGCTTCCGGTCCGCGCCGGCTCCGCGAGCGGGGCGCCCGGTGAGCGGGGCGGCAGCAGTCTCAGATGTTCCTCGCGGACCAGGCCGAAGCGGAGGGCGACGCCGACCACGGCCTCGCGTGTGCCGGTGCGCCGGACCCCGCGCCCCGGGCCGGCGTCCTGCGGCCCGTGCACCCGCAGCTTCTCCTCCGCCAGGTACTGGATGTGGGCGCTGACCGCCCGCGGGGTCAGCCTGGCCAGTGCCGGGTGGTTCCTGATCCGGTCCACGACCTGGGGCGTGGTGGGCACCTGGACGGCCGACTCGTCACGCAGCCGGGGTTCGCAGAGGGCGACCAGGACGAGGAAGTACGTGGCCGTCTCGTCCAGGGAGTAGGCGGTGAGGGTGCCCGTGCCCCAGGCTCCGGAGGGGTCGGCCGCGTCGAGGTAGACGTGGTCGGGCGCGAACACCTGGAAGCTGACGGTGGAGCCCCGGGTGGGCAGCACGACCCGGGCGAACTCGAAGGGGATCGGCGCGCCCGACCGGCGCGGCGGGACCCGGAGGTACTCCCCCGCCCCCTCCGGGTTCTCCACGAGATAGCTCTGGGTGGTGGAGTAGTTGGTGAGCTGCCAGTGATCCTCGGTCACCCGGATCTCGCCGGCGAGCCGGGAGACGGCCGGGTCCGGCAGACGGAGTTCGACCGGGTGGGCGGCCGTTCCCCGGCCGAAGCGCGCGGCCTCTCCGGGCCCCAGTCTCAAGGTGGTCGTGGGTTCCGAGCGTTCCTCGGACGGCAGGTGGATCAGAATGCCGCTCATCGACGATCTTCCTTCCCCGTGTCGGCCGGTCATCAGCCGCCGGGCATCGTAACGCGGTCGGGAAGGGGTGCGCGGGGGGTTGCGCGTCTTGGCCCGACAACGTTGGCAAGTGAAGGAGATCGGGGTCGAAAGCACGGCTGAGGCCCCGCGTCGGTCCGTCCGACGCGGGGCCCCCGGGCCGTCCTCCGGCTCGGTTCAGGAGGCGGCGCAGGTCTGCACGCCCGGGAGTTGGCTGCCGGGAGAGCTGACGTAGATGTTGGTGATGTAGCCGCCGTACTGGGGCAGGTAGGCCCACCAGGTGTTGGTGTACGGCGGGATGGTGACCTCCTGGCCCTGCTTCTGGCAGCCGACCAGGACCTCCACGCCGGCCGGCAGGGTGGTGAGCGGCGGGGAGTTGACGGTGGTCGGCTGCGGGCGCACGTTCACGCCCGACCCCCAGGTGCCGAACCATGTCCCCGCGGGGCGGGTGGCGCCGGGCACGTCGAGGGAGCGGGTGAGCCGGTTGACGGCGGTGTACGCGGTGCCGTACGGGGTGCCGTCGGGGTGCAGGGTGAAGACGGCCACGATGGTGCGGTCGCCCGCGCCCACGGTGCCGGTGGTGTGCAGTGCTTCGCGGGTCAGGTCCACCGCGGCGCCGGCGCGCGGGGTGCGCTCCGCGGCGGTCCGTCGTGCGGTCCGCCCGTGGGTCCCCGGTGTCGCCCGCTCCTCCTGGGACGCCACGGCGTTGCCGGGGACGGTGGTCGGTGGCTTGGGGGTGCATCCGCCGGAGGCTCCGAAGCCGGACCAGCCCTGCTTGAGCGCCCACGGCCGGACGAAGGATCCCGCGATTCCGAAGTGCTGGTCGAAGCCGTCGGTGCCGCAGCGCGTGGACTGCCGCAGGTTGCCCATCACGTAGTCGCGCACCGGCGCGGGCGCCGTCTCCAGGAGGTGGCGGTAGATCCGCACCGTGTCCGCGGCCGTGGTCGCCACGTAACCCCAGTAGTCCTCCATGCCGGAGGGCGGGTGGGAGGTGCCGGTCAGGCCGATCTCCGGCACCGTCCGCTGGATGATCGCCGTCCTCCCGCCGAGGGTCCAGTAGAAGCCGGCTGCCGTGTCGTCGCTGCTGCGCAGCATCGAGTCGAGCCGGGTCCGGTCGGTGGCGGGCAGCTGGCGGGGGTCGCGGGTGCGCAGGAAGTCCAGGGCGATCAGCAGCTTGACCACCGATGCGGACCGGAACTGCGTGTTCTCGTTGAGCCGCTCGGTGAAGGTGCCGGTCGTGCGGTCGAAGACCGCCACGCCCGCGGTGACGCCGGCCGGTACCTCGACACCGGCGGAGCGGGCCGGCGCCGCGACGGCGGGCGGCGCCCCGGTCAGGCCCAGGGCCGTCGCGGCCATGGCGAGGACGGCCGCGCCGGCGACACCGAGTCGACGCAGCCGCGCCGTCCTCCCGCTCGGTGGGCTGTCGGCGGGGAATCCGCCGCGTGGGGTGGTCGGGCTGTTCACAGTCGGGGTCCCCTTCGGGGTCGGGCCGCCGCGGCGTCGACCGCGGCGGGCTCGCTGCAGATGTCGGTGTGCCTCGTGCCGCCGGTGCGGCCGTCGGCGCTCGCGGTGCGAGGCCGGAGCGGCGTCCGTGTGCGGGTGTCCCGGCTCGGACCGCGGCCCGCCTCGACCGTCCGGCGATCCTCGACGCAGGGGGACGCTACGGATCTCTCGGCGGCCCCGGTACCCGGAAGTTGACGGGGCGACCGTGCGGATCGCACGTGTTACGGACGCGCCCGCCGCCGCCCCGTGCGGACGGCGACAGGGGCAGCGGCAGCCTGGGCGGCGGCGAGAGAAAATCCTCCACTCTCGCATCGATTCCGCTCCGCGTCTATATGCAGCGTTACCGGTGTTCCCGGGCTCCCGCCCTCAGCAGACTCTGTTCCGTTGCCATCGGCATGGACCACCACGAGGGAGATTTCACGTGTCTGTTCTGAAGCGCGCAGCGGGTATCGGGGCTTCCGTCGCCGTACTCGCCCTGTTGCCCGGTACGTCGACGGCTTCGGCGGCGACCACGGCCGACCCCGTCAACACCTTCCAGAACCAGGAGACCGGTCGCTGTATCGACCACACCAACGAGGGTGGCCTGCGCGCCTTCCCGTGCAACAACACCAATGCGCAGAAGTGGTACGTGAAGTCGTGGGGTGACGGCACCCGGCGGTTCCAGAACGTGCTGACCGGTAAGTGCATCGACGACAGCAACCTGGGCTTCCGCGTCCTGGACTGCAACGACGGCGTGTTCCAGAGCTGGTTCGTCAAGCGGTGGAACGACAACACCCTCGAGCTCAAGAACCAGGGCACCAACCGCTGCATGGACGACACCGTCGCGGGCGGCTTCCGCACCTGGGACTGCAACGCGTCTCCGGCCCAGAGCTGGTCCTGATCCCAGGCGCCACGACGGCCCCCTCCGCATCGCGGAGGGGGCCGTTCTGCATGGGTGTCCGCGCCAGGGGGCGCGAGGGTGTCCGGAAGTCGCCGGTCTGCGGTTAAACACCGAACTGATCGAGATCACTGCATCTGGGGAATGCCCACGGCCTTCCGGGCGAGGCGTGCGTACCGGCCGTTACTGTTCCCAGGGATCTGGACGGATTCCCGGATGTTCATCCGCATTCCTCCTCTTTCACCGGTCGGCGCACACATACGCCGATCGCCCCCTGCGAAGGAGAGCCCGCCCGATGGCCGTTGAGACCAGCCCGGAAGAACAACGGGACGCGCCCCGGCAGTCCAGTCTGAGTACGGCGGCCGCGCGCCAGCTCGCCACCACGACCAAGTCCGCCCCGCAGATGCAGGAGATCACCTCCCGGTGGCTGCTGCGCATGCTCCCCTGGGTGGAGACCAAGGGTGGCGCCTACCGGGTGAACCGGAGGCTGAGTTACACCGTCGGCGACGGGCGCGTCGAGTTCGTCCAGACCGGTGGCGACGTCCGGGTGATCCCGCGCGAGCTGGGCGAACTGGCCCTTCTGCGGGGGTTCGACGACGAGGAGGTGCTGAACGGGCTCGCCGATCGGTGTGTGCAGCGGGACTTCCGGGCCGGCGAGGTACTGGCGGAGCGCGGCGCGCCGTCCGAGCAGATCCATCTGATCGCGCACGGACGGGTCAATCAGACGTCCGTCGGCAAGTACGGCGACGAGGTCACCGTCTCCGTGCTCGCGGACGGCGACCGGTTCGGCGAGAACGCCCTCCTGGACGCCGACGCGCGGTGGGACTACACCGCCACCGCCGAGACCGCCGGCACCCTGCTCACCCTGTCCCGGGCCGACTTCGCCGCCGTGATGGCCGCGGCGCCGAGCCTCCAGGCACACATCCGGCACTTCAGTTCACTTCCCGATCAGCGCCAGAACCGGCACGGTGAAGCCGAGATCGCGATGTCGGCCGGTCACACGGGTGAAGTCGCGCTGCCCGGCGCCTTCGTCGACTACGAACTCCGCCCGCGCGAGTACGAACTCTCGGTCGCGCAGACGATTCTGCGCGTCCACAGCAGGGTCACCGACCTCTACAACGGGCCGATGAACCAGACCGAGGAACAGCTCAGGCTCACGGTCGAGGCGCTGCGTGAGCGGCAAGAGCACGAGCTGATCAACAACCGCGAGTTCGGGCTGCTCCACAACGCCGACTTCAAACAGCGGATCCAGCCCCACTCCGGCCCGCCCACCCCGGACGACCTCGACGAGCTGCTCTGCCGCCGGCGCGGCACCAAACTCCTCCTCGCCCATCCCCGGACCATCGCGGCGATCGGGCGTGAGCTCAACGCCCGCGGGCTCTACCCCGACCACGTCGACCTGGGCGGGCAGCAGGTGCCGGCGTGGCGGGGCATCCCGATCCTGCCCTGCAACAAGATTCCCATCAGCAAGGACAGCACCAGCTCCATCCTCGCCATGCGTACCGGCGAGGACAACCAGGGCGTCATCGGTCTGCACCAGACCGGCTTGCCCGACGAGATCGAGCCGGGCCTGTCCGTGCGCTTCATGGGCATCAACGAACAGGCGATCATCTCGTACCTCGTCACCACCTACTACTCCGCCGCCATCCTCGTGCCCAACGCACTCGGCGTGCTGGAGAACGTGCAGATCGCCCGTAGGCGCGACTGACCCCCTGACCCACGCCACCAAGGAGTCACGGATGCCCGATCCCGGGCCTTCCCCTCTGCAGTCGAGTGTGCCCGCCGCAGCGGCACACTTCGGGGCCCACGCCCTCGGCCTCACACCGGCCGGCATGCCCGGCCCCGCCCCGGCGGCCCCGCCCGTGAGCGACGAGCCTCCGAAGGCCGGGCTGGGGACGCCCGCGCTGGAGCGCCTCCTGCGCGGCCCGAGCGGTCTGGGCACGGCCGGCCTGCGCCTGACGCCGCGCGAGGCGCCCCCGGCACCCGCGGAACCGGCCGCACCTCCGCCCTCGGCGGCGGGCACACCCATCCCCGGGCTCTACCACCACCCGGTCGCGGAGCCCGACCCCGTACGGGTGGAGGAGGTCAGCCACCGGATCAAGGCGTGGGCGGTGGACGAGGTCCAGGCGTTCCCCCCGGAGTGGGAGGACCAGTTCGACGGCTTCTCCGTCGGCCGCTACATGGTCGCCTGCCATCCGGACGCTCCCACCGTGGACCACCTGATGATCGCCACCCGGCTGATGGTCGCCGAGAACGCGGTCGACGACTGCTACTGCGAGGACCACGGCGGATCACCCGTCGGCCTTGGCAGCCGCCTCCTCCTCGCGCACACGGCCCTCGACCCCCTGCACACGACTGAGGAGTACGAGCCGGCGTGGACGGAGTCGCTCCAGGCGGACGCCCCCCGCCGCGCCTACCGCTCGGCGATGGAGTACTTCCTCCGGCAGGCCACCGCCTCGCAGGCGGACCGGTTCCGGCACGACATGGCCCGTCTCCACATGGGTTACCTCGCCGAGGCCGCGTGGGCAGAGACGGACCACGTCCCGGAGGTGTGGGAGTACCTGGCGATGCGCCAGTTCAACAACTTCCGCCCCTGCCCCACCATCACCGACACCGTCGGGGGCTACGAACTCCCCGCCGACCTGCACGCCCAGCCGGCCCTTCAGCGGATCATCGCGCTCGCCGGAAACGCGACCACGATCGTCAACGACCTGTACTCGTACACCAAGGAACTGGCGAGTCCCGGGACGCACCTGAACCTGCCGGTGGTGATCGCCGAGCGCGAGAAGCGCTCCGAGCGCGACGCCTATCTGAAGGCGGTCGAGGTCCACAACGACCTCATGCACGGCTTCGAGACCGAAGCAGCCGCCCTGGCCGCCGCCTGTCCCGTCCCGAGTCTGCTGCGCTTCCTGCGCGGCGTGGCGGTGTGGGTCGACGGCAACCACTACTGGCACCAGACCAACACCTATCGATACAGCCTGCCCGACTTCTGGTAGAGAAGGACTTATCTGTGACCAGCACCCAGTTCAGCACCTCCCACGGCACCTCCGCCTTCGTCCCGGCACCGGCCTCCCCCTACCAGGGTGACATCGCCCGGTACTGGAACCAGGAGGCGAGGCCCGTGAACCTGCGGCTCGGCGACGTCGACGGGCTCTACCACCACCACTACGGCATCGGCGACGTCGACCATGCCGCGCTCGGGAACACCGACGACAGCGCCTACGAGAAGAGGCTGATCGCCGAGCTCCACCGCCTGGAGTCGGCGCAGACCGATGTCCTCCTGGACCACCTCGGCGTCATCGGCCGTGACGACACCCTCGTGGACGCCGGCTGCGGCCGGGGCGGCTCGATGGTCATGGCCCACCAGCGCTTCGGCTGCGACGTCGAAGGCGTCACCCTGTCGACCACCCAGGCCGACTTCGCCAACCGGCGCGCCCGTGAACTCGGCATCGAGGACCACGTCCAGGCCCGGGTCTGCAACATGCTCGACACCCCCTTCGAGACGGGGCGGGCCGCGGCCTCCTGGAACAACGAGTCGAGCATGTACGTCGACCTGCACGACCTCTTCGCGGAGCACTCCCGCCTCCTCAAGGTCGGCGGACGCTACGTCACCATCACCGGCTGCTGGAACCCGCGGTACGGCCAGCCCTCGAAGTGGGTCTCGCAGATCAACGCGCACTTCGAGTGCAACATCCACTCCCGCCGTGAGTACCTGCGTGCCATGGCCGACAACCGTCTCGTCCCGCAGGCGGTCATCGACCTGACGCCCGAGACCCTCCCCTACTGGGAGCTGCGGGCCACGTCGTCGCTGGTCACCGGCATCGAGGAGGCGTTCATCAACTCCTACAAGGACGGCTCGTTCCAGTACGTCCTGATCGCGGCCGACCGCGTCTGACGGGCCGTGCACGGTCCGGGGCGGGGCGGCGGTCCACACCGTCGCCCCGCCCCGCACGCCGTCGTCAGGTCCGCAGCCAGACGGCGGTGTCCGACGGGAGCGCTCCGTCCGCGTCCAGGGGGCCGCTGCTCAGCAGGACGCCCGTGTGAGCGGGGAGCCCCACCGGGACGGGCGAGAGGTTGACCACGCACAGCAGGTGTTCGGAGCGGGCGAAGGCCAGCACTCCGTCGGCGGAGGGGAGCCAGCGCAGCGGCCCGTCGCCGAAGCCCGGAGTGGTACGGCGCAGCCGGAGGGCCTCGCGGTAGAGGGTGAGCATCGAGGCGGGATCGAGCCTCTGCCGGTCGGCAGCGTGCTCCGACCAGTCCTCGGGCTGCGGGAGCCAGGGTTCGGCCCGTGAGCCGAAGCCGGCGTACGGCACGTCCGCGCTCCACGGCAGCGGGACGCGGCAGCCGTCGCGTCCCGGGTCGGTCCCCCCGGAACGGAAGAACATCGGGTCCTGGATGCGGTCGAGCGGGATGTCTGCCTCGGGCAGCCCCAGCTCCTCGCCCTGGTAGACGTAGACCGACCCCGGCAGTGCGAGGGTCAGCAGGGCGGCGGCGCGGGCCCGCCGCGTGCCGAGTTCCAGGTCGGTCGGTGTGCCGAAGGCCTTCGTGGCGAAGTCGAACGCGGTGTCCTCGCGCCCGTAGCGGGTCACGGTCCGTGTCACGTCGTGGTTGCACAGCACCCAGGTCGCCGGCGCGCCCACCGGGGCGTGCTCGGCCAGCGTGTCGTCGATGGCGCGGCGCAGCCGGCCGGGGTCCCAGGGGCAGGCGAGGAAGGTGAAGTTGAAGGCAGTGTGCAGCTCGTCGGGCCGGAGGTAGCGGGCGAAGCGCTCGGAGTCGGGCAGCCACACCTCGCCGACGAAGACGGCTCCGTACTCGTCGGCGATGGCACGCCAGGACCGGTAGATGTCGTGGAGTTCGTCGCGGTCGATGTACGGGTGGGGGTCGACGCCCTCCTCGAAGTCGGCCAGCGCGGGGTCCTTGGCGAGCAGGGCCGCGGAGTCGATGCGGACCCCCGCGACCCCGCGCTCGAACCAGAAGCGCAGGACGTCCTCGTGCTCCTGGCGGACCGCCGGGTGGGCCCAGTTGAGGTCGGGCTGTTCGGGGGTGAAGAGGTGGAGGTACCACTCGCCGTCCGGTACGCGGGTCCAGGTCCGGCCGGAGAACTGGGAGGGCCAGTCGTTCGGCGGGAGTTCGCCGTGCTCGCCGCGCCCGGGGCGGAAGTGGAACCGCTCGCGCTCGGGGCTGCCCGGACCGGCCTCGAGAGCCGCCCGGAACCAGGCGTGCTGGTCGGAGACGTGGTTGGGGACGATGTCGATGATGGTCCGGATGCCGATGTCGTGTGCCTCGGCGATCAGTTTCTCCGCCTCGCCGAGGGTGCCGAAGGCGGGGTCGATGGTGCGGTAGTCGGCGACGTCGTACCCGCCGTCGACCAGCGGCGAGAGGTACCAGGGGGTGAACCAGAGGGCGTCGACGCCGAGTTCGGCGAGGTAGGGCAGTCGCGTCCGGACGCCCGCGAGGTCCCCGGTGCCGTCGCCGTCGCCGTCGGCGAAGCTGCGTGGGTACACCTGGTAGATGACGGCGTCGCGCCACCAGTCGTCGGTGCGGGGCGAGTGAGGGGCTGCCACGTGAGGGTCCTTTCGGGCAGGGTGGGCTTCGCCGCCGGGCCGGTCGGCGGGGCGGCGTCGGACGGTCCGGCGGCGAAGGCTGGGGAGGATGCGGAGGGGCGCGCGGGCGCACCCGACGGGGGTGGGCAGGTGCGCGGCCCGGGCGGGAGGCCGGGGGGCCGGGCCCGCGGGTCAGCCCTTGAGTCCGCCGGCGGTCAGGCCGCTCATGATGTTGCGCTGGAAGACCAGGAAGATGAGCAGTGTCGGCAGCGAGGCGATCGTGAGCGCCGCGATCAGCACGTTCACGGGTACGCCGTTGGAGAGGGAGTAGATGCCGACGTTGAGCGTCTGCTTGGCGGGGTCGGGCAGGGTGAGCATCGGCCAGAGGAAGTCCTTCCAGACCCCGACGATCGCGAAGATCGACACCACGCCCAGGATCGGCCGTGAGATGGGCAGCACGATGGACCACAGCACCCGCATCGGGGAGGCGCCGTCCATCGAGGCGGCGTCCAGGAGCTCCTTCGGGATCGAGTCGAAGAAGCGCTTCAGCAGGAAGATGTTGAAGGCGTTGGTGACCGAGGGCAGCCAGATCGCCCAGGGTGTGTTGAGCAGGTTGCGCTCGACGATCGGCACGTCGAGCACCGTGAGGTACTGCGGTACCACCAGGACCGTCGCCGGGATCATCAGCGTCGCCAGCATCATGCCGAGGATGGCCTTGCCGAGGACCGGCCGGAGCTTCGACAGCGAGTAGGCCGCCGCGACGTCCAGGACGAGCTGGAAGGCGAGGGCGCCGAACGCGTAGTACAGGGTGTTGAAGAGCAGGGTCGCGAGGTCCATGACCTCCCAGGCCCGGGTGTAGTTCCCGGGCTCGAAGGAGCCGGGGACCAGGGTCGGCGGGGTCTGGATCACCTCCTGGGCGTCCTTGAACCCGCTGGACACCATCCAGTAGAGCGGGCCGAGGAAGAGCAGGGTGAAGCCGCTGACGACCAGGGCGAAGGTCGCCCAGTAGAGGGCCTTGCCCCGGGGTTTGGCGAGCTGGGCCGGTGAGATGAGAGTACGTGTGGACATGCTGGTCTCCCCTGCCTACTCGTCCTCGGCGCGGCTGAGCTTCACGTACGCCGCCGAGAATCCGGCCAGGAGTACGAGCAGGAGCAGGCCGAGCGCGGCCGCGGCGCCGTAGTCGTTGAAGTTGAAGGCGTACTGGTAGATGAGGTAGACGACCGTCGTCGTCGAGCCCTCCGGGCCGGCGCCGCCGGTGAGCAGGAAGGGTTCGACGAAGACCTGCATCGTCGCGATGATCTGCATGAGGAGCATCAGCGACAGGATCAGCCGCGTCTGCGGGATGGTGACGTGCCAGATCTTGCGCAGCAGACCGGCTCCGTCCAGCTCCGCCGCCTCGTACAGCTCGCCGGGGATGCCCTGGAGGGCGGCGAGGTAGATGAGGGCGGCGCCGCCCATGTTCATCCAGGTGGACGCGATGACGACCGCGAGCATGGAGATGTCGGGGTCCTGGAGCCACTGCTGCTCGGGCAGGCGCAGGAAGCGGAAGAGTTCGTTGAGCAGGCCGTAGCCCGGGTCGTAGACGTACTTGAAGAGCAGGACCGAGGCGACCGGCGGCAGCATCACCGGGAGGTAGACGAGCAGGCGGAGGTACCCCTGGCCGTGGTGGAACTCGTTGATGACGAGTGCCACCACGAAGGGCACCGCGAAGCCGAAGACCAGGGCCAGGAGGGTGAAGAGGAGGGTGTTGCGCCAGGCCTGCCAGAAGGCGGGGTCGTTGACGACGGTGGCGAGGTTGTCGAAGCCGGCCCAAGTGGTCTGTCCGCCCTCGGTCTTCTGGAAGGCCAGGATGAACTCCCTGACCATCGGGAACCAGGAGAACAGCGCGAAGCAGAGGACCGCGCCGATGAGGAAGCCATGGGCGGTGAGGTTGCGCCGGAGGCTCTTGGCGAAGTGGCCGCCGGTCGGTCGGGGGCCGGCCGCGCGCGGTGGGGAGGGGCGGGGGGCGTCCGCCTTGCTCGGGGTCAGGCTGGGGGCCGACATCGTCGCTCCTTGGTACTGGTCTGCCGGTTGCGGTTCCGCGGGTGGTGCCACGGGCGGTCGGGGCGGGCGCCGGCCGGGGCTCGGCGCGCGACGCGTCATGCGGTCGTCGCGCGGCGCCGGTCACCGGGGATCGGCGCTCGCGGCGGGGGGCGGATGCTCGGGTGGTGCTCGGTCACCGCCCCCGCGCGGACCCGTTACGGGTGGGCCAGGACCTGGTTGACCTGGGCCTCGGCCGTGGCGAGGAGCTTGTCGACGTCGGCGTCCTTGTTGGTGAGGATGCCGGACATCACGTTGTCGAGGACCTTGTAGACCTCCTGGGCCTTCGGCGGCTCCGCCTTCCCGCCGACCGGGTTGTCCATGTAGGCCTTGAAGTTGGCGACCGGCATGGTGGCGTGCGTGACGCGCGCGGCGTCGTCCTTGGCCTTGGAGTCGTTCAGCCAGAAGTTGGGCTGCGGGACACCGACGGGCAGGCCGTCCTTCTTGGTGCGCTCCCAGTCGAACTGGCCCTTGCCGACGGTGAGGTTCTTGAAGTTCAGCCAGGCGATCGCGGCCTTGATCTTGTCGCCGGAGATCCCCTTCTTGATCATGTAGTTGTTGCCGCCGGCCAGGGTGGCCCGCTCGCCTGGTATCGGGCCCATGCCGAAGTTCTCGTACTTCGCGCCGAGCTGCTGGACCATGTAGGCGATGTCGTCGGGTGCGGCGAGGAACATGCCGAGCTTGTCGGTGGCGATCTGCTTCTGCAGGTCGCCCCACTTGAGCAGCTGGGTCTTGCCCATGCTGTCGTCCTCCCAGCGCATGGCGTGGAGGTTCTTGGCGACCTGCTTGCCGAGGTCGTCGTTGAAGGCGGCCTTCTTGCCGCTCGCGTCGACGACCTCGCCGCCGACGCTGTACATCTGGGCGGTGAAGTGCCAGCCGCCGGTGTTGCCCGCGCTGTACTCGCCGAAGCCGGCGATGCCCTGGCCCAGGCCCGCGATCTTCTTGGCCGCCGTGCGTACCTCCGCCCAGGTGCGCGGCGGGGCGTCCGGGTCGAGGCCCGCCTGCTGGAAGAGCTTGCGGTTGATGAGCAGGCCCATGCGGTAGTTGCTGGTGGGCAGGCCGTAGAGCTTGCCGTCCTGCTTGAGCGAGGCGAGGACGTCGGGGTCGATGTCCCCCAGCAGCGGCACCGTCTTCTCGTTGACGTAGGCGGTGATGTCGGCGGCGCCGTCGTTGTCGAGGACCTGCGGCAGGTCGGTGAAGTAGGTGTAGAAGACGTCCGGCTGGGACTTGGCCTTGAGCATCGCCGTGAAGCGCGGCGGCTCCAGACACTGGCCGGGGGTGGAGCGGCCCTCGATGGTGATGTGGGGGTACGTCTTGTTGAACGTGGCGACGTCCTCCTTCCACTCCTTGAGCTCGGCCGCCTTCGCCGCGGGCGGCATGCAGTCGATGGTGAGCGTCACCTTCGTCTTGGGGTCGAGCGGGGCGGTGGGGTCGGACGACCCGGCGCCTTCGGAACCACCGTCGCCGTTGTTGTCGCTGCTGCTCGTGCCGCAGGCGGCGAGCGCGGTGAGCGTGAGGGCGGAGACGAGGGTGACCGCGCTGGCGCGGCGGGTGCGGCGGAACCGAGCACTTCTCATGGGTGGTCCCCTTCGGGCCAAGGGCGTGGAGTTCACCCCACCGCCGGTGCGTTGTGGGGCGCGGCACACTCAACCACCGTCGACAAGTGAACGCAAGATCTCGCGCTGATTTCGTAATTGTTTGACAGTAGAGCGCAGGCAGGCGAAGCGAGGGCGAGTGGGGCGTTCCCCTCCAGGCGCACCCTCGGGGCACCCGGAGGGCACCCGGGGGGCCTTCAGGGCCCGTGGGTGCACCGTTCGGGGGCGCAACGACCGCAAGGGGCCGACGCGCGCCACGCAAACGGCTTGCGTGGCGGGCGTCGGCCCCCGGCTTCTCGCGGGGCGCCTCCCGGCAGGGGTCAGGGGTTGATGTTGATCTTGAAGGTGGAGGTGGTGTTGCGGATGTCCACGGCGTTGTCGTTCAGTTCCAGGCCGTTGAAGGTCACCTCACCGACCGCGGGCCCCTGTCCGGACTCGGGCATCTCGTTGGCCCAGAGACCGAAGCCGGACTTGGCGTCGTAGGCGTCCCCGCTCTTGCGGGCGCCGGTGATGGAGATGTCGCTGAAGACCGTGTCCTTGATGGGGAACTGCGGCTGCCCGCCGACGTAGTTCGTCTGGAACATCACGCCGCTGTAGGTGGGGTCGACGATGTCGACGTGGTTGACCCGGATGCCCTGGAAGACCTTGGACGCGGAGAACACCCAGATCCCGGGGAAGGTCTGGGAGCCCCAGAAGTGGCCGCCGGCCCGCACGATCGAGATGTTCTCGAAGGTGGTGGGATCGGTGCCGAAACCGTTCATCGGGTACCCGAAGTCCAGCGAGGAGATGGTGATCCCCGAGTAGACCAGAGTGTCGGCGATGTGGATGTTGCGGAAGGTGTTGGCGTAGCCGCCGTACACGGCCACACCGGCCGCCCGCCAGGTCAGGGTGCTGGTCAGGTTCTCGTAGATGTTGTTCTTCATGTCCGCGCCGCCCGCGTCGATCGCGGAGAAGAGCGCGAAGCTGTCGTCACCGGTGGCCCGGGCGTCGTTGTTGGTCACCAGGTTGTCCGTCGACCCGTTGGTCATGTTGATGCCGTCGGCGAACATGTTGCGGATCCGGGAGTTCTTGATCGTCACCCGGTCGGTGTTGGCGCCCCAGTACAGGCACACCATGTGCTCGTTCCAGATGTTGTCGATCACGACGTCGGAGACGTTCGCGAAGTCGAACACCTTGCCCGGGCCGTCGATCCGCGAGGTGTAGTTGCCGAAGTAGGCGAAGCCGGAGAACGACGAGCCCTTGGCCGTGCCCTCCGCCCGGAACCCGACGTCGGTGTTGTCCTGCGTGGCGGGGGCGTGGAACGTGGTGTACCAGGGGCCCGCGCCGACCACCTTCACGGCCTTGCCGTAGACCTGGAACTTGCTCGACGTCTGGTAGTCGCCCGCCGGGAGGTAGACGCCGACCAGCTTGCCGGTGGTGTCCATGCGGACCCTGTCGAGCGCGTCCTGCACGTTCTGGTGCGTGAACCCGGCCGGCACGGTGTAGGCCGCCGGGTCGGGGTTCGCGGTCGGCGCGACCTGCTCCAGGTTGACGAAGTCGATCGCGTAGGTGGAGGTGTTCGCGGCGTCCTTCTGGAGCCGGATCCGGCTGCCGGCGGGCACGGTCTCGCCGAGCAGGAGGCGCGCCTCGTCGTAGATGTGGCGAGGGGCGCCCGACCCGGGCGAGTTGCCGGGCGCGGTCTCGGCGCCGTACAGCCAGGCGTACTTCGACGTCAGCGGGAGGGCCTTCTTCAGGACGCCGTTGACGTAGACGTCGATCGTGGAGTCGATGCCGCCCCCGCCCGGTGCGTCCGGGATCGAGAACCGGGTCACCAGGGTGTTGGTGGAGGCGCGGGTGGTGAACTCGACGTACTCCCCCGTCGCGTCCAGGTTCACGGCCTTGCGGCCCGAGGCCTCGCCGGCGATGTCGCCGACCGTCCGGTTGGGGCCGACGACCTTGGCGCCGCCGCCCGCCGTGCCGTCCTCCGCCTCGTACATGTCGTACGGCATGTCGGCGCCGCGTCCCACGAAGAGCGGCTGGGTGGAGGTGTTGTTGGCACGCTTCACCGGAAGCTCGTTGGCGTCGTCGGCGAGGACGACCTTCACGGTGTACGAGCCGTTGGCCGCGGTCCACGGGCCGAGGGGGACGTCCACCGCCGCACCGGGTGCGAGGGCGCCCTCATGGGCACCGGTCAGGGTCTTGACCGTGGCGCCCTTGGAGTCGACCAGGGACAGCGTCACGCCGTGACCGCCCCCCGCGGTCGCCACCGTCCCCTGGTTCCTGAGCGCCACCTTGAAGGACACGGTGTCCCCCGCCGCGGGGCTGGAGGGCGAGGTGGTCACGGCCGCGGCGATCAGGTCGGAGCTGGAGACCGGCTTGACCACGAGCGACGTGGGGCTCGTGAAGGTGTTGTCGGACTCGTTCTGCTCCACGACCGCGTTCGCCTCGTCGGCGACCGCGCTCAGCTGGTACGTACCGGCGTCGCGGGCCCCGAGGGAGGCGCTGACCGTGGTCTGCGCGCCGGCCGCCAGCGCGCCGACCTGCGCGGTGGCCACCTTGGTGCCGCCCAGCCGCAGGGCGACCGCGCTCGCCGGGGCGGCGGCGGGACCGCTGTTGCGCACGGTGGCGTGCACGGTGATCGCGTCCGACTCCACGGGGGCGGCCGGTGACGTGCTCAGGCCGGTGACCTGCAGGTTGGGGTTGGGGGCGGGTACGCCGATCACCTGGAACTCGGCGAGCTGTCCGGCCGAGGATCCGGAGTTGGCGGTGAACCTCAGCTGCACGTCGGCGACCCGGGCCGTGACGGGCACGGTGACGCTGTTCCCGCTCGCGGGATCGAAGGTGTAGCTCCTCGCGGCGACGAGGCCGCTGAAGCCGGACGCGCCCTGTTCGCGGCCGAGGACCTCGATCGTCTGGCTGCGGGCCGCCCAGGCGGAGTCCGGGTTGAGCTTCAGCACGAGACCGCTGACGTCGGCGTTGGCGCCGAGCTTGACGGTGAGGGTCTGGGGGTAGCTGCCCGCTGCGCCCTCCCAGTAGGTGGTCGTGTTGTTGTCATTGGCGTTCTCCGCGACGAAGGTGTGGATCACGGAGGAGGCGCTGACCGGCTTGCCGACCGCGAGGTTGGAGCCGCCGCCGCTGCCGTTGCGGGTCACGGAGTTGCTGGAGGCGGACTGGTTGCCCGCCGCGTCCTTGGCGCGGACGTGATAGGTGACCGTGGCGGTGGTCGGCTGGGTGTCGGTGTAGGTGGTGACGTTGCCGGCGACGCTGCCCCGCAGGGCGCCGTTGGCGTAGACGTCGTAGCCGGTGACGCCGGTGTCGTCGCCGGAGGCGTTCCACACCAGCCTGACCTGGCCGGCGGCCGGCTCGGTGAAGGCGAGGTCGGCGGGGGCCGTGGGCGCCTGTGTGTCGCCGGTGTCCGCCCGGCGTGTGACGGTGTTGCTGTCGGCCGACTGGTTGCCGGCGGCGTCCTTGGCGCGGACGTGGTAGGTGACCGTCTGGTTCGCGGGCCGGGTGTCGGTGTAGGTCGTGACGTTTCCGGCGACGCTCGTGAGCAGGGCGCCGTTGGCGTAGACGTCGTAGCCGGTGACGCCGGTGTCGTCGCCGGAGGCGTTCCACACCAGCCTGACCTGGCCGGCGGCCGGCTCGGTGAAGGCGAGGCCGGCGGGGGCCGTCGGTGCCTGGGTGTCGCCGGTCGTGGGTCCGTAGACCTCGAACTCGGAGATCTGGGCGGCGGGCTGCACGCTGTTGGCGGTGACCAGGACGCGGACGTGGCGGGTGGTCGTGGCGTCGAAGGTGATCGTCGCCGAGCGCCCGCTCGCCGCGTCGAAGGTGTACGCCCGCGCGGCGGTCAGGTCGGTGAAGTCGGTGCCGTTCGCGCTGCCCTGGATCTTGAGGGTCTGGCTGCGGGGCTCCCAGGTGTCGGGGAGCCGCAGGACGACCCGGTCGACCCGTACGGACGAGCCGAGGTCGACGCGCAGCCACTGCGGAAGGGCGTTGTTGGCGCTCTCCCAGTAGGTGGCGCGGTTGCCGTCGTTCGCGTGCGGCGCGCTGTAGACCTCGGTGTGACTGCTCGCGGTCAGGGTCCGGCCCGCGGCGAGGTTGGCGGAGGTCCCGTCGGCCGCGTGCACTTCGAGTTCCGACAGCTGGGCCGCCTGCCAGCCGGTGTTGGCGGTGATGTCGATCCGTACGAACCGCGCGCGGGTCGCCGGGAAGCCCACCGTCACCGTGTTGGCCGCGCCGGGGGTGAAGGTGTAGGAGGCGGAACTCTTCAGGGTGGCGAAGCTGGTCCCGTCCTCGCTGCCCTGGACGGAGAGGGTCTGGCTGCGGCTCTCCCAGCCCGCCGGCAGCTTGAGCACGACCTCGTCCACGCGGGTGGTGGTGCCCAGGTCGGCCTGCACCCACTGCGGCAGGGCCGCCCCGGCGCTCTGCCAGTACGAGCCCTGGTTGCCGTCGGTGATGTGGGGCGCGCCGTACTCGGCGTGGGCGCTGCTCGCCGCGGCCGCGTCTCCCAGCGCGATGTTGGGTCCCCCGGCGGCCTGGGCGGTCATCAGGGGACCGCCCAACGCCAGGAGGCTCGTCGCGATCGCGGCGCTCAGGCTCCGCGATCTCCAGTTCCGGATTCTCATCGGTCCTCGTTCTCGGCCGCGCGCCCCTCGGGAGCGCGGCACGGCTCGGTCGGATACGTGGGTCGGGTGGGTACGGGGGGGATGTGGGGTGGTGCGTGGGGGCGGCCGGTGCGGGCCGCCTCGGTCCCGGCCACCGCCGTGGCCGGGACCGAGGCGGCCTTCGCCGGTGCTTCACCGCGGCGGACCCGTTAGCCGGCGCGGTTGATGACGAACTGCGAGCCCGGCTCGACGAGGACGTCGCCCTGGGCCGAGTCGGTGACGGTCACGTTGGTCAGCGTGGCGCTGCCCCGGGCGCCGCTCATCGCGAGGATGCCGGACCCGTTGTTCGACTTGTCGATCCGGACGTTGGTGATCTTCACGTTCGGCATCTCGCCGCCACCGGTCTTGAACTGGATGCCGTCGTACGTCGAGTCGTGGATGTCGGTGTCCCGGATGGTGACGCCGGGGATGGGCTGGCCCTGCGCGAACAGGGTGATGGCCCCGAACTCCTGGTCCTCGTTCCAGAACGCGCCACCGGTGCGGTGGAGGGCGTTGTTGGCGATGAGGGTCTCGCCCGAGAAGGGCAGCGGGTCGTGGTCGGTGGCCAGCATGATGCCCGGGTAGTTCATGGTGTCGGAGATGATGTTGTTCTCGATGGTGTTGCCGAAACCGCCGTAGATCGCGATGCCGTTGGCGCGCCACGGCAGCTGGATCGTGTTGTTGCGGAAGTGGTTGTTGGAGCCGATGTCCACCGAGGTGTCCTTGACGTACTTGCTGGCCCAGACGGCGAGCGCGTCGTCACCGTTGTTGCGGAAGGACGAGTTGTAGACGGTGGAGTTGCGGGTGCCGTTGGCGAAGTTGATGCCGTCGGCGTAGGTGTTGCGGATCCTCATGCCCGAGAACTCGACGCCGTCGCCCGGGCCCCACAGCTCGGGGATGTTGGTGTAGTCGCGGCCGGCCCACACGCCGACGTTGGCGTGTTCGATCCAGACGTTGTTGATCTTGGTGTTCTTGCCGAACCGGCCGTTGAGGCCGACGCCGCCCTCCAGGTTGCCGTTGTTGCCGCGGATGGTGCCGGAGCCGAAGATCGCGATGTCGGAGATCTGGGTGTTGTGGTCGATGTCGAAGCCGAAGTTGCCCTCGTGCGGATGGTTGATGCCGCCCGCCTCGTGCGGCGGGGTGAGGGTGTAGAGCTGCGAGTGCCACATGCCGGCGCCGCGGATCGTCACGTCGCGGATGCCGACCGTGTTGTAGATCCCGCGGTTCAGCGGGTCGTCGGTGAGGATCTTCTGCTCCTGGCGCCACTGGCCCGCCGGGATCCACACGCAGGGGATCTCCCCCTTCTGGTCCGCCGTCACCGCGCGCTGGATCGCGTCGGTGTCGTCGATACCGTCGTTGGGCACCGCGCCGTAGGTCGTGATCGACACACAGCCGGCCGGCTGGGAGGCGGGCGGAGCCACCTGCTCCAGGTCGATCAGGTCGATGATGTAGAAGGAGGCCGTGTCACCCGCGTCGCGCTGCAGCCGGAAGGTGGTTCCGGCCGGGTAGCTCTGCGCCAGCAGCGCGTGGGACTCGTCGAAGAGCCGGCGCGCGTCGCCCCCCGGCGTGTTCGTCAGGCCCTCGGGGTCGTCCGTCGTCCCGTACAGCCAGCTGTGCTTCGAGGACAGGGTCAGCTTCCGGTTGAAGGAGCCGTTCACATAGAGGCTGATCGTCGCCTCGGCGCCGCCGCCGGAGGCGGAGTCCGGGATCGAGTTGCGTACGACGATCGAGTTCGCCGCGTTGGCGGAGGTGAACTCCACGAACTGGCCGGTGGAGGTCAGGCGAACCGACCGGCGGCCGGAGGACTCGGTGGCGAAGTTGGTGTGGCCGAAGGTCCGCTTCTGGTCGCTGGTGAGGAGGGTGCCCTGGTAGCGGGCGTCCTCCGCCTCGTACTCGGTGTACGGCACCGCCGCACCGCGCCCGACGACGACGGAGCGGGAGAAGGTGTTGTTGTTCTCGTCCGTCTCGGCGACCGTGCCCGTGGCGTCGGCCGTGGCGGTCAGTGTGACGCCGCCGTTGGTGGCGGTCCAGGTGCCGCTGATCGGGACGGTGACGCTGGCTCCCGCGGCGATCGCGCTGGCGGTGCCGTTCAGCGTGGTGGCGCCCGCCACCAGTCGGGTCACCGTACCGGCCGCGACACCGGCGGTGCCGCGGTTCTGCACCGTCACGGAGAAGCCGACCGGGGCGCCGACCGCCGGGGCGGCGGGGTTGGTGGCGATCCCGGTGACCCGCAGATCCGGGCCGGGGCTCTGGCCGACGACCAGCTTCGTGGACGCCGTGCGGCTGTTGTTGGTGTTGTCCTGCTCCGCGACCGTGTCGGTCGGGTCGACCACCGCCGAGACGGTGTACGAGCCCATCGGGCGCTTGCCCACGGTGACCGGGACGGTCGCCGAGGCCCCGGCGGCGAGAGCGGGCACGGAGGCGGAGCCCGCCACCGCGCCTTCCAGACTGACGTCGACCGTGGTGGCGGCCGCGGGAGCGGTCCCGGCGTTGCGCACGGTGGCGTTGACCGTGACGCTGTCCGTCTCCGACGGCGTGGCCGGGGCCCAGGCGAGGCCGGTGACGGTGAGGTCGGGGTTGGGCGCCGCGGCTCCCACGACCTGGAACTCCGCCACCTGGGCGCCGGGGGCGCCGGTGTTGGAGAAGAACGTGAGCCGGACGTCGGCGTACCGGCCCGTCACGGGGATCGTGACGGTGTTCTGCCCGGACGACGGGCTGAAGGCGTAGTCGGCGCGGGCCTTGAGGGAGGTGAACCCGGAGGCCGACTGCTCCCGTCCGAGGACCTGGAGGGACTGGGTCCGTGCGCCCCACACCTGGTCGGGGTTGAGCCTGACCACCACGGCCTGGACATCGGCGTTGGCGCCGAGCTTCACCGTCAGGCTCGACGGGAATCCCGCCGACTCCCAGTAGCTGGTGACGCTGTCGTCGTTGGCGTTGGTCGCGGCGTAGGTCTGGGTCGTGGAGGTGGCCTCGATCGGCTTGTCGCGCGCGAGGTTCGAGCCGTTCACCGGGGGATCGACCGGGCCCCCGTCGTCCTCTCCGTACACCTCGAGTTCGGACAGCTGCGCCGCGTTCCAGCCGGTGTTGGCACTGACCTGCACGCGGACGAAACGGACCGTGGCCGCGGTGAAGCCGAGGGAGACGGTGTTCGCGCCGGCCGGGTCGAACGTGCGGGCGCCGGCCGCGGACAGGGTGCTGAAGGCGCTGCCGTCGGTGCTGCCCTGCACGGCGAGGGTCTGGCCCCGCGCCTCCCACCCCGTGGGCAGTTTCAGTGCCACGCGGTCGGCGCGGACGCTGCCGCCGAGATCGACCTGGACCCATTGCGGGAAGGAGCCGGCCGGGCCTTCCCAGTACGTCTGCTGGCTGCCGTCGGTGACATTGCCGGCCGGGTAGGCGCCGTGGGCGCCGCCGGCCGTCGCGGACTTGCCGAGAGCCAGATTGGGTCCTTCGGCCGCGCGTGCGGCCTGGGGAGCCGCGTGGGCGGTGACGGGCAGCAGCCCGACCGCGATCAAGCCGGCTGTCACCGCGCCGGCGAGCAGCCGCCGACCGTGGTGTGTGCCTCTCATGATGGCCTCTTGTTCCGTGATCCGGGCAGGCGGCCGCGGCTCGTCATCCGGTCCTCCGCCGACGTGCCGGTCGGCGGAGGGCAGGGCGACGGGGCACACGTGCCGGTGCGCCGAGTGGACGATGACAGGAGCTTTCGCCAGGTACCTGACATGGCGATGGCGAGGAAATGACAGCGACTATCCAGAACTTTTGAGTTATTCGGTCAATGTTTTGCGCTGCCAGGGTGACAGGTTTCTACCAGGTCACCACTTTGTCAACGGGCGTGACCAAGGGTGGAGTTGAGCGGGGTGCGCAGAAGGTCACGGCGAGGCACGCGGGAAGGCGCGTTACGGCAGGTCACCGGTGGGGCGTCGGCCGGGGAGGCCGACGGACCGGCGGAAACGGCCTACCGGCCGGTAGGCGCGGGACGGGGCGCGGCGAATCACGGCGAGGTCACGACGATTCCGGCCACGGGTCTCGTCGGCGCCGGACGTGGGGGCCGGACACGGAGGGCGGACGCGGCGGGGCCGGGCCCGCCGGGGCCGTATACGGAGAAGGCCCGGCGAGGCCGGGCCGGACGAAGGGGACGGGGCGGGAGTAGAGGACTCAAGGACGGCCCGCCCTGGGAAGGGCCGCGCGGCCCCCACGTGGCGAGGACGACGCCCCGACGGGGCCGGGCCTCCTACGCCACGGGCGGCTGGGCGGTGGAGCCGCGGACGACGAGCTCCGGCTCGAAGAGGAGTTCTCCCGAGTGGGTCTGGGACCCCTGGATCTGGGCGCAGAGCAGCTCCACCGCGGCCCGTCCCATCGCCTCGATGGGCTGCCGGACGGTCGAGAGCGGCGGCTCGGTGCAGTTCATGAAGGCGGAGTCGTCGAAGCCGACGACCGAGACGTCCGTGGGGACGCCGAGGCCTCGCCGGCGCGCGGCGCGGATGGCGCCCAGGGCGAGCGGATCGCTGGCGCACACGATCCCGGTCACGCCGCGCTCCCACAGGCGCGCGGCGGCCGCCTGCCCTCCCTCCAGCGAGAACATCGACCGCTCGACGAACTCGTCCGACAGCTTCCGTCCGGCGGCCTTCGACGCCGCGCGGGCGGCCTCCAGCTTCCGGCGGGACGGTACGTGGTCGGCGGGGCCGAGGACCAGGCCGATCCGCTCGTGGCCGAGCGAGGCCAGGTGACGCCACGCCTGCTCGATGGCCACGGCGTCGTCGCAGGAGACGCAGGGGAAGTCGAGCCCTTCGATGGGGGCGTTGATGAGCACCACCGGGATGTTCCGCTCGGCGAGCTGCCGGTAGTGGTCGTGCGGGGCGTCGGCCTGGGCGAACAGGCCACCGGCGAACACCACGCCGGAGACCTGCTGCTGGAGCAGCAGGTCGACGTAGTCCGCCTCCGAGACCCCGCCCTTGGTCTGGGTGCAGAGCACCGGCGTCAGCCCCTGCTGGGCCAGCGCGCCGCCGATCACCTCCGCGAACGCGGGAAAGATCGGGTTCTGCAGCTCCGGCAGCACGAGCCCGACCAGACGCGCCCGCTCACCCCGCAGTTGCGTGGGCCTCTCGTATCCCAGCACGTCCAGGGCGGTCAGCACGGACTGCCGAGTCGCGTCCGAGACACCGGGCTTGCCGTTGAGCACCCGGCTGACCGTGGCCTCGCTGACCCCCACCTTCTTGGCCACCTGAGCAAGTCGTCGCGTCATACACGCAAGCCTAGCGCAAGCACCGCAAAATTTTTGCGGCCCGTGAGGCATCGGAAAGATCCGTCACGGTCGGGCGCCTCGCCGCGGCCACGGCCGCTCCCGAGGTGAAGCCGCACTCCTGAGGTGCGTGGGCGCCCCGGTGGACCACCGCGCGGCAGAGCGACGCCCGGGCTCCTTGCCGGACCGGCGGGGCGGTGGTGTACGAAGGCTCTGTGAACGAACCGATCCCTGCCTCGACCGTCCGCCTCTTCATAGCGCTCGCCCCGCCCGACGAGGCGAAGGACGAACTGGCGCGGGAGCTGCGGCCCGCCTACGAGGCGTACCCGGGCATGCGGTGGAACCGCATCGAGGACTGGCACATCACGCTGGCGTTCCTCGGCGAGGTGCCTACCGACACGGTCGCGCTCCTGCGGGCCCCGCTGGCGCGGATCGCGGCGGCGCGCCGGCCCTTGCGGCTGGCCCTGCGGGGCTCCGGGTGCTTCGACGAGCGGGTGCTGTGGAGCGGTGTCGACGGGGACCTCGACGGACTGCACCTGCTCGCCACCGAGGTCCGCTCCGTGGTCAAGGACTGTGGCGTCCCCTTCGAGGACCGGCCCCTGCGGCCCCATCTGACGCTGGCCCGGTCCCGCCGGGACGACACGACCAGTGTCGGCGAGGTGGCCGCCGCCCTCACCGCCTTCGCGGGCCGCCCCTGGCTCGCCGGACGTCTGCACCTGGTCGGCAGCAACTTCGGCCGCGGCCCGGGGCCGATCCGCTACCGCGACGTCGAGACGTGGAACTTCGGCGAGGACACCACCGCGGCCGAGGACGGCGGAAGGCCGTGCCACTCCGCGAGCTGATCGGGCACGCAGCATGGCCGGGGCCCCCGTGGATCACCACGGGGGCCCCGGCCATGCCCACGACACGGGACTCCGACCTCAGGTGGAGAGCAACCGCTCGGTCACCTCGCGGTACGTGCGCAGGGTGAGCCGGAGCTGCTCGGTGTCCACGCCCCGGTGGCCCGAGTCGCCGCCCGGCTGCCAGCCCTTCCGCAGCGCGGCGCGGCGCTCCTGGAGGGAGGCGACGAGCTGCCGCTCCACCTCGTCGAGCACCTCGGCCGCCTCGGCGACCGAGTCCCGCGGCGAGTCGACGAACCCGGCGAGCGCGTGGTGCATGCGCTCGCCGAGGCGGTCCCGGTCGGCGCCGCCGAGCAGCGGCTCCACCGCGCCGTCTCCCTCGGAACCGGAGGCGGAACCGGGACCAGAGGCGGAACCGGGGGCGGAACCGGAGGCGGCACCGGACCGAAGGCCGGTCACCCCGTCCGTACCCGCACTCGTCCCCGTGTCCGACGCCGTACCCGTATGCACGGCCGTACCCGTCTTCATAGCCGCACCGGACGCCGGGCGCGCGCCGTCCCCCGGCAGGGCACCGCGGCCTTCGTCGCCCCGCTCGCGGCCGGCCCCGGTGGTGGGGCCGTCGTGCGTGAGCGGGTCCGTCGTGTTCCGTCCGCGCGGCGCGGCGGGGGCCACGGCGGGAGCCTGCGTACGGCTCCCGCCGTTCCGGCCCGTGGCGCCGGGGTCTTCGGACGGTGCTGCGGACAGAGGCGACCGGGACAGCGGTGTCGCCGGGGTCCCGGCGGCACCCCCGGCGGGCGGTGCGGGAGGCGGGGGCGGCGGTGAGGCCACGGGCGCCCCGGGCGCGGGGTGGCCGGCGTGCGGGGCCGGTGCCGCCTCACGGGATGCCCCGCGGCGCGCCCCGCCCTCGGCGCGGTGCGATCCGTCGCCGCCGCCCGTCGGGTCGGGGTAGGCGGGAGGAGCCGGGGGCTCCTGCCGGGGGTCGGCGCCGGTCCGGCCCTCCGCCCACTGGTCGCGGTTCTCGCGTGCCATCACGCTCCACTTCCCTTCGGCTTGAGCAGGTGACCACGGCGGTGCGTGGCCGTCTCGCGCAGACGCGTCGTGGCGCCGGCCGTGGGTCCGGCCGTCGTCAGGTCCTCGAAGAGGGCCCGCGCGTGGAGCAGGGCCTTGCGCAGTTCGTCGGTGGACGCGGACTCCGTGTGCGCCGTCCGGCGCGCCGTGCGCAGGCCCTCCACGTGCCGCGGGTGATGCACCGACAGCGCGGCGAGCTGGTCGTCGTGCCGGTCGCCGGCCGGGAAGCCCCGGGTGGCCGCGATCCGCGAGAGGAGCTGTACGGCGTCGGCGACGGCCTGCCGCGGGGCGTCGACGAAGCGCTCCTGCAGCGTCGTCCACTGAGCGGCGTACTGCTCACGGACGGCGGGCTCCAGCGGCAACGGCCGGATGTGGCCGTGCCGTTCGACCCGTTCGCGCAGGTCGGCGTGGGCGGCCTCGGCGTCACCGCCGTGGCGTTCGAGGGTGCGGTCGTACTCGGGGCCGAAGCGCCGCTTGAGGGAGCGCCTGTCGCTGCCCGGGCCCGTGCGGGCTCGGAGCAGGACACCGGCCGCCAGCACCACCGCGACGACCGCCGCGATGATGAGGACTGTGGTCAGGGTCGACATGGCTGCCTTCCTGGATCGTGACTCCTGGCTGGCTGTTCGTCACTGCTTGCAGAGCGCTCTGCCGGTTCGGCTTGCCGCTTATCCGGGCGTCAAACCCGAAGCGGCACGGCCGCGGGGGGCGAGGGGACCCGTCGACGGCCGACGCCGCCCCCGGCGGCGCACCGCCGGCGGCACGCGCGCCGGACGCCGCAACAGCCCACCGGGCGCTTCCGGATACCCTCACCAGGCGTGATCCGAACGGGCGGACGAGAGGGACAGTGGTGGACGGCGAGGCGAAGGCGATGGCACGGGCGGACGAGGCCCTGGCCGCTCTGCGGGCGAACGGAACGGTGCGGGCGGCCGAACCCTTCACGGCGGAGGAGCTCGACGCGTGGCCGATCACCGTTCCGGCCGCGGTGCGCCGGGTCCTGCTGGAGACCGGTGGGCTCGTCAGGGAACCCCGTCCGGACGAATCGTGGGGCGACACCTACCGGTTCGGACCGGAGTCCCGGTACGCCCCCCGTGCCTTCCGCGACGGGTACTGGGGAATGGGCGAACACGGCCGCGACCGCCTGCAGGTGCTGGTCGGCGTCGACGGGGCCGACCGTGCCGACTGGGGGCCGGTGCTCGCCGCGTCGTTCGGGGAGGACGGCGAGGTGTGGGTGCTGGCGCCGACCTTCACGGAGTGGCTGGCCTCACTCGCCGGCCCCGCGCCCGCCACGGCGGACGGACACCGCGAGGGGGCGGACACGCCGTTCGTGACCGCCGTGCCCAGTGTGGCGGTGGCCGAGGGTCCCGACGCCGAACTCGCCGCGCTCGTCGGCCGCGGTGACCAGCTGACGGACGTGGTCGACCTCGCCTCGCTGCCGGGCTACCCGTGCCGGGTGCGCTGGGAGCCGTACTACTCACTGGAGTTCAACACCGCCGACACCGGCAGCAGCGAGGTCGAGGCGTCCCTCTCCGGCGGTGGCCGGCTCCTGTCGCTGCGCAGCGTGGTCAGCGGCGACTTCCTGGGCCGGCCCGTCCTTCGGCACACGGTGCCGTCCGACTCGGCGGCGCGGGCGGTGGCCGAACTGCGTTCCCTGGCAGCCGACTTCCCGGCGCGCGTGGAGCTTGCGCCGGGCTGCGCGGACGGCGAGACGGACAGCTGGCCGGTCCCGGTCCCGGCCGGCCTGCGGGACGTGTTCCGCGAGATCGGCGCGGTACGTGTCGACGGGCTGCCCGACCTTCTGCTGCTGCCCGGCGCGAAGGAGCACGAGGTCTCACCCGAGACGCACGCCATGCTCGGGGGCGACGGCACCTACTGGCCGCTCGCCCGGGTCCGCTACGGCCCGTACGACGCGCTCGCGCAGATCCGGATCGACCCGGCCACGGGGGCGTGGGGGTGCGCGGTGTCGGTGATGTCCTCGCCCGGGACCCTGCGGGAGTTCCCCGACCTGACGCTGATCGCCGAGTCACTCCCCGATCTGCTGCTGACCTACGCGCGGCTGGCCCGGGAGGCCGCGGCCCGGGAGCGGTCGGGCGGTGCGTGGCGCCCGGACGCCCCCTGGCTGTTCCCCAACACAGGGGAGGCGTGGCCCCGCCCGGTGCCCGTCGAGGAGTGGGCAGGGTCCGCCGACCCGCTGCGGGCGGCCGCGGCGGAACTCCCGCCGGGCACGCACGGCGTGGACCTGCGCGGTGTCCCGGTCCCGGCGGACGTCAGCTTCCACCGGGCGGAGAGCTGGCCCTACCGGCACCCTCTGAAGCGGCTCACGTTCCCGGGCGCGGGCACCTTGGTGCTGGCCGAGCTCGAGGAGCGTGCCTGAAGGGGCCGTCATTTGACCGAGCCCGCCATCACCCCCTGCACGAAGTGGCGCTGGAAGGCGAAGAAGACCACGACCGGGACGATCAGGGAGAGGAACGCGCCGGGGGCCAGAACGTCGATGTTGCTGCCGAACTGCCTTACCTGCGACTGGAGTTCCACGGTCAGCGGCTGGGCGGAGCTGTCCGCGAACAGCAGCGCCACCAGCATGTCGTTCCATACCCAGAGGAACTGGAAGATCGCCAGGCTCGCGAGTGCGGGCCTGGCCACCGGCAGGACGAGCCGTGTGAGGATGCGCCACTCGCCACCGCCGTCCATCCTCGCGGCCTCCAGCATCTCGCGCGGGATGTCGGCGAAGTAGTTGCGCAGCAGGAAGACCGCGAACGGCAGCCCGTACGCGACGTGGAAGAGCACCACGCCCGGGATCGACCCGAACAGGCCC
Source organism: Streptomyces sp. NPDC036822 (assembly GCF_055609145.1). Lineage (NCBI taxonomy): Bacteria > Bacillati > Actinomycetota > Actinomycetes > Kitasatosporales > Streptomycetaceae > Streptomyces > Streptomyces sp. NPDC036822. Next base: position 85,336 of record NZ_JBVJPY010000015.1, read on the forward strand.
ACCTGTCCGAAGAGCTTGGCGACCGGCAACAGCCCGACCTGCACGGGCACCACCAGGAGAGCCACGACGAGCAGGAAGATCCAGTCGCGGCCGGGGAACTCCAGCCAGGCGAAGGCGTAGCCGGCGAGTGCGGCGATGACGACGACGAGCACGGTCGTCGGAACGGAGATGAGCACCGTGTTCCAGAAGGCCCGGGTGATGCCCGCGTTGGCGAGCACGGCCGTGTAGTTGTCGAGCGACAGCTGCCCGGGGGCGCTCAGCGCGGTCCACCAGCCGCTCGACGCGCTGTCGTCGGCCGAACGGAGCGAGGACAGCAGCAGACCGGCGACGGGGGTGATCCAGACCAGGCCGACGACGGCGAGGAACGCCTGGACGAGGCTGCTGCCGAGCATGCGGCGGAGCCGCACGCCGGGTCCCCGGCCCGATGTCCGCCGGGCGGGCGTGCCCGGGCCGGCCGGCGGGACGGGGCGCTTCGACGGCGCCGGGGTGACGGTCGCGCTCATGACTGGCTCCTGCGGAAGCGGCGGACGTTGAAGACCATGGCGGGGATCACGAGCAGGAGGAGCAGCACGCCGAGGGCGCTGCCGAGCCCCTGGTTGTTGCCGCCGCCGAAGGAGACGAGCCACATCTGGGTGGCCAGGACGGTGGCGTCCTCCTGCACGGGCCCCGGCGCGATGATGTAGATGAGGTCGAAGACCTTCATCACGTTGATCACCAGGGTCACGAAGACGACCGTGAGCACCGGCGCCAGCAGCGGGACGGTGATCCTGCGGAACACCTGCCACTCGCTCGCGCCGTCCATCCGGGCGGCCTCCAGCGCGTCCCGCGGGAGGGAGGACAGTCCGGCGCCGATGAGCACCATGGCGAAGCCGGTCCAGATCCACAGGTACGCGCCGATGATCGCGGGGGTGACGAGGGCCGGTCCGAGCCAGGAGACGCCCTCATAGGGGGGCGCGAAGTTCGCGGCGGGCAGCCGGACGGTGTACGTGCCCGACGCGTCGAGTCCGGTGAGGCGGAAGGAGCCGTCGGGGGCGGTCGTGGTGGTGGCGGCGGTCCTGCCGTCCCGTAGCGCCTCCACCGTCAGTCCCGGCAGGCCGCGTTCGGCCGGGTCGATCACGCCGGGCCGTCCCGCCCCGCCGGGCGTGAAGTCCAGGAAGACGGCGCCGCGCACCTCGTCCGCGCCGGCCTTCGCCGGTGAGGCGGGCTTCGCGTCGGCCGGCACGTCCTTGGGCGGTACGCCCACCAGTCCGAGCTGGACCGTCCGGCCCGGCGCGACGGCGTCGGTGGTGCCGTACGAGCCGTCCGGGGCCTTGTCGAAGCCCTGTCCCTCGCGGGCCCGGGCCGTGGGGTACGTGGAGGTGTCCGTGAAGGCGTCGTGCACGCCGACGACGGCGGCGTTGAGCACGCCCTTGTCGGGGTCCTCCTCGTAGGCGAGGCGGAAGATGATGCCGGCAGCGAGGAAGGAGACGGCCATCGGCATGAAGAGCAGCAGCTTGAACGCGGTGGCCCAGCGGATCTTCTCCACCAGGACGGCGAGGACGAGCCCGAGGCCGGTCAGCAGCGTCGGGGCGACGACGACCCAGAGGGCGCTGTTGCGGATCGCGGTCAGCGTGGCCGGGTCGCGGAACATCTCGGCGTAGTTCTCGCCGCCGACGAAGCGGCTGCCGGAGGCGTCGAAGAAGCTGCGGCCGACGGAGAAGAGGACGGGGTAGACGACCAGGGCGCCGAGGAGCAGCAGCGCGGGCAGGACGAAGGCCACGGCGATGGCCCGCCGGCGGCGCTGGGCGCGCCGCCGGGGACTCGCGGCCCCCACAGTGGGGGTGAGGGTGGTCATGTCCGTCAGCCCTTGTAGGCCTTGGCCGCGGCGGCTTCGAGCGCGGCCGCGGTTCCGGCCGGGTTCGACGGGTCGCGCAGGAAGTCCTGGAGCAGCTTCCACTCCCCCACGCCCTTGGTGCCGCCGAAGGAGGCCGGGGCCTGGTCGGACATGTCGAAGCGCACCGAGTCCCCCGCGTCGATCAGCGACTTGGCGGTCTGCCGCAGGGTGTCGTCGCCGTAGGCGGCGAGGTCCAGCTTCTTGTTGGGGGAAAGGAATCCGCCGGCCCCGGCCCATACGGCGGCGGCCTCGGGCGTCGCCAGGTACTCGAGGAACGCCGTCGCGGCCTTCTGGTTCTTGCCGTCCTTCAGGACGACGGCGGCGTCACCGCCGCTGACGACGGGGGCCTTGCCGCCCGTGACGGCCGGGAACGGGAAGAAGGTGGCGTCCTGGCCGATCTTCCTGCCGAACTGGTCCTTGGCGATGCCGGCGACGAAGTCGCCCTCGTACACCATGCCGGCCTCGGGCTCGGGGCCGAAGACCTTCTCGACGGAGCCGGGGAAGTCGGTGCCGAGCGCCCCCTTCTGCCCGCCGGCTATCAGCTTCTTGTCGGCGAACAGGGTGCCGAGCGTGGTCAGCGCCTTCACCACGGACGGGTCGGTCCAGCTGATCTCGTGCTTGGCGAGCCGGTCGTACTTCTCGGGGCCGGCCTGGGAGAGGTAGACGTTCTCGAACCAGTCGGTGAGCGTCCAGCCGTCCTCGCCTGCGACAGCGAAGGCGGGCAGGCCGGAGTCGGAGACGGCCTGGCCGCTGCGGAGCATCTCCTCGTACGTCTTCGGCGGCTTGACGCCGGCCTGCTCGAACGCCTCCGGGCTGTACCAGACGGTCGACTTGTGGGCGGCCTTGAAGTACAGGCCGTAGAGCGTCCCGTCGACGCTTCCGTACTCCTTCCATACCGGCGCGTAGTTGGCGTCGACGGCCTTGACGGTCGTCGCGGACAGCGGCTTGAGCCAGTTCTTCTTCGCGAACTGCTGGAGCACGCCGACCTGGGGGACCATGACCACGTCGGGGGCGTTGCCGCCCTCGATCTTGCTGCCGACGACGGTGGAGACGTTGTCGCCGGTCGAGGTGAAGCGGGTCTCGGCCCCGGTCTTCTCGGTGAAGGCGTCGAGCACCTTCTGGAAGTTCTTCTGCTCGGCGCCGGACCAGACACCGGCCACGTTCAGGGTCTGGCCGCCGAGTTCCTTGCCACCGCCGCCGCCCGCGCCGACCGGGCCACCGCCGCAGGCGGTCGCCCCGAGCGCCAGGGTGAGGGCCAAGCAGCAGGCCATCGCCGTACGTCGTCGCATCGTCATGTCATACCTCCGAGGTGGTGTGGTCGCTGATCCACCAGGCGGCGGTGGATCCGGGCAGGACGCCGGCCGGGCAGGGCCCGCTGGCCAGCAGGGGGGCGCCGGAGACCGGTGCGGGCACCGGCGCGGCGGTGAAGTTCACGGCGCAGACGAGGCCCTCGCCGCGCGCGAAGGCCAGGACACCGGGAGGCGCCTCCAGCCAGCGCAGCGTGCCCTCGCCCAGCTGGGGCAGGCCGCGCCGCAGTTGCAGGCCCTCGCGGTACAGGTGCCAGGACGAGCGGGTGTCGGCGAGGGCCCGTTCGGTGGCGTGTTCGGCGAACCAGCCGGGCTGCGGCAGCCACGGCTTGGCGCTCTCGGCGCCGGTGCTGAAGCCGAACGGCGAGGCGTGGCCGGACCACGGCAGCGGGACGCGGCAGCCGTCGCGGATCCGGGCCCGGCTGCCGGTGCGCCGGAAGATGGGGTCGGTGAGCACCTCGTCGGGCAGGTCCACGACCTCCGGGAGGCCCAGCTCCTCGCCCTGGTAGATGTAGGCGGCGCCGGGGAGCGCCAGCATCAGCAGGGCGGCGGCCCGCGCCCGGGCGGCCCCCAGGCCGCTGCCCTCGGTGCCGGACTCTCCGTAGCGGGTGACGGTGCGGACCTGGTCGTGGTTGTTGAGGACCCAGGTGACGGTGGAGCCGGTGCCGGCGATGTCGCGCATCGCCTCGTCGATCACCGCGCGGAAGGAGCCGGCGTCCCAGGGCGCGCCGAGGAGGTCGAAGAAGAAGGCCTGGTGCAGTTCGTCGGGGCGTACGTACGCGGCGTGCTCCCTGGCGTTCGGCACGGAGACCTCGCCGACGAGCAGCCGCTCGCGCCCGTCGCGGGCCGTGTACCGCTCGCACACCGACCGCCAGTGGCGCCAGACGTCGTGCACCTCGGGCTGGTTCCAGGCCAGCGGGTTGACCGAGTCGCGGGCCCGGGCGTCGGCCTCGGGGTCGGCGGAGTCCGGCAGGTCGGGGTGTTTGAAGAGGCCCGCGGCCACGTCGATGCGGAAGCCGTCGACGCCCCGGTCCAGCCAGAAGCGCAGGACGTGCTCGAAGTGGGCGCCCACCTGGGGGTTGCGCCAGTTCAGGTCGGGCTGCTCGGGGGTGAACATGTGGAGGTACCACTGGCCGGGGGTGCCGTCCTCCTCGGTGACCCGGCTCCAGGCGGGACCGCCGAACATGGCGTGCCAGTTGTTGGGCGGCTCGTCACCGCCGGGGCCCCGGCCCTCGGCGAAGTGGAACCGGGCGCGGGCCTCGCTGCCGGGGCCGGCCGCGAGCGCCTCGCGGAACCAGGCGTGCTCGCTGGAGCAGTGGTTGGGGACGATGTCCAGGAGGACCTTGATCCCGAGCCGGTGCGCGTCGGCCACGAGCCGGCCGAACTCCTCCAGGTCGCCGTAGACGGGGTCCACGTCGCAGTAGTCGGCGACGTCGTAGCCGTGGTCGGCCTGCGGCGAGGGGTAGAAGGGGCTCAGCCAGATGCCGTCGACGCCGAGCTTCTTCAGGTAGGCCAGTCCGGCGCGTACGCCGGCGAGGTCCCCGATGCCGTCACCGGTGCTGTCCAGGAAGCTGCGGACGTAGACCTGGTAGATCACCGCGTCGCGCCACCAGGGATGGGCGGAGAGGTGTGTGAGGCGCTGCGCGAGGCCGTCGCCGGCGGAAGCTGTGAGCATCACCCGTTGACCTGTTTCTTCGTGAAGGGTGCGCGCCATCCAGAGCGGATAGCGGTTATGCATGCATGTTAGGTAGACGTGCCAAGCAGGTGTCAACGACTGCGCCGAAACCGGCGGCCTTTGAGAGGGTATGTGCCGTTCCATACCGAAGATCGGCGACGGAGACGCGTCACAGACATAGCTAACGGGTAACTAGAAGCCCCGCCGCCTGCGGCGGACGGGAAAGCCCGCCCCCGGGCCTCGGCGCGCGCCGGGGCGGGTCAGCGGCGGCGGGCGATGGCCGCGAGCTCGCCGGCCAGCCGTCGTACGGCCGCCTCGGGCGTCTGGTGCTGGGCCATGGCGTCGTGCACCACGGCCTGCACGGCCAGGCTGACCTGCTCGTACCGCGGGCTCTTGGGCCGCGGCTTGGCGGCGAGCACGCTCGCGCGGAGCGCGGGCAGATAGGGGAACCGCCGCACCAGCGCCGGGTCGCCGTACAGCGCGGCCCGCACGGGCGGCAGCGCGCCCTCGGTCAGCACGCGCCGCTGCACCCGCTCGCTCGTGAGGTAGGCGACGAGATCGCGCGCCGAGTCCGGATGGCGCGCGTGGCTGCTCACCGCCAGGTTCGATCCGCCGAGCACGCTGGTGCCCGGCCCGTCGGGGCCGGGCAGGGGCACGGCGCCGAACCTCCCCGCCACCCGGGAGTCCGGGCCGGAGGCCCCCGCGTAGGCGTAGGGCCAGTTGCGCAGGAAGAGCAGCCGGCCGTCCTGGAACGCCTTCCGGGACTCCTCCTCCGTGTACGTCAGCGCCTCCCGGGGGATCCAGCCGTCGCGCACACCGCGGGCCAGGAACCCGACCCCGGCGCGTGCGGCCGCCGACTCCACCGTGACCCGCTCGCCCTCGTCGCCGAGGATGGTGCCGCCCGCGGAGTACACGGCCTCGGCGGCGTTGACGGTCAGCCCCTCGTAGGGCAGGAACTGCCCGGCGTATCCGCCGAGCCCGTGCCGGGGCGCGATCGTGCGCGCCTGGCGCTCCAGTTCGGCCCAGGTCCGCGGCGGCCTCTCGCCCTCGCGGTCGAGCACGTCCTTGCGGTAGAAGAGCATGCCGGCATTGGTGACGTACGGGACGGCGTACAGCCGCCCTTCGTACGTCGCCGTGTCCACGACCGGTCGCAGGAAGCCGTCGAGCGGGATCCTCGTCCGGTCCACGGGGGCGATCCACCCGGCGGCGGCGAACTCCGTCGTCCAGGCCACGTCGATGTTGAGGACGTCGAACCGGCCCTCGCCGGACCGCAGATCGGTGATCATCTGCGCGCGGGTCTCGTCCGCCGAGTCGGGCAGCTCCACCAGCGTGACGCGTTCGCCCGGATGCTCCCGGTTCCATCCGTCGAGCACCCGGCCCAGATAGCCCGTGAGGTCCCCGGCCGTGGCCAGGGTCATCGGGCCGCGCCCTCCCCCGCGCTCCCCGGCCGCGGGGGAGGCCCCGGACGTGACGTATCCGGTCAGAACGATCATGGTGACCAGGAGACCCCTACCGGCGGCACGCATCCACCGCATAGGTTCCTCCCTGTACACCGGCGCAGGACCTCGGCGTCCGGCGTCTCGGGCATGTATACCCGTTAGGCATGGGCGATACTAGAGCCCACATCACATCGGGAGCCGGCGGAGGAGGACAGCACGAGTGCGCCTTCCGCTCCTCGCCCTCCTGGCACGGGGGCCCGCCCACGGCTACGAGCTCAAGCAGGACCTTGAGCAACTCCTGGGCGCCGCGTACCCTCCCACCAACGTCGGCCAGATCTACGTGACGCTCGGCCGGCTGGAGAAGTCCGGCCTCATCGAGGGCGAGGAGATCGCCCAGGAGAGCCGGCCCAACAAGAAGATCTACCGCCTCACCGACGCCGGGCAGGAAGCGCTGCGCGCCTGGTTCGAGGAGACGGCCGACGAGCCGAGGGTCCGGGACGAGTTCTTCATGAAGCTCGCCCTCGCCCCGAGGACCGGTCTCGCCGACCAGATCGCCCTCATCAACAAACAGCGACGCGAGTACCTCAACACCATGCGCAACCTGTCCAAGCTGGCCGCGACCGAAGACCGGGGCAACCGCATCTCCCACCTGCTGATCGAGGGCGCCATGCTGCATCTCCAGGCCGATCTCGACTGGCTGGAGCGCTGCCAGGAGGAACTGGAGGACCTGCGGTGACGGACGCCTCCGCGATACCCCCGATACCGGCCGCTCCCGGCGGATCCGCCGCGCCGCTGCTGCGGGCCGAGGGCCTCGGCAAGACCCATCACGGCGAGGGCGCCCCCGCCCATGCCGTACGCGGTGTCGACCTAACCGTGCGGCACGGCGAGTTCGTCGCCATCACCGGCCCCTCGGGCGCCGGGAAGTCCACACTGCTGCACCTCCTCGGCGGCCTCCAGCGCCCCGACACCGGCTCCCTCTGGCTCGACGGCGAGTGCACGGACGGCTACAGCGAGGCCCGGTGGGCCGTCGAGCGGCGCCGCCGCATCGGCATCGTCTTCCAGTTCTTCAACCTCGTCTCCAACCTCACCGTCGCTGACAACGTCGAACTCCCCGCCCTGCTGGCCGGGGCCTCCGCCCGGCGGGCCCGGACCGAGCGGGAGACGCTCCTCGCCGAGCTCGGCCTGGAGGGCAAGGCGCGCAGCATGCCCGGAGAGCTGTCCGGCGGCGAGCAGCAGCGCGTCGCCCTGGCCCGGGCCCTGGTCAACCATCCGCGCCTGCTCCTCGCCGACGAGCCGGCCGGAAGCCTCGACAGCAAGGGCACGCGCGAGGTGATGCGGCTGCTGACCCGCTTCCACCAGCGCGGGCAGAGCATCGTCCTCGTGACCCACGACGCGCGGCTCGCGAGCGCGGCGGACCGGGTGATCAGCTTCTTCGACGGCCGCATCGCCGACGACGCGGAGCTCGGCGGCACGCCGCCGCGCGGCACCGGCCTGTCCGGCGTCCTCGCGCTGAACGAACTGAAGGACTGACCGTGCGGGCCATGCTGCGCTGGGCGCACGCCGATCTGCGGACGCATCGGGGCGAGGCGCTGTTCCTCGTCGCCGCCACGGCCGGCATCGTCGCCTCGCTGCTGCTCGCGACCGCCCTCTTCGGGTACGCCACCAACCCCTGGCAGCGGGTCTTCACCCAGTCCCACGGCGCGCACGTGTGGATCCACACGGGGCCCGCCGCCGACACCGGGCGACTCGCCGCGCTCGACGGTGTCTCCGCCGTCTCCGGCCCGTACCGCACGGCCACCACGACCGTCGCCTCGCGCGGCGCCCGGGCCAGCGCCGAACTCCGGGCGGTGGCCGGCCACCCTCCCGCGACCGACCCGGCGGCGGCCGGTCACCCCGCCACCGGACGTCCCCTGACGACGTCCGGCCGCTGGCTCGACCCCGCCGTGCCGGACGGCGTGGTCCTCGAAGCGGGCCTCGCACGCGCCCTGTGGGCCGAACCCGGCGACCGCCTCACCCTGCCCGGACGTACCGTCACCGTCCTCGGCGTCGCCGACACAGCCGAGCGCCGCTACCGCCCCGGGGAGCGGCCCGGCACCATCTGGGCCCTGCCACGGGCGGTGCCCCAGGACCGTACCGGCGGTCAGGTCGTCGCGCTCCGGCTCGACGATCCGGAGGACACCGACTACGCCGTCCAGCGGGTCGTCACCACGCTCGGCGCGGGCGCCGTGACCGACGTCTCCACCTGGCAGCAGGCCCGCGCCGAGGCGCAGGGCGACACGCGGCTGCTCGGCCAGGTCCTCGGACTCTTCGGTGTGGGCGCGCTCGTCGCCGCCGCGCTTGCGGTGTTCGGTGCGATCAGCACGCGCGTCCGTGGCCATCTGCGGGACATCTCCGTCCTCAAGGCGGTCGGGTTCACGCCCGGCCAGGTGGTCCGGATCTTCCTCGTCCAGCACCTGGCGTTCGCCGTCCTCGGGGCCGCGCTGGCCGTGCTGCTCGTCCGGAGCTCGGGCGGCCGCCTGCCCGGCAGGCTCGGCGACGCGGTCGAGGTCTGGCAGGGGCTTCCGGGCCATCTCCCGGCCCTGCTGCTCGTCCCCGTCGCGGCGGTGCTGTTCATCGGCGCGGCCACGTGCCTGGCCGCCTGGCGGGCCGGCCGCGTGCCGCCCGTACCGGTGCTGCCGTCCAGCGGTCCGGTACGGGCGTCGCGCAGGCCGGCGTCGGGACTGGGGCTCTCCCGGGCGGCGAGGAAGGCGCTCGGGCTGCGCGTCCCGGCGGCTCTCGTCCTCGGCTGGCACCAGGCCTTCGGACGCGGGCGCCGCGCCCCGGCGACCGTCGTCCGCCTCGCCCTGCCCCTGCTGCTGATCACGGTGGCACTCGGCGCCTGGACGACCATCGAGCGGTTCGAGAGCCGTCCTGAGCAGCTCGGTCTGGCCGCCGCGCTCACCGCCCGCCCCGACGGGACCCTCACCGACGCCGAGACGACCGCCCTCCTCGAGAACGACCCCGGCGTCGCCGCCGCCCACCCCGGCCTGGAGGTCGCCGCCCTGGTCCCGGGCCAGACCGGCACCATCGCCCTGCGCGGCGTCGGCACCAGGGCGGAGCCCTACCCGTTCTCCGTCGCCGAGGGCCGCCCGGCCCACGGCCGTGACGAGGCGGTCGCCGGGCAGGGCCTGCTGGACCTGCTCGACGCCCGCGTCGGCGACTGGGTGCGGCTGACCGTCGGCGGCCACCCGCAGGTCCTGCATATCGTCGGCCGCAGCATCGAGCCCGAGAACGGCGGCCGGGTGATCTCGACGTCGCTCGACACCCTGCGCGAGAACGACCCCTCCCTGCGCCCCTCGCTCTACCAGCTCCGCCTGCGGCCCGGCGCCGACGCGCCCGCCGTGCGCGATCACCTCGCCGACGCCTCCCGGGGGCGGCTGGACATCCGCGAGGTCACCAGCCCCGCCGACCACCTCTCCGCGCTGCGCGGGGTCGTCGCCGGTCTGATCGCCGTCCTGGCGCTGATCGGCCTCACGGAGCTGTCCACCACGATCGGCGGCAGCGTACGGGACGGCGGCCGGGACCTGATCGCGCTGAAGGCCATCGGCCTGTCCCCGCGCCAGATCACCACGGTCACCGTCAGCGCGGTCGGCTGCACCGCCCTCGCCGCCGCCCTCGCGGGCACGGCACTCGGGGTCCCCTTCGCCCACTGGCTGATCGACCACGAGGCCCGGGCCGTCGGCATCGGCGCGGGCATCGCGCACGCCCCTCCGCTCCCCTACCTCGCGGCTCTCGCCCTGGGGGCCGTCGCGGGCGCGATCGCCCTCGCCGTCCTGCCCGCGGCCCGCGCCACCCGCCACCGCCTCGCGGACACCCTCAGCGCGATCGCGTGAGCCCCGGCCGGTGGCCGGGCGGGGCTGTTCCGTGCCACCACGCCGCGAGGCGGCTCCCGCAGCAGGTGCGGGAGCCGCCTCGTCGTGCCGGGCCGAGGGTCAGACGGGGCTCGGCCCGCCCCCGAAGGGGCCGCCCGTCCGGTAGTGCACGGCGATCTCCTCGCGGTACTGCTGATCGGCGAGGTGCTTGTCGGCGTGGAACTCCGGCGCGTCCTTGATCTGTTCCTTGGTCAGGCCGAGGTGGACCGAGTGCCCCTCCAGGTCGATCCGGGTCACCGTGCTCGCCGGGAGCAGCACCTCCTTGCCGAAGATCCACACCCCGGTGTCGACCACCAGGTAGGCGTCACCGACCTCGTCGGAGTGCTTGTCGACCTTCCCGATGTGCCCGTCGGTCGCCTCGACCCGCCATCCGGTCAGGTCGGTGCCCACCAGATGACCGAACGCCTCCCCGTAGCTCCACACGTTCTCCGCCATGCCGATCCTCCTCCGTCTCGGACGTCCTCCTGAGGCCCGTCACTCGCCACGGCCTCAGCCGGGTCGCGGGGGGCGCGGCCGCCGCGACCGAGGAGGACCGCCTGCCCCGCGGACCGGGACCCACACCCCCGGGCCCCGACTCGGCGCGGCACGGCCGTCGAGGCGGGGCCGAGGCACATGACCGCCCCGGCGAGGTGGCCGCAGCCCGCCTACCGGCCCGTCACCTCGGTGATCCAGCGCTCCAGCGCCGCCCTGTCGGTGGGAGAGGCGTACTCCTTGGCGTACTGCAGGACGATGTCGTAGAGGGCGCCCTCCAGGTGCTGCTGCTCCTCGAACCGGCGGATGACCGCACGGGAGAACTCCCCGACGGAGCTGTCGCCCCGCTCCTCGGCCTTCGCCGCGGCGTCGTGGAAGGCGGCCGCGACGAGCAGGTGCGCTGTCGCCTCGTCCTCGGGGGTCACCGGCGGGCTCCGGGGACACGGAGCGGGGACGTGCTCGGCACGCCCCCGCGCGCGAAGGGACGGGCGTCGTTCCCCACGGACTCGCTCATGCCAGGTGTTGCCTCTCCCCTGCCGGATGTGGCGGCTCTCGAGGAGAAGCCATATCCGAAACACGACCGAGTCATGCCGTCGTCCCGGCATCGATCTCCCGGCGGGTGCCCGGCCGGGGAGCACGCGCGGGCGGGCCGGGAGCGGTCCGGCGCGCTCGTCCCGCCTCGCGCAGCAGCGCCGCCCCGAGGGGGGTGAGCGTGTGCAGGACGTGGGCGGCGACGCGCTCGCTCGCGATGAGCCCCGCGTCGCGCAGGGCGCGGGTGTGGAAGCTGACGGTCGTCGGTGAGACGCCGGCCGCCCTGGCGGCCTCGGTCGAGGTCACGCCGTACGCGGACGCGCGCAGGACCGCCGTCCGCGTGCGCCCGAGGAGCGCGTCGAGCGCGTGTGGCCCGTCGCCGTGCGCCGGATCGGGCGGGGCCCTGTGGAGCAGGGGGTAGACCAGGACCGGGGGCAGGCCCGGGTCCGCGAGGGTCACCGGGCTGTGCCAGTCGAAGTAGGACGGGAGGAGGACGAGGCCGCGGCCGTTCAGGTGCAGGTCACCTCCGACCATGTGGTGCTCCACCTCCAGCACCGGGGGCCGCCAGTTCATGCGCGGCGCGAAGCCGGCCAGCAGCCCCTCGGCGCCGCCGTCCAGCCAGGCGCGTGCCCGTACCGCCCGGTCGGCGTCGATGCGGGCCTGCATCCGGTCTTCGTACGGCTTGATGGCCGTCTCGTGGTACGCCCGCAACGCGTCCGCCAGCGTGCGGCGCTGCTCCGGTTCGGCGAGGCACGGCAGCCAGGGGTGGCGGTCGGCGTCGGGGACCAGCGCCACCTCGCGGAGCACCCGGTCCCGCGGCGTCGCCAGGATCGCCTCCAGACCGGCCGCCAGGCCCTCCTGCGCTTCCGGGGGTGTGAGGAAGTCGGGGTAGTAGGCCGCGCGCGGGAACGCGGGGAGCAGCAGGGATCTCACCGTGGGCGCGAGGCCGGACTCGGTCAGCCGCCGCGCCGTCGACCGGTACCAGCCGGAGTAGGCCCACCTGCCGCACCGTGTCTGGAACCGGTGCAGGCTCGACGCGATCTCCCACAGCGGGTCGGGTCGCCGGGCGACGCGCGTCCGGGCGAGGTCGACCTCGGTGAAGTGGATCCGGAGCAACGAATTCCCCCTCGCGGCCTGCGCACTTCGAGCCTGCTCGCAGAGTCTGGGGCCCACCGGGAGCCGCTGGCAAGATGGCCGCGTTCCGCACCTGCGGAAGATGACACAAGGGGGCAATTCCATGCAGAGAGTGCGTGTCAAGGCGCTGGTGAGCGCGCTGACCCTGACGGCGGCGACGGGCGGCGTGTGGCTGGGACTGGCGACACCCGCCCAGGCGGCCACCTGTTCCTGGTACGCCGGGCAGACCGGGACCTCCTCCAACTGCGACAACAAGGACCCCGACACCCTCGCCGCGTCCTGCGGCGGGCAGACCATCCACTCCACGCGCCTCAAGCGCAGTTACGACGGTGCCGCCACCGGCCCCCTGCTCGAACTGCGCTACAGCTCGAGCTGCCGCACGGTCTGGGGGCGCTTGACCGGCGCCTGGGGTACCGACTACGACCAGGCCGGCTGCACCGTCACGGTGCACCGCAACTCCGACGGCCAGGAGTACTCGCGCAGCCCCGCGTTCGGGGCCACGAACGCCACGGTGTGGTCGAACACCGTCTACGACGCGGGAGTGACCGCGTACGTCAGGGCGAACTGCGACACGGGCCCTGGCTACCAGTACAGCGGGCAGACCGCCGGTTACTGACCTTCCGGAGCGGCGGACGGGGCATGCCGGGTCTCCGTCGTCACCTGCCCGCGTTGTTGCGCCGCCGGGCGACCAGGAGCCACAGGCCGGCGCCCGCCAGGACGGCTCCGCCCGTCAGGGCCACCGTGCCGAGGACGAGGTGATCGTCGACGACCGCCGCGAGGTGGCCGCCGCTGCCCGCGTCAATCGTCTTCGGCTCCGCGACGCCGTGGCAGGTGCCGCCGCGGACCATGTCCAGGTGCATGGCGATGACCGGCCGCGCGACGCGGGCGGCGGCGACGACCTGCGCGTTGTCGCCCTGGGCGATCTCCTCGTCGATCAGGGCGAGCGCCCGGGTGTGTCCTGCGGCCTGGTCGGCCAGCCACGCGGTGTCGTAGGCCGCCGTGCCCGCCTTGGCCCGGACGGCCTCGAGCTTCCGGCGGTCCTCGGGGGCGGGAGAGTCGGGCAGGGAGACACCGAGTTCCTTCGCAAGGCCCACCAGGCCCGCGTCCAGCTGGGTGTGGTCGCGTACGAGCGCGGCGCCGACGGCCTTGACGCAGGCGGTGGTGGCGTTCTTCCGGGCGTCCTCGCCCGCGGCGATCTCGGCGAGGTCCACCCGGTGCCCCGTCCGCACGAAGGAGGCGTCCTGGTCCCCGACGGGCGCGGCCGACGCCGGGGGCGCGCACAGGACGCCCGTGGCGGCTATGACGAGGGCGGTCGTCGCGAGCTGGTTTCGCATGGTCCGCATGGGTACGTCCTTTCGCCTCCGGGTCTGCCGGCGGCACGAGGGGAGGGTGCCCTTTAGCACCCGCCCCTCATATGTCCCGCCTCGACACGCCGCCTTCGCGCCGGAGGACCGATTTCACCGCAAAGGGTGACCGCCGTCAGGGTGCGGGCGGTGTCCGGGCAGGGGAAGGCGGCCCGGAGCGGCCGGACGACCACGGAGTGCGCGGGCGGTCCCGGCGCGGCCTTGGGGCCGAGCCTCAGGGGCGGGTGGCCGCGTCGCTCTCGGCGTACAGGGTGAAGACCTGGTCCAGTCCCACGATGCGCAGGATCCGCAGGGTGTTGTCCGGTACGGCGGCCAGGGCCATGTCGGCCTGAGCGGCCTGGGCGTGGTTGCGGGCCGCGAGGAGGACGGTGATGCCGCTGGAGTCGCAGAATTCCATCCCGGCGAGGTCCAGGACCAGGCGCTGCCCCGGCTGGAGCACGAGCGCGGTGACCTGCCGCCTCAGTTCGGCGGCACTGGAGTAGTCCAGCTCACCGGCGACCTCCAGGACAGGGCCGGTGGCGGCGGAGCGGAAGGTGATCTTCAGGGGTGTCATGAGGGGTTCTTCGTCACGGGGCCGGAGGCCGGATGGGTCGGGCGGGGTATGCCGAGGGCGAGCAGGGCGGTGTCGTCGTCGAGGCCGTCGCCGAAGCCGGCGAGCAGCTCGGTGAGCGCCTCGATCAGGCGGTGCGCGGGCCGGCCGGCGTGGCCGGTCGCGAACTCCCGCAGGGCCTCGTCCCCGTACAGATGGGTGCGGCTCGCGCCGGTACGGGCTTCGGTGAGGCCGTCGGTGTACAGCAGGATGCTGTCGCCGGGGCCGAGCGTGGTGACGGCGGTGACGAAGTTCGGCTCGGCGACGACTCCCACGAGCAGACCGCCGGGGGTGCGGAGGTAGTCGCAGGTCCCGTCGGCGCGCAGGACGAGCGCGGGGGGATGGCCGCCGGAGGCGAGGCGGACCGTGGCGTCGCCGCTCACCGGATCGGGTTCGAGGATGCCGAAGATCGCGGTGCAGTAGCGGGGGTCGCCTCCGCTGTAGCGCTCGTGGAGGACGGTGTTCAGCGTGGTCAGGGCGGCGACGGGGTCGGGCGTGTGGAGAGCCGCCGCCCGCAGTGTGTAGCGGGTCAGCGAGGTGACCGCGGCGGCCTCGGGCCCCTTGCCGCAGACGTCGCCGAGGAAGAACGCCCAGCGTTTCCCGTCGATGGCGAAGATGTCGTAGAAGTCGCCGCCCAGCCGGTCGGGGGAAGCGGTGTGGTAGTGCGCGGCGGCCTCTATGCCGGGCACCGTCGGCAAGGAGTCGGGGAGGAGCGACTTCTGCAGGACGGCGAGCGCGTCCTGCAGCCTGGCGCGGTCGGCCTCGGCCTGCCTCACCGCCCGCTCGGCCGCCTTGCGTGCCCGCAGGAGCTCTTCCTCGTAGGCGCGGCGGTCGTGGCCGTCGAAGACGGTGGTGCGGATCAGGAGCGGCTCGCCCGACGCGCCGTGCTTGACGACGGAGGAGAGGAGCACGGGCATGCGTCCGCCGCCGGTCCGCTTGATCTCCAGGGCGATGCCGTTGAGTCTGCCCTGCATCCGCAGCAGGGGCGCGAAGTGCGTCTCGTGGTAGAGCTTGCCGCCCACGGTCAGCAGGTCGGTGAACCTCATCCGGCCCACCACGGCCTCGCGGTCGAGGCCGAGCCAGCCCAGCAGCGTGGCGTTGATCTTGACGATGGTCCCGTCCATCAGCGTGGAGAGGTAGCCGCACGGCGCGCTCTCGTACAGCTCTTCCGCGCCGTCCTCGAGCAGGGCGGCGAAAGCCGCGTCACCCACGCGTTCGCCGCTGGTTTCGTACGGTCCGGGGCCCTGGCCGATGGGGCACACCTTTACAGGCCGGACAGGAAGGTGCGGATGGCCTCGTTGGTGGCCTCGGGCGCGGACATGTGCGGGCAGTGACCCGTGGCGTCCAGCGTGACGAGCCGCGACCCGGCGATCGCGCGGTGGACGTAGGCTCCGACCTCGCGCGGGGCGATGACGTCCTGGGTGCAGTCCAGCACCAGCGTGGGCACGCCGACCGTCTTGAGGTCCTCGCGGGAGTCCGACAGGAAGGTCGTGCGGGCGAAGGCCCTGGCCATGTCGGGGTCCGTGGCGCAGAAGCTGTTGGTCAGCTCTTCGCCCAGCTCGGGCCGGTCCGGGTTCCCCATGATGACCGGCGCCATGGCGGAGGACCATCCGAGATAGTTCGACTCCAGGGACACCAGCAGTTCGTCGATGTCCTCGGCGCTGAAACCGCCGCGGTAGTCGAGATCGTCGATGTACCGGGGGGACGGGGCGACCATGATCAGAGATCCGATGCGTTCGGGCGCCCTGGCGGCGGCCAGGACGCCGATCATGGCGCTGACCGAGTGCCCGACGAACGCCGCTCCCCGCAGGTCGAGCGCCTCGCAGACCTCGACCACGTCCTGGGCGTAGCCGTCCAGGCTCGCGTAACGCTCGGCCGAGAAGGCGGACAGATCGGAACGTCCCGCACCGACGTAGTCGAAGAGCACGACGCGGTAGTCGTCGGCGAGGGCGGGCACGGTGAGCCGCCACATGTTCTGATCGCACCCGAACCCGTGCGCCAGCACCACCACCGGCCCACGCGGGTTTCCCGTGACCGTGACGTTGTTCCTGCGCAAGATGTCCATGCCCGCCATACTGCCAGCCACACCTCGACGGGGTGACCCGGGTGCCGTCGAGGGGAGGGCCTCCGACCTCGACGACGTGCGCCCCGCCCTTGCCATCGACACCGGAGAACGGCGTATGCGCCCGAACGCGTTCCGCAGGTTACGTTTCGTCCTCGCCGTCGCCGGTCTCCTCGGGGCGGCCGTGCCCGCCGCCGTGGCCGGCGGCCGGTCCGGCCCTCCCGTGCCCCCGGGCGGCCAGGAGACGGTCCGCGCGATGACGTACAACATCCATGCCGGTGCCGGGCACGACGGGCGGCTCGATCTGGAGCGCACCGCCGGGACGATCGAGGCGGCCCGTCCCGACGTCGTCGCCCTGCAGGAGGTCGACGTCCACTGGGGTGAGCGCAGCGCGTGGCAGGACCAGGCGGCGATGCTGGCCGAGCGTCTGGACATGGGAGTGTTCTTCGGGCACATCTACGACCTCCCCGGCGTCACGCCCCAGTCCCCCAGACGGCGGTTCGGAGTGGCGCTCCTCAGTCGGCTTCCCGTCCTGGCCGCCGAGAACCACGAGCTGACCCGCCTGTCCACGCAGGAGCGGAACGCCGAGCCCGCGCGGGCGCCGGGTTTCCCGGAGATCACGGTCGATCTGCGGGGCACGCGCCTGCACGTGTACGGCACACACCTCGACTACCGCGACGACCCCTCGGTCCGGGAGACGCAGATCGCCGACACCCTGCGGATCCTCGGCCAGGACGGCGACGACCCCCAGCTGCTGCTCGGCGACTTCAACGCCGAGCCCACCGCGCCGGAACTCGCCCCGCTGTGGGGCCGCATGACCGATGCCTGTGCCGTCGCCGGTCCCTGCGCGAAGACGTATCCTGCGCGCGACCCGGTCAAGTACCTCGACTACGTGACCGCCTCGACCGGGATCCGCCCCTTCCACGTGGAGGTTCCGGAGTCGTCGGCGTCCGACCACCGGCCGGTCGTCGCCGACCTGACGGTGCCACGCCCGGAGCCACGCGGCCGGCCTCGTCCGCCGGCAGGGTGAGCCGTGCTCGCCCCGGGGCCGGATCCGGGCCGTCGGGGAGCCCGGACCTTCGTCGGAGCCGGGCCTTCGGGGAGTCCTGGCCTTGCCTGGATCCGCGCCTTCGTCAGGTCCGGGCCTTCCCCGGGTCCGGGCCTTCCCCGTGTCCGGCCCTTCCTCCGTGTCCGCGCCTTCGTCGGGCGCTGTCCCTCACCGTGCCGCCCGGCGGCGGGTCACCCGGACGGCCCCGACCGCCCACGCCGTCTCGGCCGGCCGCCCTCGGACCGGGCCCCGGGCCGGCGGGGTGGACCCGACGGCGGTACGCCGACGTGCGGGCGAGGATGCGGGAGCGGGCGGGCGGGGGCTGTATAGGGTCACGTGCGTACGCGCGGGGACGAAGGCCCGGAGAGACGTCGCAGGAGAGAAGGAGCGTTGCCGTGACTGGTCAGCCCATCCCGGTCGTCATCGACTGCGACACGGGTGTCGACGACGCCCTGGCCCTGCTGTTCGCCGTACGCCACCCCGGACTCGACGTACGCGCGGTGACCTGCGTGGCCGGGAACACCGACCTGGACGGGGTGGTTCGCAACACGCTGACCGTGCTGGAGCAGGCGGGCGCGGGTGACATCCCGGTCGCGCGGGGCGCCGACCGTCCCCTGATCGAGCCGGTGCGGAGGGCCCGGCACGTGCACGGGCAGGACGGGATGGGCGACCTCGGTCTGCCCGCGCCGACCCGCAGACCGGTCGACGTGGACGCGGTCACGCTGCTGGGCCGCGAGATCCTCGCGTCGCCGAGGCCGGTGACCGTGGTCCCCACGGCGCCGCTGACGAACATCGCGCTGCTGTTGCGCACCCACCCGGAGGTGGTGCGCAACATCGAGCGGATCGTCTTCATGGGCGGGGCGGTGGCGACGGGGAACGCCACCCCGGTCGCTGAGTTCAACGTGTGGCACGACCCGGAGGCGGCCGCGATCCTGCTCACGGCCGGGGTGCCGATCACGATGTACGGGCTGGACGTCTTCAAGCAGGTACTCGTGCCCGCCGCCGACGTCCACCGGCTGCGCGCCAGCGGCGAGCCCCGTCTGCGGCTGGCGGGCGAACTTCTCGCCCACCGCGACCCGGCGACCTCCGGCGACCCCACTCCGACCGGCGGGCTCGGTGACGCGGGCGCGGTCTGCGCGGTCGTCGACCCGGAGGGGATCACCACGGAGTCGCTGCCGGTGGAGGTCAGCCTCGCCCCGGGCCCCACCCGGGGCCAGACGATCGTCGACCGGCGCCCCCGCCCGGGCGAGTCCGAGATCCACGGGGGCGTCCGCGAACAGCCGCTGGTGGACGTGGCGTTGGGCGTGGACGTGGAACGGTACGTGAGCCTCTGGCTCACCACGGTCGAGAAGCCGTGACGACCGGTCCGACGCCCCGCCCGGCCTGGTGGTGGTGACGGCCTGCTCGACGCCCCGCCCGGCCTCGGGGTGGTGACGGCCGGTTCTCCACCCCGCCCTGGCTGTCAGTGGTGACGAGGAGAATCTCCGTCATGACGGACATCACTTCCGCGATCACGCGGTACTGGGACGACGCCGCGTCGGCCTTCGACGCCGAGCCCGACCACGGACTGCGGCACGAACCGACCCGCCGGGCGTGGGCTCGGCTCCTGGAGCGGATGGCACCCTCCGAGCCGGCCGATGTCCTCGACGTCGGGTGCGGTACGGGCTCGCTGTCCCTGCTCCTGGCCGCGGCGGGACATCGCGTGACCGGTGTGGACGTGGCACCGCGGATGATCGAGCGGGCGCGGGCCAAGCTGTCGGCGGCGGGGCGGGAGGGTCGGTTCCTCGTGGGGGACGCGGCGGCGCCGCCGGTCGGCGACGAGCGCTTCGACGTGGTGATCGCCCGGCACCTCGTATGGACCCTGCCCGATCCCGTGGGGGCTCTCCGCACATGGGTGGCGCGGCTTCGCCCCGGCGGTCGGCTGCTCCTGATCGAGGGGCGCTGGCGCGAGGCCGGGGAGAGCGGCCCGGCCTATGTGGCCGGAGCCGATGCGCTGCCGTGGCACGGCGGGATCGGCGCCGCCGACCTCGCGGACGCCGTCCGTCCGCTGGTCACCGGCGTGCGCGTCGAACCGCTCAGCGATCGGGCCGAGTTGTGGGGCGGACCGGTGTGCGACGAGCGCTACGCCCTCGTCGCACACACGTAGACGCGGGCCCGCCTCTCGTGGAAGCGGCGCGCAACCGTCCGGCCGGGACCGACACCCTCTTCGTGGCGTGGTAGACCCTCACCCACGCGGGGAACCCCCGCTGAACGCCGGGCCACTTACGGTCCCGTGGCCGGCCTCCGGCCGCAGGTACTGTTGTGATCATGACGTCATCGACAGGCGCCGGCGACCAGGCGCCGGCCGATCCGGCCGCCACCGACGACATGCTGGCCACCCAGCCCATCGGTTACCGGAGCGGCCTGGTCCACACGGCCGTCACGCGTCGGCTGCGTGACGCCATGGCCAAGGTCGATGTCACGCAGCCGCAGTACTGGGTGCTCAACCGGGTCGACGGCGGGACCGGGGCACCCAGCCGGGAGGACGTGGTCACCCAGCTGACGCCGCTCGCGGACGGGCCGCACGAGATCGCCCGGGTGGTGGACCAGTTGCTCCACCGGGCCTGGCTCACGCTCGACGACGGACAGCGCCTGCACCTCACCGAGGCCGGGGAGTCCGCCCGGGTACGGCTGAGGCAGCTGGTGACCGAGCAGCGCGCCGTGGTCCACCAGGGCATCAGCGACGAGGAGTACGTGGCCGCGCTCACGGTCCTGCGCAGGATGATCGCCAACGTGGAGGCGGCGGAGGCGTCCTGACGCGCACGCGGCTCGCGGAGCGGAGTCGGAGCAGGAGCCCCGCGTGTGCGGGGGATCCGGCCCGAAGACCGCGCACGGCCTACAGACCCGAGCCGAGGCCGCCCTGGGTGCGGCCCACCGGTTCGTCGCGGCCCTGGGCCCACAGCGACCGGACGTGGCCGAGGTGGCGGAGCATGCAGGCCTCGGCCGCCTCGGCGTCGCCGCCGAGCATCAGGTCGAGGAGTTCGAGGTGCTCCTCCGCCGAGGAGACCAGCTTGCCTGCTTCGTCCAGGCCGGTCAGGCCGTAGAGGCGGGAGCGCTTGCGCAGGTCGCCGACCGTCTCGACCAGCCGGTCGTTGCCCGCCAGGGCCAGCAGGGAGAGGTGGAAGCGGCGGTCCGCCTCCAGATAGCCGATGAGGTCGTGCTCGCGGGCGCTGGTGACGATCTCCTCCGCGATCGGGCGCAGCGCCTCCAACTGCTCGACGGTGGCGACCTTCGTCACCCGCCCGATCGTCGGCACCTCGATCATCGTGCGCAGTTCGGTGTACTGGTCCAGGTCCCGTTCGCTGACCTCGGTGATCCTGAAGCCCTTGTTGCGGACCGGCTCGACGAGCCCCTCACGGGCCAGGTCGAGCATCGCCTCGCGCACCGGCGTGGCCGAGACGCCCAGTTCCCCGGCGAGGCCGGGCGCGGAGTAGACGCGCCCGGGGCGCAACTCCCCCGCTATCAGGGCCGCTCGAAGGGCATGACCGACCTGGTCGCGCAGCCGTTCCTGGGCCTTGATGAGACTGTGCTGCTTCAGATCACCCATTGCCGTTCCTCCGAGCGTCGCAGGGGAACAGCGTACGATGTCACGTTGCGCCGCGATCCCCCGGTGGTGGGCGACATCGCCGCCGCGCCACCGCGGTCGGCCGTACGAGACCGGGTCGCGTCGAGAGCGCGCGGCCGGTACGGGCGGCGGGCGTCGCGGATCTCACAGGAGGAAGCCCGCCGGGAAGGGGTCGGACGGGTCGAGGAAGTACTGGGCGGTGCCGGTGATCCAGGCCCGTCCCGTGACCGTCGGTACGACGGCGGGAAGACCGCCCACGGTCGTCTCCCCGGTGAGCCGGCCGGTGAACCGCGTACCGATGGAGGACTCGTTGACGAAGTCGGCGCCGAGCGGCAGCAGTCCGCGCGCGTGCAGCTGGGCCATGCGGGCGCTGGTGCCCGTACCGCAGGGAGAGCGGTCGAACCAGCCGGGGTGGATCGCCATGGCGTGCCGCGAGTGTCGGGCGTCGGAGCCGGGGGCCGCGAGATAGACGTGCTTCACCCCGGCGATCGAGGGGTTCTCGGGGTGGACGGGCCGGTCGGCGGAGGCGTTGACCGCGTCCATGACCGCGAGACCGGCGGCGAGCAGGTCGTCCTTGCGGGACCGGTCGAAGGGCAGGCCGAGGGAGTCGAGGTCGACGAAGGCGTAGAAGTTGCCGCCGTAGGCGAGGTCGTAGGTGACCGTGCCGTGGCCGGGGACCTGGGCCTTGAGGTCGAGGCCGGCGCAGAAGGAGGGGACGTTGGTGAGGGTGACGGCGGTGGCGGCCCCGTCCTCGACGCGGACGTCGACACCGACGAGCCCGGCAGGGGTGTCGAGGCGGACCGTGGTGACCGGTTCCACGACGGGGACCATGCCGGTCTCGACCAGGACGGTGGCCACGCCGATGGTGCCGTGCCCGCACATGGGCAGCAGTCCGGAGACCTCGATGTAGAGCACGCCGAAGTCGGCGTCGGGTCGCGTGGGGGGTTGGAGGACGGCGCCGCTCATGGCGGAGTGCCCGCGCGGCTCGTACATGAGCAGGGTCCGGACGTCGTCCAGGTGCTCGATGAAGTGGAGCCGCTTGTCGGCCATGGTGGCGCCGGGGATCACCCCGACTCCCCCGGTGATCACCCGGGTCGGCATGCCCTCGGTGTGCGAATCCACGGCGTGGTAGACGTGACGCGTACGCATGGAGGTCCCCTCCGGGGTCGGTCAGTGGTGCCCCTCGGCGAGGGCCTTCTCGGTCGCGGCGCGGACGGCGGCCTCGGTCTCGCCGGTGAGCGGCGAGCGGGGAGGGCGGGTGGGGCCGCCGGTGCGGCCGGCCAGGTCCATGGAGGCCTTGATGGCCTGGACGAACTCGGTCCTGGAGTCCCAGCGGAGCAGGGGGTGCAGGGACTTGTACAGCGGGAGCGCGGTGCCGAGGTCCCCGGCGACCGCCGCGTGGTAGAGGGCGGCGCAGGAGCGCGGCAGCGCGTTGGGGTAGCCGGCGACCCAGCCGACGGCGCCGGCGAGGGCGAGTTCGAGCAGGACGTCGTCGGCGCCGACGAGGAGGTCGAGGCCGGGTGCGCGTTCGGCGATCTCGTAGGCGCGGCGGACGTCGCCGCTGAACTCCTTGACGGCGACGACGGATCCGTCGCCGTGGAGCCGGGCGAGCAGGGCCGGGGTCAGGTCCACCTTGGTGTCGACGGGGTTGTTGTAGGCGACGACGGGGAGCCCGGCGCGGGCGACCTCGGCGTAGTGGGCTCGTACGGCGGACTCGTCGGCGCGGTAGGCGTTGGGGGGCAGCAGGAGGACGGAGCCGGCGCCCGCCTCGGCGGCCTGGTCGGCCCAGCGGCGCGCTTCGGCACTTCCGTAGGCGGCGACGCCGGGCATGACACGGTCTCCGTCACCCCCCGCCGCCTCCACGGCGGTGCGGACGACTCGGGACCGCTCCTCGTCGGTGAGGGTCTGGTACTCGCCGAGGGAGCCGTTGGGGACCACGCCGTCACAGCCGTTGGCGATCAGCCAGGCGACGTGCTCGGCGTAGGCGTCGTAGTCGACGGACAGGTCCTCACGCATCGGGAGGGCCGTGGCGACCATGATTCCGTGCCAGGGGCGAGGGCGGGTACGCGCCGCGGGGGCGGGCGGGGCGGGCTCGGATCCGGGGGGCGGGGTGGGCGCGGCGGAAGGCGCGTGGGTCATCGCAACTCCTCAAGTGATGTGTGACATTTTACAAGGTGGTATGCATCAGCCCGCAAGAGCACCGGCCGTCCAATCAGCCCTCCGTGGTGGGCAGTTCGGCGAGATGACGCAGCGGGACCGGGCAGGAGAAGGGGCGTCGGTCGGCGACGGGCGGCTCGCCGAGGAGACCGGCGACGGCGGGTCCGCACATGCGGCCCTGGCACCAGCCCATGCCGGCGCGGGTGAGGAGTTTGACCGTACGGGCGTCCCGGGCGCCCAGGTCGGCGACCGCCTCGCGGATCCGGCCGGCCGGTACCTCCTCGCAGCGGCACACCTCGGTGTCGTCGCGCAGCCCGCCCCTCCAGCCGGGGCCGGGACGGTGGACGGCGGTCATGGCGTCCGCGAAGGCACGGAGCCGGAGACGGCGGCGCAGCAGGGCGGTGGGGACGGCCGCGCCGGCGATCGCGCGGGCCGCGATCTCGCCCTCGGTGAGGGCCAGCCGGGCTCCGCCGATGCCGCCGGTCTCGCCGGCGGACCAGATGCCCGGAACGGACGTGCGCTGCCGGGAGTCCAGGGCGAGCACGACGGTGCCGTCGACGGTGGAGCGGGTGGCACAGCCGAGGCCGGTGGCCAGCTCCAGTTGGGGCACGAGCCCATGGCCGACGGCGAGGGCGTCGCATGGAATCCTGCGGGCGGTGCCGGCCAGCGGGCGCCACTCGTGGTCGATCCGGGCCACCGTGACCGCCTCGACGCGGTCGCCGCCGTGGGCTTCGGTGACGGCGTGCCGGGCGAGGAGACGGATCCGGTGGCGGAGCAGGGCGCCGCCGTACGCGGCGCCCTCGGCGAGTTTGCCGACGTTGCGGAGCAGCGCGGACGCGTGCCGGGCGTAGCCGGTGTAGGCGCCGGCCTCGACGACGGCGGGTACGCGGGCCCCTGCGGCGGCGAGCGACCCGGCGACGGCCGGCAGCAGCGGCCCGCTGCCGGCGACCACGACCCGCCTGCCCGGAAGCACCAGACCGCTCTTGAGTATGGCCTGGGCTCCGCCCGCCCCGACGACCCCGGGCAGGGTCCAGCCGGGAAAGGGCAGTTGCCGCTCGTAGGCACCGGTGGCCAGCAGCACGGTCCTCGCCCGCACGGTCACGGCCCTGTCGTCCGTGCCCGCCACGGCGTGCAGCACCCAGCCGCCGCCGGCCACGGAGTCCGTCCGCACCACCGTCCACACGTGGTGGGCCGGGAGGTACGTGATGCGGCCCGCCGACTCCTGCCCGCGGAAGGCGGCCTCGCGGGCGGCGAAGGCCGCCCAGTCGTGGTGCAGCGCCTCCGGCCGGGCCGCGCCGAGCCCCGGGGCGGGGCGGCGGTAGTACTGGCCGCCGGGGCGGTCGCCGGCGTCCAGGACGACGACGCGCAGACCGAGGCCCGCGGCGGTGATGGCGGCGGCGAGCCCGGCCGGCCCGGCACCGACGACGGCGAGGTCGGGGACCGGAGCATCGGACGTCGCCTCCGCAAGCGGCGCGCCGTCGGACGGCGCCGCCTCGGAAGGTACCGCGCGAGGGAGCTCGGGGGCAGGGGGCGTTGGGTCAGCAGCGGAGGGTCGGGAAGGTCCCGCGCCGGCAGGCGACGCGCCCGAAGGCCCCTCGGCAGCGGGCGATGTGCCCGAAGGCGCCCCTCCGGCAGGCGTGGAGGCCACGGGCCCCGTCCCGACAGGCGCTGCACCCGAAGGCCCCTCCCCGTCGGGCGTCGCGTCAGACGGCCAGGTCGGCATGGCCGGTCCCCTTCTGTGTGGTGACGGTGTCCCCGGGGCGGGCGGGCACGAGGCAGGCCCGTTGGTTGGGGCGGCCGTTGACGGTGACGAGGCAGTCGTGACACACGCCGATCCCGCAGAACACCCCCCGCGGGGCGCCTGTCTCGCGGGTGGTGCGCCAGGCGAGGACGCCGGCGTTCCAGAGCACGGCGGCGACGCTCTGGCCTGCCTGCGCGGTCAGTTCACGGCCGTCGAACCGGAGGACGTACGTCGCCTCCGGCGCTCCGCCCACCAGGTCGCGCGGCGACCGTCGACGCGCCGGCCACCAGGGCCGCCGGCGCGCCCGTCGCGGTACGGCCTCCCGAGCGGGATCTGCGGACGCGTCGGCGGCGGGGTCGGTCATCGGCCGGGCTCCTTCGGATGCGGGCACGGGGGGGGCATCGGTTCGGTCGTGTGGGAGGAGGCACGGGCGTCATCGGTTCGGTGGTGCGGCAGGAGGAGGCGAGCCCGCGTAGCGGTCTCTCCGGTGGACCGATGCCGGTCATCGGGGTGGCTCCTCGAATCGGTCGGGGCGGAACGGAGCGGGGTCCACCGGCGGCCGGGTGCCCGTCAGGGCGGCCGTGATCAGGCGGCCCGTGGCCGGGGCAAGGCCGATGCCGGCGCCCTCGTGGCCGCAGGCGTGCAGGAGGCCCGGGACGCGGGGGTCCGGTCCGATCGCCGGGAGGTGGTCAGGGAGGTACGGGCGGAAGCCGAGGTAGGTGCGCAGCACGCGTACGTCCGCCAGGACCGGGAACAGCGCCGCGGCCTGGGCCGCCAGCCGGCGCAGGGCCTCCACCGACAGGGATCGGTCGAAGCCCACGCGCTCGCGGGTCGCCCCGATGAGCACCGGCCCCGACGGCGTGCCCTCGACCACCGCCGAGGACTGCAGGGCGGCGGAGCCGCTGGCGACGTCGGAGATGTAGTCGGCGGCGTACACCTTGTGCCGCACGACGCGGGGCAGGGGCTCCGTCACCAGGACGAAGCCGCGGCGCGGGAGCACGGGCAGGGTCACGCCCGCCAGTTCCGCGACGCGTCCGCCCCAGGTGCCGGCGGCGTTCACCACGTGGGGGGCGAGGATCTCCGTTCCCGTGCGGGTGCGGACGCCGCGTACGGCGCCTCCCTTCCTCACGATCTCGGTCACCTCCTCGCCCAGGTGCAGCGTGGCGCGGGAGGCGGCGAGGAGGCGGGCCGCCGCGCGGGCGGGCTGGACCTGGGCGTCCTGCGGATAGTGGAAGGCCCCCGCCAGGCCGTGGGCCAGATGCGGTTCCAGGTCGTGCAGCGCGTCGGCCGGCACCTCCACCGCGTCGACGCCGGCCCGGCGCTGGCCGTCCGCGAAGACGCGCAGCGCCTTGAGGGCGGCGTCGTCGGGGGCGACGACGATCCCGCCCTTGGGCTCGTACTCGAACTCTCCCGGGAGTGTGGCGGCGAGGTCCCGCCACAGGCCGGCCGAGAACAGGGCGAGGTCGAGTTCGGGGCCCGCCTCCTTGTCGGAGACGAGCAGATTGCCCTCGCCGGCGCCGGTGGTGCCGCCCGCGACGGGGCCCCGGTCGACGACGGCGACGGAGAGGCCCGCTCGGGCGGCGTCGTACGCGCATGCGGCGCCGACGACGCCGGCACCGATAACGATCACGTCCACGGCAGTAAGGTGTCACATTCTTCAGGGGGCGGCCAGGGTGCCGGGGGCCGCTCCGGCCCGGTCCCGCCAGGAGGACGGGACCGGACCGCGGCGCCCCCGTACAGGTCGGGTTCGGGTTCGGGTTCGGCAGGACGATCGGACGGCCGGACTAGCTGCGCAGCGGTCCCTCGCAGCTGTACGGGGAGGTTCCCGCCACCCGGTTGCTCCATATCTCCACCGGGCCGAAGGAGCAGTTCATGTCGGCCAGGTTGTTGGAGACCGCGCCCGCCCGGTCCAGAAGGAAGTAGTCCACCGTCTCGGACATGTCCTTGAAGTTCTGGTCGGCGCTGCGCCAGTCCTTCAGGTTGGCGGTGATCCGGCCGGTGCAGGTGAACCGGCGCTTTCCGGGGTCTCCGTTCTCGACGCAGTCCGGCGTGTTGTGGGTGGCGCTCGCGAACGAGGTCTTCACGTTCGCGAGCGCGGCGTCGCGGAGCCGGTCGTTCGGGGTGTAGACGGTGTCCGGCACGAAGAGGTCGTCGACCCTGGCGATCTGCGCGTCGAGGAAGCGGTCGTAGCCTCGCTGCGTGTAGGTGTCCGCGCCGAGCCGGTGGCGCCAGGCGTCGTAGGCGGCGACGTCGTTGCCGCGCAGGTGGGAGTACATCTCGCGGAGCACCGAGGGCCTCTCGGTCCACAGGTACTCGAAGAAGGTCCCGGCGTAGCTGTAGAAGCGGAAGCCGTCGCCTTCGTAGGTGGCGTTCAGTATCTGCTCGACGGTCATCCTCGGGCCGCCGCCCGCGGTGTCGGCGATGATGCTCTTGACCAGGGACTTGCGAACGGCGATGCCGTCGTCGCGGGTGGCGCCGTCGAAGAACTCGGCGGTGCCCTCGTCCATGGCGGTGGTCCTGTCCCCCTCGTACCAAGGGCCCTCGCCGAAGAAACCGGGCACGGCGAACCGGCCGTTGAGGTAGTGCGTGTACTCGTGCCGGAAGAGCTCCTCGAGCGTGAGCGAGGAGTCCTGCGGGACACGGCGCTGGTACGTGTAGAAGGTGGCGCCCTTCTCGATGTAGATCCCGCCGTTGTTCGTGTCGTAGCCGGTCAGGATCGGGTGGTAGTTCTCGTAGTCGGCGCGGGAGGCGTACAGCACGATGGTGAGCGTGGTGTTGGGGTCCCCGGCGAGCGGCTGTTCGGTGCCCAGGACCCGGTGGTACTGCGCCTTGACCTGTTTGGCCGCGTAGTACAACTGGTCGACGGTGGCCCGGTCCAGGCCGGTGCGGACCTTGATGGCGCCGTTGTCGTAGGTGTAGGTGTGGGGGAAGATCTGCTTCTCGATGTCCTCCTTGCAGACTCCGTACGGCTCGCACGCCTCGTAGAAGTTGAGCCAGGAGACGAGTTTGGCCCAGGGCTGGCTGCCGTCTCCGAACGTCGAGCGGGCGGTGGGCAGCAGGGCGCCGAGGGCGGGGACGATCCGGTCCTGGAGGGCGGCGACCTGGCCGAAGCGGCCGTACTCGCCGAGGGCGTCGCGCGCGACCCAGGCGTTGGCGGTGCCCTTGAGGTGGGCGTGGCCGGCGAAGGCCTTGAAGGCGGCGCGGTAGGAGTCGTCGGCGGTCACGGCCGCGTGGAACGCCGTGTCGGCGTTGCCCGGGTAGACGCCGAGGTAGTTGACGGAGAGCGCCGCGAGCGCGGCGCCCGCCCAGGCCGGGTCCAGGTGGGTGGCCGGGTGGGACGGGCCCATGGTGGCCAGGACCTTCTTGATCAGCCCGGTCTGGTGTGCGCGCAGGCCGGGGGCGCTGCCCGCGTAGAGCGCCTCGCGCAGGGTGCGGGCGTTGGCCGGGGTGACGTCGAAGGTGCGGGCGGCGGCGCCGTAATCGGCGATGGCGCGCCGCATGGCGTCCACGGTCGGGGCGTCCGTGATGTCGATCTCGGAGCGGGAGTGGTCGTGGTAGGCCACGGCGTGCAGGTACGTGAACATCTCCTCCAGGTGGGAGGAGTCGCGGCCGTCGTGGGTGGCGGCCAGGGCGGATATGCGGCGGGACACGGCCTGGACGTGCGCGTCGGACATGACGGGCGTCAGGCGCGCGTCCCAGGTCCAGATCAGGCCGCGCAGACAGTCGTCGGCGAGGACGGCCGGGTCGCCGAGGAAGTCCGCGAACTGTTCCGGCGCGAGGCGCGTGATCCCGTCGAGGGTGCAGGGGACGCCCGCGGCCGTGCGTGCCGTGCGGGCGGCGGCGAGGGCGCGGTTCTTCTCGGTACGCGGGGACGGCGGTGCGGCGGTGGCGGCTCCGGGGACGCGGCCGTCGGCGGTGTGGCCTCCGGGGGCCGACGCTGAGGCCGGCGCCTGCCTCCGCTCCGAGGCGAGGCGGTCGACCTCGTCGAAGGGGTTCGCGCCGGGCGCACCGGAGGCGAACGTGCCCGCCGAGGGAGGCGGGACGGCTTCGGGGGTACTCGCCGGTGCGGACGTCGGGGCGGCGGCGGGGCCGTGTTCGGCGGTCCGGGTCCACGCCTGGCCCGCCGTGGCGAGGAGGGTGACCGCCACGGCGGCCGAGAGGAGGGACGTGCGCGCGGCTCTGTGCTGGGACACCAACGGCTCCTGGGGGGCTGGGAGGTGGGGGAAGTGGTGTGCTGACGCGGCGAGAGGCGCGTCAACCGCCGTGTCGCGGAAGGTGGTTGACGGAGAGGAACATGCCGCGGCGTGAGCTGTAACATAGTAATGTGAAATTGCACTGACAAGCCCTGTGCGCCCAGCAGTTCGCTTCTTCCCGAGGAGCCCCGTGACCGACACCCCCGCTCGCCTGCACATCGGCAGCCATGACCTGCAGGTGTCTCCGGACCTGTCCCGTTTCATGGGTGGTGGCTGGTCGCCCTCGCCGCTGCCCGCCTCCGCCCGCGTGCCGGCGCACGACGTCACCCCCGGCCGGCGTGCCCGGCTCTCGGCACGCTTTCCCGGGGAACGGCTGATCGTCCCGGCCGGGGAGCTGACGGTGCGCTCCAACGACTGCGACCACCGCTTCCGTCCGCACAGCGCCTACGCCTGGCTGACCGGCCTGACCGGCGAGGACCAGGCGGGACACGTCCTGGTGCTGGAACCGACCGGTCCGCACCGGCACGAGGCGGTGCTGTATCTGCGTCCCCGGTCGCCCCGCGCGGAAGGCGAGGACGAGTTCTTCCGGGACCGCAGGTACGGGGAGTTCTGGGTCGGCCGCCGCCCCGACCTCGCGGAGGCGGAACGGCTGACGGGCCTGCGCTGCGCCCACCTGGACACACTGGGCTCTCCGCCCGGCCGCAGGGTCTCCGAGGATGCCGAACTGGACTCCTCCCTGTCCGAGTTGCGCCTGGTGAAGGATGCCTGGGAGGTCGGGCAGCTACAGCTCGCCGTCGACCACACCACGGCGGGCTTCGAGGACGTCGTACGGGCGCTGCCGCGCGCGCTGGCGCACTCCCGCGGTGAGCGGTGGATCGAGGGGGTGTTCGGCCTGCGCGCCCGGGCGGAGGGCAACGGCACCGGTTACGACACCATCGCGGCGTCCGGCGCCCACGCGTGCGTCCTGCACTGGACACGCAACGACGGCCGGCTCGACCGGAAGGACCTCCTGCTCCTTGACGCCGGGGTGGAGACCGACACCCTCTACACGGCGGACATCACCCGCACCCTCCCCCTGTCGGGGCGCTTCTCGCCGGTCCAGCGCGAGGTCTACGAACTGGTGCTGGCCGCCCAGGAGGCGGGCATGGCGGCCCTGCGGCCGGGGGCCGACTTCCGGGACTTCCACCGGGCCGGGATGCGGGTGATCGCGGAGGGGCTGGCCGCATGGGGCGTCCTGAAGAGTGCCGAAGGCGACCTGCACCGCAGGTACACCCTGTGCGGCAGCGGCCACATGCTGGGGCTCGACGTCCACGACTGCGCGCAGGCGCGGGCCGAGACGTACACGGACGGCGTCCTGGAGGAAGGCCAGGTCCTGACCGTCGAGCCGGGCCTCTACCTCCAGCCGGACGACGAGACCCTGCCGGCGGAACTGCGCGGCATCGGCGTCCGCATCGAGGACGACCTGGTGGTCACGGCGACGGGCGCCCGCCTGATGTCGGGTGCCCTGCCGCGCACGGTGGCGGGCATCGAGGAGTGGATGGGGAACCTGCTGGAGGGCTGATCCACGGCCGGCCGACCGCAACCGCAGGCGAGTCGGGGTGATGGGCCGCTCATGCGCGGGCGGTTCACCCCGGCCGCTCACGCGCGGGCGGCCCACCCCGGCACCGTCGGCAGTACCTTCTCCGCGACACGGACCAGCACCGCGTCGCTCGGCACCGCGCCGTCCGAACGCCACAGGGACACCTCGAAGCTGTCGCCGCCGTCCTTCGGGCTCCGGGCCACGGAGAGGACACCGACGGGCACACCCGTGCCGCTGTCCACGTCGCTTCCGTCGAGGCGGAAGCTGATCCTGAGCGTGTGGTCCCAGTAGAGGACCGCCGGCCGGCCGAGGACCGTCCGCTCCTGGGCACCGACCCCCAGCAGGGCGGCGGAGCCGGTCACGGGCAGACGGTCGTAGGTGGCCGACAGCGACACGGTGTAGGTCGCGAACTCCACCTGGGCGGAGGGAAGGGCGATCTCCTCGCCGGCGAGGCGGACGGACCCGTCACCGCCACTGGCGCTCGTCGCGGTCTCCGTCGGCGTGCCCAGGAGGGCGGCGAGGTCGGAGCGGTGCAGCGCCGCGCACAGCTGCGCCCCGGACACGCGCCGGGGCTGCTGGGCCCGGGCCTTCACCGACGCCCGGCCGGCCTCCCCCGACGCCTGGCCGGTCCCTCCCGACTCCCCGTCCGCACACGTCACGGGCCGCACGGCCACGCCACTCGCTGAGGCGTTCTCCCACACATGCCACACGCCCACGGCGAGGACCATCACGGCCACCATCGCCACGGCCATGACGGCCTGCCCCCACGCGCCCGCGCCTCTCGGAAGCGCGTCGATGTCCTCGGCCATGTCCCCCACCTGCCGTGATTCCCGCCGTGGTTCCCCGCCACGTGCCCGGGGACCTTAACCCGTGATCATCCGGCGGACCAAGGGCTTTCGGACACGGCGCCGCTCCGGTCTCCGCGACCGTTCCCCCCACTTGCCCATGATTCGGGCGAATCCCGGGCCGATAGGGTGGCGACGGGGCGCGGAGCCGCGCCTTCCGGACCGCTACGACACCACTGACCTGGGGGTTCCCCGTGCCCGCTCCTCGCCTCAGCCGTACCCCGCTACCCGGCATCGGGGTCCGCTACGACCTCACCACCCGCGAGCACCGGCGTCTTTCGGTGATCGCCCACCGCGACGGCGCGCGGACGGTCAACGCGCACCGGCAGGACGATCCGGACGAGTGCGCGCTGTCGGTGAAACTGACCGGCCGTGAGGCGGAGGCCCTGATCGACGCGCTGATGCCCGCGCACCACAGCCCCAACCTGCTGTCCACCACGGACCTGGGGCTGGTGGCGGAACGGATAGAACTCGGCTCCACGTCGCACTGGAACGGGCGGGTGCTGGGCGAGACGCGGATACGGACCGAGACCGGCGCGTCGATCGTGGCCATCCTGCGCCGTTCCGGCGCGATACCGTCGCCCGCCCCGGACTTCCGCCTGGCGGGCGGCGACACCCTGATCGTCATCGGCACCCGCGAGGGCGTCGACGCGGCCGCCGCGATCCTGGGCAGGGAGTGAACCCATGCACTCCTCCGCTGTCTTCCTGATCGAGTTCGGCGCCATCATCCTCGGCCTCGGCCTGCTGGGGCGTTTCGCCGGCCGGTTCCGGTTCTCGCCGATACCGCTCTATCTGCTGGCCGGCCTGGCCTTCGGCGAGGGCGGGCTGCTGCCACTGGGGACGAGCGAGGAATTCGTCGCCATCGGCGCGGAGATCGGCGTCATCCTGCTTCTGCTCATGCTCGGCCTCGAGTACACGGCGAGCGACCTGGTCTCCAATCTGAAGACGCAGTACCCGGCCGGTCTCGTCGACGCCGCGCTCAACGCCCTGCCCGGCGCCGCGATGGCGCTGCTGCTCGGCTGGGGGCCGGTGGCCGCCGTCGTCCTCGCGGGCGTCACCTGGATCTCGTCCTCGGGCGTCATCGCCAAGGTGATGGGGGACCTCGGCCGGCTCGGCAACCGAGAGACCCCGGTCATCCTCAGCATCCTGGTCCTCGAAGACCTCGCGATGGCCGTCTACCTGCCCATCATCACCGCCCTGCTCGCCGGCGTGAGCCTCGCCGCCGGAAGTCTCACCCTCGCGATCGCGCTGGGCGTCGCGGGCCTCGTCCTCTTCCTCGCCGTCCGGTACGGCCGGCTGATCTCGCGTTTCGTCTCCAGCGACGACCCGGAGAAGCTGCTCCTCGTCGTCCTGGGTCTGACCCTGCTGGTCGCGGGCATCGCCCAGCAGCTCCAGGTCTCCGCCGCCGTCGGCGCGTTCCTCGTGGGCATCGCCCTGTCCGGGGAGGTCGCCGAGGGCGCCCACAATCTGCTGAGCCCTCTGCGGGACTTGTTCGCCGCGGTGTTCTTCGTCTTCTTCGGTCTGCACACCGACCCCGCCAGCATCCCTCCGGTCATCCTGCCCGCGCTGGCCCTCGCGCTGGTCACGGCCGGGACGAAGATCGCCACGGGCTACTGGGCCGCGCGGCGCGCGGGGATCTCCGTCAAGGGCCGCTGGCGCGCGGGCGGCACCCTGGTGGCCCGGGGCGAGTTCTCCATCGTGATCGCCGGCCTGGCCGTCACGGCGGGCATCGAGCCGGCGCTCGGCCCGCTGGCCACGGCGTACGTCCTCGTCCTGGTCATCCTCGGCCCGCTCACGGCCCGCTACACCGAACCGGTCGCCACCTACCTCACCGGGCGTCGCCGCAGGGGGACCCCCGGTCCGACGTCGACGCCGGACCGGGCCCCGGCCCTTCCCGAGGCGCTGGAGCCGGTGGACGATTCGAGTTCCGTCGGCAGGACATGAGCGAGCGACGACGGACCGGAGCCGCGGGGTGACGCGCGCGGTTCCGGTCCGTCGTCGTCCCGGGCGGTCAGCGGAGGACGGACGAGAAGGTGTCCAGCTGGATCCAGGTCACCTTGTTGGTCGTCTGCGGCCCGAAGACCGTCACGACGCCCTGGGTGTTGGCCTCGACGCGGACCGCGTTGACGCCCTGGTAGTTGTTGCGGGGGCAGATCCCGCGGGTCAGCTTGGGCGGGCGGATCGCGGCGGGCAAGGTGCCCAGCTGGGCGTCGCCGGTGAAGGAGCAGGTGACCGTGCCGCGCAGTTGCAGGTACTCGGTGCCCGCGAGCCGGATGACCCGTGCCTGCGCCGGCGCCTCGGCCACGACGCCCGGGGCGAGCGTGAGGTCCGTCCAGTCGACCAGGAGCTGACACCCTTCCGGTACGTCCGCCGCGGCGGCGGGTGCGGCGGACAGCAGCGGGGTGCCGACGACGACGGCCGGGGCGGCCAGCACCGCTCCGAGCAGGGAACGGCGGCTGGTGGTGGGGCGGTTCACGCGAGATCCTCCGGATCGGGTGGGGCGGGACGGAGACGGGGCGGGGCGGCGACGGGCAGGGGTCGTCGGGGGCCGGGACGGCGGACCGTCATCGCCAGGCGACCGAGACGCCGTCGAAATCGATCCACGTGATGGCGTTGTCGGCGGTGGCGCCGTACGCCCAGAGCGCGCCGTGGACGTCCGCCTCGACGCGGCACACGCAGCGCCCGTGGACGTTGTTGCGCGGCACGTTCTGGCGGGCCGGCCGGGTGGGGCGCAGCCGGTGCGGCAGCGTGGCGACCTTGCCGTCCGCCGTCAGACCGGGGGAACACGTGAGGGTGCCGCGCAGCTGGAGGTAGGTGGTGCCGGCCATGGCGATGAGCCGGCCGCGCGGGCGCTGGGCGCCAGGGACGGTCCCGGCTTCGAGGACGAGGTCCTCCCAGTCCGACAGCACCTTGATCCCGTCCACGGCCGGCCTGGTCGGGTACCAGCCGATCGTGACGTCGCGGGCGAACTCGCTGCCCGGCGTCGTGTTGCTGAACCCGAACAGCAGCCGCGTCTCCCCCGTCGTCGGGTCGACCTCGACGGCGAGTCCCTCGGGTTCCCGCCGCGTGAGGCCGTCGGCGCCGGTGACCACCTGCCGGTCGAGCCGCAGTCCCGTCGTCCACGAGTACGAGGTGAGGAACGTGATCCCCGGGAACTCGCTGGGGAGGGACGGGTCCTTGTCCTTGTCGTACGGCGCCCACTGGTAGACGTACAGGACGTCACCGAGGCTCGCGAAACCCTGGAAGGTGAGCTTCGGCTCCAGCGGGTAGGGCGAAGGCACCGCGGGGGTGGTGTCCTCTCCGGCGG
Source organism: Streptomyces sp. NPDC036822 (assembly GCF_055609145.1). Taxonomy (NCBI): domain Bacteria; kingdom Bacillati; phylum Actinomycetota; class Actinomycetes; order Kitasatosporales; family Streptomycetaceae; genus Streptomyces; species Streptomyces sp. NPDC036822. The sequence goes on from NZ_JBVJPY010000015.1 coordinate 120,166, forward strand.
GCACCGTGAACGTCGGGCCCACCGGTGCCCAGTCGCCGGCGGCGGCGCCCGACAGGTCGTAGCGCGTGAAGCGGCGCTCGCCGCCCTGGTGGTACATCACCGTCAGGAGGCCGTTCACCGGGTCGGTCGAGGGCCCGGTGCCGGCGGTGCTGCCGGGCGCGGTGAACTTCCGGTCCTGCGGGATCGCGGCTCCGTCGAGGACCGCCCCGTCCTCGAACCGGAACCGCGTGACGGCCTTCCCGAAGGCCGTTCCCCCGCTCGTGACATGGAGCGGGCCGACCTCGGTCCAGACGTGACTGTCGGCGCCGACCGGCTCGACGCCCATGGCGAGACCGTGGCCGAAGCCCTTCAGCTGCATCGACCCCGTACGCACGCCGGTCTGCCGGTCGATCCGGTTGAGGTACATGTTGCCGGCCGACGCCGTGGCCGAGCTCTCCACCTGGAGCACGAAGACGTGCCCGTTGACGGTGTCCGTCGCGATGGCCTGCGGAGCCGGGTTCTTCACCAGGTCCACGGTCTGGAGCAGCCTGCCGGTCACACCGGACAGGTCGATGCCGTTGGTGTCCGTGTACGCCATGTTCCCTCCCCTGGGTCCTGTCCGGACCCGACCCGTCATGATCACACGGGTGTGCGAGGGGCCGAGCGGCCCCCTCGCGACGGCGCGTGCGAGCCGGGGTGGGGAGTGCGGCACCGATCAGGCGGCACGGGTAGGGCGGTACGTCAGGCGGTACGGGTCAGCCGCCATACGTTGTCCACCCGGGTGCCGGACCTGCCGTCGGGCGAGGACAGCGCGCGCTCCACGCCCTCCAGGGTGTCCACCCGCCAGGGGTGCGGCAGGGCGAGCATCGCGAGCACGCCTTCGAGCGTGGGGAAATCGGCGTCGAACGGGTACTCGTGCTCCTCCATCCAGGAGGGCCATGCGGCGTGCATCGCGATGAGCAGGGTGCCGCCCGGCGCGACCGCTTCGGCGGCCGACCTGAACACCCCCTCCTGGTCCAGGGCGACGGGCGACTGGAGGAACTGGGCGCTCACCAGGTCGAACTCGCCCTTGGGGAAGGTCACTCCGAGTTCGTGCCGCTCGAACGCCACCCGGTCGGCGAGACCCGCGTCGGCGGCGTGGGCGGCCGCCCGCTCGAGGGCCGTGGCGGAGATGTCCACGCCGGTCACCCGCCATCCGCGCGAGGCCAGCCACAGGACGTCACCTCCCTCACCGCAGCCCAGGTCCAGGGCGGTGCCCGGCTCCAGGCCGGCCGCCTCACGGACGAGCAGCGGGTTCGGGTCACCGCTCCAGACGCGCGCGCTGGTGCTGTAGCGCTCCTCCCAGAACTCCGTCGGATCGGTGGGCTGCGGGGTCGGCATGAAGGCTCCTTCGAAGACGGTCGCTGGGTGCCGGCGGCACCTGGGCTCAGAGTCGCCAAGGCACGGGAAGACGTCAAACACGCTTGCCGATTCGGCAACTGCGCGGCGGAGCCCGGGACGTGCGCACTTTCGCTCCGCTCGCGCGGAACCGTAGGATCACCTGGTCATCACCGCGACGGGAGACAGGAAGCCGGTGCGAAACCGGCACGGTCCCGCCACTGTGACCGGGGAGTGCACCCGTCGAGACGCCACTGCGCGCACGCGTGGGAAGGCTGGGGTGTACGCCGATCCGGGAGTCAGGAAACTGGCCTGTCGCGGGCCCGATCCGAGGAGCGCGGACTCCCCAGGAGGCTTTTCTTGTACCCCAGCACGTCCGGCATGCCCGGCACACCCCCCGTATCCGGGGCGCCTCGTACGCCCGGCGCATCCCCCGCCGCCCGTCCGCGACGCCGTTCCGTGCGCGCCGCGGCCCTGGCCTTCGCCCTGTCGGGAGTCCTGCTCACCGGCTGCGGCAGCTCGCCGTCCACGGCCGCCGGCCCGAAGGGCCCCGCACCGGCCGCCAAGGGCTTCCCCGTCACCGTCGACAACTGCGGTACGCGCACCACGTACGACGAGCCGCCCTCCAGGGTGGTGACGATCCACCAGCACCCCGCGGAGCTGATGCTGGCCCTCGGACTGAAGGGCCGGATGGTCGGCACGGCGTTCCCCGACTCGGACGTCCTGCCCGCTTTCCGGAAGGACTTCGCGGCGATCCCGGAACTGGCGAAGAAGGAGCCGTCGTTCGAGTCCGTCCTCGACGCGGAACCGGACTTCGTCTACGGCGGCTACGCCAGCGCGTTCTCCGAGAGCGAGGGACGCTCGCGGAAGGCGTTCGCCGACGCCGGCATCGACACCTACCTCAACCGCGAGTACTGCGGGAAGAAGAAGGTGTCGATGACGGACACGTACGACGAGATCCGCACCATCGGCTCGCTCTTCGGCGTTCCGGAGCGCGCCGACGCGCTGGTGGCCGACCTCAGGGGCCGCGTCGCGAGGACGACGGAGGCCGTGAAGGGCGCGGCCGCCGTCCCCGTCTTCGTGTACGACAGCGGTGACAAGTCGGCGTTCACGGCGGGGGGCAAGAGCCTCGGCACCGAGGTCATCCGGCTCGCCGGGGGCGCCAACGTCTTCGCCGACCTGGACGACGTCTTCGGTGACGTCTCCTGGGAACAGGTCGTCGCCCGCAAGCCGGAGGTCATCGCCGTCTACGACTACGCGGGGGCGGACAGCGTCGAGCGGAAGAAGGAGTTCCTGCTGTCCCAGCCCGCCCTCGCCGAGGTGCCGGCGGTGCGGAACAAGCGCTTCGTGGTGCTGCCGCTGACCGCGACCCTGGTCGGGGTCCGCGCGCCGTACGCGGTGGAGGACCTCGCCCGCGGGCTGCATCCCGAGCGCTTCCGGTGACGGCCCCGGCGAACGCCGTGTCCGCCGCCGATTCCGCCCCCGTCTCCCCCGGCACCTCCGCCCGGCCCGCGGATCCGGACGTCCCCGGCCCCTCCGCCCGGGGCACGGACCCGCACCGGGGGGCCGGGGCGCGCCGCGGCGCGTTCCCCGTCGCCCTCGCCGTCCTGGCGGTCGTGCTCCTGGCGTCGATGACGGCGGGCATGGCCATCGGATCGGTGCACGTGCCTCCCGGCCAGGTGTGGGGCATCGTGACGCACGCGCTCGGTGCCGACTGGTCGGAGCCCACCTGGTCGTCGGCGCGCGAGACCATCGTGCTCGACGTCCGGGCGCCGCGCGTGCTGCTGGGGGCGGTGACGGGCGCCGGGCTCGCGGTGGTGGGCACCGCCATGCAGGCCCTCGTGCGCAATCCGCTCGCGGAGCCGTACCTCCTGGGGGTGTCCTCGGGCGCCTCGTTGGGCGCCGTCGCGGTGATCGTCTTCGGGGTGAACCTCTTCGGACCGGTCTCCCTGTCGGTCGCCGCGTTCGCCGGCGCCCTGCTGACCCTGCTCCTCGTCTACACCACGGCCCGGTCCGGCGGCCGGATCACCTCGGTGCGCCTGGTGCTCTCGGGCGTGGCGTTCGCCTCCGTCCTCACGGCGGTCATGGACGTCCTGCTGCTGACCAGTGACCGGGGCAACGAGGCGCGGGCGGTCCTCGCCTGGACCCTCGGAGGCCTGGGCGGTGTCCAGTGGGACACGCTGTGGCTGCCCGGCGCGGCGCTCGCGCTGGGCATCGCGGTCCTGCTGACGCGGACCCGTTCGCTGAACCTGCTGCTGGCGGGCGAGGAGGCGGCCGCGACGATGGGACTCGACGTGGCCCGGTTCCGGGCCCGGACGTTCGTCCTGCTCTCGCTGGTCACCGGCGTCCTGGTGGCGGCGGCCGGGCCGATCGGGTTCGTGGGGCTGATGATGCCGCACACGGTGCGGCTCTTCGTCGGCGGCGACCACCGCCGGGTGCTGCCGACGGCCGCCCTGGGCGGAGCCGTGTTCCTGGTCTGGGCGGACATCGCGGCGCGGACGATCGCGGCGCCGATGGAGATTCCCGTCGGTGTCCTCACGGCGCTGTGCGGGGGCCCGTTCTTCCTGTGGCTGATGCGCCGGGACGCCCGGCGCACGGCCGACCGGGGAGCGCCATGACGGCGGCCGAACTCGTCGTCGAGGGCGTCACGCTCACGGCGGGGGCGCACCGGCTCGTCCGGGACGTCTCGCTGACCGCCCGGCCCGGCGAGGTGATCGGCCTCGTCGGGCCCAACGGCAGCGGCAAGTCCAGTCTCCTGCGGGCCGTCTACCGCGTGCTGCGCCCGGACGGCGGGAGCGTGCGGGTGGACGGCACGGAGGTCCGGTCGATGCCGGTGCGGCGGCTCGCCCGCACACTGGCCGCCGTGGTGCAGGAGAGCGGTGCGGACTTCGACCTGACCGTGCGGGACGTGGTCTCCATGGGACGCACGCCGCACAAGCGGCTCTTCGACGGCGACACCGGTGAGGACGCCCGGATCGTCGGGGCCGCGCTGGAATCGGTGGACGCCGCCGAACTGGCCGACCGCTCCTTCGACCGGCTGTCCGGCGGTGAACGCCAGCGCGTCCTCATCGCCCGCGCACTCGCCCAGCAGCCCGCCCTGCTGGTCATGGACGAGCCGACCAACCACCTGGACATCCGCCACCAGCTGGAGGTTCTGGGTCTCGTGCGCCGGCTTGCGGCCACGGTCCTGGTCGCCCTCCACGACCTGAACCTCGCCGCCTTCTACTGCGACCGCCTCTACGTCCTGCGCAAGGGAGCGGTCACCGCCACGGGCACGCCCGCGGAGGTGCTCACCCCGGACCTGCTGCGGGGGGTGTACGGAGTGACGGCCGAGGTCGCCGTCCATCCGCGTACGGGAGCGCCGCAGGTGACGTTCCTGCCCGGGGAGGCCGACCTGCCCGCCCCCGCGCCGGGGCGCCGCTGACGAGGGCGTACGCGGGCCGAGTCCAGGGGGCCGGCTCCGAACCGCGGGGGCGCCGGATGGTCGGACGCGTCCGTGCCGCGGGCCGACGGCCCGCGGCACGGACGCGTCTCAGGGGTGGACCTGGATCTCGCCGATGCCTGAGCCGAGGCTCGAGCAGTGCGCCGTCGACTGGCCGGAGTCGCCGGGCGCGAGGGTGACATGGTCCCCGTCCGCGTCGGGGGACCAGCCGCAGACCAGGTGGACCCAGAAGGTCTGGGTCTGGGTGCCGTTGTTGGTGCACAGCGCCCAGCCGGTGTAGTCGTCGATGTTGTGCTTGCCGGTGTGGCACGAGAGCCCCGGCGGGGTGGCGGAGGGGGCGGCCACGGCGGGTGACACGGCGGCGGGCAGCGCCAGGACCAGGGCGGCGGAGGCGAGGAGACCGGCGCGCAGGGCCGCGCGCGCCGGGTCGTTCATGAGCGTCACGGTGCTTCTTTCCGTCAGGGGGGTGGGGTGCCTCCCCCACCCTTCCGCGCGCCGGAAGTGCCAAAACAGCGCTGGGATTCACGTTCGGTGAGCGAAAGGTTCCGGCACATCCGGGTACCACCCGCGCAAGGTCGAGGACCGTCGCGGAGAGGGGCTCCGGGACGCCGGCGCCTCAGTCTCCGCGAGGCGACTGCTCGCCGGTCCCCTCGGCGGCCGCGATGCCGGCGATCAGCGTGTCGAGCCCGCCCTTGATGCGGTCGAGGTCCCAGCCGCGCTCGGTGCGCTGGAACTCGAACAGGCCCGGTGTGTACGCCATGAGGAGCAGATCGGCGACGTAGGCGGCGTCCACGCCGGGGGCGAGCCGCGCGACCATGTCGACGACCTGCTCGTGATGCCGGCGGAACGGAGCGCTGCGATAGCGCCCCGCGGGCGCGCTGGACTCCGCGAGGAGCAGCAACTGCCGATTGGCGTCCACGAGGTCGGCCATGCCGTGCAGGAAGACGCGCAGCCGGTCCCGTGGCCCCGGAGCTCCGTCCTCGCAGTGGCGCGTGAACGTCTCCTGGAAGCGGTTCTCGTTGTCCTCGATCAGCGCGTAGACGAGCTCCGCCCGGCTGCGAAAGCGCCGGTAGACCGTGCCGACCCCGACTCCGGCCTCCTTGGCCACCGCGTCGAGGGACAGCTCGGCGCAGCCGTCCGCGGCGAGCCGGCGCCGCGCAGCGTCGAGGATGCGCAGGCGGTTGCGGGCGGCGTCGGCGCGCTCGGTGGGGGCGGTCATGCCGAGCAGCGTAACGGACGTAGCGGAGAGGTCTCCGCTTACCCCCTTGAGAAACGGATACCACTCCGCTTAGGGTGGCGACACGTCAACCGGAGAGCTCTCCGGTTGAAGGTCGGAGCTCCCCCGCCCCCTGTTCGCAAGGAGACGCACGCCATGACCGACGCACCCCCCGCCACGACCGCGCCCGCCCCGCTCCTCAACGGCCGGTCGATCGGCATCGCCTACCACGCGATCGCCGCCGTGCGGGACCGGCTCCTCGCCGGCGCGGGCCTGACCTTCCACCAGTCCGTGGCCCTCAAGGCGGTCGCCGACGGACTCGGCCGCGCCGGCGCCGTCGAGCACGTGACCGCGACGCTCAAGGTCGGCGAGGAGGAGGCGCGGGCCCTGCTCGACGGACTCACCGACGCCGGTCTGATCGACGCCGCCGGGACGTCCCTCACCGACGAGGGCGACAGCCGGCAGCGAGGGTTCACGGACGCCGTGGCCGGACTGACGGAGCGGCTGTACGGAGACCTGCCGGTGACCGAGCGCGAGATCGCCGCCCGCGCGCTGGCCCATGTCACGGCCAGGGCGAACGCCGAACTCGCCGCGCCGTAGGCGATCCGCACCCCCACGACCGCCGCCGCCCCCGTCGCCGACCCGCAGCCGGAGCGCCGGCCCCCGGCCCCGGGCCCGGCCCGTGCGACGTCGGGACGCACGCCACCCGGGCCGGTCAGGTGAGCTTGAAGAAGAGTGTGTCCTGGGTGTACCAGTCGACGTTCTTCGTGGCCGTCTGCCACTCGTCGTGCTCGAAGTCGAGCTTCTCGATGAGTTCCTGGACGTCGTAGCGGAAGTCGGGGTCCATCCGGTCCAGGACCGAGCGATAGGCGTCGGCGGCCGCCTTGGTCTTCGCCAGCGGCAGGTGCCCGATGGCGGGGTACCCGTCCATCGCGTACGGGAGGAAGGGGAACTCGTCGGGCAGCCCGCCGTAGAGGTACCCGTGGGGCAGGAGGTCGGCGGGCACGCCGAGGCGGCGCATCTCGTCGTCCACGAGGCCGAAGAACGTCGAGGGCTTGGAGTAGGTGCCCAGGTGGTAGGGGTCGGAGGCGTTGCGGTCGATGATGTGCTGCATCGCCGCGTGGTAGGCGTTGCCCGCGCACTCCGCGTCCGAGTTCGTGTGCCCGGCGAGGAGGTGGTCGAGGGCGTCGGGGATGGACAGCCCCCAGTCGACGCCCTGGGCGTCGAGGGAATCCTGGTGGGCCTGGGCGTACCTGCGGATGCCGTCGAGGATGCGGGCCTGCTCCGCCGTGAGATCGCCGTTGCTGCCCAGGAAGGCGAGGACGTGGGCCTTGTCGGCGGTGGAGTACTCGATGTTGTGACTCATGATCACCATGGTGCCAACCCGCACTGACATCCGGGCCCGAGGGGGCGGTGGGGAGCTCACCGCTTCGGCCGGGCAAGGCCCTTGTCGGCCCGTCAGACCCGCCCCGACCGTCGATCATACGAAGAGTCGACCCTCGAACGAATGATCATGCCGTTCCGTATTGACGCTCCGTACAAGATCTCGACACCTCCTTCTCCGTAGCCTCACATGATCGTGGCGTGATCACGGCCTGCGGGGTAACCGGAGCTGGATGCGCCACCGTCCCGGGGTGGCGCCCCCGACGCTGGAGCCCCCCATGCCCGAGACCGGTTCGCCCGTTCCGCCGCCCAGCCGTGAGATCAAGTGGAAGGCGACGGCCCACTTGGTCGCCGAGTCCTGCCGCGTCCCCCTCCCGACCACCGTCCGCTACCACTCCCGCTCGCCCTTCACCATCCAGCTCACCCTGCACACCCCCACAGGCGACGTGATCTGGAACCTGGAGCGGGACATGCTCTTCACCGGTACCGACAAACCCACCGGCATCGGCGAGGTGCACATCCGCCCCGCCCCCTACGACCAGGTCGTGCTGCGCCTGGGCGCGCCCTCCGCCTGCGCCCTGCTCACCTTCGAACGCAGGCACGTGCTGCGCTGGTTGAGCACGTCGTACACCCTCGTGCCGGCCGGCACCGAGAGCGACCACATCGACTGGAAGCCGTTCCTCGACGTCCTCGCCGGATGAACGGCGGCCGGGCGCCCGCCGCCTGAGACAGCCCTCAGGCAGAGGGCCGGGTGACCACCTTGATGTTGAAGACGTGGGAACCCACTCCGCCCGCGATCCCCATGAAGAGCAGGGCGAAGTGCTCCTGGCCGCGCGCCGTGGTGATGCCGCCGATATCCAGCTGGGCCGACGCGGGCCAGCCGAGGTCCGTGAGCAGCCGGCCCGTGGTCCGTTTCGCCTCGGCGTCGTCACCCGAGAGGAAGACCGTACTGGGGCCGTCGAGGCTGTCCGGGGCGGCCATCACGGTCGAGTCCATGGTGCACAGCGTCTTCACGACGGGGGTGAGGGGGAAGGCCTCCTGAATCTGTTCGCCCAGGCTGCCGTTGGGGTGCGAGAGCTCGGTGAAGTCGTCGGAGAGACCCACCCCCACGTCGACGAGGAGGATGCCCGCCAGCGCCGGCGCCCCGATGGAGCGCAGGAGCTCCACCGAGACCGCCCCCGGGGTGGCGTTGACGAGTACCTCCGCGTGGGCGGCCGTGGCGTCGAGGCCCGCGACGGGGAGCCCCAGACCCGATCGGTCCTCGGGCCGCCGGGAGCCGAGCAGTACGTCGTGGCCGGCGGCGCTCCAGCCGTGGGCCAGCGTGCGGGCGACGTTTCCGGTGCCTAGTAGTCCTATGCGCATACGGCGACGCCAACCACCGCCGTGGCGTGGCGAATCGGTCCGTGGGACCGGTCGGTCTGCCACCAAGGACGTAGGCCGCTCGTCCCGGGCCCGCCGGCCGTCCGCCCGCTCCTCCCGGGCCCGCCGGCCACCCGCCCTCGCGTCCCCTCCCGCCCGCCGGACCGCCCCTTCCGGGCCCCGCGCCGCCCGACCGCTCGTCTCCGGCCACTCGATTTCGGCCGGGCGGGTTCGAAGGCTCAAGAGAACCTCTGAAGGTTATGAAGGTTTCCTTCCGCGGGGGGGCGGGCGTTCGGTGATCCGCAAATCTGTCTGCCGTACGAACTGACGTGGCACAGACAAGATGTGGGAGGGATTGTGCCCAACAGACCCCCGTGGTCGAGGACACGCAGATCAACCCGGCAGCGGCTCCGCCTCATCGCCGGCGCCGTCGCCGCCGTCCTGGCCGCCGAGACGGCCGTGGTCGTCGCCACCACCGGCCAGGCCGTCGCCCTGGGTTCGCGGCAGCCCACCGCGCGCACCGCCGCCGCGGAGGCCGCGCAGGGCCCCGCCGTGGCCCAGGACGAGGCGTCCGCCCGGCTGACGGCTCGGCTGCAGAAGCGCAGGATCGAGGTCCTCTCGGCACGCACCGAGACCTCGGCGACGTACGTGCTGCCCGACGGTCAGATGCAGACGGCCGTCTACGCCGCGCCGGTCCGCGTCAAGCGCGGCGACACCTGGCAGGACATCGACACCACGCTCGCGGACGCCGGCGCCGACCTGAAGCCCCGCACCGCGACGGCGGACATCGCCGTCTCCGACGGCGGCGACACCAAGCTCGCCTCCGTCGGCCGCAGCGGACGCAGCTTCGCGATGGGCTGGGAGAAGAACCTGCCCGCGCCGAAGCTGAAGGGGGACACCGCCGCGTACGACCTGGGCGGCGGCCAGACGCTGAGCGTCACCGCGCTGCCCCAGGGCTTCTCGCAGAACGTCCACCTGGCCAAGGCGCCCACGGCCCCCGTGACGTACCGCATCCCCGTCGAGGCCAAGGGACTGAAGCTGTCCCAGGCGACCAGCGGGCGGCTGCTGCTCAAGGACCCCGCGGGCAAGCTGGTCGCCGAGGCGCCCGCTCCGATGATGTGGGACTCCTCCAAGGACCCGCGCTCGGGAGAGTCCAAGCACCTGGCCAAGGTGCCGGTGAGGATCGAGACGGCGAAGGACGGGAAGCAGACCCTCGTCCTGACGCCCGACCCGGCGTACTTCACCAAAGACCTGACCTACCCGGTCACGGTCGACCCGACCTCGACGCTCGCCGCCTCCACCGACACCTGGGTGGCCACCAACTTCCCGGACTCCCAGGTGTCGTCGCCCGAGCTGAAGTCGGGCACGTACGACGGCGGCACCACCAAGGCGCGCGCCTATCTGAAGTTCGACGTCTCGGCCTTCAAGGGCAAGCGGGTCAACGACACGAACCTGGGCCTCTACTCGTACTACTCGTCGACCTGCCAGACCACCGGGTCCGGCACCCAGGTGCGGCGCGTCACCGGTGCCTGGGACTCCTCGGCGATCACCTGGGGCGCGCAGCCCGCGACGACCGACGCCGGTGCGGTCACCAGCACCGCCGCGAAGGGCTACAACACCAGCTGCCCGGCCGGCACCGTCGACTTCGACATCGACACGATCGTGCAGGCGTGGGCCGACGGCCAGCCCAACCACGGTCTGCAGATCCGGGGCACCAGCGAGACCGACTCGCTGACCTGGCGACGGTTCCGCTCGGCGAACTACGTCAGCGGTGACCACGCCCAGGAGCCGCACCTGACGGTCACCTACGACTCGTTCCCGGGTTCGCCGACCGCCTCCGCGATCTCGCCGTCCGCCGTCAACGCCTACAACGGCATCCGGTACGTGACGTCGCTGACCCCGACCCTCTCCGCCAAGGTCACCGACCCCGACGGCGCCACGGTCCGGGCCCAGTTCGAGATCACCCCGGACCCGGCCTACAACGACACGACGTACACCTACACCGGTACGAGCGCCGCCGTGGCCTCCGGGTCGAACGCGACGCTGACGATACCGACGGCCAACAAGCTGCCGTCGGGGCCGAAGCTGCGCTACCGCGTGCGCGGGTACGACGGGACGTTCTACGGCCCGTGGAGCGCGTACATGCCGTTCGGCGTGAACACCGCCAAGCCGGCCGCGCCCGCGATCAGCTGCCAGACGTACGACAAGGACACCTGGACCGGGCGTGCGAGCGGACCGGTCACCTGCACCCTGGACACGGCCACCGCGGACGGCCAGGGCTACTCCTGGGGTCTGGACGACGCCAATCTGCCGAACCGCGTGGACGACACCGTCGACGGCACCGGCGGCGACCCGCTGACCATCTCCGTCGACCCGGCGGACGGCTGGCACACCCTGCGGGCGAAGACCGTCGACTCCGGCGGCAACCTCTCCGCCGACGTCACCAGCTACAGCTTCGGGGTCGGCGCGGACGGGGCCGCCGTCATCGCTCCCTCCGACGGCGACGACACGGCCCGGCGCATCGCCCTGCAGGCCAAGGGCAAGGCCGAGTACACCGGAGTGACGTACCAGTACCGCCGCGGTGAGACCGACGCCTGGAAGGCCGTGCCGGCCGCCCAGGTCACCACGGCCACCGGCGGGGCCGTCAGCTGGCCCGCCCAGGTCACCTCCGGCACCGCGCCTCCGCTGGTGTGGGACGCGGCGACCTCGCTGGCCGAGGACGGCGTGCTGGAGCTGCGCGCGGTGTTCGACGCCGGCACGGCCACCACGTACAACTCCCAGGTCGTCGAGGTCACGCTCGACCGGCAGGCGGGCAACGCCCCGAGCCTGGAGGTCGGTCCCGGCTCGGTCAACGCCCAGACCGGTGACTTCACGTACAGCGACACCGACGCGGAGGTCTTCGGCCTCTCCGTCGAGCGTTCGCTCTCCTCGCGACGGCCGGTGGCGCAGGACGTCCAGGAGGGCCAGGCCGGGATCTTCGGTCCCAACTGGTCCTCGGGCGTGAGCGCCGAGGACGCGGGCACCGACTGGACGGTGCTGCGCAGGACGTCGGCCACCTCGGTCGAGGCCCTGGACTCCACCGGTGTCGCCACCGCCTTCACCGCGACCAGCGGCGGTGGCTGGAAGGCCGAGTCGGGCTCCGAGGACCTGACCCTGACGGGCTCGCTGACCGGCACGTTCACACTGAAGGACACCAGCGGCACGGTGAGCGTCTTCCGCAAGGTCGACGCCGCCGCGGCCTCCTGGACCCTGGCCACCACCGCGCTGTCGGTCGACGACTCGACCACCACCGTCGTGTCCGAGAAGGTCACGGTCGGCGGCGCTGTCCAGTCCCGCCCCAAGTACCTGATCGGCGCCACCTCGGCGGTCGACGCGGCCACCTGCCAGGCGACGCCCGCCACGAACGGCTGCCGCGTCCTGGAGTACGTGTACGCGTCCTCCACCACGGCGACGGCGACCGCGTTCGGCACCTACGCCGGGCAGGTCTCCCAGATCAGGCTGTGGGCCGCCTCCCCCGGCGCCGGCGCGGCGACGGCCGAGACCGTCGCCCAGTACGCGTACGACGCCTCCGGGCGGCTGCGCGAGGTGTGGGACCCACGGATCAGCCCCGTGCTGAAGACGGCGTACGGCTACGACAGCGCCGGCCGGGTCACGACGATCACCGAGCCCGGCGAGCTGCCGTGGACGCTGACGTACGGCAAGGCGGGCACCGCGGTCACGGCCGGCGAGGGCATGCTCCTGTCCGCTTCGCGGCCGACCCTGAAGCAGGGCAGCGCCACCGAGACCGACGGCGGCAAGGCCGTCACCACGGTCGTCTACCAGGTGCCGGTGTCCGGCGTCTCCGCCCCGTACCAGATGAACGCGGCCGCGGTCGCCGTCTGGGGCCAGAGCGACGCCCCGGTCGAGGCCACCGCCGTCTTCCCGGCGGACCAGGTCCCCGCGTCCAACGTCGGCACGTCGCTGGCCGCGAACGCGTACGGCCGGGCGACGATCGTGTACGCCGACGCGTCGGGCCGTGAGGTCAACACCGCCCAGCCGGGCGGCCACATCGACTCCGTCGACTACAACCAGTACGGCTCCGAGGAGCGCTCCCTGACCGCCGGCAACCGGGCCCTCGCGCTCGGCGCCACCGACGCGGCCAAGGCGGAGCTGACCCGGCTCGGCATCATCGACGCGACCGTCGCCGAGCGCGCCGAGCAACTCTCCACCCGCACCGTGTACAGCGCGGACGGGCGCCGCGAGACCGAGGAGTCCGGCCCGCTGCACCTGGTCACCCTGGAGCGCGCCCTGACCGGGGGCACCGCCGAGGGGACGCTGCCCGCGGGCAGCGAGGTCCCGGCCCGCACCCACACCGTCAACACCTACGACGAGGGCCGGCCCGCCGACGCGGCGGTGCAGGACCTGGTGACCACCACGGTCACCGGTGCCGCCGTGCCGGGGTACGCCACCGACGCCGACCGCCGCACGACGGCGACCGGCTACGACTGGGCCTCCGGCCAGCCGACGCGCAGCGTCGTCGACCCGGGCGGCCTGGCGATCACCACGACCACGGCGTACGACGCCGCCGGCCGTAAGACCCGGGAGACCTCGGGCCGTTCCGACGGCACCGACGCCCTGACCACGCTGACCGAGTACTGGTCCGCGACCGGCACCGGCACCTGCGCGGGCAAGCCCGCCTGGGCCGGTCTGGTGTGCCGCACCCGCCCGGCCGGGGCGGTCACCGGGGGTGGCTCCCACCCGGCCGAACTGGCGGCCAAGACCTTCGGCTACGACCGCTGGGGCAACGTCTCCACGGTCGCCGAGACCGCCAACGGGGTCACCCGCACCACCACGATCACCACCGACACGGCGGGCCGGCAGATCAAGTCCGCCGTCACCGGCGGCACGGGCACCGCGCTGCCGGAGGCCACGACGGTCTACCACCAGCAGAACGGCGAGGTCGCCTCGCAGACCGCCGGCGGCGCCACGGTGTCCTACGGCTACGACGCGCTCGGCCGCCGGATCAGCACCACCGACGGCAGCGGCAACACCGTCACCACGGCGTACGACGCCCTGGACCGGCCGGTCCGGGTCTCCGACTCGGCGCCGTCCACCACCACCTACACCTACGACACGGCCGTCGAACCGCGCGGTCTGGCCACCCGGGTCACCGACTCGGTCGCCGGTGCCTTCTCCGGCACCTACGACGCGGACGGCGAACTCGCCACCGAGACGCTGCCCGGCGCCCTCACCCTGACCGTGGACCGGGACCCGGCGGGCAACACCACCGCCCGCAGGTACGCGTCCGCCGACGGCACGGCCCTGCTGTCCGACACCACCGGACACACCGCGCACGCGCAGCAGGCCGGGCACAACCAGTCCGACGGCACGGCCACCGGCACCGCCTACACCTATGACGCGGCGGGCCGGCTCGTGACGGCGAAGGACACCGCGGACGCCCTGTGCACCCGCAGGTCCTACACGTTCGACGCCAACAGCAACCGCACCGGCCTGACCACGGCCGACTGCTCCGAAGGGGGGACGGCGAGCACCAGCGTCTCGCACACGTACGACAGCGCCGACCGGATCGTCGACGGCGGCTACGCCTACGACGCGTTCGGCCGCACCACCGCGACGCCGGCCGGTGCCCAGCTCACGTACTACGCCAACGACCTCGTCCACAGCGAGACCGTCGGTGACCGCCGCCAGACCTGGAACCTCGACGCCACCGGCCGGCTGGCCGCGTGGACCGTGGAGGCCAAGGGCACGGACGGCACGTGGACGCGGACCGAGTCCAGGACGCACCACTACGGCACCGGGGACAACCCGACCTGGACCGCGGAGGACGCGCAGGGCACCGTCACCCGCTATGTCAACGGGCTCAGCGGCCAGTTGACCGCGACGACGGACAAGACCGGCGGGCTCGTCCTGCAGTTGCTCAACCTCCACGGCGACGTCTCCGTCCAGCTCCCGGCGGACACCACCAAGGCGCCCGTGGTGCTGCGCACCGACGAGTACGGCAACCCGACCGAGGGCACGGCCGCCGCGCGGTACGGCTGGGTCGGCGGGCACCAGCGCTCCTCGGAGACGCTGAGCGGCTCCACCCTGATGGGCGTCCGCCTCTACTCGCCGGTCACCGGCCGCTTCCTGCAGGCCGACCCGGTTCCGGGCGGCTCGCTCAGTGCCTACGCGTACCCCGGCGACCCGGTGAACGCGCAGGACCTGGACGGCCAGCGCTGGAAGAAGAAGAAGGTCTGGAACGTCAAGAAGAAGAAGGCCAAGAAGCTGGCCCGTGCCCTCAAGGCGGGCGCGCGTCTGGTGTCGGCCTTCGGCCGGATCGGCCTGACGATGCCGGCCTTCTGGGCCAAGATCGCGGGCCTGGCCCTGGAGGGCATCGGCGGCGCGATGCGGTGGTTCGCCACCGAGATCCAGATCAAGAACGCGATGCCCAAGAGCAAGGGTGTCAAGATCACGGTCGGGATCTGGCAGCACAAGGGCTTCTGGTCCTGGGTGATGTACCCGAAGATCAAGGTCAACCGCTGGAAGAAGTAGCGGCTTGAGGGGAGGGGGCCGATCCGCGGCGACGCCGTGCGGCCCCCTCCCCGTACCTTTTCCCGTTCCCCCGACCGTTCTCCTGTCGGTCCGCTGTTCCGTTCGCCTTTTCGTTCGTACGCCCGGCCCGGTGCGGCCGGGCCCCCGGAAGCGAGGACGTCTCCGTGATCGTGTTCCAGGCCGCCTTCCTCCTGCTCCTCGCCGCCCAGGCCGTGCTGGTGGTACGGCACGGCCGCGGCTGGCGGCTGGAGTCCGCCGTCACCGCCGGGTTCGCCCTGGCCTTCCTTGTCCTGCCGCCCACCGACGGCCGGTCCCTCATGGAGACCGCGCTCCGGGTGTACGTGGCCGTGGGCATCGCCCCCCTCGCCGAGAAGGCGCTCCGCAAGGCCGGCACCCGGCGCAAGGACCTCGACGACCTCCGCTCCCCCCGTTTCTGGGCTGCGGCGGCGCTCTGCGCCCTGCTGGCGGCGCTGGTGGCGCGCGTGCCCGTGTAGGCGGCCCGGGGACCCGCTCACGGCGGGAGCGGCTGTTCGGCCCAGATCGTCTTGCCCGTCGCGGTGTAGCGCGTCCCCCACTGCTGGGTCATCTGCGCGATGAGGAAGAGCCCGCGGCCGCCCTCGTCCTCGCTGCCGGCGCGCCGCAGGTGGGGCGAGGTGTGGCCGGTGTCGGAGACCTCGCAGATCAGGGTGCGGTCGCGGATGAGCCGCAGCTGGACGGGGCCGGAAGCGTAGCGGATGGCGTTGGTGACGAGTTCGCTGACGACCAGTTCGGTGGTGAACAGGAGTTCGCCGTCGAGTCCCCACGCGTCGACCTGATCGGTGGCCAGGGCGCGAGCCCGGCCCACCACCGCGGGATCGTCGGCCAGCTCCCAGGCGGCGACCTCCTGGCGGTCGAGGATCCGGGTGCGCACCAGGAGGAACGCCGCGTCGTCGCCGACCGGGCCGGGCAGCAGCGTGGTGACGATCCGGTCGCACAGGTCGTCGAGGGGCGGCGGCCGCTCGCCGGGAGGGCCCCGGTGCCCGGCGAGGACGGCGTGCAGGGCGTCGAGTTCGGCGTCGCGGTCCCGGCCCCGGCCCTGGACCAGCCCGTCGGTGAACAGGGCGAGCACGCTGCCTTCGGGAAGGGAGAACTCGCGGCTCTCGAAGGGCAGACCACCCAGACCCAGTGGCGGCCCGGCGGGCAGGTCGGGCTGGGTGACGAGACCCGTGACGGAGTCGACGACGGACGGCAGCGGGTGCCCGGCACGGGCCATGCTGCACCGCCCGGTCACCGGGTCGTACACGGCGTACAGGCAGGTCACGCCGAGGGCCGCGTCGTCGGTCTCGGCCTCCACCGCGGCCTGCTCGTGGACGTCCTGGGTGATGAGTTCGTCGAGGCGGGTGAGGAGTTCGTCGGGCGGCAGGTCGAGCCGGGCGAGGGCGCGCACGCTCGTCCGGATGCGGCCCATGGTGGCGGCGGCCCGCACCCCGTGGCCGACCACGTCGCCGACCACCAGGCCGACCCGGGTGCCGGACAGGGCGATCACGTCGTACCAGTCGCCGCCCACCCCGGCGCCGCTGTCCGCCGGCAGGTAGCGATGGGCGACGTCCACACCGGTCAGCCGGGGCAGGTGCCGGGGCAGCAGGCTGCGCTGGAGGGTGAGGGCGGCCGCGTGTTCACGGGTGAAGCGACGGGCGTTGTCGATGCTGACGGCGGCCCGGGCCACCAGTTCCTCGGCCACGAGCAGGTCTCCGGCCTCGAACGCGTCGGGGTGGCTGTCGCGGCGGAAGGTGACGACGCCGAGCGGGGCGGCCTCGGTGCCCAGCGGTACGGCGAGCCGCGTGTGCGTGCCGTCCGGGGCCGTCGAGCGCTCCAGGACGGAGACCCCGTCGGCCAGGCTGCGGGCCTCGAGCGAGTCGGCCACGTGCGTGACCGGCCGGGGCCGGCGCGCCTCGCGGTCCGCCGCCGTGCCGGGCGGCCCTTCCCACACGCGCACGACACGCCTGGTGGACGCCGTCCCCGGCGTCGGCTGCTCGCCTCTCGTCACGACGTCGATGAGGTCGACCGTGACGCCGTCGGCGAACTGCGGGACCGCCACGGCCCAGAGTTCCTGCGCCGTACGGGTCATGTCCAGGGAGGTGCCGACGCGGGCGCCGGCCCGCACGAGCAGGTCCAGGCGCTGCTGGGCGAGGTAACGGTCGGTGATGTCGACCGTCTCCTCGCACACGCCCAGGGTGGTGCCGTTCGTGTCCGCGAGCCGGTAGTAGGAGCAGGACCAGACGTGGTCGTGCTCGGGGTCCGCCGGCGGGCGGCCGCTGTAGTGGAGTTCGATCACGGGCTCGCCGGTGTCGAGCACCCTGCGCATGGTCTCTTCGAGGGTGGCCGGGTATCCCGGGGTGAGGATCTCGCCGTCGGTGACCATCTCGTCGGGGCCGAGACCGGCGTACTGCGCGTCGCCCATCTCGCGGCAGAGGGCGTGATTGGTCCACACGACCAGCAGGTCGGTGTCGTAGATGGCGAGGCCGACCGGCGACTGGGTCGCCAGGCCGCGGAGCATCGACTGGAGCGCCTCCCAGCGTTCCGTCTCGTCCGCGTCCGCCATGCAGAGCAGCCGGGCGGGCCCGGCCCCGGTGTGGGACAGCGGAAGGCTCGCGGTCGCCACCCGGACGAGCCGGCCGTCCCGGTGGCGCATGCGCAACAGCTCGTGCCGGGCCTCGGCGGCGCCCGGGGGAGCGGCGGCGGGGTCCCGGCCGGAGCGGTCGACGACGAGCGTGCGCAGGGGACGACCCACCACCTCGTGCGGCGGGTGACCGAGCAGCGCGCAGGCGGCCTGGCTCCAGCCGACGACCGTGCCGTCGGCATCCAGGACGGCGGTCGCCGCTTTCGTCACGTCGAGGGGGCCGCGGAAGCCGGCGTCCTCGGCCGCGTACACCGCGCTCATGGCACCTGCCTTCCTGCGTACCCTCATAGTCGGTCGGCGGCCCTCGCGGCACAACCGCGCCCGGCCCGCACGGGCGGCGCCGACTGGTCCCGGCGACGGGATGGAGGCAGGCTGGTGATACGGGCGTCCGGGTGTGGACGGCGCGCCGAACAGAGCGCCTGCCCGGGCCGGGAAAGGCCGCCACCATGCGTATGTTGATGAAGGTCCAGATGGACACGCAGATCTCCAACGAGGCCATCAAGCAGGGCACCTTGCAGAAGATCATGGAGAAGGCGATGGAGGCGATACGCCCCGAGGCCGCCTACTTCACCACCGAGAACGGCAGTCGTACGGCGTACGTCTTCTTCGACCTGGCCGACTCCTCGCACATGCCGAAGACCGCCGAACCCTTCTTCATGGAACTCGGCGCGAAGATCACGTACACCCCGGTCATGAACCGCGAGGACCTGGGCAAGGGCCTGGCCGCCCTCGAAGGCTGAGGCCGGGCCGGAGCGCCGGGCACGCCCGTCGCGACCTCCCCACGCGAAACCCGTGGCCGTCCTCTCCCGGTACGCCGTCGCCGTCAGTACCGTGGTGACCGTACGAGAGTGAGGAGGCCTCCCATGAGCGCGCTGCCGCACCACACGCCGGCCCCGGCGTACGCCAGCCCCTACCGGATCGAGGCGCACGAGGGCCCGCAGACGCTCGCCGAGCTCCGCGCCGCCCTGGCGCTCATCGACTCCGCCGAGCTGACCGCCTTCAACGCCAGGCTGGACGCGGCCCGATTCGGCGCCGACCAGGCGGCCGTGATCACCGAAGCCCGCCACCTGGTCGCCCTGCGGACCCGGCCGGAGGTTCCCGCCGCGGTCCAGGCCTCCCTCGACGGGGCGACCGACCTCATGCACGTGGACGACCTGTGGGCCGAACTCGACAAGGGTGTCGCGTGACCCACTGGCACGTCCTGGTGCCCCGACGGCTCTACACCGAGTTCGCGCACCTCTCCCCCGGCGGCCGCCGGGCGGTGCACGACGCCCTCGCTCTCCTGGCCGAGGACCCGCGGAGCCAGGCATCGGCCGCGGAGCCGATCCGGACCGTGGAACTCCGCCGCCTCACCACCGAGCCGGCCACGGACACGGGCGCGACGGTCACCCTCCTCTACCGCGTCCACGAGCCGGAGGGCGGGAGACCGGGACGCGTGGAACTGATCTTCATGCTGGCCGGCCCCTGACCGGCCTCAGCGGCCGAGCCACCCCCGCAGCGCCCTGCTGACGGCCGGCATCGCCACGTACGTCATCAGCACGTTGAAGACGCACGCGATGACCGCGCTGCTGACCGCGAGCGGCAGGGCGGTCAGGCGGGGCACCAGGACATAGCCGCCCACCAGCGAGATGGGGTAGATCGCCAGGGTCGCGCTGATCGCCATCTTCCACCGTGGGGGAGCCGGCCGGGTCGAGCCCGGCTTGGCGAACCAGGTCTCCATGCCGGTCAGTCGGCGCCGGGCTATCTCGGTGTGGTGGTGTCCTTCGCAGTCGGCGAACCACGCCGCCCGCTCCGGTGACTCCTGCCAGGCCCGGCAGGCCGCCGCGTCGCGGAAGCGATGGACCAGGAACCAGGGGGCCTCGCCGCCGGAGGAGCGGAAGAGGCCGTGGCCGAGATGGCCGGGGAACTCGGCCGCGCTGCCCAGGATGCCCTGCGCCCACCGCTCGAAGTCGGCCTCGTACCCGGGCTCCACCCGGCGCGCTATCAGCAGGGTCACCTCGCCGGTGTCGGCGGGCACGGTGGTGTGCTCAAGGCTCACCGCAGTCACTCGTACTCCTCGTGATCACGCCGCGCCGCCGCCCACTCTACGCCGCGCCGCCCCGACCCGGGCCGGGCCCGCGGCCGGGCCTCCCGGCGGGCCGGGAAACCGGGTGGTCCGCGAGCCCCGACGGCGGCTAGGTTCTCGGGGCGACCACGCCCCGCCCCTGCTGCCCGAAGGCATTCCGTGACTGTGATCCGCACCGCCCGTCCTCACGAACTCCCCGCGCTCCTGGAGCATCCCGGCGACGCCGAGCGCAACGCGGCGACCCGCGCCTACCTCGGCCACCTGCTCAGCACCACCTGCACCCGGCCCGAGTGGTGTCTGGTCGCGGAGGACGGCGCCGGCCGGTTGGTCGGCAGCGTGGTGCTGTGGACCCTGCCGGGCCAGGACGTCCCGTACGCCTTCGTCCTGTTCGAGGCTCCGGTCGACGAGCCTGAGACGGGCGCGGCGCTGCTCGAGGCGGCGGTCGCGAAGGCCCGCGCCTGCGGCGCGGACGAGCTGGAGCACGTGGTCGACTCCCCCGCGCAGGCTCCGCAGTTCCAGCGCGACCCGGAGCGCAGGTGCGCACTTCTGCGGGATTCCGGCTTCCAGGTGGTGCGCGACGGTCGGAGGTTCGCCCTGCGGGTCCCCGGCACCCTCCCGGCGGACGACGACCGGCTGACCTTCCGCAGCCTCGCCGACCTCGGCCCGGAACCCTTCGTCGACCTCCTGGCGGAGCTGCTCGCCGAGACCGCCGATGCCCGGCTGGGCGCCGACGTGAAGCGGTGGGGGGCCCGGCAGGCCGCCGCGCGGCTCTTCGAGGAGACGGCCGAGCTGCGCCACGAGCCCACGTGGTGGGAGATCGGCCACGACGCGGACGGCAGCCCGGCCGTGATCAGTCTGCCGGCGGAGAACCCGAGCGTCGCCGTGATCGCGTTCGTCGGAGTCGCGCCCGCGCACCGCGGCAAGGGGTACGCGGCCTCGGCGGTGGTACGCGGCACGCGCATCCTGGCGGCGAACGGCGCCGAGGAGATCCGTGGGGACTGCGACGCCGCGAACACGGCCATGGCGAAGGCGTTCACCAGGGCCGGCTACGAGAACTTCGCCGACCGGCTGGAGTTCAGCCGCTCCCTCTGACCGGCGGGGGCCGGTCCCGGGGGGCGGCGGCCGGAGCGGGGCGGCCTCCGAGCGGGCCGCCGGCGCGGGCGGGGCCGGTGCGCGCCGGCGCCGGGCGGTGGGGCACACCGCCCGGCGCCCGCCCCGCCCCACCGGCAGACCGTGCGCCGGGGCGGGGCGGAGCGTGGGAAGGCGTCGGGCTACTTCTGCGGGTAGCCGCCCCGTCCGATGTAGAGCGCGTCGGCCACCTGGCGTTCGGTGCCGGGAGCGGGCCCGTCGGTGAGACCGCTCTGACGGGCCAGCTCCGCACCGGTCAGCAGGGTCGTCGAGCCGCCGCCGTCGAGGTTGACGACGTCCATGGCCCCGAGGGTCATGAGCGGCACCGCGACCTCCGTGAGGAACCCGCCGTCGGGCGCGTACGTGTCACGGGGACCGGAGAGCGTGGCGATCAGCGTGCGCCCGTGGTCGTCCACGCCCAGCACCGTCCGCGTGTCGCGACAGAAGTCGGTCTTCACGTAGTCGGCGCTGGTGACGAGCGTCTTGCGCGCGCCCGTCACGTCGTAGAGCCGCCCGCAGGAGCCGTAGGCGTACTCCGACGGCCTGTCGATGCCGTAGTGGCTCGTGCCCGCGGTCACCATCCGGTCCCCGCCGGCGATGATGTCGACCGACTCGTCGAGCGGCAGCTCGCGCGGGACGCCGCTGCCGTCGAAGCTGTGGTCGACGACCTTCTGGTCGACCGTCAGGACGGCGCCGGCCTGGTGCTGCCGGTACAGCCAGTCGGCCTGGTGATCGCCGATGGCCTGGAGGATGTACTCGCCTTCGGGGACGGTGTGCCCGCCGCGCTCGGCCCACCCCTCCACGATCGTGCCGGTGGGGTCCAGCCGCACCTCGTAGCCCGCCTGGTCGTCGGCGGCGATCTTCTTGTTGACGTCCCGCTTCGGCGTCGGCATCTCGTACGTGTCGTCGAACAGCACGAACTCGGTCGGGTCCGTGTAGGCGGCGATGGACTTGCCGTAGGCGTCGGTGTACGGGCCGACCTTGCCGGCCTGGTCGTCGGCGTCGCGCGGGCAGGCCAGCGCCCCGCCCGGGTTGCGGTTGACGTCGTCGATCCGCTGGGTCTTCTCCCCGTACGGACTCTCCTTGGCCTCCTTGTCTCCGCTGACCGTGATCACGGTCTCCAGCGGGGCGATGTAGGGGATGCCGTGCTGGAGGACGACACCCTGACGCGGATCGCTGGAGGCGGTCGTGCAGTTGGCGGAGGTCAGCTCACCGTCGCGGGCGGAGATGCCGAAGGTCTGGATGGTCTCCGGGGTGACGCCCGGTGTGCCCTCGTTGGCGAAGTAGCTGCCGTTCGCGCCGGCGATCGGGAGGTCGGGGAGCTTCGCCAGCATCGTGCGGACGCTCTCCTCCTGCCCGCCCCTGAGACCGTGGGTGCTCTCGAGGCGCAGAGCGCCCTTCGCCGGGTCCATCCGGATGATGTTCAGCTCCCGCGGGGCACCCGCGCGTATCGCGTTGGGCGCCGATTCTCTGTACCGGAAGTGCTCGACCCCGGGTGCGAGCGCTCGGTTCTCCAGCACGGTCCAGTGCGCCAGAGCCGGTGCGCCCTCGGCCGTGGTCGCCGCGCTCTCGGCAGCACTGGTGGCGCCGGGAACGGCCAGGACGAGAGCGGCGGTCAGCGCGGTGGCCGCGGCCACCAGGGCTCGGCGCGGTGAGCGGGGCGAGTGCCTAAGTGAGTGCGTAAGTGAGTGCGTCATGACGGGCAGACCGTGTCCTTGGGGGTGGCGAGGATCCTGTGTGACTGGAACGTTCCGTCGAAGGCGCCCTCGAGGCTGGTGGTGTCTCCCCGCACCACCTTGAACGCCTTGTCGCCCGTGGCGAACTGGCCGGTCCAGTCGGTGGCGTCGTAGAAGCAGACGGCCCTGCCCGTCCGGTTGCGGACGGAGTGGACGCCGGTCTCCCAACCACCCGAGTAGGCGCGGTAATCGGTCGCAAGCTGGGTCATCTGACCGCGGCCGCCCGCCTCGCGGAAGAGGCAGAGCCTGCCCTCCTCGCACCGCTCGAAGCCGGTGAAGCAGCCGGCCTGGGACGGGGACAGCTTGTGGGAACTGACCATGGCCGGGAGCGTGCCGCCGCTGCCCGCGTTGGTGATCCGCGCCAGGTCGCCACTCTGGTTCGGCTTGATGATCTGGACCGTGCCGCCGTACTGCGTGTTCTCGTACAGACAGGCCCAGTAGGGGGTGTTGTTCGCCAGGGAGACGGCCTTCTCGTTCCAGGCGCTGTCGTAGGACGTGGCCTTGGAGGCCGCGTCGAGCGAGAGGCGCTGGGCGGTACCCGCCCCGCCCTCGCCGGTGTAGAGGCAGAAGGTCTGCTTGCCGCAGTCGTCGTACGCAGCGCTCGCCGGCAGGGCGAACAGCAGGGAACAGAGGACTGCGAGGGCTCCCACGAAGAGGGAGCCGCGCGCGATATGGGTGTTCACCGACCGAGGATAGGCCAGTGACCTGGAGTGACATCCTCCGCCGTCGGGTTCGGCGGCGGATCGGGCCGAGCCCACGGCGCCCACCCGGCCGAAGGGCCGGGTGGGCGCCGCCGTCATACGCGGATCGCTCGGCCGTCAGGCGTAGGTCTCGTACTCGGCGACCTTCGGCGTGCCCGTCGAGCCGGTGATCTCGAAGGTCAGCTTCTGCAGCGACGTCGCGGGGAAGGAGATGAGACCCGCTCCCGTGCCCGTCGTCAGGACGGCGCCGGTGTCGGCGTTGACGACCCGCCAGGCACCGATGCTGCCGGCGGAGCCGGACGCCTCGCGGATGACGATCTTGGAGACGGAGGTGGCGGAGCCCCACTTGATCGAGATGGAACCGGTCGAGCCGGCCGGTGACCAGTAGGTGCTCAGGTTACCGTCCCGCACGTTGCCGAAACTCGTCCCGCTCGCCTTGCTGGAGCCGTCGGAACCGGCCCCGATGCTGAGGTTGGTGCCGCTGGGCTGGGTCGGGCCCGGCGTGGGCGTGGTCGGGGACGGCGTGGGGTTGGTGGGAGACGGCGTGGGGTTGGTGGGTGAGGGCGTGGGGTTGGTGGGTGAGGGCGTGGGGTTGGTCGGGGAGCAGGAGCCGTTCGACACCTGAAGTCCCTTGTTGGCACCCGCCGTACGGCTCACGACGTCCGGCACGCAGTTGGCCGCGTCGAGGGTGTAGGCGTACGGAATGCTGACCGTGGTGTTGGACTGCGGGTTCGGACCGGCCGGCTTGTTGTCCGTACCGGGGCTCGACCAGGTGACGTTGTCGAAGATGTTGCCGCTGACCTGCCAGTAGCCGGCGGCGTCCGTGTAGAACGTGCCCAGGACGTCCTTGGAGTCCTTGAAGTAGTTGTTGTCCACCTTGGCCCGCGCCCCGGCACGGGAGTTGATGCCGGACTCGTTCAGTTTCGCGTAGTAGTTGTTGTAGATGTGGGCGATACCCCCGCGCAGCAGGGGCGCGCGGGAGTCGATGTTCTCGTACAGGTTGTGGTGGAACGTGACGAAGCCGTTGGAGAGGTCGCTCTCGCTGGACCCGATGAGGCCGCCACGGCCCGAGTTGCGCAGGACGCTGTAGGACAGGGTCACGTACTGCGTGTTGTCCTTCATGTCGAAGAGGCCGTCGAATCCCTCCGACTCCCCGCCCGACGCCTCCAGGGTGACGTGGTCGACCCAGACGTTGCGGACGTTGCTCTCCATGCCGATGGCGTCACCGCCGTTGGAGAGGGGCGACCCCGACTTCTTGACGTTCCGTACGGTCACGTTCTGGATGATGACGTTGCTGGTGTCCCGGATGTGGATGCCCAGCTGGTCGAAGACGGCTCCGCTGCCGACCCCGACGATCGTGACGTTGCTGATCTGCTTGAGCTCGATCACGCCATCGGCGGTGGAGCAACTGCCGCCCGACACCTTGCTCGTGTTGCCGTGGTTGATGGTGCCCTCGACCTCGATGGTGATCGGGGTGCTGCTGCTCGCCCGGCCGCACAGGGCCGCGTGGATCGCGGTTCCCGTGGTCGCGCGCACCGTCTGCCCGCCCGCGCCGCCGGTGGTCCCGCCGTTCTGGGTCGCGTATCCGGTGGCGCTGCCGGTCGCCGCCGCCGATGCCTCCGGCATCGCCAGCAGGACGCCGGCCGCTGCCGCCACGGCCATCGTGGCCAGCGCCGCGTTGAGTCGCAGTGCGACTGGTCGTCTCATCCTGGTCTCCCATTCGTCTTCACATACCGGGTGGTCCTGCTCCGTGCCGTGGTGACGCGGCCTGCCGGCGAGGGGAACGCCCCCGGCGCACGGGTGTCGGCGCCCGTGCTCGGGTGTTCCTCTCGGCGTGGTCCGGTCCGGCCGACGACAGTGGTGCGGCATGGACCTTGCGTGGCAGTGCCGGATCGTCGGCGGCTCGTGCGCGGGGTCGCGGAGCACACCGCGACGGTCGCCTCAACCGGAGCGATCCTTGTAACTCAGAAAGCGCTTTCTGGCCGCGACAATAGGGCGGTGCTTGGGAGGGGGGCAAGGCTCGTGCAGCGACTTGTGTAATCGCTTTCTGTCTGCCGGTGGCACACCGCTCGCAATGTCACACGATGGTGGACAGATCCCGCCGCGCGGTGCTTGGGACCCGCCAACAAGGCTGAAAGGAGGGAAAGTTGCGCAGAGCGGTGCCGACCGGTCAGCGGTCGCCGGGTGCGCGCTCCGAGGACACGATCCTCGACGGCGAGGGCATGCGCATGGGCATGGGCATGGGCATGGGCAACGCAACGGCGACGGCGGTCCAGGAGGTACGGGCTCCGGGCCGCGAGGCACGAGCGGCGGGCGACGGGGGTACGGCCTCCGGGGCGTGGTTACGAGCCACGGGCGACGGGCCACGGGTTCCGGTCGCGAGGTACGGGGTGTGCCTGCGAGCCACGGGCCACGGCGACGAGGCACGGGCTGCGGCGCCGGGCGACGCGCTGCGGCGACCGGTCGCCGGCTCGCCCGTCAGGCCGTCGACCGCAGCCGGTCCAGTTCGCCGCCGATCTCCGAACGCAGCGCGTCGTGGCGCGGCCCGAGCCGGGACCGCTCGTCACTCCACCGCTCCCGCGGATGGAGCCACACCGGGGCGCCCACGACGTCGGGCGGCTCCCAGCCGTACCGCGGCCAGACATGCGCGTGCAGGAAGGGTTCCGTGTTGCCCAGGATCTCGAGATTCACCCGCCGGAACGCCGGGTCCCGGCGCCGGCAGACACGCTCGACCGCCTCGCCGAGCTGTTCCATGTCGGTCAGGAAGGCGAGCCGCTTCGCGTTGCGCAGCTCGGACAGCCTCTGCACCCGCGGTTCGTCCACGAGGAGGACCGCGTAGCCGGGCAGGAACTGCACGTCCCCGATGACGGCGAAGCCCGCGGTCAAACGGCGGATGACAGTCGGGTTCTCACCCCGCAGGGCCGCCCCGATCCGGTCCGCCCGCCAGCCGTCGTCCATGGAGGGAACGTACACCTGGCGGTCGGGGAACGGCACCGCACACCGTCCCACGGCCGACGCCGGCCACGGGGGCAGGACGCGGGAGCGCGTGACGGCAGCCCGTTCGGCGCGCGGAGAGGCGCGGATGGACCGAACAGCTCCGGATCAGCGCGCGGAGACGCGCGGATGGGCCGCGTAACGGCGGCGGCTGCGCAGCATGCCCTCGGCGGAGAGCGTGAACACGTCCACGAAATCGACCTGTTGCGGGGTGAGCCGGCCGATCGCGACCACGCAGTCGCCGGAGGCCACGATCCGTTCGATGTGGTGGCGACAGCCCGGTGCCGGGCTCTCCAGCCGCGCGTCCTCGTCCAGCAGGGAGGAGAAGCCGTCCAGATCCCCCGTGTCGAGGTAGTGGTAGGCCAGCCGCACGTGGTCGACTCCGGAGTCGGTGATCAGACTGCTGGGCGGCAGCCGCCTCGCCTGACGACTGTTCATGACACGTCCTTTCGTACGCCCGCCTCCTGCCTTGCGGCGGCAGGTACCACCGTCCTCCGCCGCCGCAACCTCGCACTATCGCGGGCCTATCACCGGCACCAGATCTCCACACCGTTTACAAATGCGGTGCTCGGCGGGAAAACTGACCTCCGCACTCGCGTCTTTCGGGTCGTTTTCGCTGCTTGTCTGTCGGGTTGGGGCGTGTTCCTTGCGGGGAGAGTCAGTGAACGTATCGCCCGGGGAGAGACCTCACGCTCCTGAGACCGTGGTCTTCCGCATCCTCGGCCCGCTCCACGTGCACGGCCCGAACGGGCAGGTGCGCATTCCACCGGGGCGTCAGGAGGTGATCCTCGCCGCCCTCCTGCTAGAGGCGAACCGGGTCGTCAGCACCGACTACCTCGTGGACCTGATCTGGGAGGACGAGCCGCCGGACACCGCCCGGACGCAGGTGCAGATCTGTGTGTCACGGCTGCGGAAGCTGTTCGGCAAGGAGGAGGTGGCCGCGGCCATCACCACCCGGCCGCCCGGCTACGTCCTCAAGACGGAGGACGGCTCCGTGGACGCGGTGCTGTTCGGCCGGTGGATCGGTGACGCGCGGTCGCTCGGCAAGCAGGCCGCCGGTGCCACCGAGGCGGTCGAACTGCTGCGCCGCGCCGGCGCCCTGTGGCAGGGGGACTGCCTGAGCGGCATCTCCAGCGAGACCCTGCGCAGCAAGGCGCGGCAGCTGGACGAGGAACGGCTGACGGCCGCCGAGACCCGGATCGATCTGGAGCTGGAGTTGGCGCGGCACCACCAGCTGGTCGGGGAGATCCAGCTCCTTGTCCACGAGCATCCCCTGCGGGAACGGCTGCGCGGCCGCCTGATGCTGGCGCTGTACCGCTCGGGGCGCCAGGCCGAAGCCCTGGACGTGTACCGGGTCGGTCGCCAGCTGCTCGTGGACGAGTTGGGGCTGGAACCGGGCGAGGAGCTACGGCGGCTGGAAACGGCGATCCTCGCCGGAGAGGTCCCGGCTCCACGCCTCTGGGGCCTTGGCGCGAGCGACCGGGCGCACCTGGCCACGGGCGCCGGGCCCGGGCAGTCGGCCGACGACGCCGAGCGCGGGGCCGGGGCCTACCCCGGAGCGCGGGGCGCGGGTGCCGGGGCGGGTGACCACGGGGACCCCTTCGCGGGGACCGGCACCTCCGCGCCGGCGGGCCGCGGCGTGACCGGCGGGCCCGGGACCGGGCCGACGGCCGGGACCCGGCCGACGACGACGGGGAGCGGAACCGCGTCCGGAGCCGTGTACGGCTCCGGGACCGGAGCCGCCGGTGACCGGGGAGCCGGGGCCGGAGCCGCCGGACTCCTCGGGACAGGCGTCGGCCACGGGGCCGGGGCCGCCAGGCTCCTGGGAGCAGGCGTCGGCCACCCGTCGGGTGCTCTGCCCGCCGGGGTCCTCGAAGCGGGCTTCGCAGGGGGGTTCGGCACGCGTGCCGGTACGGAGCCGGGCACGGGCTTCCCGCGGGAACCCAGCGCGCGGGCCGGCCACGGCGAAGCTGCCGCGAGCACCGCGGCGGACGAGGGCGCACCCTGGCCCGACGGGCCGGTGCCCACCGTCGTACGCGAGCCGGCCCCGCGTCCCTCCGCCGCCGAGGCGGCCGGGGCGCCGGTGGCCGCGTTATCCGCCGAGGTACCGCGACAGCTCCCCGCCGACACCGCCGACTTCGTCGGCCACGAGGCACGGATCTCGGTCATCGAGAAGACCTTGCTGGGGACCGGCGAGCGCCGGGCCGTGGGCCTCGTCGTCATCGTCGGCAAGCCGGGTACGGGCAAGTCCACCCTGGCCACGCACATCGCCCACCAGGCCGGCGAGAAGCACTTCACCGACGGCCAGCTCTACTGCGATCTGCGGGGCACCAGCGGTGCTCCGGCGACGGCGGCCGAGGTGCTGGGCCGGTTCCTGCGCGCCCTCGGCATCCCCGGCCCGGTGATCCCGGACTCGCTGGACGAGCGGGCCGAGATGTACCGGACGCTGCTCGGCTCCCGCCGGGTCCTGGTGGTGCTGGACGACGCCGCGTCCGAGAGCCAGGTGCGCCCGCTCCTGCCGGGAGCCGGTAGCTGCGCGGTGCTGGTCACCAGCCGGGTCCGGATGACCGGGCTGCCCGGCGCGCACCGGGTGGAGCTGGACGTGCTCGGCACCGAGGAGGCCATGGAGCTCCTCGTCCGGGTGATCGGCGAGGAGCGGGTGGCGGGCGAGCGGGTCGCGGCGGAGGCGCTCATCCGGACCGTCGGCGGGCTGCCGCTGGCGCTGCGGATCGTCGCCGCCAGGCTGGCGGCCCGGCCGCACTGGACCCTGGCCTCGATGGTGCACCGGCTGGCGAACGAGCGGCACAGGCTGGACGAGCTGACGCACGGCGAGATGACGATGCGGGCGAGCCTCTCCCTGACCCACGACGGGCTGGGCTCCGACGACCGGCGGCTCCTTCGGCTGCTGAGCCTGGCCCGCGGACCGAGCCTGCCCGGCTGGCTGGCCGGGGCTCTGCTGGACGACCGGCGCCCCTTCCCGTCGGACCTGCTGGAACCGCTGGTCGACGTACAGATGCTGGACGTCGTCGGCATGGAGTCGACCGGCGGGTTCCGGTACCGCTTCCACGAGATCATCCGGGTGTTCGCCCGGGAGCAGCTGACCGCGCACGACGATCCGGCGACCCAGTCGGCCGCGCTGCGCCGGATGATGGGCGGCTGGATGGCGCTGGCCGAGGAGGCGCACCGGCGGATCTACGGTGGCGACTTCACCGTGCTGCACGGTACCGCCCCGCGGTGGCTGCCGCCGGCGGCCCATGTGGACGAGCTGCTCGCCGACCCCCTGGAGTGGCTGGACAGCGAGCACGCCAACCTGGTCCAGGCGGTGGAGCACGCGGCGGCCGAACAGCTCGACGAGGTGTGCTGGGACCTGACGACCACTCTGGTCACCCTCTTCGAGACGCGGGGCTATCTCGACCACTGGGAGCGGACGCATCAGGTGGCGCTAGGAGCGGCCCGGTCGGCGGGGAACAAGCGGGGCAGCGCCGCCGTCCTGGCGTCGCTGGGCTCGCTGTATCTGAGCCGCAGTCAGCACGAGGAGTCGCGGGCGGCCCTGACCTCGGCCCTGGGGCTGTTCACGGAGATCGAGGACCGGCAGGGGCTCGCCCTGTGCCATCGTGACTTGGCGTTGCTGGAACGATTCCGCGGCCATGAGCACCAGGCCCTGGAGCTGTACGACCGGGCCTTGCGGGATTTCGATCTCGCCGGTGACGTGGTGGGCCGGGCGATCGTGCTCACCCAGAGCGCGCAGATCTGGATGCTGCGGGGGCAGAGTGCGGCCGCGCAGAGCCGTCTTGACGAGGCCCTGGGCATCTACCGGTCGGTCGGGTACACCGGCGGGCAGGCGCGGACCCTGCGGAGGGCCGGCCAGCTGCAGCAGCGCCAGGGCGAACTGAGCCGTGCGGTGGCGACGTTCACCGAGGTGCTGGAGCTGTGCCGGGACAGCGGCGACGTGATCGGAGAGGGGCATCTACTGCGCGATCTCGGTCTGGCGCATGCCGGGATGGGTCAGACCGCGGCGGCCCGTGACTGTCTCGACCGGGCGCTGGGTATCCGGGAGCAGATCATGGACCAGGGTGGTGCGGCCATGGTCCGGCTCGATCTGGCGCGGCTGCTCGCGTCGGGCGACGGTCCGGGCGACCGGGACCGCTCACGGGAGCTTCTGCACAGCGCGGAGCAGGCGTTCCGGGACCGTCGGATGGAGCCGGAGCTCGCCGAGGCGCGGCGCCTGCTGGCCCGCGGCTGAGGGGCGGGGCGCCCGAGGCGACAGCCGGCCGGGGGCTGCAGGGGGCGCTGGGTTGCCGGGGGCCGGGGAGGTTGCCGGGCGGCCGGGGTGCTGAGGGCCGGGCGGCCGGGGAGCGGTCAGTCCCAGGGGTTGTTGTCGCTGGAGGGGGTCGGGGTCGGCGTGGCCTGCTGCGTCGAGGAGGAACCGGTCGTCCCACCCGTCGGGGTGCCCTCGTCGGCCAGGGCCGCCTGGGTGCCGAGCAGGGCGGCTCCCGCCAGGGCGACGGTGACGACGGCGGCGCGGACGGCGTGGGCGATGGCCATGGGATCTTCCCTTCGGTCGGGGCGTCCCGCCGGGCTGCGGGGCGTCTCCTTCTTCGTGGGCACCACGCTAGGAACGGCGGGAATCCCCGGACCGCCCCCGCTCCTATCACGCAGTTATCACGGCATCACGGAGGGCCGCCGGAGCCGACGGACCGCAGGTGGGGGGGCGATAGGCGGGGTGTGCGCGGGAGCCTCGACCCGTACGCCGGCCCGGGGGCCGCATCCCCACGCGATGACAGGCGCCTCACACGCACCACTGACACCACGGCCGCGCTTTCTCCGACGGCACGAACGGGTGGGCCGAGGCGCGGATCCGGGCCAGGGCGGGGCCCGGACCGGATCCGTGATAGCGGCGCGCGGGCCGTCTCCCGGCGCGTGGCCCGGTGGGCGGCGCGGTGGACGGCCGGGCGATGGGGGCGTGATAGCGGACTCCCGAGGATGGGACACGGCACTCCTCACACCCCCCGGGAGCACACATGAACTCCGCCCTCACCGCCGGTCCCACCCTGGACACGCAGGTCGGCGCCCTGATCCGAGCGCACCGGTTGCGGATGGGGCTGACCCAGCGGGAACTCGCCGACCTGTCCACCATCAGCGTCCGGGCGATCCGCGACCTGGAGCACGGCCGGGCCAGACGGCCCCGCACGGACACGGTGCGGCTGATGGCGGACGCGCTGCGCCTGGGACCGCGCGCCAGGGCCGCGCTGGAGGAGGCGGCACAGCTCGGCAGAAGCCTGGGGGTCACCGCCGGGCCCCCTGCGCCGCCGGACGCCCCGCAGCCGCTGCTGGGGCGGAGCACGGAGACCGAGACCCTGGTGCGGGAGCTCTCGCCGGACGGCGCCGAGCGGCTGACGCATCTGACGGGCTTGCCCGGGGTGGGCAAGACCCGGGTGGCGCTGGCCGTGGCGAGGTCACTGCACGACTCCGGCATGCCGGTCCTGTGGCACGCCTTTCCCGGCGCGGCCCGCGAGTACCTGCCGACGGCGCCGGGCCCCTGGACCGACCTCACCGAGCGGCTGGTGGCCGGACTCTACGGCTGCGGGCCCGACGCGTCGGGCCCGGAGCCGGCGGGCGGCCTCCTGGGCGAGGGTCCCGTCCTGCTGGTGCTCGACGGGGCCCCGGCCGGAGCGCCCCGCCTCGACCGGCTGACCCGGCTCCAGCACGAGGTGCCGGGACTGCGTCTTCTGGTGACCTCCGACGAGCCGTGGCAGGCCCCCGGTGAACGGCTGTTCCTGCTGTGCCCGTTGCCCGCCCCCGCCGCGGACGGGTGCGGTGGCCCCGGGCGGCCCGGCGATCCCGCGGACCCCGGGGCGGAGCGTGAGCCGGCCGTACGGATGTTCCTCGACCAGGTGCGGCGGGTGCGGCCCGGGCCGGCCGCCTCGGCCGGTGCCGACCGGGAGCGGGCGGTACGCGTCTGCCGTCTCCTGGACGGGCACCCGGGGGCGCTGTCCGCCGCCGCGTCCTGGCTGGTCGTCTCCGACCTGGCGGCCCTGTGCGACACGCTGGAGGCGGACCCGGCGGCCTTCCTCGACCACCTCGGCGGGCGGGACGACCGGCTGCGCGCGTCCCTGCGGAACCGGATCGACCGCTTGCCGGCCGAGCAGCGTGCCCTGCTGACCGCCCTGTGCCCCGCGCCCGCCGTGTCCTCGGGCGCCCCGGTGGGTGTGCTCGCCGACGCGGGCGTCCCGCTGCCCGCGTTGGCGGCCCTGACCGGCCGCAGTCTGCCCGAGTGCGGCCGGCTGCTGCGCGAACTGCTGTTGTCGGGTCTCGTCCGGGCGGCTCACCAGGAGGGGGCCTCCCGCTTCCGGGTGCCCGCCCTGATACGGGCCCTGCTGCCCACGGCGGCAGTGTCCGCGCCGCAGGCAACTGCCGCCGTCTGAACTGCTCCTCAAGCACCGGGACAACTGCCGCCCCGCGACGGGCGGCACGGATTGGATGGGCGTACGCCGGAAGGGCCGGGCACCCGAGGGTGCCCGGTCCTCGCCACCGGCGCGGCCGGTCCGCCCGGCCCGCGCCCCACCCCGTTCACACCGGACCCGCCGCGCCGAACCCGTCGTGACCGTCCCGTCCCCCGAGGAGCGCCCGCATGTCCCCCAAGGCGTCTGCACGGCTGCCGCTGTCGGCGGCTCAGCGCGACATCTGGCTGGCCCACGCGCTGGACCCCTCCGGCCGCCGCTACAACGTGGGCGAGTACCGGGAGCTGCGCGGTCGGGTCGATCCCGAGCTGGTCGCGGCCGCGTTCAGGCAACTCGCCGTGGAGACCGACGCCATGCGCGTCCGGGGCATCGGCGCCGACGAGGACGGCCCGTGGCAGGAGCTGCACGCCGACCCCGGCGACCAGGAGCTTGCGCTGGTGGACGTGAGCGGCGCCGACGACCCGGCAGCGGCGGCACGGGCCTGGATGGAGGCGGAGCTGGCACGGCCCTTCGACCTGGCCTCGGACTGGCTGACCCGGCACGCGCTGGTGAAGGCCGGTGAGGAGCTGTGGTTCTACTTCCACGGCTTCCACCACCTGGTGATCGACGGGGCGGGGCTCGCCCTGCTCGACGCCCGGCTGGTCGAGCTGTACGCACACGCCGAGGCCGGCGAGCCCTGGAGCCCCAGCCCCTTCGGGTCGCTCCCCGAACTGCTCGCGGAGGACGACGCCTACCGGGCGTCGGAGGAGGCCGCGGCCGACCGGGCGTACTGGCGGGAGCGTCTGGCGGACCTGCCGCCGTCCCCGAGGATCGGCAGCGGGCGGTCGGCGCCTGTTCCTGAAGGGTCGCTGCCGTTCGTCCGGCGGACGGTGACCCTTCCCGCGCCGTACGCGCGGCGGCTCCGGGAGACCGCCCGGGCCCACCGGGCGCCCTGGACGATGATGGTGATCGCGCTGGTCGCGGCGTACGTGCGGCGGGCCTCCGGGGCCTGCGCCGACGAGTTGACGCTCGCCCTGCCGGTGACCGCGCGCACCACCGAGGCGGCCCGGCGCACGCCGGGCATGGTGTCCAACGTCATCCCGCTGCGGCTCCCGGTCCCCGCCTCGGCCACTCTGGCGGATGTCCTGCGGTCCGTCGTGGGTGAGACCCGGCAGGGGCTGCGCCGGCAGCGGACCCGGTTCGAGGAGATGGGCGGCGCCCCACTCGCGGGGCTGGACCGGCCGGGCGCGGCGGGCCGTCCGTCCGCCTCCCCGCAGGTGAACATCATGGCGTTCGCGCCCGGCATGCGGTTCTTCGGAGTGCCCACCACCCAGCACAACCTGGGGAACGGTCCGGTGGAGGACCTGGCTGTGGCCGTCTACGACCTGGGTCCGGAGGACGGACTGAGGATCGACTTCGACGCGGCGCCGGAGACGTGCGACACCGACTCGGTGGCCGCGCACCAGGACCGCTTCGTCCGCTTCGTCGGCACCGTGCTGCACGACCCCGAACGTCCCCTCGCCGACGTCGAGTTGCTGGACGACGACGAGCGGCGGCGGGTGCTGGAGGCGTGGCCGGGCACGCGGGTCGCGGTGGACGACAGGCCGCTGACCGTACGGTTCGAGGAACAGGCCCGGCTACGCCCCCACGCGACCGCCGTCGTCTTCGGCGACGAACCGCTCTCGTACGCCCAGCTCGACGCCCGCGCCAACCGACTCGCCCACCACCTGCACGCGACCACCGGCCTGGGACGCGGTCACCTCGCCGGCATCCTCCTGGACCGGTCGCCGGACCTGGCCGTCGCCATCCTCGCCGTGCTCAAGACCGGCGCCGGATACGCCCTGCTCGACCCGGAGTTCCCCGACGAACGCCTCACCGGCACCGCCACCGACGCCGGCATCACCGCCCTCGTGACGACCGCGGGGCAGAACGGGCGGCTGACCGGCCCGTGGGCGGCGGTCGCGCTGGACGAGACGGACCTGTCCGGACAGCCGCAGACCGGTCTCGCGGTGCGGCCGGAGCCCGAGGACCCGGCGTGTGTGATGTTCACGTCCGGCTCGACCGGACGCCCCAAAGGCATCCTCTCCACCCACCGCAACCTCACCTCCACCCTCACCGCACA
>NZ_JBVJPY010000016.1:0-147656 GCF_055609145.1 Streptomyces sp. NPDC036822
GGCCCGGTCGCCTGATTTCCATGCTGTGGGCAGGGCCCGGCCGGCAGGCCCGGCAACTGGAATGATCTTGCTGTGGCTGGTGTGATCACGACGTCGGAGCCGTCCTCATCCGGTGATAGCGACAGCCGCGAGGGGGTAGCCCCCCAACGGGCTGTTCGAGCACTGTCCGATGGTCGCGGTGGCGGTCACGTGGGCGCCGGACTGACGCCTTGAGCCGTCCGGGCACTTGATTCCTCTATCCAGAGCGGCGGTGTCCGGCTCCCTCGCGATCGCCATCATCGTCAACACCGCCTGCTTGATCACTCGTTGGTGTTGGTGGTGCGAGCCCGCCGCACGGTGACCTCTCGATATGCCCGAGCCGCTTGAGCTCCAACGCAGACCGGGGCCCGTGGGGTGAGCTGGTGCCACGAACAGCTACTGAGGTGGCGGACCGGCCCTCGCGTCGAGTCCTGGGATTAGGTCGCTGCGTGGTTCCGCATGAGCTCGTGACCAGTACAAACGCACAACAGCACCGGGAGGGGTCTTGATCTACTGCGGCATCGACTGGGCGGAGAAGACACACGATGTCGCCCTCATCGACGACACCGGCCAGCTCGTCGCCAAGCGCCACATCACCGACGACGCCACTGGCTACAAGATCCTGCTGAATTTGCTCACCGAGTACGGCGACAGCGCTGAGGATCCGATCCCAGTCGCGATCGAGACCTCCCGCGGCCTGCTCGTCACCGTGCTGCGGACCGGCAAGCGGCAGGTGTTCGCGATCAACCCGATGGCCGCCACCCGCTACCGCGACCGGCACTCTGTCTCCCGAAAGAAGTCCGACCCTGGCGACGCCCTCGTCCTGGCGAACATCCTTCGCACCGACATGCACGCCCACCGGCCCCTGCCGCAGGACAGCGACCTGGCCCGGGCCGTCGCCGTCCTCGCCCGCGCACAACAAGATGCCACTTGGAACCGGCAGCAGAGTGCCAACCAGCTTCGATCGCTGCTGCGCGAGTACTACCCCTCCGCCATAGCGGCGGCCGATGGCTGGAAGAACGGTCTGTGCCGGCCCGAGGTCCGCGAACTCCTCCGGGCCGCCCCGACACCGACCCGCACAGCCCAACTCACCCGCACTCAACTCCAAGCCGCACTCAAGCGGGCCGGCCGCCAGCGCGGAATCGAGGAAGAAGTAGAACGCCTTCGTGACGTCTTCCGGGCCGAATGGGCGCACCAGCCGCCGCTGGTCGAGGAGGCGCTCGGCAAGCAGATGCTCGCCCTCCTCGTCCAGCTGGATGCCGCCTGCTCTGCTGCCGACCAGCTCGCCGAAGCGGTGGAAGCGGCTTTCCCACAGCACCCGGACGCTGAGATCATCCTCAGCTTCCCCGGCCTCGGCCTCCAGCTCGGCGCCCGGGTGCTCGCCGAGATCGGCGACGACCGCAACCGATTCGCCGACGCCCGCGGCCTGAAGGCCTACGCTGGCTCTTCGCCCGTCACGAGAGCCTCCGGCAAGAGGTCCAGCATCACCCGACGCTGGGTTAAGAACGACCGTCTCAACCACGCCGGCTACCTCTGGGCCTTCTCAGCGATCACAGCCTCACCCGGCGCCAAGACCCACTACCGACACCGCCGGGACCAGGGCGACTGGCACGCAGCCGCCCAGCGGAACCTCTTCAACCGCATGATCGGACAGCTCTACCACTGCCTCCAGCACGGCCGCCGCTACGATGAGGCCGTAGCCTTCCCAGCTGCGCCTGCCTTGGTGGTGGCCGCCTAGCCCGCCTGCGGCGTCGGCGGCCGCACCCACGGAGCGAAGCGCTGACCAGGGGCTACGTCGTCGCGCCAGTACCTCAGAACGGTTTCCTGCACAACCTTGGTTCGTTCCGCCGCGATGAGACAAGAGACTGGCTCCAGCCCGCCCGCGTCCGCCTCAAAGGCTACAAGGACAGGCGGTTCTTCACCGATCTGGCGGGTGACTCTCGCGAGCTCCTCGATCGTCGGCGCGCGGAACACCGGATCGAGAAACTTCGCCGGGCAGCTGACGAGAGTCGGATCGCCGAAGACCAGCTCCAAGCCGTGGTAGTAGGTGAGATCATGCCCGGCCGCCAGCCGTAGCTCAGCAGCGTCCCAAGCGATGACATCCCAGTCCCACCAGGACCCCTCAGGAAGATGGAGGCCCACGTGCCGCCGTTCCGCGTCCACCCTCACCTCACCTCATCCGTTCGAATAGATCAACAGGCTACACACGGACTCAGCGCTGCGAACTTGACTTCTTACACGCCTGAGGTGTCTGGATAGCCCCGTTCTCCGGGCTGAGCCCTCGCGCCTTCGGCAAGTTGGTGACGGTGCTGCGGCGCCAGGGTGCGGACGCGGTCCGCAGGGGCCGGCCGTGGAGCCTTCCGCTGGAGGACCGGGCCCTGCTCGTCGCGGCGTACTGGCGCACGAACCTGACCATGCGCCAGCTCGCCCCGCTGTTCGGAATCTCGAAGTCGGCAGCGGACCGCATCATCGACCACCTCGGGCCGATGCTCGCCCTCCAGCCCCGCAAGCGGTTCGCCAAGGACACCGTGCTCATCGTGGACAGCACCCTTGTGCCCACCCGCGACCACACGATCGCCGAGCGGTCGAAGAACTATCGATACTCCACCGACCACCAAGTCGTCATCGACGCCGACACCCGCCTGGTCGTCGTGGTCGGCCGGCCACTCGCCGGGAACCGCAACGACTGCAGGGCGTGGGAGGAGTCCGGCGCCAAGGCCGCCGTCGGCAAGACCCTCACGATCGCCGACGGCGGCTATCCAAGCACCGGGCTCGTCATCCCTCACCGCAGAGAGCGCGGCCAGACCGAACTTCCAGCCTGGAAGGAGGAACACAACAAGTCCCATCAGCAGGTCCGGGCCCGTGTCGAGCACGTCTTCGCCCGGATGAAGACCTGGAAGATCCTCCGCGACTGCCGCCTCAAAGGAGACGGTGTCCGCCACGCCATGCTCGGCATCGCACAAATGCACAACCTCGCCCTCGCCGGATAAGCCAACGGGCCGCACGGCGGCCCACCACGCCCGAGGCGTCAGAGATCATTCACGGGACAGCCCTTAGGCAACTGGCATGACGGATCCGCGCTGCGATCGGGTGGTCTTGCTGCCTACGCTGCCGGATCGACCGCTTCCCCAGGCGCTCC
This sequence comes from Streptomyces sp. NPDC036822, assembly GCF_055609145.1. Taxonomy (NCBI): domain Bacteria; kingdom Bacillati; phylum Actinomycetota; class Actinomycetes; order Kitasatosporales; family Streptomycetaceae; genus Streptomyces; species Streptomyces sp. NPDC036822. The sequence continues at coordinate 3,158 of NZ_JBVJPY010000016.1, forward strand.
TGCCCTGTCCAGACCGTCGGGCTCGGCGTCGCGGTCGTGAGGAAGCAGATAGAAGACACGTCTCTTCTGCATACCGGTGTCGGGGTCGGCCTCGGCCTCTTCGCTGAGTTCAGCGAAGCCGATCATGCGTCCGTCACGGTGGTAGCGGGGCTTACCTCGGCGACGCAAAGTCTTGTCAAGGGCCTGGCGGACGTAGTCGAGTTCCTCAAGGTCTTCCAGCCACACCACTTTGTCCTCGTGGGGAGATCGCTCGCCGTCCGTAGCGAACTCATGGCTTGGGTCCCTTGTCGATCCGGGGGGGGCGAGGCGTTGAGTTCTCCCATGTGTGACTGTTCGAACACGTCGGAGCCCGCCGCCGCTGCTTCACACTGGGCTTAGCCTCTTCGCGGAGACGGGGAGGCAGGTTGCTGACGATGCTGTTCGGCGGGCCGCACCAAGCGCAGCCCCCGGACTTCCGGCAGGAGTCGGGCTTCACCGCAACCGCCCGCAACCGCTACCCGAGTCCTATCCGGAAGGCCACCATGAGCTGGGACGTGCTCCTCCTTCGCCTGCCCGACAATGTCACCTCGGTTCGGGAGATCCCCGCCGACTACATCCCGGACCCGCTCGGCCGGCGACACGACGTACTTGCAACTGTCACCCAGGCCGTTCCCGATGTCGATCTATCGGACCCCGCGTGGGGTGAAGTGTCCGGCCTCACGTGGTCCATCGAGCTCAACATCGGCTCAGAAGATCCGGTGGACTCCGTCATGCTTCACATCCGGGGCTCCGGCGACGACGTGCTGACGCCCATCCTCCGTCTTGCCGAGGCCCTGCGGTGCAAGGCGCTCGACTGCGCCGAGGGGGGCCTGATCACTCCGGGCGAGACCTCCGGCTGGCACGCTTTCCAGCAGTTCCGCGATCGAGTGATGGGATCTCAGTGATACCTCCCGGTCATAGCGCCGACATGCACCCCATGCGCCCCGAAACCCGATGGGGCCTTCCGCCTGGTCGGATGGTCACGTCCGATGAGGGCGACGGAGAAGTACAACCCCTCTGGCTCAGTGATGGGCCGGCCACGGCCGAACTGTGGACGCGGATGCACGCCGAACACACAAGTTCCGGCCTGTGGCCGCTGCTGCTCGACTCGCTGGATCCGAGCAACGGCGAATTTCGCCCCTGGGGATCCGGAGAGGTCTTTCCCGAGCTGATGTCCTCCCCGGCGAGCCACGACTCCGCTGGCCTCCTCGCTCGATGGTGGGATACCTACGCAGCGGGCGACGAAGACGACATGCTCGACGCAGACAGGCGCCTCGCCGCCACGGCCCCCTTCGGACAGACCTGGCCCGGTCTCGCGCCCAGACGGGCGACGACAACCAACCCCGATCAACTGGCTGCCCAGTTCGCGCAGACGTTCCTCGTCGACCTCCCTCAGACGCGTCTGGGGCTCGTCGCCGCGCTAACCGGTGCCGAGGCGCTGACGGCCGCGGGCTGGGCCGGGCCCTGCAACTACGACAACGACACCGCGAAGTTCTCCGCGGTCGTCCGCGACTGGGAACACCGCTTCGGCGTCCGTGTCGTCGCGGTCGGCTTCTCCACACTGCACCTCAGCGTCGCCGCGCCACCTGCGGGCGAGCACGAGGCTCTCCTGGTCGCGGCCGAGCACTTCGCTTTCTGCCCGGACAACATCTGGCAGTGCAACAGGCCGGACTCACTCGCCGCGTACGCCGAGCGGATCACCGGTGCCCATCACTGGGATTTCTGGTGGGACTGATCCGTTTCCCAGGAACCCTCACCGATCCCGGGTGAAGCGTCCCTCAAGGCCCTGCACTCCGGTCCTTGCTGCACAGCGGTGTCTTCCCCATGGTGATCTGACCCGTGAGGCTATGGGCATCGATCCGAAGCTGTGAGCATCGGGCAGCGACTCACCTTCGAAGTGATAGCCGTCGACTGGCAGCAGGAGCGCGTCTGGGCTCCGCTTTCCCGCTGGCGCTCCTGGGATCGTCGGCCGGAGGCTCGCCGCCCTCGATGCTGCGCAGGGCGGTCATTTCGAATGCCCCTCATAGAAGGTGCCCGAGGCCGCGACGGCGAGTAACTGGGCGAGGCGCTCCCACTCCGCCCGGCCGCGGACGTCGTCGGCCAGGTCCTCATGCCGGGGTACCTGCCGCGCCCTCTGCCTTGGCTGGGGCGGTACCCCTCGCAGCGAGGAGGAAGTCGAGTTGCTGGCGCACCTTGGAGGGGCCTACGCCGCTACAGGACTCGGTCGGTGCCGCTGCCCGCGACGAGGTGTATCTGGCCTCACCAGGCTGGTCTGCCGTAGTCGCTGCGGCAAACCGGTTAGCCCAGGTGCTGGTGTCCAATGATCACTCGGCGTTGAGCAACCTGCACGACGCCGGCTATCGCTGGCCAGCTCGGCACCGAGCCGGCCGCGTCGGCGGTGACCATTCAAGGAAGAGGCAGCCACGCTCGTCGTAGCGGGTAGCGACGCCTCCGGGAGTTCTTCAGCCTGCTGAAGACCCGCTCGACGGTGGTGATCTCCATGATCGCGAGAGCCACGCTCAACATCGCGTCAACTGGTGCTGGGGTCGCCCTCCGCTCCCGAAGAAGGCGAACCGCGTTCCCGGAGGCAGCAATCAGTACGAAGAGCAGAGCAGTGGCGTAGAGAACCCGCCGCCAGCCTGAGCCGTCAGAGAAGGCGGCTTCCCCTGTGCACCACAGGGCTACGAACAGCCACCATCCGTAGGCTCGCCAGTTGAGGCGTCGCTGTTCGACCACTGTCACGTCGCTCTCCGCTGGATTTTTGCTCAGGTCCTGTGGACCGCCACTCATCGAATCATGCGCTAACGAAGTCGTGCTCAGGCCCCATCGTGGTCTGCCGCTGCGGCCCAGCGCCGGATGTGTGGGTCAGGGTGGGCTCGGGCGAATGCGAGCATGTTTTCAAGCAGTTTGTACAGCGATGGCGGGTATGCCTCGCGGGAGGTAGGCAGGCCCAGCAGGACCCGGTGGCGCATCTGCAGGTCGGTGGCTTCGGCGAACACCTCCATGGAGGCCTCCAGCCAGGCGACCTTGATGTCCTGTGCTTCGTCCAGAGCGAGATCACGTACCCCGTCGGGCCCGTACGCGGGGGAACGGTCTGCGTGCAAGGGGACATGGGCGCAGTACCAGGCCCGCACGGCACCCGCCCGCTCGGCTTCCGTGCCGACCCGTAGGTATTCGACCAGTGCTGCCATCACGCGGCGGCGTCCGAACGCGTAGACCGCCGGCTCGACGAACCAGCGGCAGAAGCTGGGATCCGGGTCGTAAACGGCTGCAGCCATCAGCGGGGCGAACAGCTCCTCGGGCAGACTCGCGCGTTCGAGCAGGGGCTTGCGCACCACATGAGCGAGGTGGCGGGCAGGCCGGTCGTTCGGCTCCATGGTGACGGCTTCGACGCCCAACAGCCGAGCCACCTCGGTCACACACGTCAGGAATGAACGCGGTTCTATGCTGCTCTGCTCATCTTCGGCCACGACAGCATTCTGGACTGGCCACGTCGAAAGGCACCGAACCGGTGGCGGCTGGCCTTCGCACGGAAGGGCACTAGCTCAGCCTCGTCTTCGGCGGACAGGGTGAGCAGCTCGATCGCGTCGGCGAAGTGCGGGTCTGACAAGCCCTGGAGCTGGATGGGCAGGCCGGAGCCGGGCAGGACGATGCTGTCATCCGGTCCCCCACGGTGCAGGGTCCAGACCTCTTCCAAGGCGAGGTAGCCGGTCGCGCTCGAGGTCACCACCGCGCCGACGACCCGCGGCTCGGCCGTGATCAGGCCGAACAGCGCCTGGGTCTCGGTGCCTTGCGGCAGGTCGGCGGCGAGGAGGATGTGGGGCGTCCAGGAGCCGCCGACGCCTTCCTGCAGGCGGGCCGTGCGGAGGGTGGGTGCGCCGAGCGCGGCCAGGCCCGGTTCCACGGTCCGTACTCGGCGGAAACGTCACGCCAACGGAGCACCGGTCCGGAGCCGGAACCGTACGCTGTCGACCAGTTGCCGAAGGGGGCCAGCATCGCCTACCGCTCCTCCGTGGTACTCACCGAATCATGACCCGTGATCATTCATCGCACTTTCGGCACGACCCGGGAAGGTCTCGACGCCCCCCTTCCAGCACCCTCCCGCCACAGTAGGCGTCACGACGACTCGCGCACGATCAGCTCCGTCGGCAGCGTCACCTGCTGCCGTTCCGCGCCGTGCCGGGTGATGTCGGTCAGGATCCGGGCCATCGTCCGCCCCACCTCCTCGACCGGCTGACGCACCGTGGTCAGCGGCGGGTGCGCGTGGCGGGCGAGGATGGAGTCCTCGAAACCGACGACGGCGACATCGCGCGGCACCCGCCGGCCCTGGAGGCGGAGTTCGGCCAAGGCGCCGACGGCCATGAGGTCCGACGCGGCGAAGACGGCGTCGAGGTCCGGTGCGCGTTCAAGAAGCGAACGCATCGCGCGACGGCCTCCCTCCTCGGTGAAGTCGCCGCCCTCCACGAGGAGTTCGTCGGCCGGCACGCCCGCCCGGCGGTGGGCGTCGCGCCAGCCGGCCAGGCGGCTGCGGCCGACGTCCATGTCGAGCGTCCCGGTGATCGTGGCGATGCGGCGGCGGCCGGTGTCCAGCAGGTGTCGGACGGCCGCGGCGGCGCCTCCCGCGTTGTCGGAGTCGACGTAGCTCAGCTCTTCGCCCTCGCCCCGGCGGCCGGCCAGCACGGTGGGCAACCCCGTCTCCTCCAGCATGCCGGGCAGAGGGTCGTCCGCGTGGACCGAGACCAGCAGCACACCGTCGACCCGGCGGGTGGTCACCGAAGCGAGCATCTGGTCCCGCTCGGACCGGTCGCGGACCAGTGTCAGCTGCAGTTGGGTCCGGGTGTCGGCGAGCGCCGCGCTCACGCCGCGGATCAAGGCGGCGAAGAAAGGCTCCGAGCCGAGCCGGCTCTCGGACTCCGGGATCACGAGGGCCACCGAGTCGGTGCGACTGGTCACCAGCCCTCGGGCCACGGAGTTCGGGACGTAGTTCAGTTCCTTGATCGCCGCGAGGACGCGCTCCCGGGCCTCCGGGCTCACGAGATCCGAGCCGTTGACCACGCGGGACACCGTGGTCCGCCCGACCCCGGCACGAGCGGCGACGGTTTTGATCGTGGGCCGGCGGTTCCCTGTCATGTGCTCCTCCGAGCGGCTACCGCCGCAACGCGGCGGACGTGACCAGCGGCAATTGTGGCAGACGGACCGGCGCCGCCATCACCCTCCGCTGCCATGAAACGAACACCGGACGCCCGGTTCCGTCGCGAATTGTTTACAAGCCATTGACACGAGGGGCTCGGCACCACGAGTCTTCGATCCATCGGTGGGCACGTTCCCACCCGCGATGGGCACGTTCCCACCAGAGAGACGCCGTCCCCACGCCACACCGCCACCCCGGCGCGCCAGCGCCGTCACGAGGAGGAAAGTCATGAGCACTGCTCGCAGGACACCGCGCACCAGGGCGGTCGCGGTCACCGCCGCCGTCGGCGCGCTCGCGCTCGTCGTCGGCTGTGGAGCCGGTGACGAGTCGGCGACGGGCGGCGGCAAGAAGGACGGCAAGGTCACCATCACCATGGGGATGTACGGGGTGATGGGCTTCAAGGAGACGGGGCTTCTGGAGCAGTACGAGAAGGAGAACCCGAACGTCGACATCAAGGCCGAGATAGCCGGTGACGAGCAGACCTACTACACCGCCCTGCAGACGCGGCTGGCCGGAGGCAAGGGTCTGAAGGACATCCAGGGCATCGAGATCGGCCGGGCCAAGGAGATCGTCGACACCCAGGCCGACAAGTTCGCGGACTTCGCCGGCCTCAGCGGCACCGACCACTTCCTTCCCTGGAAGCAGTCCCAGATCACCACCGCCGACGGCAAGGTGCTCGGTCTCGGCACCGACATCGGCCCGATGGCCGTCTGCTACCGCAAGGACCACTTCGAGAAGGCCGGTCTGCCCACCGACCGCGAGGAGGTCGCCAAGCTGTGGCAGGGCGACTGGAAGAAGTACGTGGAGGTCGGCCGTACCTTCAAGAAGGGCTTCAAGGGTGACGGCGTGGCCTTCATGGACGCGGCCAGCGGCCTGTTCAACGCCATGGTCTACGGCCACTCCGAGCAGTACTACGACGCCAAGGGTGACCTGATCTACGACAAGAACCCCGTCGTCAAGGAAGCCTGGAACCTGGCCGCCGACGCCGCCGAGGCACAACTGACCGCGAAGCTGCGGCAGTTCCAGCCTGGTTGGGACCCGGGTCTGGCCAACGGCACCTTCGCCACGACCGTCTGCCCGGCCTGGATGCTCGGCCACATCGGTGAGAAGGCGGGCCCTGCCAACAAGGGCAAGTGGGATGTCGCCAAGGCACCCAAGGGCGCCAACTGGGGCGGGTCCTTCCTCGGCGTGGTGAAGCAGAGCCCGGTGCAGGAAGAGGCCAAGAAGCTCGTCGCCTGGCTGACCGCCCCCGAACAGCAGGCGCACATCTTCCAGAAGCAGGGCAGCGTCCCGTCCTCGCAGAAGGCGCTGGAGTCCGCCGAGGTGCGGAACGGCACCTCCGAGTACTTCGACAACGCCCCGATCGGCCAGATCTTCGGTGCCGCCGCGCGGGAGATCCCGGACAGGCAGGTCCTGGGCCGCAAGGACGGCACGATCAAGGACACCTTCTCCCAGGGGCTGACCCTGGTCGAGCAGGGCACCTCGCGGGACAAGGCCTGGCAGACCACCGCGCAGCGCATCGAGAAGGCCGTCGGCTGACCGTCGCCCTCCGGCCGCCCGGACCCGCCCGCACCACACCGGCGGGCCCGGGCAGCGGCTCACATCTCTGCTCTCAGGAAGGAACTCCGGTGGCCACCTCCACCACCAAGGCCCAGGCCGGCCAGGAGCGTCGAGGACCGTCCCGCACGCCGGGCGGCGACGCGGGCCGGCGGCGGGGCGCGCTGCTCCACCGGCTGGACGTCAAGGGCGCACCGTACGCGTTCGTCGCCCCGTTCTTCGTCGTGTTCGCCGCGTTCAGCTTCTACCCCCTCGTCTACACCTCCTGGATCTCCCTGCACCGGGTGGAGCTGGCCACTCTCGACGTCATGGAGTGGGTGCGGTTCGACAACTACGTCGAACTCTGGAGCGACCCCCGGTTCTGGAACGCCCTGGCCAACACCGTCACCATCGGCGTCATCTCCACGGTGCCGCAGCTGCTGATGGCGCTCGGTCTGGCCCACCTGCTCAACTACAAGATGCGCGGCTCGCTCTTCTTCCGCATCGCCTCGCTCGTCCCCTACGCCACCTCGGTCGGTGCCGCCGCCCTCGTGTTCACCATGCTCTTCGAACGCGACTTCGGCATGATCAACTGGGCGCTCGGACTCGTCGGCCTGGACCCGGTGGACTGGGAGGCGGACAAGTGGCCCGCCCAGGTCGCGATCTCCACCATCGTCATCTGGCGGTGGACCGGATACAACGCGCTGCTCTACCTCGCCGCCATGCAGGCCATCCCCGCCGAGCGCTACGAGGCCGCCGCCATCGACGGGGCGTCCCGCTGGAAGCAGTTCACCCACGTCACCGTGCCCGGAATCCGCTCCACCATCGTCTTCACCATCGTCCTCTCCACCATCGGCGCCACGCAGCTGTTCGGCGAACCGCTGATCTTCGGACAGGGCCCCAACGGAGTCACGGGCGGCGCGGACAACCAGTACCAGACCCTCGGTCTGCTGCTCTATGAGGAGGGCTGGAAGAACTACCAGATGGGCCGCTCGGCGACCGTCGCCTGGGCGATGTTCCTGCTGCTCGTCCTCGTCTTCGTGGCACAGCGCCTCATCCAGCGCCTGCGTTCCCGCGCGTCCTGACCAGGAGTCCCCATGACCACACAGAGCCTCCCGGTCCGGACGGACCCCCCGGCCCGGACCACCCCGAAAAAGCCCGCCGCCCGCGCCCGCCGCCGGATGCTCGGCCCGCGGGCCGGCCGCCAGCACCACGCGGGCCCCCTCGCCTACGTCCTGCTCTCGATCACGGCCGTCGTGTCGATCTTCCCGCTGTACTGGACGTTGGTGGCCGCCTCGACCGACAACACCCGTGTCAGCCAGACGCCGCCACCGCTCCTGCCCGGCCCGAACCTCTTCGGCAACCTCGCCCGCGCCTGGGACGAGGCGGCGATGGGGAAGGCCATGGTCAACAGCCTGATCGTGGCCGGTGTCATCGCTCTGTCCACGGTCATGTTCGCGACGCTGGCCGGGTTCGCCTTCGCCAAGCTGCGCTTCAAGGGCCGCAACGTCCTGCTCATGCTCGTGATCGGCACCATGATGGTGCCGCCCCAGCTCGGTGTCGTCCCGCTGTTCATGATGATGTCCGAGCTCGGCTGGTCGCAGGAACTACCCGCCGTCATCTTCCCGACCCTGGTGAGCGCGGTCGGCGTCTTCTTCATGCGGCAATACCTGTCGGAAGCACTGCCGGACGAACTGGTCGAGGCCGCCCGCGTGGACGGCGCACACTCCCTGCGCATCTTCTGGAGCATCGTGCTGCCCGTGGCGCGGCCCGCGATGGCGGTCCTCTTCATGATCACGTTCGTGCACGCCTGGAACGACTTCTTCTGGCCCTTCGTGGTGCTCGACATGACCAATCCGACCGTCCCTGTCGCCCTCACCCAGCTCAGCGCCGGATACGTCCGCGACCAGTCCCTGATCATGGCGGGCGCTCTGCTCGGCACGCTTCCGCTGCTGGCGATGTTCATCGTCTTCGGACGGCAGATCGTCAGCGGCATCATGGCCGGCGCCGTCAAGGGCTGACCCGCCGCATCGACCGGCCGGCCCCGCTCGCCGGCGCCCGGCCGCCCCTCATCCCGAACACCCCACCGTGAAAGGACCTACGTGGTCACCGCAGCCCACCAGCCGACCGTTTCCACCCCTGACCATTCCCGCACCTTCCCCGACGGCTTCCTCTGGGGCTCCGCGACGGCCTCGTACCAGATCGAGGGGGCCGCCGCGGAGGACGGTCGCACGCCGTCCATCTGGGACACCTACGCCCGCACGCCGGGCCGTGTCCGCAACGGCGACACCGGTGACACGGCCACCGATCACTACCACCGCTGGCGCGAGGACGTCGCTCTCATGGCCGACCTCGGCATCGGGGCCTACCGCTTCTCCCTCGCCTGGCCACGGATCCAGCCCACCGGGCGCGGCCCGGCCGTGCAGAAGGGCCTCGACTTCTACCGGCGTCTCGTCGACGAACTCCTGGGCAAGGGCATCCAGCCGGTCGCCACCCTCTACCACTGGGACCTGCCACAGGAGCTGGAGGACGCCGGCGGCTGGCCGGAACGCGCCACCGCCGAGCGGTTCGCCGACTACGCCGCCCTGGCCGCCGACGCGCTGGGGGACCGGGTGAGCACCTGGACCACCCTCAACGAGCCCTGGTGCAGCGCCTTCCTCGGCTACGGCTCCGGCGTGCACGCCCCCGGCCGGACCGACCCGGTCGCCGCGCTGCGCGCCGCCCATCACCTCAACCTGGCCCACGGCCTGGCCGTCCAGGCGGTGCGGGACCGGACCCCCGCCGGCACCCGGTGCTCGGTCACGCTCAACATCCACCACGTCCGCCCGCTGACCGGCGAGGACGCCGACGCCGACGCGGTCCGCCGTATCGACGCGCTGGCGAACCGGGTCTTCACCGGACCGATGCTGCAAGGCGCCTACCCGGAGGACCTCCTCAAGGACACCGCGGCGCTGACCGACTGGTCCTTCGTCCACGACACCGACCTCCGGCAGATCCACCAGCCCCTGGACTTCCTCGGGGTCAACTACTACACACCCACTCTCGTCTCCCGGGCCGACGGCAGCGGCACCCACACCTCGGACGGCCACGGCAGGAGCGCCCACAGCCCGTGGCCCGGCGCCGATCAGGTCGCCTTCCACCAGCCCCCCGGCGACACGACGGCCATGGGCTGGGCCATCGACCCCAGCGGCCTGTACGACCTCCTGCGCCGACTGGACTCCAACTTCCCCGGCCTGCCGCTCGTCATCACCGAGAACGGCGCCGCCTTCGACGACTACGCCGACCCCTCGGGCCAGGTCAACGACCCCGCCCGCATCGCCTACCTGCACGGCCACCTGGCCGCCGTCCACCAGGCCATCGCGGACGGCGCGGACGTACGGGGCTACTTCCTCTGGTCACTCCTGGACAACTTCGAGTGGGCACACGGATACAGCAAGCGTTTCGGCGCGGTCTACGTCGACTATCCGACCGGCGCCCGCATCCCCAAGGCCAGCGCCCGCTGGTACTCCCAGGTGGCCCGCACCGGCGTCCTGCCCGGCGCCTGACCGGACCTGGTGGGGCGCCTGCGCACCTCCCCGCGCCGGTGCCGCGCCACACGAGCCTGCCCCCGCCGCCCCCTCACCCGGGGCGCGGGGGCAGGCTCGCCTGTTTCGCCGCTCACTCCCCCGGGTAGCGCACGCCGATCCGAGCACGCACCGCGTCCAGGGTGCCCATGACCGCGAGGGTGCCGGCCTGCGGCACCAGCGGCGACTCGGTCAGTCCCGATCTCAGGCACCGCATCACCTCCCGTGCCTGGTGGCCGTAACCGTTGCCCTGCTGCGGCGTCGCGGCGTACGTCTGCGGCTCGTGTCCGTCACGGTGCAGCACGAAGGCGGACGGGTTGTAGAAGTCGGCCGGAATCTCGACACGTCCGCGCGTGCCGTACACCACCGCCCTGCGCTCGTCGTCGGCGAGCAGGGAACACGACAGCACGGCCATGGCCCCGCCGGCGTATCCGAGCAGGATGCCGGTCTGCTCGTCGACGCCCTGCGGCGACAGCCGCGCGTGGGCCGTGACCGACTCCGGGGCGCCCAGAAGCAGATGCGCGAAGGACACCGGATAGGTGCCCAGATCCAGCAGTGCGCCGCCACCGGCGGCGGGGTCCCAGAGCCGGTGCTCCGGCGGTGCCGACACCCGCGCCCCGAAGTGGGCGTGCACCGCGCGGATCTCACCGATGGCGCCGTCGGAGGCCAGTTCCGCGACCCGGCGCACCAGCGGGTTCACGTACGTCCACATCGCCTCCATCAGGAACAGCTCCTGCTTGGCGGCGAGTTCGGTGACGAGACGGGCCTGGTGGCCGCTCAGCGCGAACGGCTTCTCGCACAGCACCGGCTTGCCCGCCTCCAGGCAGGCCGTCGCGGCCGCCACATGGTGTGCGTGCGGCGTGGCGACGTAGACCACGTCGACCTCGGGGTCGGCCGCCAGCTCGTGCCAACTTCCGTACGCCCGAGGTATGCCGAACCGCTGCGCGAACCGCTGCGCGCCTGCCTCCGAACGCGACCCGACGGCGGCCACGTGGGCGTCCGGCTCACGCAGCAGGTCCTCGGTGAAGGCGGCCGCCATGCCGCCGGTGGCCAGAATTCCCCAGCGGATGGTCCGCTCGCTCATGACAACTCCTGTTCGGGACACGACGAAGGTCTCGGTCGCACTCTATGGGTACGTTCCCACCCGTGGCCACGGTGTCTTGAAGACGGCGCCGTCGGCCGCGGCCCCGTCGCGGCGGAGCGGGGAGCGGCTCGCGCAGCCGCGCACAACTTCCCTTCAACAGGCGGCGCCCCGCCGGCCCGTTGGGTCTGTGGCGATCCGGGGGTAACGTCCTCGCCATGGACTTTCGCACCACCGTTGAGCGCGCTCAACGCCTCAAGCAGTTGCACACCGAGTACAAGCCGCTCGTACTGCCGACCGTGTGGGACGTCTGGTCCGCGCGGACGGCCGCCGACGCCGGATTCCCCGCGCTGACGGTCGGCAGTCATCCGCTTGCCGGCTCGCGTGGGGCAGCCGACCAAGAGGGGCAGACCTTCGAGGAGGTACTCGCCGCCGTCAGGCCGATCATCGCGGCGGTCGACGTCCCCGTGTCCGTGGACCTGGAGGCCGGGTACGGTCAGGAGCCCGCGGATCTCGTGGCCGGACTCACCGAGGTCGGCGGCGTCGGACTCAACATCGAGGACACCGTCCACTCGGACGGCGGACGCGTGCGCGGTACGCAGGAGCATGCGGGATACATCGCCGGCCTGCGCGCGGCGGCTGACGACGCGGGGATCCCGGTCTGGGTCAATGGGCGCACCGACCTCTTCCTGCACGCTGCGGACCCCTCCGACGTCCTCGACGAGGCCGTCGAGCGACTGCGGGCCATGGAGCAGGCCGGCGCGGACAGTGTCTATCCGGTGCGCATTCAGGACGACGACCATCTGCTGACGGCGGTGACCGGCGCCGTCTCCATCCCCGTGAACACCACAGCCCATCCCGTCAAACACGATCTCGAGCGTTTCCGCCGCCTCGGCGTCGGCCGGGTCACCTACGGCCCGCTGCTGCAACTCGCAATGGCCGATGCGATGAAGGGCGTGCTCGGGCAGTGGCTGCCCTCAGCCCGATAGAGGCGGCCAGAGGCGCTGGTCGCCCTTCGTGTGGAGCATCCGGCAGCCCGGAGGGTGTCGCCTTCGCCGCGGTGGCACTCACCACCTGGATGCTCTCGGCCGGGTACGGCGATGACTCAAGGGTCTCGGTCGTCTGACTGCGGTGAGGGCATATGGCCACGCTGCAGGGTCCGCCGGGGATCGCTCCTTCGAGTGAACGGGGCCCCTCCTCCAAGCCGCGCCACCGATACCGCCGAATCACGTGCGCAGGCCTCGACGAGGCCGGTGTCGGCGTTCAATGCGCCGGTGACCAAGTGAACGAGGAGCAGTCAGTGATGTCTCGTGTGTGGATGAGCGCCGGTCTGGCCGTGGCGGCGGGAGCGGCGGTGGTGGGTGGAGCATCGGCCGCCTCGGCGGACAGCTGGTCCGAGGGCGCGGCGGCCTACTCCCCGGGACTGGGCTCGGGGAATGTGATTCAGGTTCCCGTGCACGTTCCGGTCAACGCCTGTGGCAACACGGTGTCGGTCATCGGACTGCTGAACCCCGCGTTCGGCAACGTCTGCGTGAACCGTTGAAGGTGAAGGACATCGGCTGCCTCCGCTGATATGCGGGAGCGGAAGGCAGCCGGCCGGCCCGCATGACGAGTCCTGTCCTGGCAGCGACGGGCGAGCCGAGGGTGTGTCCGCGGGCCGGAGCGGGGCGGGAGGCGACAGCGGCCTCCCGCCCCGCCTGCAGATGCGTCGGACGCAGGCTGCCGCGTGGGAGCGGGTTCGACGCCGATCGCACGCCCGGGTAGGGGACGGCCCGCAGAAGCGGCTGTGTCCGCGCGTGTCCCCTAGCGCGAGCGCTCCTCCGTCGGGGCACGTCAGGACACGCTGGGGCCGCTCGTGACGGTGGACCAGTTGCCGTCCCGTACCGCGTAGACCGTCAGTCGGCGGTGGACCGCGTCGCCGTGGTCGTCGAAGGCCACGCGGCCCGTGACGCCGTCGAACTGCAGGCCGGCCACCGCCTGCGGCAGCTTCGCCCGGGCGTCCTGGGGAAGCGTGCCTCCGTTGGCCCTCACGACGGTCTTCACCGCCTCGATGACGGCCCAGGCCGCGTCGTACGCGTAGGGCCCGTACGGCCCGGCCTCGTCGGGGTAGCCCGCGTCCCGGTACTGGGCGAGGAACGCCTCTCCTCCCGCCAGGCTCTCGGCGGGCGCACCGACGTTGGTGGCGAGGTCGCCCTCGCCCTCCGGGTTGTCCGTGAGGTACTGCTGGTCGAAGATGCCGTCGGCGCCCATGAGGGGGATGCGCGCGCCCGCCTGCTTGAGCTGCCGGGAGAGCGGTCCCCCGATGGTGTAGTCGCCGCCGAAGTACACGGCTTCCGCACCGGAGGCCCTGACCTTCCCGGCCAGTGTGGAGAAGTCGCTCTCCCCGGACTCGACCCGGTCCGTGCCCACGACGGTTCCGCCGAGTTCGGTGAACTCGGTGGTGAACCCGGAGGTGAGGCTGGCGCCGTAGGCGGTGCCGTCGTCGATGACGTAGAGCTTCGTCTTCTTGGCGTCTCGGTGGAGGTGGCGGGCGGCGAACGGGCCCTGGTCGGTCTCCGGCGCGACGGTACGGAAGTAGTTCCTGTGCGGCCGGGACGTGACGCCCTCGGCCCAGCGGGGGCCCAGCGTCAGCGCCGGGTTGGTGTTGGCAGGTGACACGGTGACCAGGTTCGCCTGAGCGAGCGGTTCCATCATGGTCTGGGCGACGGCGGAGTTGAGTGGTCCGACGACGCCCAGCACCTTCTTGTCGGCCACGAACTTCGTGGCATTCAGCGAACCGTTGGCGGGAAGGGCCTCGTCGTCCAGTGCCTGGATCGTGAAGTTCACGCCGGGTACGTGCCGGGTCCGGTTGGCGGTCTTGGCCGCCAGGTCGGCCGAGTTCTTGATGCCGACGCCCAGGGGGGACAGGCTGCCGCTCAGCGGTGCGTCCACTCCGATCACCACGGTGACGGGGGCAGCGGTCGAACCGCCGCCGGTCTTGTCGCCGTCGCCGGGCTGCTCGTCGTGGTTGAGGGTCCAGGTCAGCACGGAGGCGGCGGCGAGCGTGGACACCGCCACTCCGAGGACGGCGGAGCGCCGCGTGAGGAGCCGTCGCCGGGCGGCCTTCTCCCCGGCCCGCCCGTCCTGGTCCCCTCCCCCGAGCCGCACCGTGGCCTCGGCCGGTGGCACGGGCGGCGTGGTCGGCCGGTCCGGTACGGGCCCACCGGTCCCGTCGTCGGGGCCGTTCGCCGAGTCCCGAACCGTGGGTGTGGGCAGGCTCGGCGGGGTTGGTGGCGGCACCTCCCGCTCCGCGGGAGTGGGGGCGTGCTCCGTCGCGGTGTCCGGGACGGATGACGCCGGTACGGACCGCGGTGCCGGTACGGGATCGGGTACGAGTGCGGAATCGCGTACGGGCTCGGCGTCGGGATCGGGAAGGCCCCCGGGCCGCGGATCGGGCACGGCCTCCCCCGTCACCTCCGCCCGGGACCGCAGCGAGCGCAGTGCCGACGCCAGCAGCGCGGCGGCCTCGTCCGCTCCGGGCCGGTGCGCCGGGTCCTTGGTGAGGAGCGCGTCGAGCACCGCGGCCAACGGGCCGGCGTGGGTCGGCGGACGGTGTGGGCGGGTGAAGACGGCCACCGCGAGGGCGTGGAGCCCCTCGGCGTCGAAGGGAGGCTGACCCTCGACGGCGTGGTAGAGGGTGGCGCCGAGCGCCCACAGGTCGTTGGCGGGGGTCGGTCGCTTGCCTTCCAACTGCTCCGGCGGCATGTACTGCGGGGTGCCGATGACGATGCCGCTGTGGCTGAGCTTGGTCGTGGCGTCCGCGAGGTGGGCGATGCCGAAGTCGGTGAGGACGACACGGTCCTTGGTCAGGAGCACGTTGTCCGGCTTGATGTCGCGGTGGACGATCCGCGCGGCGTGCGCCTCGGCGAGCGCGTCGAGCATGGCGGAGCCGATCTCCGCGACCCGCAGCGCGGGCAGCCGGCCCTGCCGGCGGACGGCCGCGGCGAGGGACTCCCCCCGGATCAACTCCATGACGATCACGGGGGCGCCCTGGTGCTCCACGACATCGTGGATCGTGATGATCCCCGGATGGCTGAGAGTGACCGCCGCACGGGCCTCGCCGGTGAAGCGGCGGAGCAGGGTGGCGCGGTTGTCGTCGTCCAGCCCCACGGGGAAGACGATCTCCTTGATGGCGACCTCGCGTCCGAAGAGCTGCTGGTCGACGCCCCGCCACACCCGGCCCATACCGCCCTGGCCGATACGTTCGACCAGCCGGTACCGGCCCGCGATGAGTTCTGCGTTGTACTCCGTCACGCGCACACCATAGGTCCCGGTAGGCCGGTCAGGTGACAGAACCACCCCCGTCTACGGCCGTACGGCGTCGAGCACGTCAAGACGCGGGATCCGTCCACACAGGCTTGACCGACGAACCCGCGGCGACGTAGCTTCGGGCGCACCGATTCGCGAGCTGCTGGAAGGAGGCGGATTCGGATGTCGACGCTCTCCGTACCCTGCCGCCTCTCCCACCAGACCGCCTGGGTTCCGGGTCTCGTAGCACACGGCTGCTGACCAGCCCTCCTCCGGCGTGCCCTCGTGCGGCCCCGGCACCTTCCCCATCACTGTCACCGCCTTCGGCACCTCCTGCGTGCCGCAGTGTGGCGTGCGCTCCGGGTTCCCGAGCGGCGCCTCCGAAGAGAGAAAGCTTCTGAAATGGCGACGAGGAAAGTCACATCGGCCGCGCCTCGAAACGAGGACGTGTCATGGTAGCGGCGCGGCTCACGGTCAACGGAGAAGACGTACCCATCTCGCCCGCCGCACCCCACACCACCGTGCTGGATTTCCTGCGCGAGCGTGGGCTCACCGGCACCAAGGAGGGTTGTGCCGAGGGTGAATGCGGCGCGTGCTCGGTCCTGGTGGCCCGTCCGGGGGTCGGTACGCCCACCGACTGGGTGGCGGTGAACGCCTGCCTGGTTCCGGTCGCCGCGCTCGACGGTCAGGAGGTCGTCACCTCCGAAGGTCTCGCCACCGCCGGCGAGGCCGGCATGCCGCCCACGCTGCACCCCGTGCAGCAGGAGGTGGCGGTACGCGGCGGCTCCCAATGCGGTTACTGCACACCGGGGTTCGTCTGCAGCATGGCCGCCGAGTACTACCGGCCCGACCGCCCCGCGCACGCGTGCTCGGAGCCGGGTTCGGAACCGGATTCGGGCGGCGGCGCCGACCCGGAGCACGGTCCGAACGGTTTCGACCTGCACGCGCTGAGCGGAAACCTGTGTCGTTGCACCGGCTACCGACCGATCAGGGACGCCGCGTTCGCGGTCGGCACGCCCACGGACGACGACCCCCTGGCGCGGCGTCGCCGGCAGGCTCCGCCCGAACCGGTCGCCACCGCATACGGCCAGGACGGCAGCACGTTCCTTCGGCCGAGCACCCTGGCCGGGGCGGTGCGGCTGCTGCGAGAGCGGCCCGACGCGGTGGTGGTCGCCGGAAGCACCGACTGGGGTGTGGAGGTGAACATCCGTGCGCGGCGCGCGGAGTGCGTGGTGGCCGTCGACCGGCTGCCCGAACTGCGGGAGCTGCGCACCGCGTCGGACCACATCGAGATCGGGGCGGCGCTGACGCTCACCGAGATCGAGCGCCGCCTCGACGGCGACGTACCCCTGTTGGCGGAGCTGTTCCCGCAGTTCGCCTCCCGGCTCATCCGCAACAGCGCGACGCTCGGGGGCAATCTGGGTACCGGCTCCCCCATCGCCGACAGTCCGCCGGTGCTGCTCGCGCTGGAGGCGTCGGTGGTGCTCGCCGACGCCGACGGTGAACGTGAGGTCCCGCTGGCGGACTACTTCACCGGCTACCGGCAGAGCGTGCGCCGTCCCGGCGAGTTGATCCGCGCGGTGCGCGTCCCGCTGCCGCTGTCGCCGGTCACGGCCTTCCACAAGATCGCCAAGCGGCGCTTCGACGACATCTCCAGCGTGGCGGTCGCCTTCGCCCTCGACATCGAGGACGGGATCGTCCGCACGGCGCGGATCGGCCTGGGCGGCGTGGCCGCCACCCCGATCCGCGCCCTCGCCACCGAGGCGGCCCTGGAAGGCAAGCCGTGGGCGACGGAGACCGTCGAGGCCGCGGCGCAGGTGCTGCGGGCCCAGGGCACGCCGATGAACGACCACCGGGCCAGCGCCGGCTACCGCTCCGCGATGCTCGGCCAGAGCCTGCTCAAGCTGTACGCGCACACCACCGAGGCGGTCTCGTCATGAGCCATCTGTCCGAGCTCCCCGAAAAGCCCGTCGTCGGCGTCTCGATGCCGCACGAGAGTGCCACGCTGCACGTCACCGGCGCCGCGCTCTACACCGACGACCTGGTGCAACGTACGAAGGACGTGCTGCACGCCTACCCGGTCCAGGTCATGAAGGCGCGCGGCAGGATCACCGCGCTGCGCACCGCGCCCGCGCTCGCCGTGCCCGGTGTGGTCCGGGTGCTGACCGTCGCCGACGTGCCCGGCGTCAACGACGCCGGCATGAAGCACGACGAACCGCTCTTCCCCGACGAGGTCATGTTCCACGGTCACGCGGTCGCCTGGGTCCTCGCCGAGACCCTGGAGGCGGCCAGGCTCGGTGCCGCCGCCGTCGAGGTGGAGCTCGACGAACAACCTTCACTGATCACACTGCGGGAGGCGATCGCGGCCGGCAGTTTCCACGGTGCGCGGCCCGTGATGCTGACCGGGGACGTCGACGCGGGCTTCGAGGACTCCGCGCATGTCTTCAGCGGCGAGTTCCAGTTCTCCGATCAGGAGCACTTCTACCTCGAGACGCACGCGGCGCTGGCCCACGTCGACGAGAACGGGCAGATGTTCGTCCAGAGCAGCACCCAGCACCCCTCGGAGACGCAGGAGATCGTCGCGCACGTACTCGGTCTGCACAGCCACGAGGTGACCGTGCAGTGCCTGCGCATGGGTGGCGGGTTCGGCGGCAAGGAGATGCAGCCGCACGGCTTCGCGGCCGTCGCCGCACTCGGCGCCAGGCTGACCGGCCGGCCGGTCCGGGTCCGGCTCAACCGGACGCAGGACCTGACCATGTCCGGCAAGCGGCACGGCTTCCACGCCTCGTGGCGGATCGGGTTCGACGCCGACGGCCGCATCCGCGCCCTGGACGCCACCTTGACCGCGGACGGCGGCTGGAGTCTGGACCTGTCCGAGCCGGTGGTGGCCCGCGCCCTGTGCCACATCGACAACACCTACTGGATCCCCCACGCACGCATCGCCGGTCGCATCGCCAAGACCAACAAGGTCTCCAACACCGCCTTCCGCGGCTTCGGCGGCCCGCAGGGCATGCTGGTCATCGAGGACATCATGGGCCGGTGCGCGCCCCTGCTCGGCCTTGACCCCATGGAGCTGCGGGAGCGCAACTTCTACCGGCAGGGGCAGTCGACGCCGTACGGGCAGCCGGTCTCCCACCCCGAGCGGATCTCGTCCGTCTGGCGGCAGGTCAAGGAGGATGCCGGCGTCGTCGACCGTCAGCGGGAGATCGCGGCCTTCAACGCCGCGCATCCGCACATCAAACGGGCGCTCGCGATCACCGGGATCAAGTTCGGGATCTCCTTCAACCTCACCGCCTTCAACCAGGCCGGCGCGCTGGTGCTGATCTACAAGGACGGTTCGGTCCTGATCAACCACGGCGGCACCGAGATGGGGCAGGGCCTCCACACCAAGATGCTGCAGGTGGCCGCGACGACGCTGGGCATCCCGCTGCACAAGGTGCGGCTGGCCCCGACGCGTACCGACAAGGTTCCCAACACCTCGGCCACCGCGGCCAGTTCCGGGGCGGACCTGAACGGCGCGGCGGTGAAGAACGCCTGCGAGCAGCTGCGCGAGCGGCTGCTGCAGGTGGCCGGGACCCAGCTGGGGGCGAACGCCTCGGACGTACGCATCGTCGAGGGCGTCGCCCGCGTCGTCGGCGGCGACCGGGAGCTGGCCTGGGACGACCTGGTGCGCACCGCGTACTTCCAGCGGGTTCAGTTGTCGGCGGCCGGCTTCTACCGCACCGAGGGCCTGCATTGGGATGCGAAGAGCTTCCGGGGCTCGCCGTTCAAGTACTTCTCCTACGGCGCCGCCGCCACCGAGGTGGAGGTCGACGGCTTCACCGGCGCGTACCGGATCCGGCGGGTGGACATCGTGCACGACGTCGGCGACAGCCTCTCCCCCATGATCGACGTCGGTCAGGTCGAGGGCGGCTTCGTCCAGGGCGCCGGCTGGCTGACGCTCGAGGACCTGCGCTGGGACACCGGTGACGGGCCGGACCGGGGCCGGCTGCTGACCCAGGCCGCGAGTACGTACAAGCTGCCGAGCTTCTCGGAGATGCCCGAGGAGTTCCACGTCAGGCTGATGGAGAACGCCACCGAGGAGGGCGCGGTCTACGGCTCCAAGGCGGTGGGGGAACCTCCGCTGATGCTGGCGTTCTCGGTGCGGGAGGCGCTGCGACAGGCCGCCGCGGCGTTCGGACCCGCCGGTGTCAGCGTCGAGCTCGCCTCCCCCGCGACACCGGAAGCGGTGTACTGGGCGATCGAAGCGGCCCGCGGCCAGGCCGTCCGGCGCGACGGTCGGGCTCACGGGGGCAGCCGGATCCCGGCCGACGCGAGCGCTGTGAGCGATGTCTGACATGACCTGGGTGGCCGCGGTCGCGCGGTTGCGGGCCCGCCGGGAGCCCGGCACGCTCGTGACCGTCGCGACCGTGCGCGGCCACGCGCCCCGCCGGGCCGGTGCCAAGCTCGTCGTGGGTCGCAGCGAGACGTGGGGCTCGATCGGCGGCGGGAACATCGAGGCCGTCGCCATCGACAGGGCGCACGAGCTGAGCGTCACGGCCGATCCCGAGCCGGAGCTGATGGAGTTCGCCCTCAACGACAAGGTCACCAGCCGGCACGGGGTGCAGTGCTGCGGCGGAGTGGTCACCGTGCTGCTCGAACCGCTGCCGGTGGTCCAGTCCGTGGCGGTCTTCGGGGTCGGGCACGTCGGCCTGGAGCTGGCACGCGTTCTCGCGCGCCACGACCTCGATCTGCACCTGATCGACACCCGCCCCGACGTACTGACCGAGGAACGGCTCGGCGTGCTCGCGGACGCGGTGGCGCAGGTCCACGTGCACCACACACCGCTGCTGCCGGAGGAGGTCCTCACGGAGCTGCCGGCCGGCACCCACGTCCTGATCATGACCCATGACCACGCCGAGGACGCCGCGCTGTGCGACACCGCGCTGCGCACCGCCACGCTCGGCTCGATCGGCCTGATCGGCTCGGCCGCCAAGTGGGCGCGGTTCCGGCAGCGCCTCGCCACGGAGGGAGGGCACGACCCCGCCACGATCGACCGGATCAAGACCCCGGTCGGGATCGCCGAGATCGGCGGCAAGGAGCCGGCCACCATCGCGGTGAGCATCGCGGCGGACCTGCTCCGGACGTTCGAGCGGGAACGGGGGTGAGCTGCGCCGAGGACGGTTCTGACGCAGGGGGTCCCGAGGGCCGTCCCCGCCGGCCGGCGGCTGCGGTTCCCGAGACCACCGGCCGGCGGAGTGCGCGAAGGGCGTGCCGCCGGCCGGTGCGGGGATCAGGCGGTGCGGAGCCAGACGCCGCTGTCGGGCGGCAGCAGCCCTCCGCTAGGCGGTCGGGAGGAGACGAGGACCCGGATGTGCTGCCGAAGCGGGACCGGGGCGTCGGAGAGGTTGGCGACGCGGGTGAAGCGGTCACCGCGGGCGAAGGCGAGGACGCTTCTCCGGGAAGTCGAGCCACCGCATCGGTCCGTCCCCCAACGCGGGTTCGGCCGCGCGCAGGGCCGGCGCCTCGCGGTAGAGGTCGAGCATGGAGTCGGGTCCGTGTCCTGGACGGCCGAGCTCAGCCGCGCCCAGGCGGCGGGCCGCGGGAGCCAGGGGCGCGCGGCGCCGGCGGGGCTGAAGCCGTACGATTCGGTCTCGTCGTTTCACGGCAGCGGGACCCGGCAGCCGTCCCGGCCCTGGTCCGCCCCGTCGGTGCGGTGGAAATTGGGGTCGCCGCGGCGGTCGGCGGGGATGTCCTCGACCTCGGGGAGTCCGAGTTCCTCTCCCTGGTAGATGTCGACCGCGCCCGCCAGGGCCATGGTCAGCAGGGCGGCCGCGCGGGCGCGCCGGCGGCCGAACTCCTCGTCGACGACCGGGTTGTACTGGCGGATCCCGGCCGCTGTGCTGGTGTCGGGCCGGCCGTAGCGGGTGACGTGCCGGGTGAGGTCGTGGTCGGACAGCACCCGGGTGCTGGGCGCGCCGACGCCGGCGTGCGCGGCGAGCGTCTGGTCGATCCAGGCGCGCAGCGCGGTGGCGTCCCAGCCGCATCCGAGGAAGTCGAAGCTGAAGGCGGAGTGGAGTTCGTCGGCACGTCCTATCGTTGGCCGATGCGTACTCATCCCATCGGCCGCCCGGCCGACCTCGACATGGTCCGCGAGTCCTACGACCGGGTGGCCGACACCTACGCCCATCTGGTGACCACGACGGGAATGGGCGACATCCGTCGCCACCCCTGGCTCAAGGCCTCGATCGACGCCTTCGCGGACACGGTGAGCGGGCTCGGACCTGTCCTCGACGTCGGCTGCGGACCCGGAACGGTGACCGCCTACCTCGCCGAACGCGGTCTCGACGTCTCCGGGGTGGATCTCTCCCCTCGCATGATCGAGAACGCGCGCCGTCGCCACCCGCACTGCCGCTTCGCCGTCGCCTCCGCCACGGACCTCGATCTCGCGGAAGCGTCCCTCGGCGGAGTGCTCGGATGGTGGTCGCTGTTCAACCTCCCCCGGGACGTCCTTCCCGAGGTTCTCGCCCTGTTCGCGCGGGCGTTGAAGCCAGGGGGGCACTTCATCACCGGGACGCACGTCGGGGACGAGGACGTGGTGCGGACCGAGGCATACGGAGGGGTGCCCGTCAGCTGGACCACGCACCAGTGGCGGCCGGAGCAGCTGACGGACCTGATCGAGCGGGCCGGACTGCTCCCGGTGGCCGAGCTCCGGCTGCCCGCGGACGAGCACAGCGGACCGGGCGTGGTCGTCATGGCCAAGCGGCCCGGCTGAAGCCGCGGCAGCCGACGGCGTCCGGTCTCGGCCCGCGGACCGAGCGGGCCCCGGGCGGGCCGTCGTCAGGTGGCGGCGTGCGGCGGCGAGGGCCGGTCCGCGTGGGGGCAGGGGGTGTCGGAGGAGGTGGCGGGGATCTGCATCCGGCGCAGGAGGTCGCGCGTCGTGCGCATGCGCAGCGTGCTCTGCCAGGCGACTCCCGGGTGCCGGGTCCGCAGGTGCGACAGCGCCCGGGTGCCCAGACCGGTACTGAGGAAGCGTTCGTCGAGGGTCACGCCGGTGATGACTCCTCGGGCGCAGTCCGCGCACAGGCGGTAGTGGACCTGGCCGACGACCTGTCGTGCGTGGACGAGGAGCAGGCACTCCTCACCGGGGCCGCGAGTGCCGGGGATGTGTGTGGTCAGGAACTCGACGGCCCGGTAGGCGAGGAGGCGGCGGCGCAGGCGGCCGGTGATCCATCCTCGCCGTGTGCGCCTGGTCCTGGCGTGGCCGGGAGGCCGGGGCGGGGCGGTGAGGGCCGGACGGTACCAAGTGCTCATAGGACGCGCGTGTTGTCCGTGCATGACTTCTCGTCTGCCCGGACGACGGGGCGTTATCCGTACCGGGCTGGACCTCCGGTGCGGGAGGGGCTCACGCCCCCGGTCTGATCAGCACCTTGCCGACAGCCGGGTCGTCCGACCCGGCGAGGTGAACGGCCCGCCGATAGGACTCCAGGCCGAACGTGTGGGTGATCAGCGGGCGCGGGGAGAACAGCCCGAGGTTGAAGGCCTGGACGGCACGCACCCAGGCCGCGGATGTCGCTCCGAGGACGCACCGCACCTGCAGTCGCCGCGTCGTGAGCTCCACGGGATCGAGCGGGCCCGGGCCCAGACCGGCTCCCGTACCGATGAGGCGGCCTCCCCTGCGAAGGGTTCCGACCGCCTGCCGCGACGTGGTGGACGCGTCGGAGGTGTGGATGGCGACGTCGCACTCCTGGGGCAGGGGCTCGCCGGGCCCGACGTAGGCCGTCGCACCGAGAGCCAGGGCCGGCTCGGCACGGCCCGCGCCGGATCCCACCACCGTCACCCGCTTCACACCGGTCGCCACGAGGTACTGGACGACCAGCAGGCCGAACACCCCGTCGCCGAGCACGACCGTGCTCTCCAGAGGGAGGACGTTCGCCTTGAGCACGGCGGCCACCGCGCAGGCGGCCGGTTCGAGCAGGGCAGCGGCCGCGAGGTCGGCGTCGTCCGGGAGGACGTGCAGGAGCCGCGCGGGGATCACGAGGGTCTCGGCCATACCGCCGGGCTGGGTGAAGCCCGTCTCCTCGTACCCCGCCTCGCACAGGGTGTTCTCGCCCTGTCGGCACCGTGCGCAGACCTGGCATCCTCGGACGCTCTCGCCGACGACCTTCCTGGCGATCAGCCCCTCGGACACGCCCTCGCCGACACGCTCCACGGTGCCGGACCACTCGTGGCCCGGCGTGAGGGGATACCGCACCCGTCCTGCGGGGCGGTCACCCCGCAGGACCTCCATGTCGCTCCGGCATATCCCGTTGCTGTGGACACGGACCAGCGCTTCGCCCGGCCCGGGCGGCCCGACGCTGCGCGATACGAGCCGGTGTACTCCTGGCCGGGTCACCAGGAGCGCGACGCTCATCGGTCACCCGCGGCGGGGCGAGCGCGCAGAGCCCTTTCGGGGTGACGCAGACGAGCGGCGCGCCGGAGTCTCCGTCGTGCGACGACCATCACCGTGACCCGATCTGTTCGAAATATCGAATGATGTTCGGCATGTTGACGGTACGTTAGAGGGCGCTCCGAAGCGAAGTCAATGGGCGGGCCCACGTCCTCCCCGGCACATCCGGCACGCGGACCACGCCCTGTGCACCGACGCCGACACGGCGGTGTCCGTGCCGATCGGCGGAGCGAGCACGGGCCCCTGACCGCCGGAGGGGGGACCGCCCACCTTCGCCAGGCTGTTCGATACCGTGTCGCCTTCCCACTCATGATCACGCGGGCATCCCCCACTGCCCGCTTCACGATGGAGCGACATGAAACGACCTATATGGTCCACGGTCGTCACGGCGGTGACGGCCGTGACGCTCGGCGCCCTCCCGGCTCACGCCGCGCCGGTGAGCGCCACGACGGCGACGTCCCCGACCGCCGATCCCGTCGACCCGGCCCTCCGGGAACAGGTCGCCGACGGCGGCACGGTGAGGGTGAACGTCGTCACCAGGAGCCGGGCCGACCTGCCCGCCGCCGCCCGGGCCGGCAGGACGGGCAAGGCCCTCAAGACCCTCTCGATCCTGCCGGTGACCACGCTGAACGTCGACGAGGCCGGCCTTGAGAAGCTGACCGCCCAGGCCGGCGTCGTGAGCGTCACCGAGGACGTGGCCGTGCCCCCCACCTTGGATTCGACCATTCCGCTCATCGGCGCGGACAAGACCGCCGCCGCGGGCCAGACAGGCGCCGGCAACGTCGTGGCCGTCCTCGACACCGGCGTCGCCCGCAAGCACCCCTTCCTCGGCAACCGGGTGATCGCCGAGGCGTGCTTCTCGACCAACAGCCCGGACTCCGGGGTCACCAGCCTGTGCCCCGACGGCACCGAGCAGCAGGAGGGCCCGGGGGCGGCCGACGCGGAGAGCGGGCCTTGCGCCGCGTCCGGCCTGTGCGACCACGGAACCCACGTCGCCGGTATCGCCGCCGGCAACGGGCAGGGTGTGACGGGAGCTCCCCGCACCGGCGTCGCCCCCGGTGCGAAGATCATCGCCATCCAGGTCTTCAGCAGGTTCGCCACCGAGGCGTCCTGCGGCGTCGGGAAGGCGCCGTGCGTGCTGGCCTACACCAGCGACCAGCTCGCGGGCCTGGAGAAGGTCCTGCAGCTGCGTCAGTCAGGGACGCCGGTCGTGGCGGCCAACATGAGCCTGGGCGGCGGCCAGTACACGACGGCCTGCGACACGGACTCCCGCAAGGTGGCCATCGACAACCTGCGCGCCGCGGGCGTCGCCACGGTGATCGCCGCCGGCAACAACGCGTACACCGACGCGGTGGGCGCCCCCGGCTGCATCTCCTCGGCCATCACGGTGGGCAGCACCACCGACGGCGACCAGCTGTCGTCCTTCACCAACCGCGGGCCGCTGCTGGACGTCTTCGCCCCCGGCAGCAACGTCGTCTCCTCGATCCCCGGCAACGGCTACGCCGCCTACAACGGCACCTCCATGGCCGCCCCGCACGTGACGGGGGCCTTCGCGGTGCTCCGGCAGGCGTACCCGCGGGCGAGCGTCTCGGAGCTGGAGTCGGTCCTGGAGACCGGCGGGAAGACCATCACCTACGCGGGCGCCGGCACGCCGCGCATCCAGCTCGACCTGGCGCCGCGGATCACGGACTTCAACGGCGACGGCGTGGAGGACACGGTCGTCGGCGACCCGAAGGCGGCCGTGGGCGGCGACGCCAACGCCGGTGTCGTACGCGTCGTGTACGGCGGGGGCAAGGGCACCGCGGAGATCAGCCAGGACCTCGCCGCCGTGTCGGAAGGCGCCGAGCCGGGCGACCTGTTCGGGGAGAACCTCGCCACCTTCGACCACGACAGGGACGGCTACACCGACCTCGTGGCGGGTGTCCCGGCCGAGGACGTCGGCACGAACACGGACGCCGGTTCCGCCCAGGTGTTCTACGGCGCCGCGGGCGGCCTGTCCACCGCCAAGGCTCCCCTCAACCTCGTCCAGGGCACGGGAGCCGGCTCGATCCTGTCCTCGGCCCCCGAGGCCGGCGACCGCTTCGGCGCCGCCCTGGCCGCCGGTCACACCACGGCCGGCGAGCCGTACCTGGTGATCGGCGTGCCCGGCGAGGACCTGGGCGCCGTCGCCGACGCCGGTAGCGCCCACTACCTGCGCGGCAGCGTCAACGTCGCCGTCCACCAGGACAAGCCGGGCGTGGACGGCACGGCGGAGGCCGGTGACAAGTTCGGCGCCTCCGTCGCGGCCTCCGCGAACCACCTCGTCATCGGTTCCCCCGGTGAGGCCGTCGGCACCCTGGCCAACGCGGGCGGAGTGCAGATCCTCAAGCACACCCTGAGCGCCGACGGCATCCCTGCCCCGGTCCAGGGCATCAGCCAGGACGACGACTTCGTGTCCGGCTCGTCCGAGGCGGGCGACCAGTTCGGCGCCTCGCTGGCGGCCGTCGCGTACGTCCCGTCCGCCACCTCCGCCGCGACCGACACCGTCTTCGCGGCGGGCTCCCCCGGTGAGGCCCTGGCGGTCGGCACCAGCACGGTGAACCAGGCGGGCGCGGTCCAGAGCTTCCGCGTCACCGGGGCGGGCGCGGTCACCCAGGCCGCCAACTTCAACGCCGAGGTCGAGAACGTGCAGGGCTCGGCCGAGGCCGGCGACACGTTCGGCCAGAGCGTGGCCCTCGCCAACCTCACCCCGCACGAGCCCGGCAGCGCCGGCACCCTCGTCCTCGTGGTCGGCATCCCGGGCGAGGACGTCGGCACCACCGCGGACGCGGGTGCGGTTCAGACCTTCTACCCGTTCGGTGCTCCGGGCGACACCGACTTCTGGCTGGAGGCGGGCAACGCCTCCGGCCTGGTCGGCACCCCGACGGCCGGCCACGCCATCGGCAACCACCTGGGCGCCACCGCCTCGCGGCTCTACGTCGGGGTTCCGAACACCGCGCCGTACGGCGCCGCCCAGGCCCTCCCCTGGGGCAACGCCACCGGCGGCCGCACCGGCGCGGCCGGCACGGCGACCGTGCACCAGCCGGGCCAGAACGGCCTTCCGGCCGCGGGAGGCGGCTTCGGCTGGGCGATCGGCTGACCGCGAGGCCGGTCCGGAGCTGACCGAAGGCACCTGAACGATGAGGCCCTGGGGGGGATCCCCTCCAGGGCCTCACCCTCGTGTCAGCGGTCCCGCACCCACGGGCGGAGCTTCTCGGGGTTGCGGACCGCCCAGATCCGGGTGACCCGGCCGTCGGCGACGTCGAGCGAGGCGACGGTCATGACGACACCGCCCTGGCAGGCGACCAGCCCCGGCACACCGTTCACCGACCGCACCAGGAGTTCGAGCCCCGGAGCCTTGTCGGCGATGGCGACCATGTACCGGGCGATGTGCGCACCGCCTTCGATCGGGCGCAGGACGGTGCCGACCATGCCCCCGCCGTCGGCGGTCATCACGGCGGCCGGGTCGAGAAGGTCGACGAGGGCCGCGATGTTCCTGGACTCCCACGCTTCCTTGACGTGCCGCACCGTGTCGGCCTGGCCGGCCGCCGACGCCGGGGCCCGCTCCGGGCGCACCCGCCGGCGCGCGGACGCGGCGAGCTGCTTGCACGCCGCGGGGGTCCGGCCGACGATGCCGGCGATCTCGGCGAACGGGTAGCGGAAGACGTCGTGCAGGACGAACGCCACCCGCTCGGCGGGTGTCATCGAGTCCAGGACCACGAGGAAGGCCATGGTCACCGATTCGTCCAGGACCATCTGGTCGGCGGGGTCGGCGAGATCGGCGCCGTGGCCCCACTCGGCGTGGTCGGGCAGGGGATCGGGCAGCCAGGCGCCGACATAGCGCTCACGGCGTGCCCGCGCCGAGCCGAGCACGTCCAGGCAGACGCGGCCGGTCACCGTGGTCAGCCAGGCCCCGGGGGACACGATCTCGTCCTGTCGGCCTCGTGGCAGCGCGTACCAGCGGGCGTAGGCCTCCTGGACGGCGTCCTCGGCCTCGGCCAGTGAACCGAGCAACCGGTAGGCGACATTGACCAGCTGACGCCGCTCACCGGCTATCGCGTCGATACGCGTCCCCGTCCCTCCCATGCTCCCGACCGCCTCCTCGCCTTACCTTTCGCGGGCCCGCGTCGTCGGGCTGGTGAGACCTTATCGATCTACTGCCCCCGGGCGGACAAGGGGACCGTGACATGGCGACCCAGGCAACGGCACAGCACCGACTCTCGTTTCTGCACATCGCGATCGCCGTGCAGACCCTGACCATCTTCCTCCAGGCGATCTCCGCTGGACTGCTGTTGTCCTCGTCGTACGGCGAGACGCTGCACAGCGTCGGAGCCCGCGTGATGTACGGGGCCTCGATGCTCTACGTGGTCGCGGCGGTGCTGGCCTGGAAGCCGGGCGGCGGCTCGCCCCGCCCCGTCCTGCACGCGACCGGCTTCCTCGTCCTCGCCTCGATCCAGGTCGTGACCGGCATCGCCCACATGTCGTCGCTCCATCTCCCGCTGGGCGTCCTGATGTTCGGCCTCAGCGTGCTGGCGCTGGCTCGGCGCTGACCTCCGGCCCCGGGCGTGCCGGTATCCGCCGGCACGCCCGGCGGATCAGGCCGCCCACCGGTCCACGCACCATTGCCCGAGGGCTCGCCGCGATCGCCCCCGGGCTCAGGCTCCGCCCAGGTCGGTGGCGTACGCCGCCTCCCTGACCTCCCGCTCGGGGTGGCGGCGCAGTTCGACGACGGCCGCGCGGCAGGGGTCCGGCCAGCCCTGGCGGGACCCGAGGGCCGTGGCGAGTCCGGTGGCGAGGAGACCCTCAACAAGGCCGTGGTCGCCGCCCAGGGCGCGGATCGCGGCGAGGACGGGGGTGGGGTCGGCGAGCGGTGCGCCGTACCGGTGCGCTTCCTCCAGGTTTTCCGCCACCCGGACCGCGAGGACGGGGCGTCCCTCGATCGCGGCGATCAACTCGCTCAGCAGGGAAAGCAGTTCGGGCTCGGCCGCCTCCAGGTCGATCGCCCGCACGAGAAGGCTGGTGCGGGTGGCCGTGAGTGCCGGTTCGGCCGCCAGCCGTCGGGCCAGCTCCGCGCACATGCGGCG
This sequence comes from Streptomyces sp. NPDC036822, assembly GCF_055609145.1. Taxonomy (NCBI): domain Bacteria; kingdom Bacillati; phylum Actinomycetota; class Actinomycetes; order Kitasatosporales; family Streptomycetaceae; genus Streptomyces; species Streptomyces sp. NPDC036822. The sequence goes on from NZ_JBVJPY010000016.1 coordinate 32,364, forward strand.
GTCATGGATCAACGTGCCGAGGAGGGCCTCCAGGCGACGGCGGGCCGGCAGGTCCCCCTCGCGTCCGCCGCCCTCCGGTTCGCCGGCCGCCATGAGTGCCAGAAGCCGGTCCACGACGTCGTGCAGAAGGCTGCCGGGCTTCAGGCCCCCGAGGGGATGGGGCAGTTTCGACTGGGCCAGTTCCGCCAGCCCGTAGCCCGCCCGCCGGGGGCCCAGCGGCGAGGTGAGATCGGTGTAGACGTCGACAAGGGCGGCGCCGGCCTCGGGCGTGCACCGCACCCAGTCCCGGAGGTCGAACAGGGCTTGGAGCGCCGTCTGTTCCTCGGCGAGGAAGGGCAGCCGGGCGATGATCCCGCCGTACCGCGACCGGTGGTCCGGGGAGAGGTCGGCCGGGTTCACGTCCAGGAGCGTCCGCCGGGCCGCCTCCGGTCCGTCGGCGGCCGCGGACTCCAGCAACGCCCACATCTCCTCGGCCGGCAGAAGCGTCACGGCCAGGCCGACGAGGGTGGTGTGCACGTCGGGGTGGATGCCCGGGGCGCGGCCCACGGTGGACAGGAGCGCGGTGGCGGCGCCCGGTGGCAGATGAGTGGCGGCGAGTCGGGCGGCCGCCTTGCGGACGGTGACCTTCACCCCGCTCTCGCGGGTCAGGACGTCTCGGAGGAGGGCCGCGACCCGGGTGGGCCGGGCATGGGCGGCGGCACGGCCGGCCGCGGACCAGGCCGCCACGGCCCCGTCGTCGCCGGCGTGGTCGAGCAGGGCACCGAGGGCCGAGGCCGGGTCGTCCGTGTGAGCGGCCGCGTCCAGAGCCGCTGCCGTCAGTACGGGCTCGGCCCGGCCGGTCGAGGCGGTGTACCGCCGGAGCACCGCCCGCCCGTGCTCCGGCACCGGCGCCACTGCACGCAGCAGCGCGGCGCGTTCGTCGAGACCTCTGCCGGGATCGGCGATGACGGCGGCGGCCAGCCGGACCGCGGCTCGCTGCTGCCGGGGCAGCCACCGGTCGGCGTGGCGGAAGGGGGGCAGCGGCCGGGATGTGCCGGCCGCCGGGAACCTTCCGCGCGAGGGCGGGCGCTCGGGCAGCGCGCGGTCCAGCAGGTCGGTGCGCTCCGCGGCGAGTACGGCGAGCACCTGAGGCACGAAGGCCGCTGAGGGCTCCCTCGTCAGCAGCTCGGCCACGCGGTCGCCACGGGTCGCGGGGTCAGCGAGCCAGGCCTTGGCGATCTCCCCGAAGTCCCGGTCCTGGCAGATGCGCAGGGCCTGGGCGAGACGGTCCTGGAGTTCCGGGACGCGGTGTGCCCGGTGTCCGCAGGATCCGACCAGCGCGAGCAGGGGCGTGACGTCCCCGCGGGCGGCGGCCCGGTCCAGCCACGGGCCGAGCGCGTCGAGCACGACGCGCACTCCGCCGCCGCCCGGCATGGCCTTGAGGGGGCCGAGATCCACCGTGCCGGTGTGCGCGGTCAGCGCCTCCACGATGCGGACGGCGGTCCGCAGGGCGGCGGTCCGCAGGGCCGCGGCATCGCCGTCGGCCGCCGGGTGTGCGCCGGCGGGTGCGACCGTGGTGTCCCCGCGGCCGGTCGCGGCCCCTTCCGCGGCGGTGGAGAGCAGGGTCACCGCCAGGGTTCGGATCGTGTCGCGGGTCGTGGACGAGCAGTCCCGGGCCCGCAGGGCGTCCAGGCACAACCGTTCCAGGGAGTCGGCCCCGGTGCGGCCCGACGCGGCGTCGCCGACTTCGAGGGCTGCCGTGATCAGCGGTGCCGGCAGGGCGGCGAAGGCGGACAGGGCATCCTCGCGTACCGGATCGCGCTCGTTGGTCAGCCGGCCGGCGGCCAGTGCCAGGACCTCCGCGACCTGCTCCGGGTCACGGGTGTGGCCGGCGTTGACCGTCAGCGCGTCCCAGATCGCCCCGCGTTCCTCGGGGTCACCCGTACCGAGAGCGGCCAGGAGTTCGGGGCGGGCCTCGGCGGGCGGCAGCAGGGCGAGCGCGCCCCAGAGTTCCCAGCACGAGGCGCGTCCGGCGCGACACGCCTCGGCCTCGGCGCGGGCCCGGGTGTGACGCTCGGTGGGCGGCAAGAGGGCGAGCACCTGCGCGTGCGCGCGGACGTGCCGGCGGGGATCACCGGCGGCGGCGACGGCGTCCACGAAGACGGGGCGGCGCGCCGGGGGGACCGACCGCAGCATGGTGTCGAAGGCCCCCCGGTGGAACCACCGGGCCCCGAGCCTCGGCAAGGATGGCGGATCCGCCGCCACCAGCTGCCGTATGACCGCCCGGCCGGGAGTCCGTTCCCACCGCGCGGCCGTCCGGCCGGAGTCGGCGAGCCAGCGCACGACGCGCTCGGCGTCCACCGCGACGAGGCGGCCCAGCCGGTCGCACACCGGACCGGGCAACTCGGCGGGGCCGCAACGCTCCAGCAGGTCCAGCACGCGTTCCGGCGCGGCAGGGAGGGCGGCGGCGATTCCGGTGGCGTGCTGCTTCCACCAGCGGTCGCGGAGGCGCTCGGGAAGGCCGCCGAGCTCGCGTGCCGCGTGATCGAGAACGGCGCCGGGATGCCGGACGGCCAGGGTGCTCCAGTCCTCGTACTCCGGCGCCCTGGCGAGTTCGGGCAGCAGCCGCGCGGTGAACTCGGGGGAACAGCCCGGCAGCAGACGGGCCGCGTCCCGGTCGCCGTACTCCGCGCGCACCCGGAGCACCAGCCGTTCGGCGAGTGCGGACCGCCGCCCGTCGCGCAACAGCCGTGCGAGGTCGGCGCGGACGACGGCGGGCGCGTCGTCGTACGCGGCCTCGATGGCGGCGTCCGGGACGGGGAATCGCCGGGCGCAGCGCAGTGCGTAGCGGCGCACCACCGGGTCGGGGTCGCCGAGCCGGGCCGCGAGGTGCTCCGGCTCTCCGCCGGCCAGGGCCGCCAGTGCGGCGAGGCGTCGTTCGTACGGGCCGCGCGCGTCCAGGGCCGTGAGGAGGGGCCGTAGTCCGCCTCGGGCGGCGAGCCGGTGTGCGGTGACGGCGGTGTACCGCAGTCGGGCGGCGTGGGGCAGGGGATCGAGAACGGCGAGCAGCTCGTCGGCAGTGGAGATCATCGCGGGCATTGTGCCTGACGGCGTGACCGCGTCCCATCGAATATCGCACCGGCCGCTCGGGGGACGCTCGCGCACCGCCATCCCGTCCCGGCGCGTCGGCTCCGCAGGGGTGCCGCGCGCCGGCCCTCGGCCGGATGGAGAGCACGTCCCCCAGGTGCGGATACAGCCAACTGGAGGGGGACGCTCCGTGCAGAGGGGAGGCGGTGTCCGAAAACGGGGCGGGGGCCGGTCGCGGGCCGCCCTCCGGAGGGATCGGTGGCGCCGGTGTCGCACAAGCATCGTCGCGGTGTCACAGAGCCGTCACACCGCCATCGCCGTCCCGTCGAACTGGGCGAACGCAGGTTGGCCTGAATGCATGCGACTCAACCCCTCACTCCCGTACCGGCGTTGATCACACCCTTGCCACCTCACATACTGCGCTGACCGGCGGCGGGCGCCCTCTGCGCCCCTGGCCGGAATCGACCACTCGACCTCATTCCAAGCTCCTGGGGGAGACTTGCGCGCACATGTGAAGAGAGCACTCACCTTCACCCTCGCAGCGGCCACATCGGTGGCCCTGGCGGCAGGCATGACCGGCCCCACGGCGGCGATCGCCGCGCACGCGGCGGCCGCACCGGACACCACGCGCGTCGCAGGCGGCGAGCGGATCCCGCTCATCACGGGCGACCACCTGGTGGTGGACGCCCACGGCCGGATGGTGGGCTTCGAGTCCGCCAAGGGCCGTGAGCACATACCCGTACAGGTGCGGCGCACCAAGGACCACACCCTGGTGGTGCCCAGCGACGCCCAGCGGCTGATCGCCGCGGGCAAGCTGGACCAGCGGCTCTTCGACGTCGACGAGCTCACCGAGCCGAGCCTGCGCAGGAGCCACCGCGACGGGCTCAAGCTGATCGTGCAGTACGAGCCGGGCGCCGGCGCCGCACGGGCCGAGGTGCGCTCGGCCGGCGACACCCGGTTGCGGCGCACCTTCCGCACCCTCGACGCCGACGCCATCCGTACCTCGCGCGACAGCGTGGCCGAGGTGTGGGAGGCGCTGACCGACCCGCAGAGGACCGGCGCGCGCTCCACCGCCTCCGGCATCGGCAAGGTGTGGCTGGACGGGGTGCGCCGGGCGAGCCTGGACCGCAGCGCCCAGCAGATCGGCGCCCACAAGGCATGGGAGGCGGGCTACGACGGCGCGGGCGTCACCATCGCCGTCCTCGACACCGGTGTCGACAAGACCCACGACGACCTCAGGACCCGGGTCGTCGGCGAGAAGAACTTCTCCGCCTCCCCCGACGCCGTGGACCGCGTCGGCCACGGCACGCACGTCGCGTCGATCGCCGCCGGCACCGGCGCGAAGTCCGGCGGCCTCTACAAGGGCGTCGCCCCCGGCGCCAAGGTGATCAGCGGGAAGGTCCTCGACGACGAGGGCTTCGGGGACGACTCCGCCGTCATCGCGGGCATGGAGTGGGCCGTCGCCGAAGGCGCGGACGTGGTCAACCTCAGCCTGGGCGGCGCCGACAGCCCCGGCGTCGACCCGTTGGAGGCGACGGTCGACCGGCTGACCGCCGAGAAGGGGGTCCTGTTCGCCGTCGCGGCGGGCAACGACGGCGAGTACGGCGACGCGACGGTGGGCTCGCCGGGAAGCGCGGACGCGGCGCTGACCGTCGGCGCGGTCGACAAGGACGACAAGCCGGCCGCGTTCTCCAGCATCGGCCCGCGCGTCGGCGACGGCGCCGTCAAGCCGGACGTGACCGCGCCCGGCGTCGCCATCACCGCGGCCGCCGCCCCCGGCAGCGCGATCGACACGCGACCGGGCACACCGCACCCGGCCCCTGGTTATCTGCGGATCGACGGCACCTCGATGGCCACTCCGCACGTGGCGGGCGCGGCGGCGATCCTGAAGCAGCGGCACCCGGGGTGGAGGTCCACGGAGCTCAAGGGCGCGCTGATCGCGTCCACCAAGGGCGGGAACCACAGCGCGTTCCAGCAGGGCTCGGGCCGTGTCCAGGTCGACAGGGCGCTGGCCCAGAGTGTGATCGCCGAACCGGTGTCCCTGACCTTCGGCATGGCGCAGTGGCCTCACACCGACGACCAGCCCGTCACCAGGAAGGTCGGATACCGCAACCTCGGGGCCGAGGACGTCACCCTCGACTTGTCGGTGTCCACGCTGGACCCGACGGGCAAGCCGGCTCCGGCGGGGTTCTTCACGCTGGGCGCCACCCGGGTGACCGTGCCCGCCGGCGGCAGGACCGAGGTCGACCTGACCGCGCACACCGGCGTCGGTGACGCCGACGGCACCTACTCGGGGTACGTCACCGCCACCGGCGCGGGCCAGTCCGTACGCACGGCCGCGGTCGCCGTCCGGGAGGTGGAGTCCTACGACGTCACGCTCCGCACCCTCGGCCGCGACGGCACCGACGCCACGGACTTCTCCAGCACCCTGACCGGGGTCGGCGGCCCCGCCGAGGGGTTCGAGACCCGCGTCGACAACGAGCCGGGCACCCACACGATCCGTGTGCCCAAGGGCTCGTACACCTTCAACACGGCCGTCTACGAGGACCCGTCGGACTACACCAAGGGCACCGACTGGATCGCCCAGCCCAAGCTGGAAATCTCCCGGGACACCACGCTCACCGCCGACGCGCGCCTCACCAAGCCGGTGGACCTGACCGTGCCCGGTCTCGACACGGCGGACTACGCGGGCACGTACTACGAGGTCGCGACCGACGCGGGCCGTGTCGGCAACGGCTGGGTCCTCAGGGGCTTCACCGGCTTCCGCACCGCCCATCTGGGCCCGGCCGTCACCGACGGCTCGCTCCTGCAGACCTGGGACGCGCACTTCGTCAAGGACGCCACCACCCAGTACGCGGTGGCCTTCGGCGGCAGGACCGGCACGGTCGCGACGGGCTACAGCAAGCACGTGAAGGCGAACGAGCTGGCCACGCTCACGGTCCGTCTCGGCGCGTCCGCGCCCGGTAAGAGCACGCTCGTCTCCCCCTATCCCCGCCTGCCGGGTGCCCCGGAGGGCAACGCCTTCTCCGCGTACCAGGCGGCGCCGGGGACCCGCACCTTCCTCGTCTCCACCGCTGACGGCGTCTCGTGGCTGACCCGGTTCCACCAGTTCGGCGAGCCCGACGCGTGGGGCTACCCCGCCTTCGAGGGCGCCTACGAGATGGTCCGGCCGAAGAGTTACGTCGCCGGCCGGACGTACCGGGAGACGTTCAACACGGGTGTCTTCGGCCCGCTCCTGGGCGAGGACATGGGCGTCTTCCGCACCGCGCCCGACCCGGCCACGGGCGAGCAGACGATCGTCGGCTCCCTTCCGCTCTTCGCCGACGGCGCGGGTCACGCGGGCCGCACGCCGCACACGTCGGCCACGACGGCGCTGTACCGCGACGGCGTCAAGATCGCCGGGAACGACGACCCGCTGACCGGCGAGAAGCCCTTCACGGTCGACGCCGCCGACGCCGCGTACCGGCTGACGACGTCCGTGGAGCGCTCGGTGAAGGTGGCCGCGGCCTCCACCCGTGTCGACGCCGACTTCACGTTCCGTTCGAAGCAGGTCACCGCCACCACCGCGCTCCCGGTGTCCACGGTCCGCTTCGCGCCCCCCGTCGACCTGGCCTCGCGCGCCACGGCGGGCGCGTCGGTCCTTGTCCCGGCGACCGTGCAGGGCGCGGCGGCCGGCACGAACCTCAGGACGCTCGCCGTGTCCGTGAGCTACGACGACGGGAAGACCTGGCAGGTCGTGAAGGTCGCCGACGGCAGGATCTCCGTGCGCAATCCGGCGAAGGACCGCGGCATCTCGCTCCTCGCCAAGGTCACGGACAAGCAGGGGAACACCTCGACGCTGACGATCCACAACGCGTGGTACGGCAGGTGACGCCCCCTCCGTGATCCGCGGCACCTGACAGGGGGTCACACCCCGGCGGTGTGGTGCCCGCCCCCGTCCGAGCGGCAGGGCCCGCTCGGACGGGGGCGGGCGGCGTCAGTCCTGGTCGGCCACGAAGGAGGCCATCCAGGTCAGGGCGGAGTTCCAGTTGATCGTGAGCTCGTTGGTCGACCAGGACTGGATGTCGTCGATGTAGCAGAACTGTCCGGTGCACCCTTGCAGTCTGCTCTGGGCGAGCGGGTCCTGGATGCTCGAGTTGGGACCGCCGGACAGCGATCCCACCGGCGGGTGGGGCAGCTTCGGGTCGAGCTGGCGGGCGTACCACCGGCTGTGCTGGTTCTGTGCGCTGACCTCGCCGAAGCCCGTGACGTACGAGATGTTCAGCGCGTTGCGGCCCAGGATGTAATCCATGCTCTCGACGGCCCCGTCGCGGTACTTCGCGCCGCCGGTGATGTCGTAGGCGGTGGCCAGGACGACGGCGTTGTTGAGGATCTGGTGGGTGGAGCCCCAGTCGTACAGGTGACCCTCCGGGGCGTACGGCATGCCGTAGGGATGGGCTTCCAGCGTGGCGAGGTAGCGGTCGGCCCCCTGGCGGACGGACTGGCGGACCCGGTCGCGGCCGGGCAGCCGGTTCGGAACGGTGGCCAGGGCGAGCCGGGCGGGGACGGCGGTACGCGCCCAGTCGAAGCTGATCGGTCCGAAGATGTCGGCGCTGTGGACCGGGGAGCTCAGGATGTGGTCCTGGAACTCCTTGCCCCCCGTGGTCAGGTACAGCTCGGTGGCCGCCCAGTAGAACTCGTCGGTGACGTCACGGTCGGCGTAGGTGCCGCCGCCGATGCCGTCGCTCTCGGAGGCCAGGACGTCGGGGTGGGCGAGGGCCGCGGTCCAGGCCTCGCGGGCCGCCGCGAGCGCTCCGGCGGCGAACACCGGGTCGTACGGCTTGTACAGGCGGGCCGCCTGGGCGGCGGTCGCCGCTAGGTTGAGGGTGGCCGCGGTGGTCGGGGGATGCAGTTCCCGCTTCTGCGGGTCGTCGGAGGGCATCAGCGGAAGCCCGGTCCACTGCTCGTCGTGGATCTTGTGGTGGACCATGCCGGCGAGCGGCTCGCCGTCCGGCACCTGCATCTTGAGCAGGAACTCCAGTTCCCAGCGGGCCTCGTCGAGAATGTCGGGGACCTTGTTGCCGCTCTCGGGGATGTTCAGCGTGCCGTCGCCCAGTCGCTCGGCCTGTCCCGTGCGGGCGAGCCGGGCGCGCTCGTAGGTGTTGAGCAGCTGCCAGACGGAGATTCCGCCGTTGACGACGTACTTGCCGTGGTCGCCGGCGTCGTACCAGCCGCCGGTCACGTCGAGCGCGTAGTCGCACTCGCCGGGCCGGCACGGGACGTTCCCGTCCCCCTGGTTCGGGGCGATGTCGACGTGCCCGGCCTCGCGGGCGTAGCCGGGCCGCAGGTCGCCCCGGATCGCGGCCCCGCTGCGCTGGGTGTAGTAGAACTTCGCGGCGTCCAGGCGGAGTTTCTCGTAGGCGGCGGTCCCGATGTCGAAGGGCCGGCTGGTCTCGCCGTCGGCGATCAGGGTGAAGCCGGCCCCGGCGCCGCGGTGCTCGCCGAAGTCGACCGAGTGGACGTTCTGCCCCGAGGAGGCGTCCACGCCGCGCGGCACGGTCCAGCCGCGCGCGACGACGGCGCCGGAGGCGTTCGCCAGTTTCCAGGGCAGCCGCTCGGTCGCGTCGGTGACCAGGGTGGCGTTCTTCGGCCCGCGGGGCAGGTAGGCGACCTGGTTGACGCGGACGCGAGGGCCGGTGTCGGGCTCGTACCGCTCCGGCGGCACCCCGCCCAGCAGGGACACGTCGTCGAGGCAGAACCGCCAGGGGTCGGCCCCGCCGCCGAGCTGGAAGGCGACCTGGCCCTGGGCGGTGTCGACGGGTGAGGCGAAGGTGTACGTGTAGGTGTTGCCGGAGACGCTCAGCTGCGGAACGACCTCGTAGTACGTGTCGTACGGCGCTGCCTGGAGGCCCACGACCGCGCGGACGGAATTGCCCTCGGGGGCCCCCGTCGCGCTGAAGCTGAACCGGTAGGACTCGCCCTTGACGAGCGTCATGTCGTTCTGGCCGACGGCGGCGTCCCAGCGGTTCGCCGTGCCGCCCGGCACATCGGCGCAGAGCCTCCCGTCGGACAGTCCGGCGGTGACGTTGTTCGTCCACCAGGCATCGGTCGACGTGTCGAAGGTGCCGTTCCTGACCTGCTCGACCTCGTCCGCCCCTGCCGGGTCGGCGGGCACCGCGATGAGGCCCGTGGCCAGGAGGGCCGTCAGGGAGAGCAGGGCGGTTCTGCGTCTTTTCACGTCGGGGCTCCTCGTGGGGGGACGGGACGTTTCACGGGAGCATTATGGGAGCGCTCCCACACCTGGCGAAGGACATCGTCGCGGTCGGGGCACGGGAACGTCAACGGCCCGGACAGGACTGGATCGACGAGAGGGAGGGAACGGCGGGAGCGGCACGCGGGCGCCGCGCCCCGCCCGGGGGCGCCTGTCGCGAGCACCCGAACCGGAAGGGTTGTCATGACCACCGCGAGCTCCTACAGTGCCCCCGAAACCGGTGTGGGAGCGCTCCCAGGGTCAACGGACGCGTGACCGCCCCGATCCCCCGGTCGATCCCCCGTCCCTAGAGAGGCCCCCCATGCGAGCGTCACCGCAACGCCCCGCGACCGCACGCGGCATGCTCGGCGCGCTGCTCCTCGCCCTCGCCACCGTCGTGGCCGTCCTGACCTCCGCGCCGGCGGCCCAGGCCGACACCCCGATCTGCGAGCAGTACGGCTCGACCACGATCCAGGGCCGCTACGTCGTCCAGAACAACCGCTGGGGCACCAGTGCGGCCCAGTGCGTCACGGCCACCGACACCGGCTTCCGGGTGACCCAGGCCGACGGCGGCGTGCCCACCAACGGCGCCCCCAAGTCGTACCCGTCGGTCTTCAACGGCTGTCACTACACCAACTGTTCGCCCGGGACCAACCTCCCCGCACGGCTCAGCGGCATCGCCGATGCCCCGAGCAGCATCTCGTACGGTTACGTCGGCGACGCCGTGTACAACGCCTCGTACGACATCTGGCTGGACCCCACGCCCAAGACCGACGGGGTGAGCCGGACCGAGATCATGATCTGGTTCAACAAGGTCGGTCCGATCCAGCCGATCGGCTCGCAGGTCGGCACCGCCACCGTGGGCGGGCGCGGCTGGCAGGTGTGGACGGGCAGCAACGGCTCCAACGACGTCATCTCGTTCGTCGCTCCGTCGGCCATCCCCAGCTGGAGCTTCGACGTCATGGACTTCGTCCGGGAGACCGTCTCCCGCGGCATGGCCGGGAACGACTGGTATCTGACCAGCATCCAGGCCGGCTTCGAGCCGTGGCAGAACGGCGCCGGCCTCACGGTGAACTCCTTCTCTTCGGCCGTGAACCTCGGGACCCCCGGACCCGGCCCCGGCGAACCCGGCCCGTCCAAGGCCTGCAAGGTGACGTACGCGCCCAACGTCTGGACCGGCGGTTTCACCGCCGACGTCACCATCGCCAACACCGGTTCGGCCCCCGTGGACTCCTGGACGCTGTCCTTCACCCTGCCCTCCGGGCAGCGCCTCACCAACGCCTGGAACGCCAGTGTGACGGGGACCTCCGGGACCGTCACGGCGACCGGCCTCGCGCACAACGCGCGGATCGCGGCCGGGGCCAGCCAGACGTTCGGGTTCCAGGGCTCCTACAGCGGCGCGTTCGCCCAGCCGTCCGGATTCAGCCTCAACGGCGCCGCCTGCGCGTGATCCGACCCGCTACTGGACCGGCTCACGCCTGAACCGATCCACCACCGAACCGCTCGTCCAGGGCCCGCCCCGCCACTTCCCCGCGAACCAGGGGCGGGCCTTCCGCACCGGACCGGACCGTCACCGCAAGAGGAGAACACCGACCGGACGACAACTCCCACACAAGGAGACACCATGGCTGGACACAGGAAACGACTCGCCTCCCTGGCGGCGGTGCTCGCGACACTGCTCGCCGGGATCGGCCTGACCTTGCTGGGCCAGGGCAGCGCACAGGCCCACGGCGTCACGATGATGCCCGGATCGCGCACCTACCTCTGCTGGCTGGACGCCAAGACCAGCACCGGCGCCCTGGACCCGACCAACCCCGCGTGCAGGGCGGCGCTCGACGAGAGCGGCGCGACCGCCCTGTACAATTGGTTCGCCGTACTCGACTCCAACGCGGGCGGGCGCGGGCCCGGTTACGTCCCGGACGGAAAGCTGTGCAGCGCCGGTGACCGGTCGCCGTACAACTTCACCGGATACAACGCCGCCCGCACCGACTGGCCCCGCACGCACCTGACGTCCGGGAAGACGATCCACGTCAGGCACAGCAACTGGGCCGCGCACCCGGGCTCCTTCCGGGTGTACCTGTCCAAACCCGGCTACTCCCCCGCCGCCGCACTGGGCTGGAACGACCTGGAGCTGATCCAGACCGTCACCGACCCGCCGCAGACCGGCTCGCCGGGCACGGACGGCGGCAACTACCACTGGGATCTGAACCTGCCCGCGGGCCGCTCGGGTGACGCGGTGCTGTTCATCCAGTGGGTGCGCTCGGACAGCCAGGAGAACTTCTTCTCCTGCTCCGACGTCGTCTTCGACGGCGGCAACGGCGAGGTGACGGGCATCCGCGGCTCGGGCGGCACACCGACACCGACCCCGACGCCCACCCCGACACCGGATCCCACGCCCACTCCGACACCCACACCCACCGACCCGCACACCGGATGCATGGCCGTCTACAGCGTGACGAACGCCTGGAACGGCGGTTTCCAGGGTTCCGTGGAGGTCATGAACCACGGCACCACCGCACGTGACGGCTGGGCAGTGAAGTGGACACCCGGCGCGGGAACCCGGGTCAGCAGCCTGTGGAACGGTGCGCTGAGCACCGGGGCCGACGGCACGGTCACGGTCAGGAACGTCGACCACAACCGGACCATCCCACCGGACGGCAGCGTCACCTTCGGGTTCACGGCGACATCGGCCGGCATCAACCTGCCGGCCGGCTCGATCACCTGCGTCAACCCGTAAGACCCGGGATGCGGCGCCCGCCCCCTCGTGCGGGGGCGGGCGCCGTCTGTCCGACGGGGCACGGGGCGCCGGCCGACGCGTGGAGGGTCAGGCCGGTGTCACGCCTCCGGCACCGTGCGCCGGGTGTTCTCCACGATCGCGCCGACGATCGTCGGCCACAGTGCGGACGGCAGGTCGTGCCCCATGCCGGGAATCGTCAGCAGCGTCGCTCCGGGAATCGCGGCGGCCGTCGCGTGGCCACCGCTCACGTCGATCAGGGGGTCGTCCTCGCCGTGGATCACCAGGGCGGGGACCGACGTGTGACGCAGCCGGTCCGCGCGGGACGGTGAGGCGCCGATGGCGGCGACCTGCCGGAGGCCCCCCGCGGGACGATGGGCCCGGTCGTACGAAACGGCGGCCCTCACCCGCAGTTCGGCCTCGTCGGGGGGAAAGCCCGGTGAGCTGATCGCACGCCGGGTCGCGACCGCGGCCTCTATCACCGCGTCCCGGGTTCCGGCGGGCGTCGGGGCGAGCAGGGCGAGGATCCCCGGCCGGGGACGTCCTACGGAGCGTTCACCCGTGGTCGACATGATCGAGCAGAGGCTGAGCAGCCGGTCTCCGTGATCGATGGCAAGCTCCTGGGCGATCATGCCTCCCATCGAGATGCCGACCACGTGCGCGCGGTCGATGCCCAGCGCGTCCAGAAGACCGACCGCGTCGTCGGCCATGTCCGAGATCACGTAGGGGGCGGCGCCGTCGTCAGCGCGGGAGAAGGGGGCGGCCGCGCTCGGTGCCGCCAGGTCGTCCAGGCTGGTGGACAGGCCCGAGTCCCGGTTGTCGTAGCGGATGACGTGAAAGCCGTGGTCGGCGATCATCCGGCAGAACCCGGTGTCCCAATGGATGAGTTGCCCGTACAGCCCCATGACCAGCAAGAGTGCCGGGTCACGGGGCGAGCCGATGGTGTCGTACTCGAGCTCGATACCGTTGGCGCTGGTCCGGGGCATGTGTCGCTCCTGTCAAGGGAGTTGTCGTGGTGTCCGTGCGACAACCTGCCGGCCCCGGCCGGGCACCGGGACCGGCGTGTGCCGCGGGCCCGTGCGGTCCGGCGGCGGTGGCCGCCGCGACCAGGCCGCCCGAGGGAGCGGACCTTCCGGGCATGGGGCGCTCCCTGCGGGGTGGAGGGAAGGGCGGAGGCGAGGGCTGCAACACGTGAGCAGATCGTTTCAGCGAAGGCCAATGAAACACATCGCGTATTTGTTTCGCAATCCCCTGCCGCGCGGCCCCGCGCGGCCCGGCTGTCAGGACCTGGGACGCAGGACACCCTCCACCAGGGCGTCGACGAGCGCGGTCGCGGCCGCGAGGTCCGGCTCCCGCGCCGCCACGATGTCGGCGTAGATGACCGCCTCGCCCAGGCGCACCGCGCCGTAGGCCAGTGTGTCGAGGTCCACGAGCGGGGTGAACCCGCCGTCCGCGACGTCGCGTTCGAGCATCCGTACGTAAGCGGTGACCATCCGGGGCTGCACCTTGCCGAAGGGGTCGGTGAGGATCCGCAGGGTGGTGACCGGCTCCTCGTCGAGCAGGCGCTGAAACCCGGCGTGGGCCACGATCGCCGCCGCGTACTCGTCCATGATCCGCAGAGTCCGCAGCTTGCCCTCGCCACTGCGTACGGCCGGCCCGTTGCTCTTCTCCCAACGGGCGGAGGCCGCCGCAAGGGTCCGCTCGGCCAGCCACCAGAGCGCTTCACCCGTCAGTTCCTCGCGGTTCCCCACCCGTCGGAAGAGGGTGGCCCGTGAGACGCCGAACCGGGCGGCCATCTCGTTCATGTCCAGACGTACGCCCTGGTCGATCAGGCGGGCGGCTCTACGGATGACGTCCTCGGCAGGTGCAAGCATGACGGACACCGTAAGCGGATCCGGCGCCCCCTCGTGCGGAGCGCCCGCGTACGAGGGATTCGCGGTCGCGTCCCCCGACGTCCATGATGCGGGCAGGCGTTTGACCTGATTGTGCGCTCACGGTTATGTTGCGCGCCATGCACCGATCCGCGCTTCTGACGACTCGAGGTCATGTCGACCTGAAGCGTGTGTGCTCCGCCGCGTGTCAGTGGTCCTGAACAGCGGCGTGTGAGCGGAGCGGGCTTTCCCCCTTCCGACCGGATCCTGATCCGGGCCGGCCCTCTTCCGCGCAGCGCCGCCGCGCACCTCCGAAGGGACGCTCCACCAAGGCCGATCCGTGCCGGGGCGCCCCGACGTCACCGGCCCCGCGCCCCCTCCCCCGGTGACGACCGTCCGCGCCGTCGCACAGGACCGGGAAGGCCCCCGTGGAGAGTTCCTCACCCCTCACCGCCCCTCGCCGTTCCGCGCCACTGCGGCGCGCGGACATCCCGCCGCCGCTGTCCGCCACGCGCCGGGCGTCGGGAGCCGGGGCCGTGCTGGGCGCCATCCTCGACCACGGACCGGTGGCCCGCAGCACCGTGGCCCGGTTGACCGGTCTCTCCCCCGCCGCGGTGAGCGGACACTGCGCGGTCCTGCTGAGCCGGGGGCTGATCCGTGAGGGGCAGGAGACCGCCGGCCCTCGGGGACTCGGCCGCCCGCACGTTCCCGTCGAGGTGGACGCCGACCGCTACCTCGTGGCCGGTGCCCATGTCGCCGTCACGCACACGACGTTGTCGCTGATGGACCTGCGCGGCCGGGTCGTCGCCGAGGAGCGGCGCCCGCACGGGTCGACACGGGCCGGTGCCGTCCTGGAAGGTCTGGCGGCGCGGCTGCCCGGATTCGTGGCGGCGCACGGGGCCGGCAGGACCGTGCTCGCGCTGGGGGCGGCGACCGGCCACTGGGTCGACCCGGGGGCGGGTGTGGTCGTACGCCACCCCCAGCTCGGCTGGCGCGGTGTGGCGGTGCGCGACATCCTCGCCGACGCGACCGGGCTGCCGGTCCATGTCGACAGCCACGCGCGGGCGTTGGCGCGCGCGGAGCAGCTCGTGGGGCAGGCGGCGACACGGGCGAGCGCGGTCCTGCTCTTCGTGGGCGCGGTGGTGGACGCGGCGTTCGTGACGGCGGGGGCCGTCCACCAGGGGCCTCGCTCCGGGGCGGGGAACGTCGCGCACCTGCCGGTCGGCGGGCCGGGTGACGGGGGCGGCGCCTCGCCCTGCGTGTGCGGTGTTCCGGGGTGCCTCCAGTCGGCGGTGTCCGAGCCGGAGATGGTGCGACTGGCCGCGGCGGCCGGCCTTCGGGCGCCGTCCTTTCCCACCCTGCTGGAGTGGGCCCTGGAGGGTGAGCCGAGGGCGCGGGAGGTGTTCCTGCACCGCGCCCGGCTCGTCGGCCGGGCGGCCGCCGTGCTCGTGGACATGTTCGACCCCGAGGTGCTGGTCGTGGTCGAGCCGGGCGCGGGCAGGCTGCCGGAGTGCCTCGCGGCGCTGCGGGCCGAGGTGGCCGAACGGTCGTGGGTGTGCGACGACCCCGAACGGCGGGTGTTTCCCAGTTCCTTCACCGGCTCGGTCCTGGCGACAGCCGGTCCGGCCGTGGCGCTGGGGGCGCTCTACGACGATCCGCTCGGCCCCTGGCCGGCGCTGCCGGCCGTCTCCTGAGCCGGTGCGACACCCCTGCGGACCCGCACCGACTTAATTCAGGGAGTTGCATTGTTGACCGGGTCGGAGCGGGGATCGGAAAATGGATTCATGAGCAGCCCGCGATGGACTTTCCGGCCCGTGCCCACGACGGCACGTTGTTGTTGATCCCATCCCGCGCCTCTCGTTGACCGAGGTCTGATCCGCCGACTCCGGCGGAATTCCCCGGGCTTTCCCGCCGGCCGACGTCGCCGCGCCTTCCCACCGATTTCTTCGCGCCGTCCGCCCAGGGCGATCCGTCGTGCCCTGATGTCCGTGTCATGGCGACGCCGTCTCGCGCCGCCTTCCCTCGTTCCGGCCGCCTTCGGCCGTCCCGCGCCTTCATCGACCAGGAGGAAATGTGTCCGTCTCCGTGTCCTCGCCCCCCGCGGCCGACCTCTCCCCCGACCGCTTCAAGCAGGCCTTCCGCGCGTACCCGGCGGGCGTCGTCGTGGTCACCACCGACGCCGGCCAGGGGCCCGTCGGTTTCACCGCGACCTCGCTCACCTCCCTCTCCCTCAGCCCGCCGCTCGTCTCCTTCGCCATCGCCTCCGGGTCGTCGTCCTGGCCGCACGTCGAGCGGGCCCGCACCGCGGTGGTCAACTTCCTCGGGTCCGACCAGGAGCCGCTGGCCAGGCGGTTCGCGACGAGCGGCATCGACCGGTTCGCCGCGCCGACGGCGTGGCACCGGCTGCCGGAGGGCGAGCCCGCGCTCGCCGGCGTCGCCGGCCGACTGCTGGTCGCCGTCGAGGACCTCGTCCCCGCGGGGGACCACCGCATCGTCATCGCCCGGGTCGTGGAGTCGTGGCAGGAACCGGGGCGCCGGCCTCTGCTCTTCCACGACGGCGGCTACCTCGCCGTCTGACGCACCTCCTCCTCCCCGCCCTCGGCTCTTCCCAGAACAGGACCTCCATGTCACCCGTTCCCGCTCCTCCCCTCCTCGGTCGCAGAGGATTCCTCGCCCTCTCGGGCGGTGCGGCTCTCGCCGCCGCCGGGTGCGCGCCGCCACCTTCCGCCGCGCCCGGCGCCGCCTCCGTCAAGGCCCTTTCCACCGCGCCCCCGCCGCCCGGTACCGCTCTTTCCGTCGCCGTACGCACGTCGCGCATTCAGCTTGCCGAAGCCGGCCTGCTGAAGGAATTGCCGTTCAAGGTGTCCGAGTGGCCGAATCTGTCGGCGGGGCCGGACATCATCCAGGGATTCCGGGCGCGCTCGATCGACCTGGCGAGCAACGCGGGAATTCCCCCGATCCAGGCCGACGCGATCGGGGTGCGGGCGCGGATCGTGGCGGTTCAGCTGCGCAGGAAGCCGACCTACGTGTTCGCCACCGCCCCCGGATCGTCGATCGCGCGGACGGAGGACTTCCGGGGGAAGAAGATCGCGTTCTCCCAGGGGCAGGCACAGGGTGTCGTGGTGCTGCGCGCGCTGAAGAAGGCCGGGATCCCGCACAAGGACGTCACGCTGGTGGCCCTGCCCAGCACCCAGTTCCTCACCGCCCTCCAGTCGAAGCAGGTGGACGTCGCTCCGCTCGGCGAGCCGACCCTGACCAAGTACCTGGACCAGTACCGCAAGGACGGCGCTCGCGACGTGCGGACCGACGTCGTCGACCTGCTGACGGTCCTGTGGGCCCCGGCCGAGGTGCTGGACGACCCGGCGAAGGCCGCGGCCGTCCGCAGCTTCGTGCCGCTGTGGGCGCGCGGCTCGGTGTGGGCGTGGGAGCACTCCGACCGCTGGATCGACGCCTACTACGTCAAGGACCAGGGCGTCTCCCGCGCGGACGGCAAGCGGATCGTCGCCTCCCTCAACGAGCCGCACTTCCCGGCACGCTGGGACGAGGCGATCGCCTGGGAGCAGGAGACCGCCGACCTGCTGGCCGAGGGCGGCTTCGTCCCCCGCTTCGACGTGTCCAGGCTCTTCGACCGCCGGTTCGAGGGCCTCGCGGCCCAGGCCGTTCCGGCTCGGTACCGGGAGGCGACATGAGTGAGGCGCTGTCCCCCACGGGGACCTCGCGGGGCGTGGCGGTCGCCGAGGACCGCGCCACGGCCGTCGTCGACGACAGCCGGACGCACGGGGGTGTCGCCCCCGGGGCGGCGTCCGGCGGGACCGGTGAGGCGCCCGCGCCCACCGGACGCGCCACCGGCACCTCCCCGACGGGCCACGGCGGCACGACGCGGCCCCGCCGAGCCGGCCGGCGACGGCGGCTCGGTCCCGGACGTCCGGTGCCGCTGGGAAGGCTGCTCGGGCCGGCGCTGATCCTCGCCGCGTGGTGGGCCGCCTCCGCCGCCGGGGTGCTCGATCCGCGCATCCTCTCCGGCCCCGCGAGCGTGGTCACCACCGCCGCCGACCTGGTCGCCGACGGACGCCTGCAGGGCAACGTGCTGGTCTCCCTGCAACGCGCGGGCCTGGGCCTCTTCTTCGGCGTGCTCGCCGGTGTCGCCCTGGCCGTGGTGGCGGGCCTCAGCCGCACGGGTGAGTACCTCGTCGACGGGCCCCTGCAGATCAAACGGGCGATCCCGTCCCTGGCCATGCTTCCGCTGCTGATCCTCTGGCTCGGCATCGGCGAGGACATGAAGGTCACGGTCATCGCGCTCGGCGTGGCCGTGAACATGTACATCAACACCTACGCCTCGCTCACGAGCATCGACAGCCGTCACGTGGAGCTCGCCGAGGTCCTGAGGCTGAGCCGTGGGCGGTTCGTACGGAAGGTCGTGATCCCGGGGTCCCTGCCGGGGTTCTTCGTCGGGCTGCGCCTGGGCGTCACCTCGTCCTGGCTGGGTCTGATCGTCGTGGAGCAGATCAACGCGACCAGCGGCATCGGCTACATGATGTTCCAGGCCCAGCAGTACGCCCAGTCCGACGTGATCATCGTGGGTCTGGTGGCGTACGGCGTCTTCGGGTTCGCCTCCGACGCCCTCGTCCGTGCGATCGAGAGGAGGGCCCTGTCATGGCGACGCACGCTGGCGGGCTGACCGAGGCACCACCGGCCGTCCGGACCCGGCGGCTCGTCCGCCGGTTCGGCGAGCGGGTGGTCCTGGAGGACGTCGACCTGGACCTCGCTCCGGGCGAGTTCACCGCGCTCCTCGGGCGCAGCGGTTCGGGCAAGTCCACGCTGTTGCGCGCGGTCGCCGGTCTGGACCACGGCGTCGACGGCTCCGGTGAACTCGTCGTACCCGACCGGGTGTCGCTGTCGTTCCAGGACTCGCGCCTGTTGCCCTGGCTGCGCGTGCTGGAGAACGTGGTGCTGGGGCTGCGCGGCCCCGGCGCGCGGGAGCGCGGGCTGACGGCGCTGGAGGAGGTCGGGCTCGCGGGGCGGGAGCGGTCCTGGCCGCACGAACTCTCCGGAGGGGAGCAACAGCGCGCCGCGCTGGCCCGCGCTCTGGTGCACGACCCCGAACTCCTGCTGGCCGACGAGCCGTTCGGCGCGCTCGACGCGCTGACCCGGATCAAGATGCACGGTCTGCTGCGCGAGCTGTACGAGCGCCACCGGCCGGCCGTGCTGCTGGTCACCCACGACGTCGACGAGGCGGTCGAGCTGGCCGACCGGGTCCTGGTCCTGGAGGACGGCCGGATCTCCCTGGACCTCGCCGTCGACCTGCCGACCCCCCGGACCCGTCGGGACCCCCGGTTCCAGGAGTACCGCGACGCCCTGCTCACCGCGCTCGGCGTGACGACGCCGGCCGCTCCCCCGTACGACCTCCAGAAGGAGAAGTCCCATGCCGCGCACGCCTGACCGCAAGCACCTCCACCTCAACGCGTTCCTGATGTCGGTGGGTCACCACGAGGCCGCCTGGCGCCTGCCCGAGAGCCCGGCGCAGGGCGGGACCGACCTCGCGCACTACCAGAACCTGGCCCGGATCGCGGAACGGGGCAAGCTGGACTCCGTGTTCCTCGCCGACAGCCCCGTGCTCTTCGGCGACCCGGGCCGCCGGCCGTCGAGCAAGCTGGAGCCGACGGTGCTGCTGACGGCACTGGCCGGGGTCACCAGCCGGATCGGCCTGATCGCCACCGCCTCGACCAGCTACAACGAGCCGTACAACCTGGCCCGGCGGTTCGCCTCGCTGGACCACGTCTCCGGCGGGCGGGCCGGCTGGAACATCGTCACCACCGCCGGGGCCGAGGCCGCCCGGAACTTCGGCCTCGACGACACCCCGCTGCACCACGAGCGGTACGAGCGGGCGGCCGAGTTCGTGGACGTGGCCACCAAGCTGTGGGACAGCTGGGCCGACGACGCGGTCGTCGCGGACAAGGAGCGCGGCGTGCACGCCCTGGCGGAGCGGGTGCGGCGCGTCGAGCACCGGGGCGCGTACTTCCGCGTCGACGGGCCGCTGAACGTGGAGCGGTCGCCCCAGGGCTACCCCCTCCTCGTGCAGGCGGGTTCGAGCGAGGACGGCAAGGACTTCGCGGCCCGGTACGCCGAGGCGGTGTTCACGGCGCAGCAGACGCTGGAGGACGGCATCGCGTTCTACAAGGACGTGAAGCAGCGGGCCGTGGCCCTCGGCCGCGACCCCGACGGCGTCAAGATCCTCCCCGGGATCGTGCCCGTCATCGGCGACACCGAGGCCGAGGCGCGGGAGCTGGACGCCGAACTCGACCGGCTCATCTCGCCCGAGTACGCCAAGCGTCAGCTCGCGCAGAAGCTGCGGATCGCACCGGAGGACCTCCACCTCGACCGGGAGCTGCCCGAGGACATCCCGACCGAGGACGAGATCGAGGGGGCCAAGAGCCGCTACACCCTGATCGTGGACCTCGCCCGGCGCGAGCGCCTGACGGTGCGCCAACTGATCGGACGGCTGGGTGGCGGCCGTGGCCACCGGACCTTCGCGGGCACGGCCGAGCAGGTCGCCGACACCATCGAGCACTGGTACGAGAGCGGTGCGGCGGACGGGTTCAACATCATGCCGGCGGTGCTTCCGTCGGGCCTGGAGCGGTTCGTCGACCGGGTGGTGCCGCTGCTCCAGGAGCGCGGCCTGTTCCGTACCGAGTACAGCGGGACGACGCTGCGCGACCACTACGGGCTCGCGCGTCCGGACAACCGGCACTTCGACCCGTCCGCTTCCGGTGCGGGCCGGCCGGCCGACGTGCTGGTGGACGCCCGGTGACCGGTTGTCCCCCTCGGGGTCCGTCCGGGCCGGCCGCCGCGACGGTGGCCGGCCCCGGCCGGCCCCGCCCGGCCGGGTGGGCGCGGCGGCTCCTGGGCTACTGCCTGCGCCACCGGCGTGATCTCGTCCTCGCCTACGGCGCGGCGGTCGTCGCGGCCGTGGCCACCGCGACGCTGCCGCTGGTGCTGCGCCATGTCGTCGACTCCGTGGCGGCCGGGACGGCCGGCTCGCCCGCCGCCTGGTGCGCCCTCCTCGTCTCCCTCGGAGCCGTCCGCCTCGTCGTGAGCTTCACCCGCCGCTACCGTTCGGGAAAGGTGTCGCTCGGGGTCCAGTACGACCTGCGCAACGACGCGTTCGCCTCGCTCGTGCGGCTCGGCGGGTCCAAACAGGACGAGCTGCGCACCGGGCAGGCCGTGAGCCGGTCCATCTCGGACATCACCCTGATCCAGACGCTGCTGCAGTTCCTGCCGAACCTCACGGGCAACATCCTGATGTTCCTGGCCTCCGTGGTCCTCATGGCGGTCCTGTCGCCGCTGCTGACGGCCGTGGCCCTGGTCGTGGGGCCGCTGCTCTGGCTGATCGCGTTCCGCAGCCGCCGGGACCTCTTCCCGGCGAACTGGCACGCCCAGCAGGAGGCGGCCGAGGTCGCCTCCGCCGTGGAGGCCACGGTCACCGGGGTGCGGGTGGTGAAGGGGTTCGGTCAGGAGCAGCGCGAGCTGGCCGGGCTCGACCGCCGTGCCCGCCGTCTGTTCGCCTCCCGCCTGCGGGTGGTGCGCTACACCAGCCGTTACAACCCTGCGCTGCAGGCGGTCCCGGCCCTGGGGCAGGTGGGCGTGCTGGCTCTCGGCGGGTGGATGGCGCTGGACGGCCGCATCTCCCTGGGCACCTTCCTCGCCTTCACGACGTACCTCGGCTCGTTCGTCACGCCGGTACGGCAGTTGGCCACCCTGCTCACGGTGTGGCAGCCGGCCCGTGCGGGCGCCGTGCGGGTCCTGGAGGTCATCGACGAGACGTCCGGTCTGACCGGGGCCGCCGACCCGGCGCAGCTGCCGGACGGAGCGCCGGCGGTCGCCTGGGAGGACGTCATCTTCGGGTACGGGACGGCGGAGCCGCTGCTGCGCGGCTTCTCGCTCGACATCCGGCCGGGTGAGACGGTCGCCCTCATCGGGCTCGCCGGCTCCGGGAAGTCGACGGCGGCCGCGCTGCTTCCCCGCCTGTACGACGTGACCGGCGGCCGGGTCCGGGTCGGCGGCCACGATGTGCGGGACCTGTCGCTCGACGCGCTGCGTGCGCGGATCGGGTTCGTCTTCGAGGAGTCGCTGCTGGTCTCCGACACCGTGCGGGCCAACATCGCCTACGGCTCTCCCGACGCCGACGACGCGCGGATCCGGGCGGCGGCGCGGCTCGCCCGCGCCGACGAGTTCGTCGAGCGGCTGCCCGACGGGTACGACACGGTCGTCGGCGAACAGGGGCTGACCCTCTCCGGAGGTCAGCGGCAGCGGATCGCGCTCGCCAGGGCGCTCCTCGCCGATCCGGCGGTGCTCGTCCTCGACGACGCCACGTCGGCCGTCGACACACGGGTGGAGGCGGAGATCCACGAGGCGCTGCGGACGGCGGCGCGCCGGCCCACCACGCTGATCGTGGCGCACCGGCGCTCCACGCTGGAGCTGGCGGACCGGATCGCCGTCCTGGACCGCGGGCGGGTCGTCGACACCGGCACGCTCGACGAACTGCGCTCCCGCTCGCCGCTCTTGCGGTCTCTGCTGTCGGCTTCGGAGCAGACGTCCGCCGGGGCCGAGGACCGGCAGGCTCCGATCGCGGACGACTCCGTGGCCACCGCCTCCGCCCCCGGCACGGCCCCCGCCGTCACGGCGGAGCTGTGGCGGCGCGACGAGGACGGCGCATCGGACGACGAGGGAGGCGACGCGGCGGTCCGGGCCGCCCAGGCGTTCGCCGAGGCCGCGGCGACCGCCGGACCCGGCCGGGGCGCGCCGGGCGGTGGCGGACTGCTCGGTTCCGCGCCGCCGGACCCGGAGGTCCTCGCCGGGCTGGCCCGGCTGCCGCTCCCCCGGGCCGATCCGGGACTGTCCGTCGAGACCGCGTCGGCCGCCGAGCCGGACCTGACGCTGGGCCGCCTGCTGCGGCCCGTCCGGGCCCCGCTGCTGCTGGGGCTGCTCCTGGTCGCGCTCGACGCGCTGGCGCAGATCGCCGTGCCGGTGCTCGTACGCCACGGGGTGGACGGCGGAGTGGTCCGGGGCGCCCGTGACTCCCTGCTGGCGGCAGCGGCGGCGGCCGCCGTCGTCGTGGCGGCGAACTGGGTCGTCGGCGTCCTGCAGGTCCGCACCACCGGCCGCACCGGCGAGCGCCTGCTGTACACCCTGCGGGTCAAGACCTTCGCCCAGCTGCAGCGGCTCGGACTCGACTACTACGAGCGCGAGTCGGGCGGCCGGATCATGACCCGGATGACCACGGACGTGGACGCCCTGTCCACCTTCGTGCAGACCGGTCTCATCACGGCCGTGGTGAGCGGGCTGACGATCGTCGGCGTGCTCGCCGCCCTCCTGGTGATCGACGCCTCGCTCGCCCTCGTGCTGGTGGCCGTGGTGCCGGTGCTCGCCGTCGCGACGGCGGTCTTCCGCCGTCATTCCGTCCCTGCCTACCGGGAGGCCCGCGAGCGGGTCAGCGTCGTGAACGCCTCGCTGCAGGAGAACGTCGCCATGATCCGGGTCACCCAGATCTTCCGCCGGGAGGAGCACAACGCGCGAATCTTCGCCCAGCTGGCGGGCGAGTTCCGGGACTCCAGACTGCGAGCGCAGCGGTACATGGGTCTCTTCTTCCCGTTCGTGGAGTTCCTGGGGACGCTGTCCGCCGCCGCCGTGCTGGTCGTCGGGGCGGGCAGGGTGACGGACGGCCGGCTGACCGCGGGCACGCTGATCGCGTTCCTGCTGTACGTGGAGCTGTTCTTCGCTCCCATCCAGCAGCTGTCGCAGGTGTTCGACGGCTACCAGCAGGCGGTCATCGGCCTGTCGCGGCTGCGGGCCCTCATGCGGACGCGCACGGGCACACCGCCCGCCGCGGACCCGCGCCCGGTCGGCCGGCTGCGCGGGGAGGTGGAGTTCGACGGGGTGTCCTTCGCCTATCCCGGGGGGCGCGAGGTGCTGAGCGACCTGCGCCTGAGGATCGCGCCGGGCGAGACCGTCGCGCTCGTGGGGACGACGGGGGCCGGGAAGTCCACCGTCGTCAAACTCCTGGCCCGTTTCCATGATCCCTCCTCGGGCCGGGTCCGGGTCGACGGGGAGGACCTGCGGGGGCTCGACCTGGCGGGTTACCGGCGCCGGCTCGGCCTTGTCCCGCAAGAACCCCACCTCTTCAGCGGGACCGTGCGGGACGCCATCGCCTACGGCCGGCCGGACGCCCCGGACGCCGACGTGGAGGCTGCGGCGCGGGCCGTCGGCGCCCATGAGATGGTCGCGGCGCTCCCCCGGGGCTATCTGCAGCAGGTCGGGGAACGGGGGCGCAACCTGTCCGCCGGCCAGCGGCAGCTCATCGCCCTGGCACGAGCCGAACTCGTCGACCCCGACGTGCTGCTGCTGGACGAGGCGACGGCCTCGCTCGACCTGGCCACCGAGCGGCGGGTGACCGCCGCGACGGCCGCCCTGACCAGACGGCGTACCACGGTCGTGGTGGCGCACCGGCTCACCACCGCCGCGCGCGCCGACCGTGTCGTGGTGCTCGACGGCGGCCGGATCGCCGAGAGCGGCACCCACGAGGAACTCCTCGCCGCCGACGGCCCCTACCGCAGGCTCTGGGACGCCTTCCGCGACGGCTCCCCTTCCTCGGACGCGGGAGCCACCCGCCTCCACTCCACCGATCACCTCATGCAGGAGAGTGCACGATGACGCAGTACCGCAATCTGGGCCGTACGGGCGTGAAGGTCAGCCCGCTGTGCCTGGGCACGATGATGTTCGGCGCCCGGGGCAACACCGATCACGAGGACGGCGTACGGATCATCCGCCGCGCCCTCGACGCCGGCATCAACATCGTCGACACGGCCGACGTCTACTCCGCGGGCGAGAGCGAGACCATCGTCGGCAAGGCCCTGGCCGGTGGCCGCAGGGACGGCGTGGTACTCGCCACCAAGTTCCACGGAAGCCTCGGTGACGGCCCGAACGAGCGGGGCAACTCCCGCCGTTGGATCATCCAGGAGGTCGAGAACAGTCTGCGCCGCCTGGGCACCGACTGGATCGACCTCTACCAGGTGCACCGGCCGGAACCGGAGACCGACTTCGACGAGACCCTCGGCGCCCTGACCGACCTGGTGCGCCAGGGCAAGATCCGGTACATCGGTACCTCCACCTTCGAGGCGTCCGCGATCGTCGAGGGCCAGTGGATCGCCGAGCGCCGAGGGCGCGAGCGCGTGGTCACCGAGCAGCCGCCGTACTCGCTGCTCGCCCGCGGCATCGAGCGGGAGGTGCTCCCGGTGGCCCAGCGGTACGGCCTCGGGGTCCTCGCCTGGAGTCCGCTGGCGGGGGGCTGGCTGACCGGGCGCTACCGCAAGGGCGCGGAGCAGCCCCACTCCAGCCGTTCGGACCGGCAGGCCGAGCGCTTCGACATCGCGGCCCCGGAGAACGCCGCCAAGCTCGACGCGGCGGAGGCGCTCGCCCGGCTCGCCGAGGAGGCGGGCCTGACGCTGGTCCAGCTCGCGCTCGCCTTCGTCCTGGAGCACCCGGCGATCACCTCGGCCATCATCGGCCCGCGCACCTTCGAGCAGCTGGAGGGCCAGCTCGGCGCGGACGCCATCCGCCTGGACCGGGACGTCCTCGACCGGATCGACAAGATCATCCCTCCGGGTACCAACCTCTCCGCCCGGGACGCGGGTTACGTCCCGGCATCCCTCGCCGAGCCGGAGCTGCGCCGCCGCGGCGCCTGACGGACAGGGGCCCGGCGGGGGGCCTGCTCCCCGGCGGCCGCCCTGGGTGCGGTCCTCACCGTAACGGGGCCCGTTACGGTGAGGACCGGGCCTACCGTCATGTCACGGCAGTGTCCATTTCTGGTTGGGGCCGGTGTGGCAGCTCCAGAGATGGACGGCGGTGCCGTCGTTCCAGACGCCTCCCGAGGCGTCCAGGCACTTGGCGGACTGCGGGTTGCGGACCGTCCCGTCCGCCTGGGGCGCCCACTTCTGGGCGCCGGTCCCGTTGCAGGTCCACAGCTGGACCTTCGTACCGTCCGCGCTCCCTCCGTCGGAGACGTCCAGGCACTTGCCCAGGACCTTCAGCGTGCCGTCACCGGAGACGGTCCACCGCTGGGCGGCCGTGCCGTTGCAGGTCCACAGCTGGATCTTCGTGCCGTCGGCGGTCTGGGAGTCGTCGACGTCTAGGCACTTGCCGCCCACTCCCTTCACCTCTCCGGTCCCGGACGTCCCGCCGGGCAGCTGGTTGAGCGTGTACCACGCCTCGGTGCTCCACAAGGGCTCCCCGGTCGACGAACTGAAGGGCCGGGGGGAGCGGACGTGGACCACCCGGTCGGTCTTGAGTCCCGGGAGGGCCAGGGTGACCGTCTTGCGATCGGCGGAGAGTGTGGCGGACTGCACGGTGAGCGTCTCCTCGTCGACCTTCGGGCCGCCGTAGGCCGCGGTCGGCACGTAGCGCCACTGCTTGACCTTGTAGCGTGTGCCCAGTTCGGCGGCGGTCTCCGTCGAGACGGGCTGGGTGTAGTCGAGGGCGAAGCCGCCGGGAACAGCGCGCATGGCGCGGATGTCGAAGGTGTGGGAGCCGTTGGGTGTGAGCTTCTGCAGGCCGTGACTGAGCTTGCCCTCCTGACCCCAGTTGCCGCCCGCACCCAGCCCTCCCGCGTACAGCGCTCCGTCGGGCCCGACGCTGATGCGGGTCACGCCGGCCTCCAGCCCCTGGGTGAAGCGGAAGACCGCGCCTTGGTACTCGCCGCCGACCTTCTCCAGGAATCCGCGCTGGATGCCCCCGTACGTCACGTCTCCGAACAGCATCTGTCCGGCGAACGGGCCTTCGGTCAGCTGGAGCGGTGTGCTGGGCGAGTTGGCGATCTCGTTCTGCGGCAGCCACAGCACCGGCTTGGTCACCGGCTGGGTGTCGAAGGGGCCGACCGGGTTGGTGCGGTGGTGGAAGAACCGGCCCTGCTTGATGTGCACCAGTTTCGACGAGGGAAGCCAGCCGCCCTGGTTGTCGGTGACGAAGATGTCGCCCTCGGGGCCCCATCCGATGCCGTTCGGGGTGCGCAGCCCACCGGCGACGTACGACACGGCGCCGGTCTGCCGGTTCACCTTGATGGTGGTCCCGCGGTTCGGGGCGGGCTGCGGATCCGTGGTCGCGCCCCCGTAGTTGATGGACACCGAGAGGTTCAGGTAGAAGAACCCGTCCTTGTGGAGCAGGCCGAAGGCGAACTCGTGGAAGTTGCCGCCGAAGGGCCAGGTCGCCACCCTCCGGTACTGGTCGGTGACCTCGTCGCCGTCGGTGTCGCCGAGCTCGGTCAGCTCGTGTTTCTGGGAGACGTAGAGCTTGCCGTCGACGTACTTGATGCCCATGGGCTCCTTCAGACCCGAGGCCACCTTCTTCACGGTCACCTTGTCCGGGCCGGTGCTTCCCGTGACGTTGGACAGCAGATAGACCTCGCCGAGGGTGTTGTTGCTGCCGCCCCAGGTGGTGACGGCGAGACGACCGTCGGGCAGCCAGTCCATCGCGGAGACCTGTGGCTCGAAGCCGCTGGGACGGAGCTGCGTGAGGGTGAAATCGGGGTGCACACCGGTCAGGGGCAGGCCGTCACCGGGCGAGTCCGTGCCGGCCTCGCATTCCTTGCGGCCGGGCGCGGTCACACGGACGACGCCGGCGTCCGTGCTCAGGGCCGTGTTCGGCACGACGGTGAAGCCGGAGGCGCCGGGCGGCTTCCACGCCAGGGTCAGCTGCTGGCCTCCGTCGCGTTCGAAGTGCTCGATACGCAACGCGTGGTGACCGGCCGTCAGGTCGACGGTCGCCTCCTTGGGCTCGGCACCGTGGAGGCCGCCGTGGTCGATCAGCAGGCGGCCGTCGAGCCAGAGGCGGGATCCGTCGTCGCTGGTGAGGCGGATGGTGTAGCCGCCCGACTGCGGGGCGCCGAGATTGCCGATGACATGGGTGACGAAGTTGCTCTCCAGACCGAAGTCCCCGGACGTGGACCAGTCGATGACCGGCATCAGCTTGTCGATGTTGGGGGTCTGTCCCGCTTTCAGCGTGCAGAGATCGCTCAGCGGCGCCTGCACGTCGAAGACGCGGAGGGTGACTCCGGGCTCCTGCGGCGGGAGAGCGGCGGGGGCGGAGCCGGCGGCCGGGGCCGGGCCGGCCGCCAGGCCGAGGCCCAGTAACGAGGCGAGAAACGGTCCGGCCAGGCGTCTGGCCAGTCGCCGGGTGGACAGCCGTGGATGCACGTGACCTCCTGACGGCCCTCGGCTTGGAGGGCTCGATCGGGCAAGGGGGGATCCACCGCTGCCGGGGCGCGCCGTCGTCCCGGACACGGAGTCGCTGCGGGTGAGGGCCGTGAGCCCCCACCGTCGCAACGGACACCGTAGGGACTTCTTCTGACGGCGTCCATGCTTTGTCCCGAGAGCAGAGAAAGTGACGGGAAGTAGCGCTTCCCGAGGTCCCGGGCGGCCGCGCCGTGCCCCGGCGCCCCGACTCGTGTGGGGGGGGGCACGGGCATGGAGTGTACGAACGTACCTTCTGAGTGTACGATCGTACGCATGACGACCGACTACTTCGCCGGCGATCCGCGCACCCCGGTGGAGCGCATGCTCGCGGGCGACCTCTACATCGCGGACGATCCCGAGATCGCCCGGAGGCAACTGCGTGCCGCGCGGCTCGCCGCCGACTACCAGGCCGCGAGCCTGCGGGACCCGGCGACGGCCTCGGCGGTGCTCGCCGAGCTCTGCGGCCACGTCGGCGCGGACGTCGTGGTGCGGGCGCCCTTGTACGTGGACTACGGAAGCAACATCTCCATCGGGGCGAGGACCTTCGTCAACTACAACCTCACCGCACTGGACGTCGCGGCGATCACCATCGGCGAGGACTGCCAGATCGGGCCCAACGTCCAGCTCCTCACGCCCACGCACCCCCTGGAGCCGCAGCCGCGGCGGGACAAGCTGGAGGCCGCGCTCCCCATCACCCTGGGGGACAACGTCTGGCTCGGCGGAGGCGTGATCGTCTGCCCCGGTGTGACCATCGGCGACAACACCGTGATCGGCGCCGGATCCGTCGTCACCAAGGACATCCCCGCGAACGTCGTCGCCGTCGGCAACCCCGCCCGGCCGATCCGGGACCTCTGAGGGGTCCGGCTCGATGGCCACCGGACACAGCGACCCCCAGCGCCGCGAGCGCATCCTCACCGCCACCCTCGACCACATCGCCGAGGAAGGCGTCGCCGGAGTCTCGCACCGCAAGATCGCCGCCCGCGCCGGCGTGCCGCTCGGCTCGATGACCTATCACTTCGACGGCATCGACGAACTGCTCCGCGAAGCCTTCACCCGCTTCGCCGGCCATATCGTCACCGTCTTCGAGCGGCACCTGAACTCGGCCGAAGGGCCGGCCCAGGCGCGCGAAGCGGTCACCAGCCTCGTCCACACCCTCTCCGACGGGCCGCAGCGCGACCTGATCCTCACCCAGGAGCTCTACACCCTCGCCGCCCGGCGCCCCGAGTACCGGGAGCTGACACGGAGTTGGATGCTCCGCAGCCGGCAGCTGCTGGAACGGCACTTCGACCCCGACACGGCCCGCCAGCTCGACGCGCTCATCGAGGGCCTGACCCTCCACCGCGCCCTCGACACCGCTCCGCACGACCGCCGGCTCACCGTCCAGGCCGTGGAGCGCATCACCACCCCCTGACGGCGGCCACCCCGGCAGCCTGCGGGGGCGCGGCCCTGACACCGCTCCCCCGCAGGCATCACCTGGCCACCGGCTCGCCGCAGCGGCCGTGATCCGGTAACGGCGTGTCCTGACCCCGGTCGCGGCACCGGCGGTACCGGCACCCTCCGCGGCGTGACCATCCGGCCGTCACGTGGCTCCCCGGGCCGGGCCCCGGGCCGCGCGGCGGACCGGTACGCGTCGGTCCATGATGGGAGGGGAGAGCCCAGCGGTTTCCCAAGCCGCGGATGAAGGGGCTCATCGAAAGGACCGTGGCCGTGAGCGGTGGGCAGAGTGGGCTTCCCCGGCTGCTGACGGCGGCGGAGACGGCGGCGCCGGTGGACGCCGTCGACGTGGTCGCGCGGGACCTGCGCCGGCGGTTCGACGCGGTGGAGGTCTCGTTCCTCATCGTGGACCTGACGGGCAAGGCGGTGGCACGGCTGTCCACCGCCGGGGCCGTGGAGGGCGGGCGGGAGCCGGAACGGATCCCCCTGTTCGGCAGCGTGTACGAGCAGGTGGTCCGTACCCAGCGGCTGTACCAGGAGGCGACCGACCAGGGGCATCGGGTGATCGTGCCGGTCACCAACCGGGGAGACGCGATCGGACTCCTGGAACTGCTCCTGCCGGCCGGTCCGGGCACGGACGTGCTCGACGAGGTCGCGGAAGCGGCGCACATCCTCGCCTACGTCGTGATCGCCAACGGGCGCTTCACCGATCTCTACACCTGGGGCAAACGCTCCAGGCCGCCGACCCTCGCGGCGGAGATCCAGTACCAGCTGCTGCCCCCGTCCCTGTCGTGCGAGGCCGCCCAGTTCACCCTGTGCGGACACCTCGAACCGTCCGAGGACCTCAGCGGTGACACGTTCGACTACATCCTGGACCGGGACACCCTGCACGTGTCGGTGACCGACCCCATGGGTCACGACCTCGACGCCGCCCTGGCCGCCACGGTCCTGCTCGGCGCCCTGCGCGGGGCCCGTCGCGCGGGGGCCGGTCTGGCCGAGCAGGCCCACCTGGCCGATCAGGCCCTGGCCGACCACGGACGCGGCCACGCCACCGGCCAGCTGCTCCGCATCAACATCCACACCGGCCAGGCCCAGCTCGTCAACGCCGGCCACCCCTGGCCCCTGCGCATGCGCGAAGGAGCCGCGCAGGCGCTCACCTTCGAGGTGGACCATCCCTTCGGGCTGTCCGTGCCCATGCCCCACCCCTACCGCGTGCAGGACGTCGACCTGCGCCCCGGTGACCGGCTGCTCATGTTCACCGACGGCATGCTCGAACGCCACGGAGAGACGGTCGACCTGCCCACCCTGCTGGAGCGCACGCGGGACCTCCACCCTCGGGAGACCGCCCTGCTGCTGACCTCGGCGGTACGGGACGCCGCCGGCGGCCGGCTCGAGGACGACGCCACCGTGATGTGCCTGGACTGGCACGGCCCCCAGGAGACCCACCGACACGTCAGCTCCGGCGCCGACACCCAGCAGGCCTCGGCCGGCCGCTGACCACCGGCACGGTACGAAAGGGCCGCGCGGGCGGGCGGAGCGCGCGGGGCGGCGCCAGGGATGGCGCACACCGGGCACGCCCGCAAACGTGGACGCGTACACCTACGCACGAGAAGAACCCGCGCGACGGACACCGCGGACTCCATGGCCGAATGTGACAGAACATGGTCATTGCGGCCATTGAAGTGGCGCGAAATGATCAGCCCATGCTCCAGCCCCACAGAGTCGTCATCGCCGCCTTCCCCGGTGCCGAACTGCTCGACGTCACCGGACCGGCCGAGGTGTTCTCCGTCGCCACCCGGGTCGCCGACGCCGGTCGCCCCGGCTACGTCGTCCGTATCGCGACGCCGGACGGCGAACCCGTGACCACCTCCAGCGGGGTGCGTGTAATGGCCGACCTGACGCTCGCGGAGGTGGACGACGACGTGGACACGCTGCTCGTCTCGGGTGCGATCACCGTCGACGCCTCGGGTGTCGCGCCGGTGCTCCATCGCGGGATCGTCGAATGGCTGCGGGACTCGGCGCCGCGGACCCGCCGGATCGGTTCGATCTGCGCCGGCGCGCACCTGCTGGCCGAGGCGGGGCTGCTGGACGGCCTGCCCGCCACGACACACTGGCTCACGGCCGCGCGACTGGCCGCCGCCCACCCGCGGGTCGCCGTCGATCCGGACCCGATCTTCATCCGCGCGGGCCGGGTCTGGACCTGCGCCGGAATCACGTCCGGGATGGACATGGCGCTGGCCATGGTCGCCGAGGACCACGGCCAGGACCTCGCCCTGTCCACCGCCCGGATGATGGTCATGTACGTCAAACGCTCCGGCGGCCAGAGCCAGTTCAGCGTGCCGCTCGCCGTGTCGACCGCCACCGGCGACCGGATCGACGACCTGCGCGTCTGGATCGGCGAGCACCTCACCGACGACCTCTCCGCCGAGGCGCTCGCCGCGCGACTGCACCTCAGCGTGCGCCACTTCTCACGGCTCTTCCGCCGGCGCACGGCCACCACACCGGCCGCCTACGTCGAGTCCGCACGGCTCGAGGCCGCGCGCCGGCTGCTGCAGGAGAGCGACCGCACCCTGCCGGAGGTCGCCGCCACCAGCGGCCTCGGCTCCGTCGAGAGCCTGCACCGCGCCTTCAAACGCCGGCTGGGAACCACCCCGGCGGAGTACCGTCGCCGCTTCCGCTGACCCGACGCACCCCCCGAACCCTCATCGCCTCGCGCGCCACCGCCTGGCGGAACACCGCCATGCCCGCGCCCTCGGCACCACATCACACCGTTTGGAGACTGGATCGGCGGGCCGTGGGCGCTGGCGCAGAACGCCTCGGCGTTCCTGCACGTCCTGCGGCGCGTCGCCGCGGGCAAGGAGCCGGTGGAGACGAAGGCCGTCCACGAGGACGCGGGCCGGACCTGGGTCGACGTCTTCCCGGCCACCGGCTGGGACGTCCTGCTGCTCAACGGCTACTCGGCCCGGGTGCGGATGCGTCCCGGCGTCACCGCGGACCGGGTCCGGACCCGCGCGGCGGGCGAGTACCGGGGCAGGCCCGGTCCCCCGGCCGTCGCCCTGGTGCTCGGCGCCGGCAACGTCGCCGCCATCACCGCGCTGGACATCCTGCACAAGCTCTACGCCGAAGGCCAGGTCGTCATCGCCAAGATGAACCCGGTCAACGCCTATCTGCGGCCCCACTTCGAGGACGTCTTCGCCGAGTTCGTCGAGCGCGGCTGGGTGTGGTTCGTCGACGGAGGGGCGGCGGAGGGCGGCCACCTCGCCGGTCACGAGGGTGTCGACACCATCCATGTCACCGGCAGCGACCGCACCCATGACGCCATCGTCTGGGGCACCGGCGAGGACGCCGAGCGGCGCCGCCGCGACGACCGGCCACTGATCGACAAGCCCTTCAGCAGTGAACTGGGAGGTGTCAGCCCCTGCATCGTGGTGCCCGGACCCTGGAGCGACGCCGACTTCCGCTTCCAGGCCGAACACATCGTCACCAGCAAGATGAACAACTCCGGACACAACTGCATCGCCAGCCAGGTCCTGGTCCTGCCGCGCGACTGGGACGGCACCGACCGGCTCCTGGACGAGATCCGGCGGGTCCTGCGCGCCCTGCCGCCCCGCACCGACTACTACCCGGGCTCCGCGGAGCGCCTCGCCTCGGTCCTCGCGGCCCATCCGGAGGCGGAGACGCACGGCGAGGGCAGCCGCCTGCTCGTCCCCGACCTCACCGACCACGCCGACCCCCTGATCACCGGCGAGGTCTTCGGCAGCGCCCTGGCGGTCGTGCGTCTGCCCGGCTCCACTCCTGACGCGTTCCTCGCCCATGCCGTGGACTTCGCCAACGACACGCTCCCCGGGACCCTCGGCGCCACCCTGATCGTCCATCCGCGGACCGAGAAGGCCCACGGAGAGGCGGTCCGCACCGCCGTCTCGGAGCTGCGCTACGGCACCCTGGGCGTCAACTGCTGGTCCGCGGTCGGCTTCCTGCTGGGCTTCACCCCCTGGGGCGCCTTCCCCGGCCACACCCGCCAGGACATCGGCAGCGGCGCCGGCTTCGTGCACAACGCGTTCATGCTGGAGGACGTCGAGAAGACGGTGGTGCGCGCGCCCTTCACGCCCGCGCCGCGCGGCCTGGTCACGGGCGACCCGTCCCTGTCACCCCGTCCCCCGTACTTCGTCACCCATCGCACCGCGCAGACCACGGTGCGACGCCTCACGCGGTTCACGGCCGCGCCGAGCCTCGCCAAGCTGCCCGCCCTCCTCGCGTCCGCGCTGCGCGGCTGACCCGTCGCGCGCCCGCACCGACCGCCACGTCCCCACGGAGACCTCATGCTCAACCTCGCCATGGTGCTGGAGACCAGCGCCCGTACCGTGCCCGACCGCACCGCGATCGTCCTGGGTGGCCAGCGGCTCTCCTACGCCGAACTCGACGCGGCCGCCCGCCGCGTGGCGAACCTGCTGCGTTCACGCGGCATCGGGCCGGGCGACAAGGTGGCCCTGTCCTGCCCCAACCTGCCGTGGTTCCCGATCGTCTACTACGGCATCCTCAAGGCCGGCGCGGTGGTCGTCCCGCTCAACGTGCTGCTCAAGAGCCGTGAGATCGCGTACCACCTGGCCGACGCGGACGCGAAGGCGTACTTCTGCTTCGAGGGCGGCGCCGAACTGCCGCTGGGGCAGGAGGGCCGGGCCGGCTTCCTCGACACGCCGGGCTGTGAACACTTCTTCCTGATGACGGGCGCTCCCTCCGCGGTCTCGCCGATCGAGGGCGCACAGACGCTGACGGCGGCCCTGGCCGACCAGAGCGCGGACTTCGAGACGGTCGCCACCGAGCCCGGCGACACCGCGGTCATCCTCTACACGTCCGGCACCACCGGCAGGCCGAAGGGTGCCGAGCTCACCCACTCCAACCTGACGCTCAACGTGGTGACGTGCCACAAGCTGTTCGGCGAGGTCGACCACGACGTGCACCTGATCGCGTTGCCGCTGTTCCACTCGTTCGGCCAGGTCGTCCAGATGAACGCGGGCCTGGCGTCCGGAGCCACCCTGGTCCTGCTGCCTCGCTTCGACGCCCGGTCGGCCCTCGCCCTCATGCAGCGCCACGCCGTCACCTTCTTCACCGGCGTTCCCACCATGTTCTGGGCCCTGCTGGAGGCGGACGCGTCCGACGTGGACCTGCCGCAGATCGCCGCGAAGCTGCGCATGGCGGGATCGGGAGGTTCGGCCCTGCCCGTGGAGATCCACCGCCGCTTCGCCGAGCGGTTCGGCGTCACCATCCTGGAGGGGTACGGCCTGTCGGAGACCAGCCCGGCCGCCACCTTCTCGCCCCGGGGGGAGCGGGTACGCCCCGGCTCCATCGGGCGCCCCGTCTGGGGCGTGGAGGTGGATCTGGTCGCCGAGGACTGGACACCGGTCCAGGGGCCGGACGCCATCGGAGAGATCGTCGTCCGCGGGCACAACGTGATGAAGGGCTACTACAACCGGCCCGAAGCGACCGCCGAGGTGATGCGCGACGGCTGGTTCCGCACCGGTGACCTGGCCCGCCGGGACGCCGACGGCTGGTTCCACATCGTCGACCGCGCCAAGGACATGATCATCCGCGGAGGCTTCAACGTGTATCCGCGGGAGGTCGAGGAGGTACTGCTCACGCACCCTGCCGTGAGCATGGTGGCCGTCGTCGGTCTGCCGGACGAGCGGCACGGCGAGGAGATCAAGGCCTGCGTGGTCCTCGCCCCGCAGGCGAAGGTCCTCGAGGAGGAGCTGAGCGAGTGGTGCAGGGATCGGATGGCGGGTTACAAGTACCCCCGCCTGGTGGAGTTCTTCGACGTCCTGCCCACCAACGCCACCGGCAAGATCCTCAAGCGCGAACTGCGGGAGACCAACGCGGGCGGTGGCCGCGCCACCGCCGGCCGAGGGCAGGCAGAGGTCGCGGAGACGCACTGAGACGGGGCGGATTCAGCCGGACGGCCGTACGCCGCCGTCCGGCTCGCCCTGACGGTACGTCTGCCGAACGGGGGACGGACGGCATCGCTCCGGTCGCGGGACGCGGTCGGAGCGCCTTTGCTGGACTGGCGGCGGGTGCTCCGCCGCTCGCGACCCCCGCGGTGCGCTCTCGCAGGAGATCCGTATGGAACCCCAGCCACGGCAGCCGGAGCCGTCACCCGGCTCCCCCTCTCCCACGGGGAGCGGAACCGAGTGGGCGGATCTTCAGCGCCGTATCGCGGAACTGGAGAGCGGCGGCAGGCCACGCCGTCACCGGTGGCGGTCGGTGCTGTCCGCCCTGCTCGTATGCCTGGCCACGGTGCTGTCCGTGCTGTCCGTCGTCGCGGTGTGGGCCGACAGCATGGTGGCGGACACCGACCGCTACGTCGACACCGTCGCACCGCTCGCCTCGGACCCGGCCGTCCAGACGGCGGTGACCAACCGGGCGACGACAGCGATCCTGGACCAGATCGACGTGAAGGCCCTGGTGACCGAACTCTCCACGGCCGCCGAGCGGGAGGGGGCGCCGCCCGCCGCCGGGAAACTGATCAAGGAACTCAGCGGCCCCATCGAGAGCGGCCTCAAGGAGCTGGTGAGCAGTACGGTCCGCCGCATCGTGACGAGTTCCGCCTTCGAAACGCTGTGGCGCGAGGGCAACCGGGTGGCACACAGGTCGTTGGACAAGGCGCTCACGGGCAAGGGCGGCGGCGCCGTGGAGCTGAAGGGCGATCAGGTGGCGATCGACGTCGCCCCCGTCATCGAACGGGCCAAGGACGAGCTGGTGAAGGCCGGTTTCTCCCCGGCCGCGCGCATCCCCGACGTGCACACCGACTTCGTGGTGTTCTCCTCGGACGAGCTCTCCAAGGTCAAGACGTACACCCGGATCCTGCAGATCGTCGGCTCGTGGCTTCCGGTGGTCACCGTCCTGATCGCGGCGGCGGGGGTCCTGCTGGCGGCCCACCGGCGGCGCGTCCTGGTGGCGACGGCGCTCGCCGTGGCGTTCGGGATGCTGGTTCTCGGCGTGAGTCTGACCGTCTTCCGCGGCATCTACCTCGACCGTCTGCCGGCAGAGGTGTCGCAGGACGCGGCGGCGGCCGTGTTCGACGCGCTCGTCAGATTCCTGCGGGCCACCGTCCGCGCGGTCGCCGCGGTCGCTCTGGTGACGGCCTGCGGTGCCTTCCTGGCCGGGCCTTCGCGCCCCGCCGTCACGATCCGGCGGGCGTGCGCCAGTGGCATCGCGGCCGCGCGGGGCGCCGCCGCCTCGGGTGGCCTGCGGCTCGGTGCGGTGGGGCGGTTCGTCCACCGCCACAAGCGGTGGATCGGCGCGCTCATCCTGGTGGTCGCCCTGATCGTCCTCGTGACGTGGTCCTATCCGAGCACGGTGGTGGTGCTGTGGATCGTCGTCGCGGTCCTGGCCGCCTTCGCCGTACGGGAGTTCCTCGACGACACCGGGCCGGCGGACGGTACCGGCCGACGGGACGGCGAGAGAGAACCGCGGCCCTCATGAGCGCCCCGCGGGCGGACGGCAAGGGGCGGTCGCACCAGGTGCGTCTGCTCCTGCCCCTCCTGCGCGCCTCGGCCGTGGTGGCGGTGACCACCACGCTGTACTTCCTGCTCCCCCTCGACCGCGATCTCGATCACAACACCGCCACCGTGCTCGCCCTGGGCCTCCTCGGCATCGGTGCGCTGCTCGGCCTGCAGGCGGTCAGCATCGTCAGCTCCTCCCACCCCCGGCTGCGTGCCGTCGAGGCGCTGACCACCGCCGTCCCCCTCTTCCTGCTGCTGTTCTCGGCCACCTACTTCCTGTACGGGCGCGAGCAGGGAGCGCACACCTTCTCCGAACCGCTCGACAGGACCGACGCGCTGTACTTCACGGTGACCGTCTTCGCCACGGTCGGCTTCGGCGACATCGTGCCCCTCTCCCAGACGGCACGGGTGCTGACCACGGTCCAGATGGTGGCCGACCTCATCCTGGTGGGCCTCATCGCGAAGGTCATGGTGGGAGCGGTACGGC
Organism: Streptomyces sp. NPDC036822; assembly: GCF_055609145.1. Lineage (NCBI taxonomy): Bacteria > Bacillati > Actinomycetota > Actinomycetes > Kitasatosporales > Streptomycetaceae > Streptomyces > Streptomyces sp. NPDC036822. Next base: position 69,960 of record NZ_JBVJPY010000016.1, read on the forward strand.
TCGGTCTGGAGCGACGCCAGTCCACCCCGCCGCCGGAGAAGCGCGAACCGTGACCCCTTCGCCCCTCGCCCCTCGTGAGGAGAGACCGCACCCATGACGGCGCCCTCCGCCCGCCCGGCCGCGTCCCCGGATTCCGAGGAGTCCGACGAGGCCGACCGACTCCGGGACCTGCTGCGCACCCCCGGGTACCGCAAGATCCTGCTCTTCAGCGCGCTCATCGGCATCCCCGTCTCCCTGGCCGCCTTCTGGTTCCTCGTCGCCCTGCACGAAGCGGAGCACGCGCTGTGGGCGGACTTGCCGAAGGCGTGGGGCTGGGCCACCCCGCCGGCGTGGTGGCCGCTGCCCCTGCTCGCCGTCGCCGGGGCCGTCGTGGGGCTTGTGGTGGCTCGTCTGCCCGGTGCGGGCGGTCACGTGCCCGCCTCCGGACTGCACCCGGGCGGGGCATCGGCGGCCGCGCTGCCCGGAGTGGTCGTCGCCGCGGCCGCGAGCCTGCCGTTCGGTGCGGTCCTCGGCCCCGAGGCGCCTCTGATCGCGCTCGGCGGCGGGCTGGCCCTGCTGTTCCGTCGGCTCGTCCGGGCCCCCGCCACTCCCCAGAGCACCGCGCTCCTTGGGGCCGCCGGAGCGGCGGCGGCGATCGCGGCCATCTTCGGCAATCCGCTGGTCGCCGCGGTGCTCCTGATCGAGGTGGCGGGCGTGGGCGGACCGCGGCTGTTCGTCATCCTGCTCCCCTCGCTCCTGTCGAGTGGCATCGGCGGGATCGTGTTCACCGGCTTCGGACGCTGGACGGGTCTCGAGACGGCCGGCCTCTCCGTGCACTTCCCCACGGCGCCGCCGCGCCTGGACACCGGGGACGTGGTGTGGGCGATGGTGCTGGCGGTGGGCATCGGAGCGCTGGTGCACCTGATGATCATCGGAGGCCGGCTGGCCGCCGCCTTCGTGGCGCCGGCCCCGCTCGTCCGGACGCTGCTCTGCGCGGTCGGCGCCGGCGGCTGCGCGGCCCTGTACGCGGTCGTGACGGGCCGCTCTCCGGTGGAGGTCGCCTCCTCCGGGCAGGCCACCCTGACCCAGCTGGCCGCCGATCCGCATGCCTGGAGTGTGGGCGCCCTGCTGGCCGTCCTGCTGTTCAAGTCCGTCGCCTACGCCCTGTGTCTGGGCAGTCTGCGCGGTGGGCTGGTGTTCCCGGTGCTCTTCCTGGGCGCGGCGGTGGGTGTCCTGCTCGCTCCGCTTCCCGGGCTCGGGGTGATCCCCGGAGCCTCGGCGGGCATGGCCGCTGCCGCGACGGCCGCTCTGCGGCTGCCGGTCAGCAGCGTGGCCCTGGTGGTCCTGATGCTCGGCAACTCCGAGACGATCCCGGTGGTGATCCTGGCGGCCGTGACGGCCTTCGCCACCTCCGAGCTGCTTCCCCGGGGGCCCGCGGCCGCGCCCCGCCCGCCGGAGAAGACGGCGGGCGGGGCGGCCTGACGGATCCGGGCCGGCGCCGCCGTGGGACGGGCGGCGCCCGAAGCGGAGAGCGGCCGGAGCGAAGAGCCGGACGCGTCGCTCGGTTCAGTATTCGAGGAGGCGGCGCTTCTGGGCGTCGAACTCCGCCTCGGTGAGCACTCCTTGCTCCTTGAGCTGACCGAGCTCCTTGAGCTGGGCGATCTTCGTCTCCATCGACGCCGCGGCCGGGGGCGGCGGCGGCGGAGGAGGAGCGCTGTAGGCCTGCTGCGGCGGGGCCGCGGCAGGTGCTTCCTCGGCCTGCTGCGCCCAGCGGCCGGCCTGACGCCGCGACACCCTGTTGGACACGGCGGTGGCAGTGCCGGAGATGACTGCGGTGCGGGCGACCCCGCGGAGAAGTCCTGGCATGAGAGTGGTCCTTGTCGAAGGGCGGCGCAGGGCCGCTAGGGGGTGGACTCGACGGCCTCCAGAGTCGCCAGGAGCGCGTCGGCGGGAATCCTTCCGCCGGCCACCATCCGGGCACCGCTGCGCCGCAGGGCCGTCGCCAGAGGTGCGGCCCACAGGTTCTCGTACACGAGCACGCCCGCCGAGTTGCCGGGTTCGAGGACGGCGGCGGCCTCCTGGAGGTCGTCCTCGCCGAGCAGGCCGGAGGACGCTCCTTCGAAGACGGCCAGGTCGAGCTGCCCGTCGCCGTCCAGATCGGCGATCTGCAGCGCGCTGACGGATCCGTCCGCGTCCTTGCGTACGAAGGACAGATCGAGGATCCGGATGACGCGCCGGTCGACCAGGTCCAGCAGGAGGGACAGTCCTTCGCCGGTCATCCGATTGCCGGGGAACTCCAGGACCAGGTAGTCGACAGGTCCCATCTCCGTGACTTCGTCGCCGCTCATACCGACTCCTCGCCTGGCGGTCCGCTTCTTCGATGTGCGACGACGGCCGCCCCCACCGACCTCACCGGCACCGCCTTCAATTCCAGCACCGCGGGACGGGAACCGCACCTGCACCTTCGGCCCGCCCCTTCACGGCGGCGGGGGTGTCCCGGCTCAGACGAGTTCGTAGAGGCTCCTGCCGACGACCCAGAGGCCCACCCCCAGGCACAGGACGACGAGCGCCTGGTCCTGGTGGCCGGTGATCGTGCGCATGAGGGACTGGAGCCGGGCGGTGGCGTGGGCGGGCCGGAGGGTCGCGTACAGCTCCATCGCCAGGAGACTCGACGAGGCCAGCAGGACGTAGAGCATCAGGGTCAGCCAGGTGGCCGTGTGGGACAGGTCGGCCTTCATCACGGTCGTCGCGCCCACGGCGACCAGGCCCCACGGCTGGAGCAGGACGGCCATGCCCGCGGCCGACCATCCCGAGGCGTGACGCACCCGGCTGAGCCACCCCGGTTCCTCCTTGCGCCGGCTCGCTCCGTGGTGTCGGTGCACGCCGTAGGCCACGAGTCCGACGCCGATGGCCAGCTTGACGGCGAGGACGGCGGTCGAGGGCGCGGTGCGGGCCCTGGGCGGTGAGCCTCCGGTGAAGAGCAGGACGCAGGCGATCACCACCCCCAGGCACGCGAGCCATCCGAGGATGAAGGCGAGTCCCTTGCGCACGCCCCCGTCGGCGGACAGGAGCAGGATCAGGGCCATGCCGGGGAAGGGGATGAGGGTGATCGCCAGGCCGATGAGGATCAGGTCGAGTGTCATCGGCGTGCGTTCCCTCCGTGCGTGCGGGGCGAGGCGCCGCCTGTCGTTCCCAGCCAGTCACGAATCCGTGGGGCGCGCGAAAAGGAGACCCCCGTTGGGGCGACGAACAGGCCTCCCCGACGCTCCACCCGGCGGACGGCCGCGAGGCGGTCGCCGGGCCGGCGGGAGGCCGGACTCACGGACGACCGGCCCGGCCGTCGTCGGGGCCGCGCCACGGGGGCGGGCTCCCCAACCGACCCGCCAGGTGGGTCTCCTGCGCGATCACCGCGCCTCCGGTGATGCCCACGGCGACCGCCGCGCAGACCACGATCAGCCACGAGAGCAGCGTGAAGACCGGACCCAGGGCGCCGTATTCCGCGAGCGTCCGGTTGAGCGCGGCGGGCATGTAGAACTGTGCCCCGATCGACAGGACGGTGACCGCGACCGCCGTGAGCACCGCCCCGGGCAGGAGGGGCGACCAGCCGAGTGCGCCCGCCAGGAGAAGGTGCTGGCTCCACCACCACACCGCCGTCTGATAGAGCAGCGTCAGGGGGATCCCCAGCCACAGCCCGGCCCCGAAGCCGTCGCGCAGCGGAGCCTGCACCACCAGGATGGCCAGCCATACGACGATCCAGACGACCCACCGCCAGGGGGCGACCTTCGTCGTCCCTTTGGGCACCTGCCACGCCCGGCGGCACAGCCGCTGCATCGCTCGGCTCACGGCGGTGGCGGAGATGACCACGAGCAGGGCGCCGACGACGCCGGTGACCTCCTGCAGGGAGTCGTCACCGGGCTGGTACACCTTCTCCAGCTGCGCGTTCACGGCCCCGCTCAGTCCGAACACCGCCCGCAGGGAGGAGAGGAGCTGGTCCTGCACGCTCTGCGGCGCGAAGGAACCGAAGACGAAGAGGAGCGGGACCGCGGTCAGGAAGCACTGCGCGGCGAGCCTGGTGGCGTTGTCCAAAATGTTGACCGACAGCATGCGAGCGGTCAGGTGCGTGATCACGGGGAAACGACGCTCGGCACCGCGCCGCAACCGTTGGCCGGTCTCCGTCAGGGCGTACGACTTCGCCCGCCACCAGGACGGCCCCAGGAACCTGCTTCGGCGCGCCCCGTCCGCGGGGCTCCGCGCGTCGACGTCCTTGCCCGCCGGGTCCTCGCCCGTCCTGCCCGGCTGACGGTCGCCGGGCTCCCTCGCCGCCATCAGGAGGGTCGCAGGGCGTCCACGTCCCGAGGCGCGCGGCCGTCGCGTACCGGGGGCGGTCCCGCAGATGTCGCCATGGTGCGCCTCCCTTTCCTCGTACAGCGTGCGGGACGCCGCCCCGGGCGGCACCTCGGGCGGACCACCGTGGTGAAGGACGGCGGCCCGCGGGGTCACACACCGGAGGACGGCGGAGGAGAAGCGGGGCGGTCGGCGGAGACGGGAGACGGCCGGCCACCCGTCAGGGTGGCCGGCCGTGGGATGGGGTGCCGGAGCGTCAGACCTCGCCCCGCCACGAGCCGGTCTCCGTCCCCCGGGACTCGATGTACTGCTTGAAGCGCTTGAGATCGCCGGTGACCTGGCGCTTGACGAAGCCGAGCTTGTCGCCGACGTTCTCCTTGAACCCCTCGGGGTCGAAGTCCATCTGCAGCATCACCTTGGTCCTGGTGTCGTGCAGACGGTGGAACGTCACCACCCCGGCCTGCCTCGCCTCGCCGTCGACGGTCGTCCAGGCCACTCGTTCGTCGGGGATCTGCTCGGTGATCTCGGCGTCGAACTCGCGCTCCGCCCCGCCGACCTTGGTCGTCCAGCGGGTGAGGGTGTCGTTGACCTGAGTGATCTTCTCGACGCCGTCCATGAAGACCGGGAACGTCTCGAACTGCGTCCACTGGTTGTAGGCGGTGCGGACGGGGACGTCGACCTCGATGGACTCTTCGACCTGCGACATGGATCTCCCTTTCCTCGTACGGTGTCGCCAACGGGGCTCCGTCGTAAGGGTGCTGACGGGGTGCCCCGCCACAACGCCTGCCCCGGGAAACACGAACCATGACTCACCGGAGGCGATGTCGTACGAGGAGACCGCGCCGCCGCCGAGGGCAGGGAGCGCGCGCGGTCTCGTTCAGGCCGGGCCCGCCCCGTCGCCGGGCCCGGGGACTCGGGGTGACGCCCCGGCGGCGCCCTCCGGGCGCGGCCACGGCAGCCCGTAGAGACGCTCGATGTCGGAGTTGAAGCGCCGCAGATGGTCGGCGAAGGCGGCGATGTCCTCTTCCGACCAGCTCGCCATCACGCGGTCGAGACTCGACACGAGGCCCGAGCGCTCCTCGTCGAGGCGCTGCTCGCCCTCGGCCGTGATCCGGAACTTGCGGGCCATGCCGCCTTCGGGATCAGCGATGCGTTCGATCAGACCCGCCCGCATGGCGGCGGCGGTCTGCCGGTTGAGGGTGGAGGCGTCCAGCCCGAAGGCGTCGCCGAGCTGCCCGATGGACATCGGGCCCTCCACGCGAATGCGGCTGAGCAGGATGTAGGCGCTACGCTCCAGGACGCTGTCCTTCCGGCGCCCCTTGCTCTTGTGCAGGTGCAGATACCGGCCCAGCAACATCTGTTCGAACTCCACCCGCTGGGTGGCCCTTTCCATGCCGTCCACGAGCCCTCTCTCCTGCCGCGTGCGGCGCGACCCGCTCCCTTACCCGAGCAGCCAGTATATGCATCGGCCATTAGGCATGGCTGATACACGCAATGTGTATGCTGCATATCAATCCCTTGCCTTCCGCCAAGGGTGTTCCGTCGATGCCTCGAAGAGGAGCTCACCTTGGACGGCCCCCAGCCGACCGACCGCGCAGGCGGTGTCATCGCCACACTCGCGCTGGCCGGCACGATCGCTGCGGTGATGCAGACCCTGGTGACCGCGCTCATCGCGGAGATGCCCGCGCTCCTGGACACCACGCCCTCGAACGCGGCGTGGGTGGTCACCGTGACGCTGCTCGTCGCGGGCGTGTGCGTCCCGATCTCGGGCCGGCTCGGGGACATGCTCGGCAAGAAGCGCATGCTGCTCGCCTGCGCCGTTCCGCTGATGGTCGGCTCGGTGGTGTGCGCCCTCGCCTCCTCCGTCGTCCCGATGATCGTGGGCCGAGGCCTTCAGGGCATAGGCATGGGCATGGTGCCCCTGGGCATCGCACTGCTGCGCGACGTCGTCCCGGCGGAGAAGCTCAGCGGCTCCATCGCCCTGGTCAGCGCCTCCATGGGCGTCGGCGGCGCGATCGGCCTGCCCCTCTCCGCCGCGGTCGCGCAGTACGCCGACTGGCGTGTGCTGTTCTGGGGCTCGGCGGGCCTGGCCGTCGTGGTCGCCGTGCTCATCTGGTTCCTCGTACCGGACGTTCCGCCCGGCGCCAAGGGTCAGCGCTTCGACGCCCCGGGCGCGATCGGGCTGGCCATCGGGCTGGTCTCCCTGCTGCTCGCGATGTCCAAGGGAGCGGACTGGGGCTGGGGCTCGGGCATCACGCTGGGCCTGTTCGCCCTCGCGGCCGTGACCCTGGCCGTCTGGGGCTACTGGGAGCTGCGCACCCGCGACCCGCTCATCGACCTGCGCACCACGGCCCGCCCGCGAGTCCTGATGACCAACGCCGCCTCGCTCCTGGTCGGTGTCGGCATGTACGCCTTCATGCTGATCGCGCCGCAGCTGCTGCAGTTCCCCGAGGCCACCGGACACGGCCTCGGTCAGTCGATGCTGGCCGCGGGCCTGTGGATGGCGCCCGGCGGCCTCATGATGATGGTCGTCTCCCCGCTCGGCGGCAAGCTCATCAACGCACGCGGCCCCAAGGTCGCCATGACCCTCGGCGGCCTGGTGATCGCGGCGGGGTACGCCCTCGCCCTCGCCCTGATGGGCTCGCCCTGGGGCCTCATGGTCGTCGGCATCGTCATCAACAGCGGCGTGGCCCTCGCGTACGGCGCGATGCCCGCTCTGGTCATGAGCGCCGTCCCCCTCTCGGAGACGGCGGCGGCCAACGGGTTCAACGCCCTGATGCGGTCGCTGGGCACCACCATCGGTTCGGCGGTGATCGGCGTCGTCCTCGCGCAGATGTCGGCCAGCGCGGGAGGGGTCACCTTCGCCTCGGAGGACGGGTTCCGGACCGGCCTGCTGATCGGCTGCGGCGTGGCGCTCGTGTCCGCCGCCGTCGCCGCGGCGATTCCGGGCCTCGGCGGCGGAAAGGCGGAGCGGGCGGACGAGAAGGCCGTCGGCGCGCAGGCGCCGGCCGCCCGCGCCTAGCTGCGCACGCGCGCCCGTCGGCGCCGACCTGGCGGGTCGGCGCCGACGGGCGTCACGGGTCTCGCCGGCCGGCGCCGGCGAGGACATCAGCGCCGGTGGTGGTGGCGGCCGTTGCCCCACGACTCGGTGTCGACGGTGCGGCCGTGGTCGTCGCGCAGGGTCGCCTTGTCGGAGCGGTTGTCCCAGACGTAGTCGTCGCGGTCCTGGAAGAGGTCGGTACGGGAGTCGCGGCCCTCGCCGGTGTGGATCCGGACGGTGGCGCGACCGGCGAGGCGGAAGTCGCCGAAGCGGTAGCGGTTGCCGTCCTCGTCACGCAGCGTCCAGCCACGGAGGTTGACGGCGTGGCGGGTGGTGTTGGTGATCTCGACCCATTCGGCGTTGAGCGACCGGTTGGACCGGCTCTCGCGTCCCGGGCTGTCGGCCTGGACGCGGCTGATCTCGACCCGCGGCTTCTGGTGGTGGCGTCCGTCGTCGTGGGCGGCGGCCGGCAGCGCGGCGGCACAGACGACGGAGCCGGCGGCCAGCACGGTGGCCGCGACGCGGCGGGCGGTCGAAGAAGCAGACATGGGTGATGTCCCCTCAAGAACATGCCCCACCGGCCGACACGAGCCGATGGGAGCGATGGCGGATCTCGGTTCTCGGTCCGGTTCGGGCCGAGGACCTCGACTCTGGCCGCTGCCCGACGCCCTCGACGCGCCCACCCGACCCCGTTACCGAACACGGACATTTTCGTAACTTTCGCCCGAACGGCCCCGGCGTACATGGCGGGCGTGGCCCTGACATTCACTGACGGCTACACCGACCCGCCCCCGAAGCACCCACCACACCCCGCCGCCTCACGCCCGGCAGCGGCCGGGACGGCGCCCCCACTGCGCCGACCGGGGGACGCCGCGCGGTAACGGCCGTTCTGCACGTTTCCTCGCACGGCCGATCGCTCTCCGCACACAGAGGCGACATCAGACCCGCGGGCTTCCGGTCGCGGGCGCCGCACGGCGTCGCGGCGCCGACCGCCTCGCGCACCCGCCCCGGCCAGGACGGCCATGCAGAGGATGCCCACTCCGCGTGTCGGCGCCGGTCACGTTCCCGACGGCCGCGGCTGCTCCGGCGGAACCGAGCTCTCGGCATCCGCCATCCACTGGTCCAGGTCGGCCTGGGTGAACTCTTCCCACGGCGGGATTCCGGGCAGCTGCCGGAGGAGGTCGTAGGCCTCGGGGATCTGGGGTCCGCGGAGGACCGGGCAGTGGCAGCCGGCGATGACCTCGGCGTTCAGGTGCTGGAAGGCGGTGACGACCGCCCCGAACTTCCGGGCGTCCAGCAGGCCGACCCAGGGGGAGACCAGCCTGCCGCCGAAGAGCTGGCCGTCGCGGAACTCGTCCGGCGACAGCGCCCCCGTTTCGGGCATGGGCGTCGGCACGTTCGTGGCGAAGGTGTCGACGGCCCACAGGACGTCGGTCCTCGGGTCGAAGAGGGCGCGGGTCGTGGGGTTGTCGTACAGGGGCGGTCGCTTGGCGACGAGGGTGCGATCGCCCGCGTCGATCGTGTCGCCGTCGGTCATGAAGCGGCACCGGCTGATGGGGATCTCCCACTCCTCGGCCATGCGGCCGACGGAGAACCACGTCGTCAGCAGGGTGGCGTTCGGGCATGCCGCGAGGACCGCCAGGAGGTTGCCGGCGTGGTCGCGGTCGTCGTGGGTGAGGAAGACCCACCGTACGTCCAGGGGATCCACGACCGACCAGGCCGCCTCCAGCCACTGGGAGCGCACCGCGGGCGCGCCGGTGTCCACGAGGACCGGTTCGCTTCCCCGGATCACCATGGAGTTCATCGGGAAGTGGCCGACCGGCGGGGCCTCCAGGGCCCACGGGATGACGAACGTCTCCTCGGCGATCTTGTACGGCTGCAGAAGGTCGAAACTCTCCGTGGTTGTCATCGCTGCTCTCCCTAGGACGGAGTCACCGCAGCGCCCATGCATCCAGTGCAGCCCCGTGCCGGGCCGTCGTCAAACGCAGCCCGCGTGCGGGCCGGCCGTGGGGAGCGGCGGGGGGGGCGCGGCGGTGGCCGTACGGGGCCGCGCCAGGGCGGGCGTCGGGCGTCAACCGCGCCGGGGTGCCGTACGGGACTTTCGAAGGACACGCCCGCAGGACACGACCTAGGTGGGCATGTTCTGTTCGGCCCAGACCACCTTGCCGGTGACGGTGCGGCATGAACCCCACCTGCGGCACAGCATGTTGATGAGCTGAAGTCCTCGCCCGCCCTCGTCGCTGAGGTCGGCGTGCTGGATCTGGGGCAGGTCGGGGCCGGTGTCCGAGACCTCCACGACGAGGCGTTCGCCGCGCAGCAGGCGCAGTTCGCCGGGGCCGTTGCCGTAGCGCAGCGCGTTGCCCACGAGTTCGGAGACGACGAGCTCGCAGACGTCGGCGAGCTCCGTCAGGCCCCACGCGGCGAGTTGTCCGGTGACGAGGCTCCGGGCGGCGCCCGCGGCCCTTCCGTCCTGCGGCAGGTCCCACACCCGCAGGTCGTCGGGCGGGAACGCGGAGCTCTTCCCGATGAGGAGGACGGCCTCGTCGAACCGGGCGACGCCCGCCGGAGCCTTCTCCACGAGGCCACCCGCCTCGAGGACCCCCGGAGCGAGTCCGAGCGCCGCCGAGCGCAGCCGGTCCAGCTGCACGTCGAGGTTCTCGACCCGGGACTTGACGAGTCCATCCGTGTACATGACCAGGTGGGCGCCGTCCGGTACGCGCAGCCGCAGGGGGTCGTACGGGATCACGCCGGCGCCGAGGGGCGCGCCGGTGGGGACGGGCACGAACTCGGCCGAGCCCTGGCCGTCGACGAGCAGGGGCGGCAGGTGTCCGGCGCTGGCCAGCGTGTAGGTCGAGTCGGCGGGGTCGTAGACCGCGCAGAGGCAGGTGGCGACCTGTTCGTCCTCCAGGTCGCGGGTGGCCAGGTCGAGTCGCGCCAGGATGCGTTCGGGGGCCGTGTCGAGGGTCATCAGCGTGCGGGCGACCGTGCGCAGGCGCCCCATGGTGGCGGCGGCGGGCAGTCCGTGCCCCATCACGTCCCCCACCATCAGGGCCGTGCGCCCGCTGGGCAGGGCCATGACGTCGTACCAGTCGCCGCCGACGCCGTGGCGGGCGGTGGAGGGCGCGTACTCGGCGTGGATCCGCAGTCCCGGCGTCACCGGCGTCACGCGCGGCAGGAGGCTGCGCTGCAGCGAGATCACGTGCTCGCGCTCGCGTCCGTAGAGCCGGGCGTTGTCGATGAAGACGGCGGCCGTGGAGGCGAGCTGTTCCGCCAGGGCCAGGTCGATGGTGGAGAACGGCGGCGTGCCCGGGCCGCGGACGAAGTCGGCGCTCCCGAGCAGCACCCCGCGGGCGATGAGGGGCACGGCGAGGTAGCTGTGCACCCCGGCGGCACGCATCTTCGCGGCGGCGCTCTCGGTGGGCGCGACACGGGCGAAGTCGTCGTCCCGTATCCGGCTCAGCAGGACCGGCTTGCCCTGCCGGAGGCAGTATCGGTGGAGCAGGGTCTCGTGCGGCGTCTCGGCATGGACGAAGGTCTCGCCCACGGGGGTGGGCTCCAGGGAGGAGAGCTCCTCGATGGCGCACAGGGCCGTGGCCCTCATGGCGGGGATGCCCTCCCCCGCCCACTGCGAGATCTCGTCGCCGCGCAGCACGCTCTCGAGGATGTCCACGGCGGCCCCGTCGGCGAACCGGGGCACGGTGAACTCGGCGAGCTCCTGCGCGGTGCGCTCCAGGTCGAGGGTGGTGCCGATCCTGGAGGTGGCGGAATTCAGCCAGGCCAGCCGACTGCGGGTGGTGATCCGGTCCGGCGGCAGGAGGCCCCTGCCCCGACGGAACCGCGCGCCCGCGCCGGCGGAGTGGTGCACCACCGGGTCCCGTCCGGCCGCTCCCCGGCCGGTCAGGCGTCGCCTGCCACTGCCGCCGTTCACTCTTTCGGCCCCCAGACAGGACTCGACGCCTCTTGGTGCACAGTCTGCACCGGAAGCGGGCCGTACGCACGTGAAGTCGCGAGGTCACAGCCCTCTTGACGTCAACCGACGTTGACACCCGTCGATTGTCAACGTAGATTGACAGCCATGACGGAAGCAACGGACCTAGCCGAGCGCGCGGGCGACCGGGACCCCCGAGTGGGTCTCCGGGCGGTCGCGGCGCTGCGCAGGCTGCTGGAACAACTCGAGGCCGTCCAGGTCAGAAGCGCCCGCAACCAGGGCTGGTCGTGGCAGGAGATCGCCGCCGAGCTGGGCGTGAGCCGCCAGGCCGTACACAAGAAGCACGGGAGGCTGTGATGTTCGAACGGTTCACCGAGGACGCCCGCGCCGTCGTGATCGGCGCCAAGGCCTGCTCCGCCCGGGCCGCCGCGTCCGAGGTCACCAACGAGCACCTGCTGCTGGCCCTCCTCGACCTCGAAGGAGCGGCCCGCACCGGCTTCGCCTTCCACGCGCTCGGGGTGCTGGACAGGCGGTCCTCCCTTGAGGCCTCGCTCGCCGAAGCGCGCCGGCACGGCGGCATGACGCAATCGGACCGGAAGGCGCTCGCGGCACTGGGGATCGACGTGGGCCGGATCGTGGCCAGCGTCGAGGAGACGCACGGCGCGGGGGCGCTGGCCGGCGACCGCAGGGACCGGCGCCGGTGGTCCGGCGGCCCCTCCTTCGCCCGCGAGGCGAAGACGACCCTGGAGAAGTCGCTGCGGATCGCCCTGGGCAGGCGCGACCGGTTCATCGGCGCGGAACACATCCTGCTGGCCCTCACGGCACAGGACGGCGTCGTCGCGGAGGTCCTGGCCGCCCACGGAGCGACATATGCGGCACTGGAGCGCGCGATGTTCGGGGAGCCCGCGGAGGAGGCGGGCTAGGGCGGGTCGCGAAGGGGGGCTGCCCGACCGAGATCAGGCGGGCGTGGAAAGCCGGCTCAGCCGGCAGCCCCTGAACCGTGGATCCGGCCGACGGCGCGCAGGATCTCGTCCCGGTTCCTCGCTCGCTTGACCCATGCCGGAAGGCGGGCCACCAAAGTCATCTTCTGCCCTGCGTCGTACCAGGGAGCTCGTTCGCGCAGTGACGCTTGGACGAAACGGCGGATCAGGTCGAGATGGTCGAGGTTGTACGCCCACAACCAGCCATGCCGGGTCTCGGCCTGGAGCCACAACGGCGTGCCGAAGTACGGGTCCGTCGCGGGTCCGGCCGCGCCCCGGGAGAACTCGACGAGACGCCCGCCCGACACTCGTGCCAGTCCGCAAGCACGGCACACCAGCCGCCGAGGACCGCACAGCATCCGGGCTCCGGGCTCGAAGTCTGCGGGCGAGGGGACGACGCGCGCGGCCTTCGCGCAGCCAGGGCATCGCACGACGATCGAGCCGATGAAGTGGTGCGTGCTGCTGCGCGGGTCCTGGAAGCGACGGGAGGACGAAGCCATGGGGTGAGTATGCGACTGCCCGGCGGATCAGTGCACGCGCATTCGATCGCCCGCGTTCGGGCCGACCCCGACACGCCGGCCGGCGTCCTCATCGCGCGCGGCTCGCTGGACGAGTTCCTGCTGGTCCGGCGGGGGCTCTCGGACGCGGAGCTCGACGCGATGCGCGGGGAACGGGCCTCTCGCCGCGTTCGCCGCGCGAGGGTGATGAGGACACCGGGGGCGGCAGTCGGCCATGGGGGATCCGGCTCCCGCCCCCGGTGTCAGGCCAGGACGTTCAAGGCGCCCGGGCAGACCCGGACCGTCACCGGCAGCGTGGCGTCCACCTCGCCGTCCGCGCCGTACGGCAGGGGGCGGTCCGCCTCGATGCGCACCTCGCGGCCGCGCAGGATCTCGACCTCCCGACGGTGGACGTGCGCGCCGGTCTTCAGCTCGTTCATCGTGGCGAAGAAGTGCCGCTTCGGGGCGGTCTTGATCACCACGATGTCCAGAAGACCGTCGTCCACGCGTGCGCCGGGAGCGACCTGGCGGCCGAAGCCGTAGTAGCCGGAGTTGGCGGCGACCACGGTGTAGCCGGAGCGCTCGTGCGCGACCCCGTCGACGGTGATGCGGTACGTGGCGGGCCTCCAGGCCACGACCGCCCGCAGGCCGCCGACGTAGTAGGAGGCGGCTCCGCGCAGCAGGCGCGAGGTGTTCGCGTACCGGTTGGCGACGGCGTCGACGCCCGCGTACACGCTGCCCAGGACGTGGGTGCCCTGGTGCACGGCGGACCGCACCTCGATGGTGTCGACGGCCCGTGGGGCGCCGTCGAGCAGGATCTCCGCCAGGTCGGCGGCGTCGGTGGGCAGCCCCAGGGCACGCGCGAAGTCGTTGCCGCGGCCGGCGGGAACGAGCCCGAAGAGGGTGTCCGTCCCCGAGAGCGCGCCGCCCACGCGCCCGGCCATGCCGTCGCCGCCGACGGCGAGCACGACCCGCCCCTCCGCTCCGGCGGCCTGGGCGAGTTCCTGGGCGTGGGCGAGGCTGCGGCTGTAGACGGTGTCGAACCGGGCGCCCCTCTCCCGCAGCAGCCGGGCGAGCGGGAGCAGGCCCGCCGTCCCGCTGGAACCCCCAGCGGTGGGGTTGACGACGGCGGTGAAGTGGCGCATCGATCGGCCTCCGGGCGGCGGGACGGTGGTCAGCGGACGGGAACGAGGACGCCGGGGTTGAGAACGCCCGCGGGGTCGACCTCGGCCTTGACCGCCTGGAGCATACGGACGCCCAGGGGGCCGACCTCCTGGAGGTATCCGTCGCGGTGGTCGGTGCCGACGCCGTGGTGGTGGCTGATCGTGCCGCCCGCGGCCAGGATGGCGTCGTTGGCGGCCCGCTTGGCGGGCTCCCAGTGGGCGACCGGGTCGGCGCCCTGCGCGCAGACCACGGTGAAGTAGAGCGAGGCGCCGTTCTCGTACGTGTGGGAGATGTGGCACATCACCAGCGGCGGGGTGCCGGCGTCGGTGAGCGTGGTGGTGAGCGCGGAGCGGACGGCGGTGTAGAGGCCGGGCAGCGCGGACCAGAACGCGGCGGTCTCCAGCGTCTCGGCGAACGCCCCGGCGTCCAGCAGCGCGTCGCGGAGGTAGGGGGCGTTGTAGCGGCCGTGTTCCCACCGGTCGCCCGGTTCCTCGCCCGCGTACTCCCCGCCGCAGGCCAGCAGGATCTCGCGGGCCGCGGCACGCCGGGCCTCGGCGTCCTCGGCGGTGCCTTCGTAGCCGACGACGGCCATGCAGCCGGCGGCGGGCGGGGTGTCGGCGGAGCCGATGGCGTCCGGCTGGGCGAGCCCGATGAAGGTCTCCGTCTCGTCGGACAGCCGCAGGACCGTGGGGCGCGGGCCGTCCTGGGCGAGGCGGCGCAGGGCCGCGGTGCCTTCGGCGAAGGAGGGGAACCGCCAGCCCTCGTAGATCCGTTCGGCGGGCAGCGGCCGGATCCGGACGGTCACCGAGGTGATGACGCCCAGGGCGCCTTCGGAGCCCAGGAGCAGCTGGCGCAGGTCGGGACCGGCGGCCGAGCGGGGGGCGCGGCCGGTCTGGAGGGTGCCTTCGGGCGTCGCGACGGTGAGGGCGAGGACCATCTCGTCGAACCGGCCGTACCCGGCTGATGCCTGGCCGCTGGAGCGGGCCGCGGCGAAGCCGCCGACGGACGCCCACTCGAAGGATTGCGGGAAGTGGCCGAGCGTCCACCCCTTGGCGTTGAGGAGCGCCTCGACCTGCGGGCCGCGCAGGCCCGGC
Organism: Streptomyces sp. NPDC036822; assembly: GCF_055609145.1. Taxonomy (NCBI): domain Bacteria; kingdom Bacillati; phylum Actinomycetota; class Actinomycetes; order Kitasatosporales; family Streptomycetaceae; genus Streptomyces; species Streptomyces sp. NPDC036822. Next base: position 84,986 of record NZ_JBVJPY010000016.1, read on the forward strand.
TGGAGCGTGGCGGTGCGGGACACCTCGTCGAGGTCGAGGAGCCGGTCGAGGAGCCGCAGGTCCAGGGCGACGAACGGCCGCTCGGTGGTGGGTGCCAGGCCGCCGACGACGGAGGTGCCCCCGCCGAACGGGACGGCGGCGAGGCCGTGTTCGGCGCAGGCACGCAGGACGGCGAGCACCTGGTCGTGGTCGGTCGGCAGGGCGACGGCGGCCGGGAGGGCGTCGACCTCGCCGGCGCGGATGCGCAGGAGGTCGGGGGTCGACTTGCCGCGGGTGTGCCGGACGCGGCTCTCGGCGTCGTCCCGCAGGCGCTCCGCGCCGCCGAGTGCGGCCACCAGCGCCTTCCGCGCGCCGTCGGCCAGGTCCGGGGCGGGGACGTCGAGGTCGGCGAGGGCCGAGGGGCCGCTCGCGCGGGGCGTCACACCGAGCAGGTCCCGCAGGAGGCCGGTCACCGAGTCGGGCAGGGGTGCCGCCTTGGCCGGGTCGCCCCAGCCGCTCCACAACATGTCCACGTTGAGTCGTTCCTCACGGTGTGTTTCCGGGATGGCACTGACGCTGTCCCCGCTCTGGCATTACACTGTGACAGATGACGCCCATTCGTCACAACCACTCGGACACGGATTCCGTTCTCGACGCCGCACGCGACTGCGTCCTCGCCGTCGGTGTACGCCGCACGACCCTGACCGACGTCGCCCGCCGCGCGGGCGTGTCGCGCATGACGCTGTACCGGCGCTGGCCCGACGTCCGCACCCTGGTCGGCGACCTGATGACCCGTGAATGGATCGGCGTCGCCGCCGGGGCCATGCCGCCTGCGGACGACGGCCGCCCGGCACGCGCCCGCATCGTCGACGGGCTCACCGCGGGCGCCGCCGCCTTCCGCGCCCACCCGCTGTTCCACAAGATCCTCGACGTGGACCCCGAGCTGCTCCTGCCCTACATCCTCGACCGCAGGGGAGCCACCCAGGACGCCCTGCTCGACCTGCTGCGCACCGCGCTCGCCCAGGGCCACGAGGACGGATCGGTACGCGCCGCCGGGCTCGACCTCCAGGCCCGGTCACTCCTCCTCGTCGTCCAGTCCTTCACGCTGTCGCTGCGCACCATGGCCGACGCGGACGATCCCGGGCTCGACGAGAGCGCCTTCTTCGGCGAACTGCGCACCCTTCTGGAGAGGACCCTCACCCCGTGAACGCCATCGCCCCCGCCGGCACCCCCGCCCTGAACGGATCCTCCCTCGACGCCCGCCGCCGCGGCCGCGAGCTGGCCGAACTCGCCGACGGCGTCCGCGTCGACGTCCTGGTCGTCGGGCTGGGCGCCACCGGAGCCGGCGTCGCCCTGGACGCAGCCACCCGCGGCCTGACCGTCGCCGCCGTCGACGCCCACGACCTGGCCTTCGGCACCTCCCGCTGGAGTTCCAAGCTCATCCACGGCGGCCTGCGCTACCTCGCCACCGGTCAGCTCGACGTCGCCCACGAGAGCGCCGTCGAACGCGGCGTCCTCATGGAGCGCACGGCCCCCCACCTGGTCCACGCCCAGCCCTTCGTGCTGCCCCTGACCCCGCTGGTCAGCCGCCGCCAGGCCGCCCTCACCCGGGCCGGTCTCCTCGCCGGCGACCTGTTGCGCGCCTCCGCCCGCACCTCGCGCGGCACGCTGCCGGCCCCCCGCGCGCTGTCCGCCGTCGAGACCCGCCACCTCGCGCCCACCCTGCGGGCCACCGGGCTGCGCGGCGGGCTGCTGTCCTGGGACGGGCAACTGTCCGACGACGCCCGCCTGGTCACGGCCATCGCCCGCACCGCCGCCGCGCACGGCGCCCGCGTCCTCACCCACACCCGCGCCCTGAGCCTCACCGGCGACGGAGCGCTCGTACGGGACGAGACGACCGGCGCGGAGCTGCGCATCCGGGCCCGCGCCGTCGTCAACGCCACCGGCGTCTGGGCGGGAGGCCTGGTCGACGACATCCGCCTCCGGCCCTCCCGGGGCACCCACCTCGTACTGCGCTCCGCGGACCTCGGCAACCTCACCGCCGGCCTGCACATCCCCATCCCCGGCGAGACCAACCGCTTCGCCCTCGTCCTGCCCCAGCACGACGGGCGCACCTACGTCGGCCTCACCGACGAACCCCTCGACGGCGAGGTCCCCGACGTCCCCGAGGCCCCCGAGACCGACATCGGCTTCCTCCTCGACGTCCTCGGCACGGCTCTCGACACCCCCATCGACCGCGGCCATGTCATCGGGGCCTTCGCCGGCCTGCGGCCCCTGCTCGACACCACGCACGCCGACGGCCGGACCGCGGACATCTCCCGCAAGCACGCCGTGCTCACCTCGTCCGACGGCGTCACCACCATCGTCGGCGGCAAGCTCACCACGTACCGCCGCATGGCCCAGGACGCCCTCGACCGGGCCGTCGCCACGCACCGGCTCCCCGCCGCCGACTGCCGTACCGCTTCCGTCCCCCTCGTCGGCGCGTCGTCCCCCCGGCGCCTCGCGCAGCTGGACGCCCCGGCCCGCCTCGTCCAGCGTTACGGCACCGAGGCCCCGGCCCTGCACGCCCTGATGAGGCGCCACCCGCACCTGGCCCGGCCCGTCACGCCCGACCACCCCACGACCGTGGCCGAACTGCACTGGGCCGTCCACCACGAGGGCGCCCTCACCACCTCCGACCTGCTCGACCGCCGCACCCGGATCAACCTCGGCACCGAGCACCGCGACACCGCCGAACGGACCGCCCAGGACGCCCTCTCCGCGAGCGTGGCCGGAACGGCGTAGGCAGTCCCGGCCGGGCGTGGAGGGGCGGAGGCCGGAACCGCGTAGGCAGCCTCGGCCGGGCCGGTGGGCAGCCTCCGCCGGGCCGGTGGGCAGCCTCCGCCGGGCGGGTGGGCAGCCTCGGCCGGGCCGGTGGGTGGCCGGTCTCCGCCCGGCCGTCCCGGCCGGGCGACCGACCCGGTGGCGGTCAGGAGGTCCGGCGGTGGACGAGCACGACCTCCGTCGGGGGAAGCTTCGGCGCCGAACCGGTCTCGATCAGCTCGTGCAGGGCGTCGGCGATCCGCGCGGGTGATGCCAGGTCCAGGCGGATCGTGCTGAGCGGGGGCTCCTGGAGCGCCGAGAGGACCAGGTCGTCGGAGCCCACGATCGCGACCTCGTCCGGCACCGCGACGCCCTCCGCCCGGAGCGCGTGCAGGAGCAGGGCGGCGTACTCGTCGTTGTAGGCGAAGACGGAGTCGAGGCCCAGGCTCGCCCAGCGCCGCGCGAGCGCGGTCGCCGATTCCCGGGTGTAGGCGAGCTCCAGCGGCGTCACGGTGGCCATGTGCCGGGCGGCGACCGTCTCGGCTCCGGCGAGACGCGGCCGGGCGAAGGCGTCGAGGCCCCGCTCCGGGGGCATCACGACGCCGATACGGGTCCGGCCGCGGGCGATGAGGTGCTCGGCGGCCACGGCGCCGATACGGGCGTGGTCGAAGTCGATGGTGTGGACCCCCGGCAGGGGGCGGGACGCGAAGGCGAGCAGACCGCGCACGCCCGCACGGCGCAGCAGTTCGGCGGCCTGCGGGAAGAGGCGGTCCCCGTCGAGGGCGACGACCGCCGCCGGCCGGAGTTCCGCCCAGGCCCGGGCGGCGTCCAGCGGGTCGCCGAAGCGGCCCGCGTGGAGGACGACCGTGTATCCGTGGCGGTCGAGGGCGCTGCGCAGGTCGTCGACCCAGTCACTGACGAGCCGGCCGATCGCGGAGACGGACGCGGGCATCAGCACGAGGTCGCTGCGGCCGGCGCGCAGGGACCGGGCCGCGCCGTGGGGGACGTAACCGAGCCGGTCGGCCGCGTCGAGAACGCGGGTGCGGGTGGTGTCACTGACCCGGTGGCCCTGGGTGTTGTTGAGGACGAAGGAGACGGTGGCCCGCGACACCCCGGCGAGGCGTGCCACGTCGGCGCTGGTGATCGAGACGGGCCGGCCGGGGGCTTCATCTGCCATGACGTCTCTCGACGCTCCTCGCGATGGTTGCGGTGCCCACGTACGCGACGCCTGTGCACGGGCTGACTGCGTACGCGCGTTCTCCTGCGCCGCACGTTACACGAGTCAGAGCGGCGAGAACCGTTTGCGCCGGTCAGTCGGCTCTCCGGGTGGTTACACGTGCCTGTCAGGGCGTTCTCCCTTCGGGGGCGACGTTCTCGACGATCCTGCGCAGACTCTGGCCGAGGCCGGAAATGGGTGCTACACAGTGTCCTGGCGCCGTTGGTGACACGTGTAACAACATCGTCTCACCCGCAGCCGTCCGCAGGGGCGACCGGTGACACCACCGCCCCCGCGACCGCTCGTGCGGCGCCTCTCACCCGCGTACCGCCGCCCTGGATCCGGGACGGTGCTCCACCGCTCGGCACCCGTCCGGCGCCCGGCCCCGCGCCCCGCCACCTCCCCGCCCGTCCCCCAAGGAGTCGTCATGGCCACCAACGAACTCACCGATCCCGTCGACCCACCCGCCGCGACCGCCACCGCCTCCGCTCCCCTGGAACCGGAAGCCCCGCGTCAGCGCGGGCTCATGCTCCTGCTGCTGGTCGCCAACTCCGCCATGATGGCCGTCTACATGGGCGTCGGCTCCGTCCTCCTGCCCACCCAGGTCGCCGCGATCGCCCCCGACGACAAGGTCGCCGTCCTGGGCCTGATCGGCGGCGTCAGCGCGATCTTCGCGACCGCCTTCAACCCGATCGCCGGCGCCCTCTCCGACCGCAGCGGCCGCCGCAATCCCTGGATCCTCGGCGGCGCCCTCGGCGCGCTGCTCGCCCTGGCCCTCCTCGGCAGCGTGACCACCGCCCTGCTCGTCGGCATCGGCTGGTGCCTGGTCCAGGCGACGATGAACACCTACCAGGCGGCGGTCACGGCGATCGTGCCCGACCGCGTCCCGGCCGCCCGTCGCGGCACGGCGTCCGCCCTGGTCGGTCTGGGCATGCCGATCGGAGGGACCATCGGCGTCCTCCTCGCCTCGCAGACCGCGACGCACCTGCGCACCGGATACCTGCTCCTCGGCTCGATCGTGGCGGCGGCCGCCCTGCTGCTCTCGGTCTTCTGCCGCGACACTCCCCCTGCCGGGACCGGCACCGGCGCCGACACCGCCGCCGAGCCGCCCGAGGGGTCCCCACTCGCCGCTTTCCTTTCGGCGTTGGCGAACCACGACTTCCGCTGGGCCTTCATCGGCCGCGCCCTGATGGTGCTGGGCTACTTCTCCGTCGTCGGCTACCAGCTGTACATCCTGGGCGACCACATCGCACTGCCCGGCGGACTGACCCCGCCCGCGGCGATGGCAATCCTGACGCCGGTGTCGATGGTCGCCGTGGCGCTGTCCACCATCGTGGGCGGGCTGCTGTCCGATCGCTGGAACCGCCGGAAGGTGTTCGTCGGCGTATCGGCCGCGCTGGCCGGGCTCGTCATGGTGATCCCCGTGGTCAGCCCGTCGTGGACCGGCATGCTGGTGTTCAGCGCGCTCAACGGGCTCGCCTTCGGCTGCTTCATGGCGGTCGACACCGCGCTCGTCACCCTGGTCCTCCCCCGCGCGGAGGACGCGGCCCGCGACATGGGCGTCCTCAACATCGCCAACGCCGGACCCCAGATCATCGCCCCGTTCGTCGCCTCCGCCATCGTCACGGCTCTCGGCGGGTACACCCCGCTGTTCCTGGCCGGCGGCGCGCTCTCCCTCATCGGCGCGCTCGCCATCCTGCCGATCCGCAGCGTGCGCTGACCCCCGCCGGACCGCCGCCCGCCTCCCGCGCCGAGGCGGCCCGCCCCCCTGCTCCGGCGGGTGCGCGTCGAGGGTCGTGCACCCGCCGGCCTCCCGGCACCTCGCCCTCCACCGCCACACCGCACCTCCCGCACCCGTGCGCACACCGAGCCCTCGCACCCCGAGCGCACCTCGCCCGCCCCACCGTCGCCCCACCGCCCGCCCCGTACGTACCGCATCTCCGATGCCCCCTTCCCGCACCACTCCCCCAAGGAGATTCCTGTGAGACGCAAGCTCGTCCTGCCGCCGGCCATGCTGCTCCTGTGCACCGCCGCCCTCGTGGGCACCGCGCCCGCCGTCGCCTCGCCGCGGGAGGCCCCGTCCCCCACCCCCGCGCCACCGCTGCGGATCCTGCTCACCAACGACGACGGCTACGACGCCCCCGGCATCCGCAAGGCGTTCGAGCGGCTCACCGCCGCCGGGCACGACCGCACCATCGTCGCCCCGCTCACCAACCAGAGCGGCACCGGTACGAAGACGACGAGCGCTCCCACGATCTCGGTGAAGCACCCCGCGCCGAAGGTCTGGGCCGTCGACGGCACTCCCGGTGACTCCGTCGCCTTCGGCCTCTCCGAGGTGTTCGCGGACCGCGCCCCCGACCTGGTCGTATCCGGCACCAACTTCGGGCCGAACATCGCCGCCCTCGCCACCCACTCCGGCACCGTCGGCGGCGCCGTCACGGCCGTGGAGTCCGGAGTGCCCGCCATCGCCCTGAGCACCGGCGGGATCGCGGTGCCCGATCCCGTCACCACCGTCAACGCGATGGGCCCCACGGTCGACTTCGCCGTCAAGCTCATCGACCGGCTGCGCGTACGGGCGAAGTCCGGACCGCTGCTGCCGGAAGGCGTCGGCCTGAACGTGAACCACCCCGTCGTCGGCACCGACGGCAAGGGCACCGCCGCCGGTGTGACCACCACCTTCCAGGATCCGCAGACACTCCTGGACCTGGACTTCACCGACTCCGGGGACGGCACCTGGAAGGTCGGCGTGCGGGTGGACCTGCGCCCGGCCGCGAGGGGCGGGGACGTCGAGGCCGTCAGCAAGGGCAGGATCGCCATCAGCCCGATGAACGCCGACTGGAACGCCGGGCCCGCCGGCCACGCAGCGACCTCGGCCCTGCTCGTCGGCCTGCGCCCCTGACCGATCCTCCGGGGCCGAGCGCCCGCCCTTCGGGGCGGGCGGCTTCGGCCGGCGCCCGGAGGGGACGCCTCTCGCGGGCTCAGCCGCGGCCCGTCCTGCCGTGGGCGGAGAGGGCCCCGAGGACGCGCTGGAAGCGCGCGTTCATCTCCTCGGCGGTCTGCTCGGGGTGGTGGCGCCACCAGCCGACCACTGAGTTCACGGTGCCGTACCAGAGGTGCGTGACGAGGTCGGCGTCGAGCGGTCGGGCGGCCCGGGAGGCGCCGAGGACATCGGCCACGCCTGCCGCGCCCATGCGGTTGAGCTCCCGCCGGTAGGTGGCCGCGGCGGCATGGAGGCCGCTCTCGGGCGGCACGGTGGTGTCGTAGACCAACTCCCACTCGTACAGCCGTGATTCGATGGCCCGGAAGATGGCCTCCATGGTGTGGGCGGCACGACTGAGGTCCGGTGGCCCGTCCTGCGCGGAGGCGACCGCCGCCACCAGGCGGGAGCCCGCGCGGTCGAGGCAGGCGAGGTAGAGACCGTCCTTGGACGTGAAGTACTCGTAGATCATCGGCTTGCTGATCCCGGCCCTCGCCGCCACGACCGCCGTCGACCCGCGTGCGTAGCCCTTGATCCCGAACTCCTCCGCCGCCGCGTCCAGGATGAGCAGCTCACGGTCCTTGCGGGGCATGCCCTTCGTGCCCGCACCGCGCGTAGCCCTCTCCCGCGTCTCCTGCTGACCCTGCTTCTCGTGCTTGCCCATGGGCCCCTCCTATGGAATCTTACCGAAAGGTAATTTACCCAGCGTTCAGATCGGTTGGTGCCGGGCGATGCGAGACAGGACGCGCTCATGGTGGGGTTGGGGCAACACCGAGGACGCCGTGGTCGGCCGGGAACGGGACGCGCTGTCCCGGCGGGTCGCGGAACTGCTGCCGGGCGCGGACCTGACCGTGCACGAGGCGCCGCCTGTCGAGTCGTTCGGCACGCCCGCGAGCCGGATCAAGGCGCCGTCGGCCCTGGCGTCGATCGTCTCCGACGACGTCCGCGACCGGCTGGCGCACAGCCACGGGCAGGCGTTCCGCGACGTGGTACGCGCGCTGCTGGGAACACTCCCGCACGTGCCCGACCTCGTCGTACGGCCCACCTGCGAGGCCGAGGTCGTCCAGGTGCTGGACTGGTGCGGCGACGCCGGCGTCGCGGTCGTGCCCTTCGGCGGCGGCACCTCGGTGGTGGGAGGCGTCGAACCGCGCGTCGGCGACGACTACGCGGGGTCGGTCAGTCTGGATCTCACCTCGATGAACCGGGTCCTCCAGGTGGACCGCACCAGCCGGGCCGCGCTCGTCCAGGCCGGGGTGCTCGGCCCGGACCTCGAGGACCGGCTCAGGCCGCAGGGGTACACGCTCCGCTTCTTCCCCCAGTCCTTCGAGTTCTCCTCACTCGGCGGCTGGCTGGCCACCCGGGCCGGTGGCCACTTCGCCACGGCGCTCACGCACATCGACGACCTCACCGAGTCGCTCCGGGTCGTCACCCCCGCCGGGGTCGTCGAGTCCCGCCGGCTTCCCGCGTCGGGCGCGGGCCCCTCCCCGGACCGGATGTTCCTCGGTTCCGAGGGGTCGCTCGGCGTCATCACCCAGGCGTGGGTACGGCTCCAGGACCGTCCCCGGTGGCGAGCGGGGGCGTCGGTCGGCTTCGCGGACCACGCGCACGGTGTGGATGCCGTGCGGGCGCTGTCCCAGTCGGGGCTCCACCCCTCCAACTGCCGTCTCCTCGACCCCGTGGAGGCGTTCCTCAACGCCGGCTCCCCGACGGCGGTCCTGGTCCTCGGTTTCGAGTCCGCGGACCACCCCGTCACCGCCCGGATGGAACGCGCCCTCGAACTCTGCCGTGACCACGGGGGCACCCTGTCCGAGCCGCCGCGCCACACCGACACGGCCGACCGTTCCGCGCACGGCGGGGCGGCGGGCACCTGGCGCTCGTCCTTTCTGCGGATGCCGTACCAGCGCGACGCGCTGGCGGCCCAGGGCATGATCGTGGAGACTTTCGAGACCGCCTGCACCTGGGACCGGTACGACAGCCTCCGTGCGGCGGTCGAGGAAGCGGCCCGGGACGCCATGCGCCGGGTCGGCGCCACCGGCGTGGTGACCTGCCGGTTCACCCACGTCCACCCCGACGGCCCGGCGCCGTACTTCGGGATCTACGCCACGGGCGCGTGGGGCAGGACGGTGGAGCAGTGGGACGAGATCAAGGCGGCGGTCTCCGAAGCGCTGCTCGCCTCCGGAGCCACCATCACGCACCACCACGCGGTGGGCCGCGACCACCGGCCGTGGTACGACCGGCAGCGCCCCGACCTCTTCGCCGCCGCCCTCCGGGCCGGAAAGGCCGTGCTGGACCCGGCGGGCATCCTCAACCCCGGTGCCCTGCTCGACCCCCTGCGCGGCACATGACCCGACCCGCCCCCGAGCGGGATCACACGTCCTGGATACGCCGGAACGGCCGGTCGGCCTCCAGCGCGAACGCGACCTCCAGCAGGTCCCGTTCCTTGCCGGGGCGGCCGGAGAACATCACGCCGACGGGCAGCCCGTCCTCCGTCGCGGTCGGGGCGGGCACCGATATCGAGGGAGTGCCGACGGCGTTGTTCACCGGCGTGAAGGCGACGTAGGCGAGGATCCGCTCGATGAGCGTCGCATAGGGCACGTCCGGGCCGAGGTGACCGATCGGCGGCGTCGTGTGGGCGAGCACCGGGGTGAGGACCAGGTCGAGCCCGCGGTAGGCCGCCGCGTACGCCTCCCGCGTGCGCTTCAGTCTCCGCAGCACGCCCGGCGTGCGCCGCCACTCCTTCACGTACGCCTCGCGCAGGCCCCGGCTGAGGCCGTCCATACGGTGCCGGTCGAAGTCCGCGCCGAGGGTCCGGCCCGTGACGCCGAGAAGGAAGGACAGCATCCCCCAGTAGACGAGGAAGTCGTCGGTGAAGCGGGGGTCGAGGTCCAACTCCACCGGTGTCACGGTGTGGCCGAGCCGTTCGAGCGTCGCGACGGTCCGCGCGACCGCCTCCCGGGTGGCGGCGTCGGTCGGGACTCCGTTCGGCGAGTCCACGAGGAAGCCGATGCGCAGCCGGCGTTGCGAGGGTCCCTCCACCAGGCCCACGGGCGGCAGCTTCGGGTTGCGCCAGTACGTCTCGGCGGCGGCGAGGAACGCGGCGGTGTCCCGCACGGAACGGCTCACGATGCCGTCGGAGACGATGTCGAGCGGCAGTTGCCGGCTCTGCGCGTTCGCCACGACCCGTCCCCGGGTCGGCTTGAGGCCCACCAGTCCGCAGCACGCGGCGGGAATCCGGATCGACCCGCCGCCGTCGTTGGCGTGCGCGATCGGCACCGCTCCGGCGGCGACGAGGGCCGCGCTGCCGCCCGACGAACCACCCGCCGAAAAGCCTGGGTTCCACGGGTTGCGGACGGGCTCGGCGGTCTCGTACTCCGTCGTCGGGCTGAACCCGAACTCGGGGAGCCGGGTCTTGCCGAGCACGGTGACCCCGCTGCTCAGGAGCTGCCGGGCGAACGGGGCGTGCCGCCGCGCGGCCCGCGGGGTGAAGGCCGCGCTGCCGTGGCCGGTGGGAAGCCCCTGGAAGTCGGTGTTGTCCTTGACGAAGGTCGGCACGCCGGAGAAGACGCCGCCCGCTTCGGCGGCGGGCACCGGAGCGTCGACGTGCGCCTGGACCGCGTGGAGGCGCGCCTCGACCAGGCGCACCCGCTCGGCCGCGTCCCGGGCCGCCTCGACGGCGCCGACCTCGCCCCTGCGGATCGCCGCGGCGAGACCGACGGCGTCGTGCTCGCCCAGGGCGTCGTCCCGGAAGGCGTGCACCGTGGTTCGTTCCTCGAAAGTCGTCACCGCTACCTCAGCCCCAGCCGTGTTGATGGTCGCCCGCCATCATTCCCTACCCGCAGGTAACACGCACGGGCCGCGACGGCCTTGGTTGACGGACGAGCCGCGGGCCGTAGCGCTCCGGCCGGACCGCGGGGCGGCAACGCACCTATGCCACGGGGTCGGTACCGGGCACGACGATCCGGCGATCGGCGACGCGGGCCTCTACGGTGCGTGCCTCGACGCCGGATGGCTCGGCGGGCTCCGGAGCGTCCAGGAAGGCACGGGTCGTCGCCACGAACCGTTCCGGGTCGTCGAGCCAGGGGAAGTGGGCGGCTCCCGGCTGGAGCGCCACCGTCCCGTACGGAAAGAGTCCGGCGAGTTCGGCCATGGCGCGGGGAGGGGCCGCCAGATCGACCTCGCCCGCGAGAACCAGGACGGGCGACCCGAGCCGACCGAGCGCCGTGCGGGTGGCGGCCGGGTCGAAGGCTCCGGCCTCGGCGAAGATCTCCGCGGCCCGCGCGTTCCGCTGGGTGTCCTCGGCCGCCCGGTGGGCTCTCGCCGCGTCGTCCCAGCGGCCGTACGCGAACGGGGCGACGGCTCGCCAGGCGTCGGCGGTCGCCCGGCCGGCGACGATCGCCTCCAGGGCGGCGAAGGCGCCCGCGAACCACGGCTCGTCCGCGCGGAGTCGCGCGACCCCGAGGCGGTCCTCCCCGCTGATCGTCACGCCTGCGGCCATGACGCTCGGCGTGATCAGGAGGAGCCTGTCGACGCGTTCCGGGTGGCGGCTCGCGTACAGCGTCGCCAGGTTCGCCCCGGCCGAGTGCCCGAGCAGGTCCGTCCGGTCGAGGCCGAGGTGCTCGCGCAGGGCCTCCACGTCGGCGACGAGCCGGTCACAGCGGTACGACCCGGGGTCGGCCGGCCGTGCGGACCGGCCGGTCCCCCGCAGGTCCGGCATGATCAGCCGGCGGTGCGCGGAGAGCCCACCGAGGTCGCCGAGATAGGCGGAGGCCTGCATGGGTACCCCGGGCAGGCAGATCACGGCGGGACCGTCGCCTTGCACGTGGTAGGCGAGTTCGGTTCCGTCGTGGGACGTGAAGAGGTTCATGCCGGTCAGCCTGCCGGGGGACCGGCAGGACGGCCTATCGTTCAGCTACGGCTACATGATGGGGACGGATGGCGGTCGAGATCAGGTTCACCGCAGCGTCGGTCGCGAGGGTGCGGTTCGCGCTGTCCCCGCTGGGCGAGACGGTGCTGGCCCTGCGGATCCTGCTCGGCACCGGCGGGCACGCGGTCCATCGCCCGTGGGCGCGCGGGGCACGGCCGCTGGTGGCGGACGAGCGGGAACTGCCGCTGCTGCGGTCGCTCATCGCGGGGCCGATGCCGTCGTTCCTCTTCCCGGTGCCGGCGGAGCGCTCGCCTTCGATGGCGACGGAGCTGGAGCTGCTGAGGGCGACGGACGAGACGTTCTTCCGCCAGGAGTACGCCGCGGTCCTGGGGCTCCGGGTCGAGGAGAGTCCCGGGCCGGAGAAGGTGCTTCCGCGGCTGGCGGAGGCGCTGCGCCGCTGCCACGCCCTGGTGATCGCCCCGCAGTGGGAGCGGATGCGCGCGGTGCTGGAGGCCGACATAGGGCGGCGTGCGCTCACTCTGGTGGACGGCGGGGTGCAGGCCCTCTTCGCCGAACTGCACCGGGACATCGCATGGGACGGCGGCCAGCTGGTCGTCCACGGCCGCCGCACCCCGCACGCGGTCCACACGGTGGACACCGGCGGGCACGGTCTCGTCCTGCTGCCCAGTGTCTTCAACTGGCCGAACGCGGGCGTGGACAAGGCGCCGGTCGCGGCGGCGTCGATCCGCTATCCGGCGGTCGGGGTCGGGCTGCTCTGGGAGGCGCCCTCGCCGGCCCTGGCGGGTCTCGCCCCGGTCCTGGGCAGGACGAGGACGGCCCTGCTCACCGCCCTCGCCGAGCCTCTGACGACGCCCGCCCTGGCCGCCCGCCTCGGTGTCACCCCGAGCGCGGTCTCCCAGCATCTGGGAGCCCTGCGCGGAGCCGGCCTGGTGTCGACACAGGGCCAGGGCCGCAACGCGCTGCACCTGCGCACGGAACGGGCGACCCACCTGCTCGAAGGCTCCTCCCCCTGAGACGCTCGCGCCGACGGCCCGCCCGCGCAGCGGAGTCCGGGGGACGGTGCGGCGCCCGGCCGAGCGGGGGCGTACGCCGGCGGGACGGTGCGGGGCCGCGGCTCCCCCGAGCGTGGTTCGGGAGTCGCGGCCCCGCCCGTCGTCGGCCGGCGGTCACCTCACCGTCGGCCAGGGGTCACAGGCGCTGCCACAGGGCGGGGACGGCGGACGGCTCCCAGCCGGTCTGGGCCTGGTGACCCTGCAGGCAGCGGTAGCTCGCACCGCCGTACGTGACGACGTCACCCGCCGCGTAGACCTTGCCGGCCGCCCACGTGCCACCCGGCTCGGGCTCTCCGGGCCCCGGGCCGGGGTCGGTGCCGGTGGTCTTCAGGGTCAGGCCGTAGTTCTGCAGCAGCGGGTTCAGCGGCTGGAAGAAGGTCGTACCGCCGCTGGAGCAGTTGCCGGAGCCGCCCGAGGTCACTCCCTGCGCCTGGCTGCCGGAGATGTAGGCGCCGCCGGAGTCGCCCGGTTCGGCGCAGACGGTCGTGCGGGTCACGCCCGAGATGGTGCCCTCGGGGTAGGTGACGCTGGTGTTGTGCTGCTGGATCGTCCCGCAGTGCCAGCCGGTGGTCGACCCCGAACGGCACACGGACGAACCGACCGGCTGCAGGACGGAGCCGGTGACCTGGAGGTTGGCACCGCCGGCGCCCTTGACGTACGGAACGGCGGTCCAGTTGGTGTTGGTCGCCACCCAGGCCATGTCGTTGCCGGGGAAGACGGAGCCCTGGAAGCTGCCCTGGGCGACCTGGTTGTAGCCGCTGGTCGTCGTGCCGGCGCGGCCGCAGTGCCCGGCGGTCGCGAAGCCCTGCGTGGTGCCCCGGGTGACGGCGAAGCCGACGGAGCAACGGCCCCCGGCGCCCATGTAGTAGGCGTCTCCGCCCCGGATGTCGTACAGCGGGCGGGGCGCTTGCGAGGTACGGACAACCCGCACGAGGTCCCGGCGCACGCCGGTGTCGGCGAGGAGTCGCGCGGCCGCTCCGGGCGTCGCCTCCTCCACGACCAGGGCGTTGGCGCGCACGTCGACGTAGCGGACCGGCGTTCCGGCGGTCGCCGCGCGGTCCAGGGCCGCCTTGGCCTGGTCGAGAACGGTCAGGCTGTGCGGGACGAGTCGGACGTCGGCACCGGCGGCCCGTATCGCGGCCGTGTCGGCGGTACGGGTGGTGGCCACGGTCAGCGTGCCGGCGTCGGCGCCGCCGACCCAGGCCCCGGCGTAGGCGGCGCCCAGGTCGTGGCGGAGCCGGGCGGCGGTGGCCCCGGCCCCGGCCTCGTTCGCGAGGCGGGCGCGGGCCTGAGCGGGTGTCAGGCCCAGGTCGCGCTGGAGGGCGCGCAGCAGCTCCGGCTGGGCGGCGGCGACGCCGAGCGCGTCGGCGGCGGAGCGGACGGCCGCTCCCGGTGCCTGTCCGGCGGCCGTTGTGCGGACCTCGTTGTCGGTCGGTCTCGGCGGGGCCGCGGCGGCGGATCCGGCCTGGAGGCCGGCCAGCGCCATACCGGCGGCGGCCAGGGCGGTACACGCCGCGCGAGCGTGTCGTCGGAGCATGGGGATGTCTCCTCGGTCTCGGTGGGGGTTCTGCCGGAACCGTAGGGAGCGCGGAGGGCGTACGGCAGATGCCGTTCCTCCCCTGGCATCGCGTTATGGCCCCCGGTCCGTGCGCGCCGACCAGGGGCCGGCCGCGGGGGCGGACCGTCGTCAACGCCCGCCGCTTCCACGCGCCGGGACGCGAGGGTGCCCCGGTCCTGGCTCCGTGAGAGGACGAGCGCGCGGCCCCGGCTCCTGCCTGACGGGGGCTCAGGGGCGCCCCGCTCCGTCAGAAGACGAGCCCCCGCGCGAGCGCCCTGTCCTGCCGGTCGTCCCGCGCGCCGACGGGCCCGTCGCCGGGGCTGTGCCCGGCGCTGCGCGCCAGGGCCTCGGTGTGGGCGTCCCGGGTGTGCCGGAGGACGGCGGAGGCCCGGCCGGCCGCGCGCGCGTCGGGGTGCCAGCCCAGCAGGTGCCGCCAGACGAGCGGGGCTCCGGCCAGAGGACGGGTCACCAGGCCCGGAGTCGCGGGGAAGGAGGCACGGCACAGGCCGACGGCACGGCCCACCTGGACGAGGTGGACGCAGGAGGCGGTGTCCGTCTCGTAGACCCGGGCCGGGGTGAAGCCGGCCCGTACGCACGCGGCGGCGAAGCAGTCCCCGAAGCAGCCGTCACCCGGTACGTCGGTCCATGCCTCCCCCGCCAGTTCGGCCAGTTCGAGCTCGGCCCGGCAGGCCAGCGGGTGGCCGGTGCGGAGCATCACGTACACCGGGTCGCGTGCGACCTCCGTCCAGGCCAGCCGGTCCGCGTCGAAGGGGCTGCTCTCGCCGCAGACCCCGACGAGGGCGAAGTCGAGCCGCCCCGCGCCGACCGCGCGGGCGATGTCGCGCTCCGACCACGAGGTGTACGTGGTGACGGCCGCCTCGGGTTCGGTCCGTGCCAGCCGGTCGACCAGGCCGCCGAGCAGCGGTCCGTGCGTACCGCCGAGGCGGTAGCCGTCGGCTCCGTCCCGGGCGAACCGCACCGCCTCCTCCTGCAGCTCGCACACGGCGGGGAGCACCACCCGGGCCCGTTCGAGCACCAGGTCACCGAGCGCGGTGGCCCGCACACCATCCCTTCCTCGCTCGAACAGCACGCCGCCGAGCGCCCGTTCGATCCGCTTGAGCTGGGCGCTGAGCGCGGGCTGCGCGAGCCCGAGCGCGGTGGCGGCCCGTGTGAGGCTGCCCGCGTCGGCGATGGCCCGGATCGTCTTGAGGTGCCTCAACTCCAAATCCATACGGAGAGCTTGACGCCCCTCCCCGGACAGGTCCAGACCAAATGCGAGGATGGGGGGCGGACATGCGGAGCGACCGACCGGACGACTGCGCGAGGGCCGGCCGGTCGGCCCGCTCGCGGGACGTCAGCGCCAGTTGGGGTGCCCCTCGGCGGCGGATCCCGGCGTCAGGGAGCGGGGCTCGGTGCCATCCGCGCGGACGGCCCAGATCCAGGGCTTCGCGTAGGGGCCGCGGACGAAGGCCAGCCAGGCACCGTCCGGGGACCACGTGGGGTCCATCTCGTGGGCGCCGGTCGCCACCACGGCGCGGTCGCCCCGGCCGTCGACGCCGACCACGCGGATGTCGCCCTGGTTGCCCTTGCCGTAGGCGCCGGCCGTGTAGGCGAAGGAGCGTCCGTCGGGCGACCACACGGGGTCCAGCGCCTGGTGCGGGAGCCGGGTCACCTGCCGCGGGGCGGTTCCGGGGGCGTCCGGCTCCACCAGGTGGATCTGCCAGTTGCCCTTCCCGGCCTCCACGCAGACGGCGATCCGCTTGCCGTCCGGCGACCAGGCGGGGTCCTCCACCCGTGTCGAGCCGGTGGTCACCTGCCGCGCGGTCCCGTCGGCGGTTTCCACCGTGAACAACTGCTGGACACCGCTCACCTTGCGGAGCACCGCGAGTCGCGTCCCGTCGGGGGACCAGGACACCCGGCCGCCGGCGATCGAAGCGAGCCGCCGCGGATTGGTGCCGTCGGCATTGGCCGTCCAGACGGCCGCGCCGTCCGCGGTGACCCTCGTGAACGCGATGAAGCGCCGGTCCGGGGACCACTGGGGGAGGATCGAGCAGGTGTCGTCGGTGAACAAGGGGACGGGTTCGCCGGGGCCCGGATCGCGGCGGGCGATCACGCCGTGGCACTTCCCCGGCCAGCCCGGGGCGGTGTCCTTCCGGATCAGCAGGGGCTGGGACGGGAAGGGGGCCGGGGTGGCGGAGGGGGTGGCGGAGGGGGACGGGGAGACCCCGCCGCCCTTGTCGTTCCCCTCGGACCGGCCGGACCACGACTGCCACACCAGGACGCCGGCCACGGCGAGTGCCGCCAGCACACCGATCGCGACCGGTACGGCGCGGCGCCGGCCCGGCCGCGGTGCGGCGGGGTCGCCAGCGATCCGGACCTCGGTGAGCAGGGACGCGACCCGGCCCGCCTCGGTGGGCTCGGGCCCGGTCCGTACGGGGTGGGGCGACACCGGCTCCCGTACGGGCTGCGGCAGCTCGGGCCCGGGCGACGCTGCATCACGCGGCTCGGACACGCGTTGCTCGGGCTCCGTCTTCGTCGGCCGCACCTGAGGCTGCGACTGCGGCCGCGGCTGCGGCTGCGACTGCGGCCGCGCGGTGGGCGTGCGCGGGTCTTCCGAGGCGGCAGGCGCGCGCGGGTCGGTGGCGGGCGCGGGCGCGCGCGGGTCGTCCGCGGCGACGGGCGCGCGCGGAGGTTCCGGCGCCGGGTCGCGGCGGGGCAGCAGGGCGGTCGCCGCGTCCGGGAGCCAGGCGCCGCCGTCGCGGTGGCGGACCGTCAAGCGACGCAGGCACTCCGTCGGGGTGGGCCGGTCCGCCGGGTCCTTCGCGAGACAGTCGGCGACCAGCGCGCGCAGGCCGTCGGGGACGGCGGTGAGGTCGGGGTCCTCGTGCACGACCTGGTACAGGCGGGCCGCGGACGGCCCGTCGCCGAACGGCGAGCCGCCCGCCGCCTGGGCCAGCACCACGCCCAGGGCGAAGACATCCACCGCCGGAGTGACCGTGCCGCGCGTGAGCTGTTCGGGAGAGAGGAATCCGGGTGTGCCCACCTGGAATCCGGTCCGTGTCAGCGTCGTCCCGTCCAGGGCCCGGGCGATGCCGAAGTCGATGACCCGGGGCCCGTCCTCGGCGACGATGATGTTCGCCGGCTTGAGGTCGCGGTGGATCACACCGGCCCGGTGGATCGCCTCCAGCGCCTCGGCGAGCCCGGCGGCGAGCACCGTGAGGGTGTCCTCCGGCAGGGAGCGGACGCGCGCCAGGACGGCGGACAGCGTCGGGCCCGGCACGAACGCCGTCACCAGCCAGGCGGGATCCCCCTCGGGGTCGGCGTCGACCACGGAGGCCGTGTGGAAGCCGCCCACCCGTCGGGCAGCGGCCACCTCGTCCGCGAACCGGCGCCGGAACCCCGGTTCGGTGCTCAGCTCGGGCCGTACGACCTTCACGGCCACCGCCCGGCCGGACGGAGAACGGCCCAGGTAGACCACGCCCATCCCGCCCTGACCGAGCCGGTGCGTCAGCTGGTAGCGCCCGTCACCGACCGATGCGGGATCCCCCGGTTCCAGTGGCTTCATCCGTATGTCCCCCGTTCCGCCCCTGAACAGGCGCAGGCCATTGACTACCCGCCAAGGCGTACGACAGTCAAGCCGGGCCCCTGCGGAACGGCGGGCGACGGCCGACCCCCCGGGGGCGCGCCGGGGGCTCGGCACGGGATCCGGCGGGTCTACCAGATCGCCTCGACCCACTCCGGGTGGTCGATGAAGGGATTGCGGTTGCCCTGGTAGGTGGCGTACACGATGTTGTTGCGGCGCTCCTCGAAGGCGCTCGGCGGGTCCTGCTCGTTCCACTGCTTCAGGACGGAGAGGCGGCCGTGGTAGGGCACGCTGCCGTTGGTGGTCGAGTCGTTGGGCTCCAGGTCGGCCCAGGCGTCGTCGCCCTCGTAGCGGACGGCCATGTAGAGGATCATGCGGGCCACGTCGCCCTTGTCGGCATCACGCGGTTCGAAGGAGTTGCTGTCCGTGTAGCTGCCGGAGGCGCCGCTGACCGGGCTGCCGCCGTTGTCGAAGTCCTTGTTGCCCCGGATGCTGTTGACCTGCACGTCCGCCGCCCGGAGGTGGTGCAGGTCGGTGCCGGGGCCCGCGGAGGTGCCGAAGCCGCCGTGGGACTGCGCCCACACGTGCTCCCGGTTCCAGTCGCCCAGGTCACCGCCGTTGAGGGTCTTGCTGCGCGAGGTGCCGCTGTACAGCAGGAGGACGTTGGCGCTGTTGTTCGGGTCCTGATCGGTGGCCTTCAGCGCGTTCCAGACGGCGTCGTACGAGATCTTGGTCTGGCTGCTGACGATGGTGTGCAGCGAGCTCTTCAGGCTGGTGCCGGTCTTGCCGATCGCGTTCTTGTAGTACGTGCTGTCGTACGCCGTGGTCGTGGCGCTCGCGGGAGACGCGGTGACCGAAGGAAGGGTGAGGCCGACGAGGGTGGCGGCTATGCCCGCCGTCCACACCTTCCATCTGCCTGTCTGCGCAACGGACATGGGGGGCCCTTTCCCGGGGACGGCACGCGCCGGAGCGCCGCCCCGCGGGGACGGGGCGGCGCTCTACGCGTGTTGACTTCGTGTCATCGGGAGAGTGGCACGGGAGCGCGGACGTGGACGTAACGGGGAGAAGGCTTTTCCGTGACGTTCTCGCATAGAGCGCGCCGGCCCGTACGGCCGGCGCGCTCGGGTCAGCGGGCGCGCACCGCCGTGACGGTGAAGCGTTCGACCTCGGCGACGTGACCGCCCGTGGACGCGACGACGGTGAGGATGGGGTCGCGGGCACCGGAGAAGGTGACCCGGGCGTTCCAGGGCTGGCTGGTGCCGCCCGCGGCGGTGCAGCAGGGCGACGTGCCCAACGGCGCCTCGGACGAGGGCTGTCGCACCTCGACGCGAATGCTCTCGTCCACGCCGGTGATCCTTCCGCCGACGTGCAGCGGAGACCCGGTGGGCGAGCCGTACGCGGGAGTGGTGAGGGAGAACGTCGTGTCGTCGGTGCCGACGACCTCCCAGGGGGCGTCCGCGCCGGTGCCGAACCGCACGAGGTGGATCACGGCCGCGGTGCCGCCCTCCGGGCCGCCGGGTGCGACTCCGATGCGCGCGTGCCGGCCGCTGACCGCGCGTGAGGTCACCTTGTCGATATCCGTGAAGCCGAGGTAGTCACGGGTGAAGGCCAGGGCGGTCTGCTCCGGGTCCCGGTGCCAGGGCTGGTGGCCGCCGGAGCGGTACGACCGTTCCCACGCCTGCGCCTGGGCCCGCGTGGCGAACGGCCACAGCGGCTGGAGGCCCTGGACGTCCGGCGGCGGCGTGCTCCGCGGGGTCTTCGGGGTCGGCGTGGCCGGGCTCGTGGTGGCCGACGGCTCGGCGGTCGAAGGGGCCGGGGACTCGGTCGTCGGCCGCGCGGTCCCGGACATCGCGGATGCCGCGGTCGCCGGTCTCGAGGCGTTCGGGGAGGAGCCGCCGGAACCACCGCACGCGGTGAGCGACAGGCCCAGCACGGTCGCCGAGGCGAGGAGTCGGAAGGGGAGCGAGAGGTTCATGAGTGCCCCAGAAGGTGGTGGTACCAGCCGTCGACCGGCCTGTCCGGCCATCGTGCCACCAGTCCCGCGCCCGCCACAGGGGTATGCCCGGATTGTCACTCCCGATCGTGACGGGCCCGCGGCTCAGGGCGCCGGCGTCAGGATGTGCTGCAACAAGGCGCCGTACCGCGAGATGAGGGCCTTGCGGTCGGTGCGGAGCAGGGTCTCGTCCCGGGCGATCCACAGGGAGTACAGCAGGCCGGAGCACAGGGAGGCCGCCATGCGGGCGCGGATGTCGGCGTCGGGTCCCCGCAGCCGGCCACGCAACGGCTCGATCAGGACCTTCTGGTGGGTGTCACGCAGGCGCTGCTGTATCTGCGCCTCGTTGCTTCCGCGCACCAGGGCGAGGAAGACACCGCGTGCGGCACCGTCGAGATCGAGGAGGAGTTCGACGAGCCGTTCGCCGAACTGCTCCAAGGGGACGTCGAGCAGCGGCTCCTCGTCGATCGTGAGGTGCATCGTCTCCAGGAAGAGCAGCTCCTTGCTCCGGAAGTGCCGGATCACCAGCGCGGGATCGGCGTCCGCCGCCGCCGCGATCTGACGGACCGTGGTCCTGGCGAAGCCCCGTTCCCGGAACAAGCGGGTCGCGGCCGACCGGATGGCCTCGCGCGTCGCCATCCCCGGCGTCATCCCCGGCGCGATGCGCGGTGGTGTGGCCGACGTCGTGCGCGGGGTCGCCCCCGGTGCTGGCTGCGGCATGCGGGCAAGGATAGGGGCCCGGCTCGTCGAACCGCCCGGTCGTCGGTCTTTCAAGAAGTTCGGTCAACAATGTTGACGCCGCCGGGGCTCCGCCCGCACATTACCTATCGGTAGGAACCCGCGGTAACCCCGTGCGGCTCCTCTCCGAGCGGTCTGCGCGCCCGCCGCTCGCGCACGTCGGTCGGACCGGTCCGCCACCGGTCCGCGCCCCGCCGCACGACGAGCCCCGCGTTCCTCCCGGAGGCGCACCGGTTTCCTCACGGTCACCCTCCCCCACCGTCAGCCGCACGCCTCCGAGAAGAGAGAGCACATGCCTCAACGCCGTTATGTCATGTCCGCGTCAGCCGGTCTCTGCGCACTCGCCCTCAGCCTCACCGGCGCCACCGCCGCACAGGCCTCGTCCACGCTGGACTACGTCGCTCTGGGCGACAGCTACAGCGCCGGCTCGGGCGTCCTGCCCGTCGACCCCACGAACCTGCTGTGCCTGCGGTCCACAGCCAACTACCCCCACGTCCTGGCCTCCCGAACCGGCGCCGTACTGAAGGACGTGACCTGCGGCGCCGCCCAGACGAAGCACTTCACCGAGGCCCAGTACCCGGGTACGGGCCCGCAGGTGAACGCCCTCTCCGCCGACACCGATCTGGTGACCCTGACGATCGGCGGCAACGACAACAACACCTTCATCAACGCCATCACGTCCTGCGGTTCCGCGGGCGTCCTCAGCGGAGGGAAGGGCAGCCCCTGCAAGGACAAGCACGGCACCTCCTTCGACGACCAGATCGAGGCGAACACCCTCCCGGCGCTCAGGACGGCCCTGCGGGCGGTCCGCGACAAGGCCCCCAACGCCCGTGTCGCGGTGCTCGGTTACCCCTGGATCGTCCCGCCCACCGCAGACCCGTCCTGTTTCGCCAAACTCCCGATCGCCTCGGGGGACGTGCCCTACGTCCGCGGCATCCAGGCGCACCTCAACACGGTCGTCGAGCGCGCCGCCGAGGAGAGCGGCGCCACCTACGTGGACCTCTCCCAGGCCTCCGAGGGCCACGACGCGTGCAAGGCCCCCGGCAGCCGCTGGATCGAACCGCTCCTCTTCGGACGCAGCGTCGTCCCCGTCCACCCCAACGCCCTGGGGTCCCAGCGCATGGCCGAGCACACCATGGCGGTCCTCGGCCTCGACTGACCACGCCCGGAGGGCTACGTCGGCGAGGCGCCGGCCGTCCGCAGGGATCGCACGGCCTTCGCGAGCCGGGCCCGCCGGCTCTCCGGGGTGACGGCCTGGAGCAGGGGGAGGATCACCTGGTAGCGGCCGGTCCGGTCGAGGGACTCGAAGCAGCGCCGGGCCTCCGGGTCCGCGTCGAGCGCCGCCGCCAGGTCGGGCGGCACGGTGGCCGTACGCTGCGACTCGTACGCGGCCGCCCACCGGCCGTCCGCCTGGGCCCTGCGCACCTCGGCCAGGCCGGGCTCGCGCATCCGGCCGGCGGCGGTCAGCGCGTCGACCTTCTCGACGTTCACGCGCGACCAGAGGCTACGGGGCCGCCGGGGTACGTACTTCTGGAGGTAGTGCCGTCCGTCGAGAGACCGGCGCCGGCCGGAGATCCAGCCGTAGCACAGGCCGATGTCGACCAGTTGGTCAGCGGTGACCGAGGGGATCCCCGACCCCTTCTTGGCCACCTTGATCCACACTCCCTCGTGGCGGCCGTGGTGCTCGGCGAGCCAGCTCTCGAAGGCCTCGCCATCCGCGCAGACGATGATCTCCACCCCGTCGATGTGGTCCATCGCCCCAGGCTATCGCCGCGAGGTGTCCGCACCCGCGCGTGGTGGGTCCGATCGCCGTCGGAGCCGGCTTCCCGCGGCGGCTCATGCCGACGCCGACGAGAACGACGGCCATGCCCACGGCGATCCGGAGGCCGAAGGGTTCGCCGAGGACGACGGCGCCCAGGCCGATCGAGACCACGGGGAGCAGATAGCCGACGGTCGCCGCGTCGGTCGCGCCCTCGTCGGCGATGATCCGGTAGGTGAGGTGGAAGGTGATCCCGGTGGCGAAGACGCCCAGGATCGCCACCGCGACCAGGAGCGTCCGGTCGAGGTGCACCGGCGACAGGCCGCCGGCCGGCAGGCTCAGGGCGGTGAGACCGGACGCGGCGAGGAGCTGCGCCGCGGAGAGGGAGAGGGTCGCGTGCCCCTTCCCGACGAGGTGGCGCCCCACGAAGGCGAAGCCGATCGCGTAACTCGCAGCGGCGGCGACGATGGCGAGGGCGCCCCAGCCGACGGTCCCCGCCCCTTGCCACGGAGCGAAGATCAGCACCACACCGGCGAACCCCAGCAGGAGACCGCCGAAGCGCACCGGACGGACACGGCGCTCCGTACCGTTGGCGATGCCGACCAGCAGGGACCACAGCGGGGTGGTCGCGTTCAGGACCCCCGCCACCCCGGAGTCGACGGTCTGCTGACCGATGCTGAACAGCGCGAACGGCAGGGCGTTGCACCAGAAGGCGGCCACGAGGACCCGGCCCCAGACGGCCCTTTCACGTGGCAGGCGCTCCCCGGTCGCCAGGCACAGCGCCAGCAGGGTGCCCGTGCCCAGCACGCAGCGGGCCAGGGTCACCTGCACCGGGGAGAGCGCCTCCAGGGCCAGCTCGATCCAGAGGAAGGTGGAGCCCCACAGCAGGGCGAGCACCCCCACCCGGGCCAACGCCCCCATCCTGACAGCACCGTTCACGCTCGCTTCTCCTCCCGGTCCTCGCCTCGGTCCGAACGATGCCGGGTGCTGCACGTAAGCACAATCAAACCTTTCCGCATGACCGTTAAGCTGGGCTACATGCTTGATCCGAGGCGGATGCAGGTGCTGAGGGCGGTCGTGACCAGCGGCTCGGTGACTGCGGCCGCGGCGCATCTGGGGTACACGCCCTCGGCGGTGAGTCAGCAGGTCGCGGTGCTGGAGCGGGAGGCCGGGGTCGCCCTGCTCGAACGGGTGGGTCGCGGTGTGCGGCCGACGGCGGCCGGCCGGCTGCTCGCCGAGCGCGCCGCGCTCATCAGCGAGAAACTCTCCGAGGCGGAGACGGCACTGGCCGACCTGCGAGCCGGGCGCACCGGCAGGCTGTCCGTGCGCTACTTCTCCTCGGTCGGGCCCACGCTCGTGGCGCCCGCCCTGGCCCGGCTCCGCCGCGACCATCAGGACGTGCGGGTCGACCTCCGGCTGATCGACCCCGAGGACCCGTTGGCGGAGGTCGAGCGGGGCGAAGCGGACCTGGCGATCGTGGTACGCCCCCGGCGCGGCGGCCGGGAGGGCATCCATCCGGTCCACCTGCTCGACGACCCCTACCTCGCCGCGCTGCCCGCGGACCACCCGCTCGCCGCGCGGCGCGTCCTCGACCTCGCCGATCTCGCCGGGGAGCCCTGGATCGGCAGCGAACCGCCGGGGCCCTGCCTCGACGTCATGCTGGACGCGTGTGCCGCCGCGGGCTTCACTCCCGCCTTCGTCGCGAGCAGCGAGGACTACGCCACCGCGCTGGGCTTCGTCGCCGCCGGCCTCGGCGTCGGGCTGATCCCCCGCCTGGGAGCGGCGGGCCGCCGCCCCGGCGTCTCCCTCCGCAGGGTCCGGCGCCCGGAGCCGGTCCGGACCGTCCACGCGGCGGTCCGGGAGGGCACCACGGCCCAACCGGCGCTCCGTACCCTGCTCGACGCGCTGGAGGAGGCCGCGGGGCGTTCCGCGCCGGCGACCGGGTCACCGACCCGCCGGCGCGGAAGGTCCTGAGCTCCGGGCGTCACCGCCGTGTGTAGGCGGCCGTGACCATGTCCAGCAGCCCGTCGCCCGGCTCCGGCATCGTGCGGGCAATCCGGCCGCCCCCTTCCGCACCCGCTTCAGCGAGGACGAGAGGGACCTGCTACCGGCGGTGGCCTGGTGGGACTGGCCCGTGGAGCTCATCACCGAGCACGTACGGTCGATCATGTCGGGCAGCATCGCCGATCCGGAAGCCGCAGCCCCGGACACCCCCCGGTCTGACGCGGGGGCGAGAGGACGGAACATGAAGGACACACTCGACCTGTGGCGTCGGCAACTGGGACACGTGCCCCCGTCGGTCTGGCGACAGGTCGAGCTGCGCGTGCTGATCCTGGCGGACAACGGGCTCCGGACCCTCCCGCCGGAGATCGGACGACTCACCCGGCTGCACACCCTGGACCTGGGACACAACGCCCTCACCTCGGTGCCCGACGAACTGGGTGGACTTCCCGGACTGAGCCGCTGCCTCTACCTCCACGACAACCGGCTGTCGCGGTTGCCCGACTCCCTGGGAGACCTGGCGCGGCTGCGCTACCTCAACGTCGGCGAGAACCCCCTCACCGCCCTGCCCGAGACACTGGGTCACATGACCGGTCTCGTCGAACTCCGGGCACAGCACGCCCGGCTGACGACGTTGCCCGACTCCCTCGGCGACCTGCGCGACCTGCGGGAGCTGTGGCTTCGGGGCAACGCGATCGAGCGACTGCCGCCGTCGACCGCCGGACTGCGCGAACTGCGCCACCTGGATCTCCGCGAGAACGCGGTGACCGAGGTGCCGGACTCCCTGGCCGGCCTGCCGCTCCTGCGCTGGATCGATCTGCGCGGCAACCGGCTCCGCCGCCTGCCGGAGTGGCTCACCGGGATGCCGGCGCTGGAGAAACTCGATCTGCGGTGGAACGGGATCGACCCCTCCCTGCCGGTGCTGTCCGCACTGGAGAGGAAGGGGTGCGTGGTCCTGGCGTGACCGCGCCACCGGGACCTGCGGCGACGCCCGACGGCGGGGCCGCCTCCGGCCGGAGGCGGCCCCGCCGTCGGACGCGGGTCCCGCTGTCAGCCGATCTCGGCGCCGAACGTCGAGAGCGCCTCGGTCACGGGCTGGAAGAACGTCTCCCCACCCGACGAGCAGTTGCCGCTGCCGCCCGACGTGAGGCCGATCGCCGTGTCACCGGCGAAGAGGGAGCCGCCGCTGTCGCCGGGTTCGGCGCAGACCGACGTCTGGATGAGTCCCTCGACGACATCACCGTTGCCGTAGTTCACGGTCGCGTCGAGTCCGGTGACCTCGCCGTCGTGAACCTGGGTGGTCGAGCCGCTGCGCTGCACCTTCATGCCGACGGTGGCGTCCCCCGCCTTCGTGATGGGCTGCGTGCTGCCGTTGTAGAGGTTGACCTCGCTCGGGTGCGGGGTGTCGCCGCTGTACTTCACCAGCGCGAAGTCGTTGCCGGGGAACTGGGAGTCGACCATCGAGCCGATCGCCGCGCCGCCCGCCGAGTCCGACCACTCGCTGCCGGTCTCGCCGCAGTGCCCGGCGGTGATGAAGTGCGGCTCGCCGCCCTTCACCACGTTGAAGCCCAGCGAGCAGCGCCCTCCCCCGGAGTGGATCGCGTCGCCGCCCGAGACGAAGGGCTTGAACTCGCCCGCGCTGCGCTTGAGTTCCGCCTTGGCGCCCAGGCTGTTCACGACCTGCCGCAGCTGCGTGAGCTTCGCGCCGGAGACTGTACGGTCGGCCGTGACGACCACCTTGTTGGTGACCGGGTCCGTCGCCCAGGCGGTGCCCGGGATGGTCGCCTTCTCGGTCAAGGTCTTCCGGGCGCCGGTCAGTTCGGCGAGGGTGTGCTCGACGACGCGGGCCTTGGCGCCCGCCTCGCGTACGGACCGCGCGGCGTCGTCGGACACCACGTTCACGACGAGCGCCTTGGTGGCGGCGTCGTAGTAGGAGCCCGCCTCGGAGGCGCCGAGGTCAGCCTTGAGGGAGAGGGCGAGCGTCCCGGCGGCAGGCGCCGTCAGCGCCTTGACGGAGAACTGCTCCGTACTGTCGGTGGCGTTCGCACTCTGGAACGAGATGCCCGCGATGACCAACGCGGCGACCGCGCCACCCGCCACGGCAGTCCTTCGCTTGGTTATGCGACGGTGCTTCAAAATGACCTCCTGTGGGGGGCCGTGCCCGGACGATGTGGGG
The DNA here is from genome assembly GCF_055609145.1 of Streptomyces sp. NPDC036822. Classification (NCBI taxonomy): domain Bacteria; kingdom Bacillati; phylum Actinomycetota; class Actinomycetes; order Kitasatosporales; family Streptomycetaceae; genus Streptomyces; species Streptomyces sp. NPDC036822. The sequence continues at coordinate 111,705 of NZ_JBVJPY010000016.1, forward strand.
TCGCCGGGTACGGAGGATGACCCGCCGCACTATTCCGATGCGTCGCAGTCGCACACAAGACCGCCTCCCGTACACACACGCGACAACTCGCGTGCGTTCACAGGTCCTTCACGGACGAGCCCCGCCCGGGACGCCGGACGGGGCTCTGCCGCAGACCCGGCAGAGACGGGGGCGGACCTCGCGGCGGACCGGCGCACCCCCGCATCAGACCCGGCACGGACTTCTCCCGCACCCCGCGCGGACCGGCGCGGCGGCCGGACAGCACCCCGGGGCCGCGGGGATCAGGGCAGGGGGGCGGTGTACGTGAGGTGTGCCACAGGAGCGGGAGGGCGGGCGATCACCCGCGGCCGCCCCGCCGGGGACACGGGTCCTCAAGTGCGCCCGCGCGCGCCCCTGTCGACCCCACGGCTCCTGCCGGAGTGCTCACGCCGCTCACGGCCGCCCCCTGAGACCCCCCTTCCGTACCCGGCGCCCCCTCTGGTAGACGTGGCGAAACCTGTTCGATTCCGCCGAAAGCACCGCCATGAGCCAGGGCACCGATCCCGACCGTCTCGTCTTCACCATCGACCTCACCGCCGAGGAGGCCCGTAGGCAGGCCGAAGTCGTCGCGGCTCTGGGTCCCGACTGGGACCCCGTGGCCGTCCTGCGGGGCGAGGAGGAGGCGCACGCCCTGCTCTACTCGGGGCTGGACGACGAGCAGCGGCGGATCCACGCCATGCTGGTCGAGGCGGGTGTGCTGCCGGGACAGGAGCCGGGCCGTGCGGCTTCCCATTGATCCCCACGCCGACCGGGCCCGACGCGCCTGGGTCGCCTGTCCGGGGTGCGACGACGCCCGCGACTGCGCGACCTGTACGCAGCGTCGCAACTGTCCGGAGCACTGGCGCTACCTGATCTCCAACAAGGGGCCGAGGGTCCACCTGCAGTGCCCGAACTGCACCCACACCTGGACCCTCGACACCGCCCGCGGCCGTGACCGCGGCGCGCGGGGCTGACGCTCAGCAGATCCGCGGCAGCTGCTCACCGAGCGGCATGTCGACCACTCGCGTACCACCCAGGCCGGTGCGGGCGACCACCATTCCCGGGTGCGCCTCGACGGCCTCGCCGATCACGGCCGCCCCGGCGCCCAGCGGATGCGCGCGCATCGCGGCGAGTACGGCGTCGGCGTGTTCCCGCGGGACGAAGGCGACCAGCTTTCCCTCGTTCGCGACGTACATCGGGTCGAGGCCGAGCACCGCGCAGGCGTTGGCCACCGGGGCGGGGACGGGGACGTCCCGTTCCTGGAGGACGACGCCGGTCCCCGAGGCGGCCGCGATCTCGTTGAGCGAGGCGGCGAGCCCTCCACGCGTGGGGTCCCGCAGCACGTGCAGGTCCGGTGTGACCGCGAGCATCGCCTCGACGAGGCCACCGAGGGCCGCGCAGTCGCTCTCGATCTCGACCCCGAACTCCAGTCCCTCGCGGACGCTCATGATCGCCACCCCGTGGACGCCCACGGGGCCGCTGACGATCACCACGTCGCCGGGTACGACGCGCTCCGGCCGGAGGTCGACCCCGGGCGGGATCAGGCCGATGCCGGAGGTGTTGATGTAGATTCCGTCGCCGTGGCCGGCCTCCACCACCTTGGTGTCGCCGGTGGCCACCTGCACGCCCGCCGCCCGCGCCGCCGCGCCGAGGGCGTTCGCCACGCGGGTCACGACCTCGGTCTCCACCCCTTCCTCCAGGATGAAGCCGCAGGACATATAGGCCGCGCGGGCCCCGCTCATGGCGAGGTCGTTCACCGTGCCGTTGACGGCCAGGTCGCCGATGCTGCCCCCGGGGAAGAACAGGGGGCGCACCACGAAGGAGTCGGTGGAGAAGGCGAGGCGGACGCCGCCGAGTTCGACGGTCGCCGCGTCGGTGGTGACCGAGAGCGCGGGTCCGCCGAAGGCCGGCGCGAAGACGTGCTCGACCAGTTCGGCGGAGAGGGCACCGCCCCCGCCGTGGCCCATCACCACGCGCGGCTGGTCCCGCAGCGGCGCCGGGCACGTCCAGGCGAGCATGTCGGGTGCCCGCTCCGGAGCGGTGACGCGGGTGAGCTCAGACAACGGAACTGCCCTCCAGGGCCGGGGACGGGGCCGTGGCCTTCCGCGACGGGGACGCCTGCGACGGGGACTGCCGAGACGGAGTACCGAGGTCGAGCCGCCGGTAGAGGTAGTAGGCGGCGCACGCCCCCTCGCTGGAGACCATGGTGGCCCCCAGCGGCGAGCGGGGAGTGCACGTCGTCCCGAAGGCCTCGCACTCGTGGGGCTTCAGCAGCCCCTGGAGCACCTCGCCGCTGCGGCACTCGGCCGGCTCGCGGGTCTCGATCCCCTCGACGGAGAACCGGTGCTCGGCGTCGAAGGCCCGGTACCGCTCCGACAGCCGCCAGCCGCTGTCCGGGATGACGCCGATGCCGCGCCACGCGCGGTCGGTGACCTCGAAGACGTCGTCCAGCATCGCCCGCGCGGCCGGGTTGCCCTCGGGCAGCACCGCGCGCGGGTAGGCGTTCTCGACCGTGTGCTCCCCGCGCTCCAGCTGGAGCACGGTCCGCCGTACGCCTTCGAGGATGTCCAGCGGCTCGAAACCGGTGACGACGATCGGCACCCGGTGGCGTACGGCGAGATCCGGGTACTCCGCCGTGCCCATCACGCTGCACACGTGGCCCGCGGCGAGGAATCCCTGGACGCGGCACTCCGGCGAGCGCATGATCGCCTCGATGGCCGGGGGCACCCGGACGTGGGAGACGAGCAGGCTGAAGTTGCGGATGCCGAGCTTGCGGGCCTGGTGGACCGTCATCGCGTTCGGCGGCGCGGTGGTCTCGAAGCCGATGCCGAAGAAGACCACCTCGCGGTCCGGGTTCCGCTCAGCGATCCGCAGCGCGTCGAGCGGCGAGTAGACGACCCTGACGTCACCGCCCTGCCCGCGGACCTGGAAGAGGTCCCGGCCGGTGCCGGGCACCCGCAGCATGTCGCCGAAGGAGCAGAAGATCACCCCGGGACGGGACGCGATCTCCAGCGCCTTGTCGATCACTTCCAGCGGCGTCACGCAGACCGGGCAGCCCGGCCCGTGGATCAACTCCACCTCGGGCGGGAGCAGCTGGTCGATCCCGTGCCGGATGATCGTGTGGGTCTGGCCGCCGCAGACCTCCATCAGCGCCCAGGGCCGCGTCACCGTCGCACGGATCTCGTCGAGCAGCCGCCTGGCCAGCTCGGGGTCCTGGAACTCCTCGATGTACTTCACCGCCGCACCTCTCCGGCGACGCCCTCGTGCGCCGGCCGCTCGTTTCCCGTCGCTTCGGCGGCCGACTCCCACGGGTCGCCGAACTCCTCCTGGAGCATGCCGAGGGTCTCGAACAGCTCCAGGGTCCTCCTGGCCGACTCCTCGTCCAGCCTCTGCAGGGCGAACCCCACGTGGACGATGGCGTACTCACCGGGCTTCAGGTCCGGCAGGTACTCCAGGCACACCTCCTTGACCACCCCGCCGAAGTCGACCGTGGCCATCCGGGTGCCGTCCCGGTCCTCGACGTCCAGCACTTTTCCGGGTACCGCCAGGCACATGGGTGTCTCCTCACTGTCGCTCTCGTCGTGGGGTGCCGGGGGCCGCGCCCTCGGTGCGCCGGGCGGCCACGACGAGCTGGCCGAGGGCCAGACCGCCGTCGTTCGGCGGGATCCGGCGGTGGCGCAGCACGGTGAAGCCGTCCTCCCGCAGGCCGTGGGCGCAGGCCGAGGAGAGCACCGTGTTGGCGAACACTCCCCCGCTCAGGGCGACCGTCCCCACCCCGGTCCCGCTCCTGGCGGCGGCGCAGACCGTACGGACAAGGCGGGCCACGGCGTGGTGGAACCGCGCCGCGACGACGGCCGCGGGCGCACCGTCGAGGACGTCCTCGGCCACCGCCATCAGCAGGGGTGCGGGGTCGGCGGTGAGCGCGTCGCCGGCCCCTCCCGCGTCCAGCCGGAACGCGTAGCGTCCGTCCTCCGCCGTGGCGGGTGCGCGCAGCGCCGCCGCCTCCAACTCGATCGCGGCCTGTGCCTCGTAGCCGGCGTGGTGGCAGACTCCGGCGAGGGAGGAGACGGCGTCGAACAGGCGCCCCATGCTGGACGTGGGCACACAGTTCAGCCCCTGCGCCAACTGACGCTCCAGAAGCGGAAGTTCCTCCGGCGGACAGGCGCGTGCGCACGGCAGGCCCGGGTCGGCGGCGATACCCGCGGACCGCAGGTGGGCGAGGGCCATCCGGTAGGGCCGCCGTACGGCCGTGTCACCGCCGGGCAGGGGTACGTAGGCCAGGTGCGCGAACCGGGTGAACCCGGCGTAGTCCGCGATCAGGAACTCGCCGCCCCATACGGCGCCGTCGAGACCGTAGCCGGTGCCGTCGAAGGCCACACCGATCACGGGCCGGGTGCCGTCGAGACCGTGCTCCGCCATCGCCGCGGCGACGTGCGCGTGGTGGTGCTGCACCGGGACGACGGGCCGTCCGGCGGCATGCCGGCGGGCCCAGCGCGTGGACCGGTAGCCGGGATGCAGGTCGGCGGCGAGCAGGCCGGGCCGTACGCCCGTGACGGACTCCAACTGGCGCTCGGCGGAGGCGAGGGCGAGCTGGGTGGCGAGGTCGTCCATGTCGCCGACGTGGGCGGAGAGCCATGCCTGACGCCCTTCGCCCAGGCAGAAGGTGTTCTTCAGGTCCCCTCCCACGGCGAGGGCGGGGGTGACGTCGACGGGCAGCGTGACGGGCAGCGGGGCGTACCCCCGGGAACGGCGCAGCGTCAGCTGCTCGCCGTCGCAGACGCGGACGACGGAGTCGTCGCAGGGCACGTGGATGGGCCGGTCGTGCAGCAGCCAGGCGTCCGCCAGGCCGGCGAGCCTGGTCAGCGCCTCCGCGTCGTCGGTGACGATGGGTTCGCCGGAGAGGTTGCCGCTGGTCATGACGAGCAGCCGGGGGCCTTCCCGGTCCGGCGCGCCAAGCCCGAGGAGCAGGTGGTGCACGGGGGTGTACGGGAGCATGAAGCCGAGGTCCGGACTGCCGGGGGCCACGGCCCGCGCCGGGTCCGCGCCGTGGTGCGGCCGGGCGTCGTCGCGGCGCCGCAGCAGCACGACGGGGCGGACGCCGCCGGCGAGCAGCTCGCGTTCGAGCGGGCTGAGGTGGACGAGGGGTTCGATGTCGGCGATGTCCGCCGCCATCATCGCGAACGGCTTGTCACCACGCGCCTTGCGCCGCCGCAGCTCGGCCACCGCGTCGGGGTTCGTCGCGTCGCAGGCGAGGTGGTAGCCCCCGAGACCCTTGACGGCGAGGATCGCACCGGCCGCGAGCATCCGGCGGGCGGCGAGGACCGGGTCGGGGCGCTGATCGGGGTCCGGCTGGGGACCGCTGCCGAGGTCGGGACCGCCGCCGGTGGCGGTACGGGCGTCGGCGGCGCCGGTACGAGGGCCGGTGCCGGTACGTGGTTCGGTGCCGGCACGCGGCTCGGGGCCCGGCGCCTGGTTGCCCATACGGGCGTCGCCGACCGTACGGGTCTCGCCGCCGGTGCCGGGCCCGGACCATGTCCCGCCCGGGGCGGTGACCAGGCGCAGCCGGGGGCCGCAGTGGGGGCAGGCGACGGGCTGGGCGTGGAAGCGCCGGTCGGCCGGATCCGCGTACTCGCGGGCGCAGTCCGGGCACATCGGGAAGCCGGCCATCGTGGTGTGCGCCCGGTCGTAGGGCAGCCCGGTGACGATGGTGAACCGCGGGCCGCAGTGGGTGCACGTGATGAAGGGGTGCCGATGGCGCCGGTCGGCCGGGTCCGCGAGCTCCGCGAGGCAGTCTGCGCAGGTGGCGGTGTCCGGGGGGACGAGGGTGCGGACGGCGCCGCCCTGGCGGGAGGGCACGATGGTGAAGCCGCTGCCGCCGCTCGCCGCCACGTCGGCCGTCTCGACGGATTCCACCCGGGCCAGCGGTGGCGCCTCGGGGGCCACACGGGCGCAGAAGGCGGCCACGTCCGCGGGGTCGCCCTCGACCTCCGCGACGACGCCGTCCGACGTGTTGGTGACATGGCCGGAGAGGCGCAGCCCGGTGGCGAGGGCGTAGACGTAGGGCCGGAACCCGACGCCCTGCACGACACCGCGCACGACCACCCGGCTGCGCCGCGGGGCGGTGTCGGGTGCGGTCGCCGGCCGCGCGGTGGTCACGCGCCGACCTGGGCCATCACCGGGGTGTGGACGCCGGAGCCCTCGGCCGCGGCGAGGGCGCGGTCCAGCAGGACGCCGGCGCCCCGGCCGTCGCGCACCGAGGTGAGGACGATTTCGACGCCGGGGTTGACCTGCTGCACGTTGTGGCGGAAGGCCGTCTCGTCGAACTCCGCCGCCTCGGCCATGTCGGTCTTGGTGACGACCACCAGGTGGGCGAGGCCGAAGGCGGTGGGGTACTTCAGGGGCTTGTCCTCCCCTTCGGTGACGGAGGCGAGAGCGACCCGGAGGGACTCGCCGAGGTCGTAGCCGGCGGGGCAGACGAGGTTGCCGACGTTCTCGACGAACAGCAGCCGGGTGGACTCGGGCAGCCAGTCGTGCAGGTGCCGGGCGACCATGTCGGCCTCCAGGTGGCACAGGCCGTCGGTGAGCACCTGCTTGACGGGGACTCCGGAGCGCGCGAGCCGTACGGCGTCGTTCTCCGTGGCCAGGTCCGCGGTGAGCGCGGCGGCGCCGACGCCCCGCTCACGGGCGAGCCGCAGCTCGCGTTCCAGCAGGGCGGTCTTGCCGCTGCCCGGGCTGGAGAGCAGGTTGACGAGGGTGGTGCCCCGGGCGGCCAGTTCGGCGCGCAGGATCCCGGCCGCGGCCTCGTTCTTGGCGAGGACGGCACGCTGGAGGTCGACGGCTCGGCACATGCTCAGCTCTCCTCGGAGATCGGTTGACGGCCTCGTTCGCGTACCGTCGCGGGGTCGGCCCAGCGGACCTCCCGGATCCGGAGTTCGCGGCCGGAGACGAGCTCGGCGGCCGCGGCCCCGCAGCCGGGACAGAGCAGTCGTGGCGGCATGCCGACCGCCCAGGACGTGGCGCACGGTTCACAGCGCGCGGTGCCGGGGACGGTACGGGTGATCAGCTCGGCGCCCTCGACGACGGTTCCGGCGCAGGCGAGTTCGAAACAGAAGGCGAGCGCGTCGCCGACGACGCCGGCCAGCTCGCCCACGTCCAGTCGGATGCTGGCGACACCCACGGCGCCCCGGGACCGCGCCGCCGTCTCGACCTGGTCGACGACGGCCACCGCGACGGACATCTCGTGCATCGGGCTCCGTCCTGGACGCGGGGGTGTCTCTCGGGCGCCATTAGAGGACGGACGGCCGGTGCGGACCCGCCCGCCGCGCCGGTCCGCGCGACGGTGTCGTCCGTTCGGTGGAGCACGCCGGGCGGACGGGCCGAAGGGCGGGCGGGTCGACGGTTGGGCGGGCCGCGCGATCCGCGGTCGCGCTGGGGCGGTGGTGCGGTCTCAGGGTCTCGCGGTCGTCAGCGACGCCTACGACTCCTGGTACACGTACGACCCGGAGCTGAACGGGTGGGTCGCGCTGGTCCCGCGGCTCCCGGTCGTTCCCACCGTCGTGGCGACCGTCCTGTAGGTCTCCGGGCCGACCACTTTGCAGCAGTAGGCGCGCCGCGGCAGTTGCGCCCGCGGGTCGTGCCCGGCCCGCTCCCGGGGCGTACCGGCCGGGCGGGCTACCTCCACGCTGTCCCGCCCTCCTCGACGGGGACGGCGGCGTGCGCGGCGGCGATGGCCGTGCGGGAGGTGACGTTCAACTTCCTCATGACGCTGGCGACATGGTGCTCGACCGTGCGGGTGGACAGGACGAGACTCTCGGCGATCTCGCGGTTCGCCCGGCCGCGGGCGACGAGTACGGCCACCTCCTCCTCCCGAGGGGAGAGCCGGTCCCCGTAGCCGAGGCGCCCGCGCCGGTGTGTGGTCACGACGTCGTGGCGGCGCAGGAGCCGGTGGCAGCGGGCCACGTCCCAGCGCGCCCCGAGGTCCTGGTAGACGGTGATCGCGGCCCGCACGGTCGCCGCCGCCTCCTCCTGCCCGTCGTGGAAGAGGCACCGCCCGCGGGCCTCCGTCGCGCGGGCCGCGTCGAAGGGGCGGCCCAGCCGCCGCCAGGCGGCCTCCGCACCGTCCAGCAGCGTGGCGGCCTCGGCGGGGCGGCCGTCCGCCTCCGCCAGCAGGGCCCGGCCCACGGCGAGCGCGGCCGAGGCGGCCGGGGCGTCGCAGTCGGCGGTCCCGGCGGCGAAGTCCTCGACGAGCCGGTGCGCCCGCGCGCTCTGCCCGCTGCCGTGCAGCGCCTCGACGGCGGTGGGGACGACCTCGGTGGCCCACACCCAGCCGCCGGTCCGGTCGAGGTGGTGCAGCGCCGTCTCCACCGCGTCGCAGGCCCGTCCGGGCCGCCCCGCCTGCAGGTGCAGACGGGCGAGGGCCGCGGCGGAGGCGGTGAGGATGAACCCGGTGTCGTAGCGGGTGGTACGGGCGGCCTCGGCGAGGTCGCGGCGGGCGGTGAGCACGTCGCCGAGGACGTGGAGCGCGGTGAGTCCGCGCACGAGCATGGCCTCGGCGGTCAGGTCGGGGATGTCGCGGTACGCGCGGGTGGCACGGTCGGCGGCTTCGTGCAGGTCGGCCCACCGCCCCTCGTGCCAGTCGACGACCAGGCGCGCGGTCTGCGTCAGCCCTTCCAGGTACGGGCTGAACGTGGCGGCGAGTCCGGCACGGGCGCGGTCCAGGAACTCCCGGGCCCGCGCGGTGTGCCCGAGGGCGGTGGTCGCGTGCGCCAGGTTGGCCCACCCCCGGGCCTGTTGGGCGGCCTCCAGGGCGGAGGCCGCCGGACGGCGCAGCTCGTCGGCGCAGGCCCATGCCCGCCGGTCGCCGAGGAGCATCAGGGCCGTGACGCGGTTCGCGGCGACCGCTGCCCGGGTCACGGGCTCGGTCAGTGTGTCGCCGACGGCCCCGACCTTCTCCAGCCAGCTCCGATGGCGGCTGACCGGCCACCCCTTGATGGAGGGGATGGCCGCCACGGACATCGCCCGGGCGGCCGTCTGCGGATCGGACGCCTCCAGGTCGGGGATGGCGCGGGCGATCTCGTTCAGGCTGTCGAGCGGCGCGGCGCTCTGGTTGCGCAGGACGACACTCAGGTGGAGACGGATCTCTCCGCGCAGCCGGGCCGGCGGAGCGTCCTCCTCCAGGACGCGCCGGACGGCGTTCACCACGTCGTCGCCGGCGCGGGCGAGCTGGGCGGTGCGGGCGAGCTTCGCGGCGGTGCGGATACGGGTGGCGGCCCGGGGCTCCTCGGCGATGGCCGTGGTGTACCGGGCCGTGGCGGCGGCGTAGTCGCCCTCGGCCGCGGCCCGGTCGGCCGCCGCGACCAGGTACCGGGCGGCATCCCCGGGCCGGCCGGCCGTGCGGTACAGACGGGCCAGGTCCGCCAAAGGCAGGGGTCTTTCCACCCGGTGCAGCGCGCGTGCGGCACGCAGGGCGAGCCGCTCCAGCCGGGGCCCGGGGATCTCCTCGTACACCGCCTGACGGTCCAGGGGGTGCCGGAACCCCGCCCGGCGTCCGTCGATCCGCAGCACCGCGCACCGGACGGCGAGGGCCACGGCCCGCTCGGCGTCCCCGGCCGGCACCCCCGCCGCCTCGGCCAGCACGTCCACGGCGACCGGCCGGTCGAGGAGCGCCGCCGCCTCCACCATCCGGTCGGCGTCGTCGGTGAGCGGCCCGCGCCGCCGGGCCAGGTCCCGCCGGAGGATCGGCGGCACCCCGGCCGCGCTCACGTCCGCCGCCCCGACCGGCCCGCCGTCGCGTCCGACCTCCCGCAGCAGGGCCTCGACCGCGCCGGGCAGACCGCCCGTACGGCCGTGCACCAGCTCGGTGAAGCCGGGTTCGGCGGTACGCCCGCCGAGCCGTCTTCGGACGTACTCCCCCGTCTCCCGCGCGGTCCAGGGCCGGACGACCACCTCCTCCGTCCGAACCCGGCACCCGGCCCCGATGCCGAGGACGGGCAGGCCGGGGGCGGCGCGTTCGGTGAGGACCAGCCGGAGGGCCGACGGCATGGACGCGGTGAGGTGACGCAGTACGTCGAGGGTGCGGGCGTCCGCCGCGTGCACGTCCTCCACGACCAGCACGGTCGGGCCCAGAGCGGCGAGCAGGGCCCGTACCCCCCGTGCGAACAGGCCCTGCTCCAGCGCCGGGTCGAACTCCTCCGGCGGCGGCAGTCGGTCCGCGAGCTCCGGGACCACCGTCCCGACGACCCCGGTCACCGGCGGCAGGACGAGGTCCGGCCGGTACGGCAGTCCGGCCAGCGCGTCGACGACGGCGGAGAGGCAGGGCTCCACCGCCGGGTCGGGGCAGGTTCCGCGCAGGTGCGTCCAGTCCGCGCACACCTGGTCGGCCAACAGCGCGTCCACCAGCCGGGAGGCGCCCGCCCCGGCCTCCCCGCGCACGATCGCCAGGCATGGGCCCCGCCCGATCACCGAGCGGAGGCGACCGAGTTCCGCCTCGCGACCGACGAGACCGGCAGGACCTTCCACTGACTCCTCCTCCACGCCCGAGGACGCCCTTCACCCGACACCGTTCACCCGACGCGTACGCCCGAGACCGCACGCCTTCCGTCGTCCGTCGTCTCCCGCCGGTCATCCGCGTTCGACTCCGGCTGCCACACCTGGCCCTCCCGACCCGCCGCGTGAGCAGGTGGTGGGTGGTCTACCGGCTCGCCACCCCCGACGCAATAGGGGTTCGCCACCCAAGGATTGACGGGGCTTGCCGGACCGTGCGTCCCACACCCCGGCCCCGGATCGCGGCGCTCCGCTCTCCCACTCTTTGGGTAGCGCTACGGATTGCCCGGTTCCCCTCCCTCGTCCGAAGCTCTGGGCGGTCGGACGACGTCCTCGCCTCGCCCCTGCCGGTCCACGGCCGGCAGGACCGGGTGTCCGGGGGGCGGCTGCCCCCACGCAGCCGTACGACGTGGTCCGACCCGGTGCCGCACGGAGTCCCGTTCCGTGCGGCACCCACACCACCGCTCGCGAACGTCCGACACCACCGGCCACTCCTGTCATGAGCCCGACAGGCGTGTGCTCCTCCGGATCGCTCTCAAGGGAGAACCCATGCGTTTCGACGCTCTCGCCGTCCGGCAACTGCTCGCCGCCGGCGCCAGTGCCGCCTTGCTCGTCGGGGCCGGCGCCACCGCCGGAGCCGCCGAGGCCGCACCCGTACCCCCGGGCGGCGAGGGCCGCATCGTCGGCGCGGACCGCCCCGGGGCCATCGACGGCTCCTACATCGTCACCTTCCGGGACTCGGTAGCCCGCACCGACATACCCGCCGCCGCCACGGCCCTGGCCAAACGGCACGCGGGCAGCGTGCGGCACACCTACACCGCCGCCCTGCGCGGCTTCGCGGTCACGATGACCGAGGAGAAGGCGAAGGAGCTGGCCGCCGATCCGTCCGTCGCCCGCGTGGAGGCCGACGGCGTCGCCCACGCCGCCGACACCCAGACCGACCCGCCGTCCTGGGGCCTGGACCGCATCGACCAGCGCTCCCTGCCGACGGACGCGCGCTACACCTACGCCACCACCGCGTCCAACGTCACCGCGTACGTCCTGGACTCCGGCGTCCGTCTGAGCCACCGCGACTTCGGCGGCAGGGCGGCCAGCGGCTACGACTTCATCGACGACGACTCCAACGCCTCCGACTGCCACGGCCACGGCACCCATGTCGCGGGGACGGTTGGCGGCGGCTCGTTCGGCGTCGCCAAGGGCGTGAAGCTCGTCAGCGTCCGGGTGCTGAACTGCCAGGGCAGCTCCGGCAGCAGCTGGGCCCCGGTGCTCGCGGGCATCGACTGGGTCACCAAGAACGCGGTCAAGCCGGCGGTGGCCAACATGAGCATCGGCGGCGGCAAGAACCAGTCCGTCAACGACGCGGTGGCCTCATCCATCGCGTCCGGGGTCACCTGGGTCGTCGCGGCGGGCAACAACAACGGCGACTCCTGCCAGTACTCACCGGCGTCCACGCCGACGGCCATCACGGTCGGCGCCACCACGAGCAGAGACGCCCGCGCCACCGGCTGGTCCAACGGCCAGGGGTCGAACTACGGCTCCTGCCTGGACCTCTTCGCCCCGGGCGACTCCATCGTCTCCACGTCCCACTCGGGCGACACCGCCTCCCGCTCCGACAGCGGCACCTCCATGGCATCCCCGCACGTGGCGGGCGCGGCGGCGCTGATCCTCGCCGCGAACCCGACCTGGTCGCCCGCCCAGGTCCGGGAGAAGCTGGTGGCCGACGCCACCGCCGACAAGGTCACGGACGCCCGCACGGGCTCCCCGAACCGTCTCCTGTACACGGGTGGCGGCACCACCCCGCCGCCCACCGGGCCGCGCTTCGAGAACACCGACGACCACACCATCCGTGACAACGCCACCGTCGACTCCCCGCTCACCGTGACCGGCGTGGGCGGCAACGCCCCGTCCGGCCTCGCCGTCGCGGTGGACATCCGGCACACCTACCGCGGCGACCTGCGCGTGGAACTGATCGCCCCCGACGGCTCCGCGTACCTCCTGAAGGACTACAACAGCAACGACAGCGCGGACGACGTCCGGACCACCTACACGGTCAACGCCTCCGGTGAGACCGCCGACGGCACGTGGAAGCTGCGCGTCACCGACAACTGGACGAACGACACCGGGTACGTCAACGCCTGGTCGCTCCAGTTCTGACCCGCCGCCCCCGCCCACGGCGCCGGCCTCCTGCTCCTCCAGGAGGCCGGCGCCGGTGGACTTTCCGGGCCGGGCGGCAGGGCGGGGTCAGGGCGTCGTCAGCGGCCCGCGAGCAGGACCGCGTCGCCCCAGGCGCCGTACGGGGTGTCCGACGTCCCGCACGTGCCCTCCACCTTCTCGGCGGTCAACTGCAGGGTCTCCACCCCGGTCACGTCGATCTCGATGCTCGCCGTCGCGGCCCGGGTGACCCGGACCGCGGTGCGGCGCTCGCCGTCCGCCACGACCACCATCTCGGCCGTGATGTCGTCCGGGGTGTGCGGCTGGAGCCCCGCCTTCGCGACGAGGGCCGTGAACCGGCCGTTCAATGCGTAGGTCACGCTCGCCGGTTCCCCCTCACACCCGACCCAGGCCCCCGTGGAACGCGGAAAGCCCTCCCCCGCCAGGACGGCGTCCACGTGCTGCCCGGAGGAACCACCGCCCCGGTCGGTCGGCGTGAGGTCGAACAGCGGCATGCTCCTCACCACGGCGTCGCGGCGCCACCGCACGGAGAGGTCCACGAGCCTCGCCTCCGGGGTGCTGTCGTTGACCAGGAGGTCGCCGGCCTGCAGGGACCACTCGGCCACGCCCAGGAAGTACAGGTAGCGCAGTGCCTTCACGGCGCCCAGCTGCTCCTGCGGAAGCCGCAGGCTGTCCGCGGACTGATGGATGGCCCGTGACGGATCCACCCCCCACGCCCTGACACCCGTCTCCAACGACCGCGCCAGGCACTCGCGCAGTCCGCCGAGCTCGGCCGCCGCACCGGCGGCGTCGGCGTCCGCCGCGCGGCCGGCGGTCGCCCACACCGACGTGGACGTCTTCGCGAGGCAGTCCACGTTCGCGAGGCCCAGGGTCTTGCCGGCACCGACCGGGACGTCACCGCCGGCGGCGAGGAACACCTCCGTGGTCAGCCACAGGGCGAGCGCCCCGGTGTCACGCCGGGCCCACCCCTGGATGACACCGGCCTGCCGCGCGGGGCGGTCGAAGACGACCGTGGCCGAGCCAGCGCTGATGAGCGGCACACGGTTGCTCGCCCGCACCGCCGCGACCTGCTGGAAGACGCCGGAGACCCCCTCCGTCCACGACGAGGACGTCATGCTGTCGTACGGCCGGTCGAAGACGACCGACACCGGGTATCCGCGGTTATTGGCGATCTCCAGCACCAGCTTGTCGCCGTCGCCGTGACCGCAGGCGAAGATCTGCGCGTTGTCGTCGGTCACGGTGGTCACGTCCTTGACCCAGTCGGGGACCTTCGGCCGGCCCGAACAGTCCGGCTTGGCGGCACGGGTCCCGAGCAGCCGTCCCGCCTGGTACTCCGCCCAGGAGGCCGCGCCCACCACGTCCTCGACGCGGTCGACGATCCAGGTCTTCCAGGAGAAGCCCTCAAGGGTCGCCGTCAGCACGCGCGCGTCCGCGTCGGGCTCGGTCGCGACCGGATACCACCTCTTCGTCTCCGGGTCGTACGTGACGACCCGCGCCGTGGCCCCCTCGGGCACCGCCGCGGGGTCGTACGGCATCGTCAGTGTCACCTCTCCGGACGGCGGCGCGTCCGCGTGCACGTCCCACACCGGCGCGGAGCGGGCGAGCGTGCCCAGCTGCTCCACGGGCGCACCGGACGCCTCGGCGACGTCCACCCGCATGCCGACGGGCAGCGCCCCACCCGCCACGCGAACCCCGAGACCCCGCGGGCCCTTCAGCGTCAGACCGTCCGCCGCGACGGTCCCCGACACGGCGGGCGCCGAGGCCGAGGCGGAGGCGGACGCCGCCTTTCCGCCCGACGTCGTCCTGTCGTCGGAGCCGTTGCCCGGCGAGCAGGCCGCGAGGGCCATGAGCAGCCCGAGGACGAGGAACCTCCGGGTCCTCGTCGAGCCGCCCCCTCCGCCCCGTGTCGCCGCGGACGTCTTTCCGTACGAGATTCCCGGCAAAGCCCCTCCTTTGTCCCGAAGCCACGCACCTTGGCACAGAGCGCCGTAGCGGCGGGGGGTCTTGGCGGAATCGCAACACGGCCGGTTCCGGGCAGACTTCCCGCGGTATCCGCCGCCCGTCTCGTCCCTGCCGCTCGGTCAGTGGGCGGCGCCCGTCTCATCGGCCTCCACCGGGCGGGGCCGCGCTGCCTGCGGTGGCCGTCGTGAGGGCGTGACGGCTCGACCAGGCCAGGGCCGCCGCGGCGGTCAGGGCCAGGAGAGGGAGGAGGAAGCCGGCGCGTGGGCCGCCCGGACCGTCGGCGAGGCGCCCGGCCACGGCGGCGGAGACGGCGATCCCCGCCGCGCCGGCGGCGTTCGTCCAGGTGAAGGCCTGGGTCAGGACCGACCGGTCCACGACCGACTGCAGAAGCGTCGAGGTGACGATGACGCAGGGCCCCCCGCTCCCGGCAGCAGGAGGGCGAGACCGAGCTGCCAGGGTGTGTCGTCGAGTCCGAGATCGACGCATCGACATCGGAGAGGGGATCGGGCAGGACACGATCCTAGGTCACGTCCGTAACGTCTCGCCTGGGTCGCGACGCCCTCCGGACACTCCTCAGGGGTGTCTCGTCGATCAGGCCGGATCAGGGAGCGGCGCGACCCCGGCGGCGAGATCGGCAAGACACCCCCAAGCGGCGGGCGCGGGCGGTGAGAAGACCGCCCCGGAGAAGCGGGGCGGCCCGGCGGGCGTACGGACGCCCGCGAGCGGCCCCTTGACCGGCCGGCCCCCGGCAGGGCCGTGCGGCGCCGTGTCCGCGGGGCGCCACGACAGGTCCTCCGACCGGGGAAGGGGGAACGCGGACCGGCCCGCGGGCGGGCGTCCCGCGCGTTTCACATCCTGCTGATGCGCAGGTAGCGCCGGACGTCGGGCAGGACTCCCCTGACGACGGCCACGACCGCCAGGGCGGCGGTGCCGACGGCGGCGGCCGTGCCGATGACGTTCTTGTTCTTGTTCTTGCGCTTGGTCATGGTCACTCCCTGGGGGGCTTCATACGACGGCTTCCTGGCGGACCAGTTCGGTCACCATGCGGACCGCGCCGGGCACCGCGGCGGCGACCTTCGGGCTGAGGCCGATGCCCTCGTCGAGGCAGGCCGGTTCGCAGCCGACGACGAGGATCCGCCGTGGCGGTGTGGCCCCGGTGCCCGCGCACAACGTGTCGAGCAGGGCGAGGACGGCGTCGGGCGTCATCCTGTGGCCGTCGAGCGGTGCGGGCTGCCGGTCGGCGGTCCGCTCTCCGGCCGTCGAGGCGTCGATCAGGTACAGCGTCCCCGGTGCGCCACCGCGGGCGGTGACGTCGACGAGGACGAGGGTGTCCCAGTCGTCGAGGAGCTGGTAGGCGAGGTGGACGCCGCGCACTCCGACGTCGGCCACCTCGACGTGCGGCGGAAGGTCCTCCTGGGCCAGGCGTCGCGCGGTCTCGACCCCGAAGCCGTCGTCGCCGAGGAAGATGTTGCCGACACCGGCCACGAGGGTGCGGGCCGGACCGGCCGCGGGTGCCTCTACCGGACCGGACTCGGACGTCCCGGCCGGATGCGGCGTGCAGGTGCCGGCCTCGCCGGGCGCGCGGCCGTTCACGCGTCCTCCAGGACCGCGACCTCGTCGGGCTGGAAGTAGAGGAACCGGCCCTGTTCGCGGCGGATGTCGGCGCCCGGGTCGTCCTCGACGGTCACGGCGATGTGCACCCCGCCGTCGACGTCGTGCAGGACGGCCTCGACCAGGGCGGCTCGGCCGTCGAGGAAGAGGTCCTGGGCGTCGCTGCGGTGCAGCCTCGGCCGCAGCACGACCCTGCTGCCGGCGCGCACCTCGCGGCCGTCGACGAGGACGTGGTCGCGGCCGGGGTCGACACCGGTGTCGCCGCCCGGGTCCCACCACGGGGTGTCCGGTTCGAGGATGCCGCCGAGCGCGTCCTCCGGCGGTCCGGTGACGCTCCGGAGGCTGCGTACGGCCCCGTGCAGGCGTTCCAGCACCTCGGGCGGCATGGTGTCCGCCAGGTCGATGACGGCCGCGGCGCGCGCGTCGGTCCCTCTCGCCTCGCGCTTCTCCTCGTCGGTGAGGGCCGCGGTGCGCAGGGCGAGGATCTCGTCGATCTCGGTGGAGTCGTAGAGGGCCCCGGGGCTCTCGGGCGCGATGGCCGGGTGGTCCTCGAGGATGATCGGCGAGGACAGCATCAGGTCGTCGTGTCCGGGTTCGCCGGCCAGGACGGGCCAGGTGTGGAGGTTGCGGCAGGCGGCGACGGCGCCCTTGGCCCACTCCGGCGGGTCGGTCATCGACAGGAACGACCCTCCGTCGAGGCGGAGCAGCGTGTGGGTGGCGACCAGGGAGTACGGCAGCGCCGCGTGGCGGTCCGTGCCGTGTTCCGCGGTCCAGGTGTTGGTGTTCTCCACCGTGACCGTCAGGCGTTCGACGCGGTACGGGCCGTCGAGTTCGGCCGTCGAGATCCGCAGGACGCCGTGGATCTCCTCGCGGCGGCGGACGAGCCTGCCGAGGACGTGCCCCGCGGCGTCGGTGACGTCCTCCGTCTCCTCGGCGGCGGGGCGGGTGAAGGGCAGGGCGATCCCGTCGCCGCGCAGTTCCCCGACGGGGGCGGCGAGCGTGACGCGCTCCTCGACGCCTTCGTCCCAGGCCACGAGGACCCGGTCGTCCAGACGGAGTTCGTTCGTCGGAGCGAACGTCCCGTCCGCGCGGAGCTCCTCGACGGTCCGCCGCTGGGCGCGCAGGAAACGGACCTCCACGGCGAGTTCGGCGCCGGTCCGGGGCTCCATCAGGCACTCGGTGTGCTGGAAGTCGTGTTCTTCGGCGGCGGCGGTCCACGACGGGGGCACCAGGACGCCGAACTGCCAGCGCAGCCGGTTCTTGGCGGCGGACGCGCGGTACGGGTAGAGGACGTACCCCTCGAAGAGGACGGCGTCGGCGACGTGCCGGGCGACGGCGAACCGCGCCTCGGTGCCGGCGGTGAAGGCGACGGTGGTCATCGTGTCCTCTCCCCCGCCGCTTCGAGCAGGGTCTCGACGGTGGCCTGCCAGGACGGCAGGGCCTGCCGCGACCGGTAGGCGAGCAGGGCGTCCATGGTGTCGCCCGGGAGGCGGATCCATCCGCACCCCGGGAAGTGCTGGTCGATCATTTCCCGCCAGACCTTCACGGGCATCCGGTGGGAGACCTCCTTGTCCCAGGGCACGGGCTCGACGTGGAAGCCGCCCGCGCCGGTGAAGGCGGTGCCGGAGAAGAGGAGGAGGAGCGGGACGTCGCCGTCGGAGAGCGCGCGGAAGTAGCGGGACGCGGCGATGTCGGTGTCGTAGGTGCACGGCACGACGAGGTCGGTCTCGATCTCGCCGGTGAAGCCGGGCACCATGACGGAGGCCTGGGCGAACTGGACGGGGTTGAGGCTGCTGCCCCAGCGTGAGCGCTCGCCGAAGAGGTCGCCCAGTGCCTCGGCCTCGGCGTCGTCGTATCCGCGCCGGGCGGGTTCGATGCGGATCTGGCAGCGCAGGGCCAGGGCGTGGACCCGGGTGCCGCCGGAGGCGGTGATCCGCAGCCGGAAGACGAGGGTGGGCCCCGCCGCGTAGGCGTCGGCGCGGACGTCGGTGCAGCTGAAGGAGAACTCGGTCACGGCCGGCTCCCCTGCGGCTCGCGCGCCTGGCCGCGTACGCGGGTGAAGAGGGCGTCGAGGTCCGCCCGCGCCTCGGCCCCTCCGTCGAAGCCCTGCCAGTGCAGTCGCATGCGGCCAACCAGTTCGTAGCAGAGGTCGATGGGCACGAGGAAGCACTCGGTGCGGCCCTCGTGGCGGCGCAGCAGCAGGGCTTCCACGTCGGGTTCGAGGTGGGCGGCGAGGCGGGTGGCGTCGAGGACCGACTGCCAGGACGACTCCTCCAGTTCGCTCTCGGTGGCGCCCGCGGGGCTGGGGTAGAAGGCCACCGGCCGTTCGAGGGCGGAGTTGCGGAAGAGGAAGGCGACCGAGACCGGGATCCGCAGGGACTCCCAGGCTCGGTCGTCGATGCGGTGCGCGGGGTCGGTCAGGACGCGTCCGGGGACCGCGCGGAAGCGGCTCTGCGTGCCGCCGGAGCGGTCCATGAGCTGCGAGCACGGGCCGCAGGCGCAGACCATGGCCCGCTTCTCGATGTCGACCAGATGCTTGTGGTGCTCGTCGGGCAGCCGGACCCCGCACAGTTCGCAGCGCTCCTCGCGGGGCGGGCGCGGGGTGGTGAACCGGCGCAGGCCGGTGGGTCCGGGGGCGCGCACGGCGCCGGTCGGGATGCCGTTCACGAGGCCGTGGCCGGGGAGCGGCCGTCGGCGCCCGCGTGCGGCGGACGGGTGCCGATCTGGAGCAGCGCCGGCTCGCGCGGAGCGGCGGGTTCCAGCTCGATGCCGGTCACCTCGGGGGCGAAGCAGGCGAGGGCGTCCGCGGCGGCCTGCCGGACGGACTCCTGGGTGCTGGGGCAGCCGCAGCCGGACGAGGCGGTGACGCGGAGCCGGAGCACCCCGTCGGCCGGGTCGAACCCGGCGATCTCCACGGGCTGCGGCAGCGCGGACAGGGCCCGGTCGATGCGGGTCGGCGTGTCCTCGGGATGGAGTCCGTGGAGGTTGAGGAGGCCGGCCACGAGTTCGTCGGCGAGCAGCGGGCTCAGCGGGTCGGCGGGCGGGCGGGCGGCGGGGCGGCCGAGGAGGTCGACGACGCGGGCGAGCCCGCTGCCGTAGAACTCCATGAGGACGCGCACGATCTCCTCCGCCGCCGCGACGGCGTCGGCGTCCCCGGTCTCCGCGAGGCGGTCGAGGACCTCCTCGACCCGGCGGCCCGCCTGCTCGGCGGTGGTCGCGCTCATCCGGCCAGGCCGCTCAGGCCGGTGGGGACGTGCATCTGCTTCACGGTCCTGCCGTTGCCCGTGTACATGTGGACGCCGCACGGCAGGCAGGGGTCGAAGCTGCGCACGGCGCGCATGATGTCGATGCCCTTGAAGTTCTCCGGGGTGTTCTCCTCGAAGATCGGGGTGTTCTGCACGGCGTCCTCGTACGGGCCGGGGGTGCCGAACGTGTCCCGGGTGGAGGCGTTCCACGGGGTGGGCGGGTACGGGTGGTAGTTGGCGATCTTGCCGTCCCTGATGACCATGTGGTGGGAGAGGACGCCGCGGACGGCCTCGGTGAAACCGACGCCGATGGACTCGTCGGGCACCTCGAACTTCTCCCAGGTCTGGGTGCGTCCGGCGCGGACCTCCTCCAGGCCCTTCTCGGCGCAGTGCAGGGCGACGGCCGCCGCGTACGCCTGGAAGTACGTCCGGGCGCGGTTGCGCTCCAGGGCGTTGCTCCACCGGGGGATCTTCCACTCGAAGGTGGTCTCCGGCTTGGTCATCGTGCGGGGGAGGTTGATGACGACGCTGTGCCCGGTGGCCTTGACGTAGCCGATGTCGACGAGGCCGGAGAGGGCGGTGGACCACAGGCGCGCGATGGGGCCGCCGCCGGTGTCCAGCGCCAGGTGGTCCTTGCCGTCGAACCAGCGCGGGGACATGACCCAGCTGTACTTGTCGTCGAAGTTCCGCTTCTGCGGGGCCGGGATGGTGTGCTGGTTCCACGGGTGACGGGGGTCGACCGGGTTGCCCAGCGGGTCGTGGGTGACGAACTGCTCCTGGCCCTGCCAGTCCTCGTAGTAGGAGCTGCCGAGGAGGATGCGGATGCCGAGGTTGATCTCGGTGAGGTCGTTGGTCACCAGCTTGCCGTCGACGACGACGCCCGGGGTGACGAACATCTTCCGTCCCCAGTCGCTCATGTTGGCGTAGGTGAAGTCGCAGTACTCGGGGTCGTTGAGCGCGCCCCAGCAGCCGAGCAGGACGCGGCGGCGGCCGACCTCCTCGTAGCCGGGCAGTGCCTCGTAGAAGAAGTCGAAGAGGTCGTCGTGGAGCGGGACGACGCGCTTCATGAACTCCACGTAGCGCATCAGGCGGCTGAGGTAGTCGGTGAAGAGCTGCACCGACGCGATCGTCCCGACGCCGCCGGGATAGAGCGTGGAGGGGTGGACGTGGCGTCCCTCCATCAGGCAGAACATCTCGCGGGTGTAGCGGCTGACCTGGAGCGCCTCGCGGTAGAACTCGCCTTCGAGGGGGTTGAGCGACCGCATGATGTCGGCGATCGTGCGGTAGCCGTGCTCGCCGGCGTGCGGGGCCTCGGTGCGTTCGGCGAGTTCCAGGACGCCGGGGTTGGTCTCGCGGACCATCTTCTCGCAGTAGTCGACCCCGACCAGGTTCTCCTGGAAGATGTTGTGGTCGAACATGTACTCCGCGGACTCGCCGAGGTTGATGATCCACTCGCCGAGGTGGGGCGGCTTCACGCCGTACGCCATGTTCTGCGCGTACACGGAGCAGGTGGCGTGGTTGTCGCCGCAGATGCCGCAGATGCGGCTGGTGATGAAGTGCGCGTCGCGGGGGTCCTTGCCCCGCATGAAGACGCTGTAGCCGCGGAAGACGGAGGACGTGCTGTAGCACTCCGCGACGCGCTTCTGCTTGAAATCGATCTTGGTGTGGATGCCGAGACTGCCCACGATCCGGGTGATGGGGTCCCACGCCATCTCCACCAGTCCGGAACCGTCACCCGTCGTCTTCGCCGGAGATGCCATGGTCGTTGTGATGCCCTTCGTGAGCTCTTCGACTTCGCGAACAGTGCGGTGGATGGGGGGTCGTGCGGAGGCCGGCCCGGAGGCGGGGCGGTGGGGGTACGGCTACCAAGGCGGCCGGTATCCGGTGGTGATGCTCTCGCCGGTGTGCCGCCACTTCGGCTCCTTGTCCACGGTCTTGGCCGTCACGGTCCGCAGGCGGCGGATGACGGAGCCGTAGACGCCGCTGGCGGTGCTGGACACCTTGCCGCCGGGAGGTTCGTCCATGAACGGCATGAACTTGTCCGGGAATCCGGGCATCGTGCACGCGATGCAGATGCCGCCGACGTTCGGGCAGCCGCCGATGCCGTTCATCCAGCCGCGCTTGGGGACGTTGCACTTGACGACCGGCCCCCAGCAGCCCAGTTTCACCAGGCACTTGGGAGAGTCGTACGTCGTGGCGAACTGGCCCTGCTCGTAGTAGCCGGCCCGGTCGCAGCCCTCGTGCACGGTCGCGCCGAAGAGCCACGTCGGTCGGAGCTTGTCGTCCAGGGGGATCATGGGCGCGGAGCCGACGGCCTGGTAGAGCAGGTACGTCAGCGTCTCCGCGAAGTTGTCGGGCTGGATGGGACAGCCGGGTACGCACACGATCGGGATGCCGGCCTGGGACTTCCAGTCCCAGCCGAGGTAGTCCGGCACGCCCATCGCGCCGGTAGGGTTGCCCGCCATCGCGTGGATGCCGCCGTAGGTGGCGCAGGTGCCGATCGCGACCACCGCGAGCGCCTTGGGCGCCAGCCGGTCGATCCACTCGCTCGTGGTGATGGGCTGGCCGGTCTCCGGGTCGTCGCCGAAGCCGCACCAGTACCCCTCCTGCTTGATGGCCTCGTTCGGGATCGATCCCTCGACGACCAGCACGAACGGGTCGATCTCGCCGCGCTCCCCCTTGAAGAACCACTCGATGAAGGTGTCCGCGCCGCCCACCGGGCCGCACTCGAAGTCGATCAGCGGCCAGTGGACCGCGATCCTGGGCAGGCCCGGGAGCCCGGCCAGGGCGATCTCCTCGATGCTGGGCTGCATCGCGGCGGTCAGGGCCACCGAGTCGCCGTCGCAGCTCAGACCCGCGTTGATCCAGAGGATGTGGATCGGCTTCTCTTCGCTGCCGGGGACGGCACCCTGTTCCTCGGCCGGGGCCGGAGTTACTGCGCTCATGAGTCGCCTCCTGAGGAGGGATCGGCAGGGCCGCCTGTCGGGCCCATGTCTTGCTTAACAGTCGGCCGGGACGGCCGCGCCCGCACCTGGGCCGTCCGGGGACGGCACGCGGGCGGCCTCTTTCCGGACGAACGCCCGGCGCAGCGCGTGGTAGGACGCGGCGGGATCGTCGAAGATCCGTCGCATCCGGGAGAGCTCCTCCCGGCGGTGGGCCGCAAGGGGGCTGTGGGACTCCCGGCGCTCGTGTTCCGCCTTCTTCGCCGCGACGCGCAGTTCGAGCCCCGGACGCGACGCCAGGTGGGCGGCCAACCGGGTGACCTCGTCGGCGAACTCGCCGGGCCCGCGGTCGACGACCCTGTCGACGAGCCCCATGTCGAGCGAGGCCGCCGCGGAGACGGGCCGGGCTTCGTCGGTGAGCCGGGCGGCCAGGGCCGGGCCCACCCTGCGGGGCAGGGTGTACGTCCAGTACTCCGACCCGTACAGGCCCATGCGCCGGTAGTGGGGGTTGAGCACCGAGCCCGACCGGCACCAGACCTCGTCGGCGGCGAGGGCGAGCATCACTCCGCC
Source organism: Streptomyces sp. NPDC036822 (assembly GCF_055609145.1). NCBI lineage: Bacteria > Bacillati > Actinomycetota > Actinomycetes > Kitasatosporales > Streptomycetaceae > Streptomyces > Streptomyces sp. NPDC036822. Next base: position 134,767 of record NZ_JBVJPY010000016.1, read on the forward strand.
GGCGGCGGCGTTGCCGCCGATCGCGCTGACGACCAGCCGGTCGGTGGTGGTGAGAACCGCCTCGACCAGGTCGTTCATGGCGTTGATGTTGGCCCAGGACTCGGCCGCCGGGTCGGCGGACGCCTCGATCACGTGGAGGTGGATGCCGTTGGAGAAGAAGTCGCGCTGACCGCCGAGGACGAGCACCGAGGTGGGACGGGTACAGGCCGTCCGGTAGGCGTCGAGCAGGCGGCGGCACTGGTCGGTGCTCATCGCTCCGCCGGGGAACGCGAACGACAGGACGCCGACGGGCCCGTGCTCGCGGTAGCGGATGTCTGACCAGGTCCGCCCCTCGCCCGTCGGCTCCAGGGGCGCCGGGAGTTCGGGAAGCCGTGGCAACCGCCCCGCGAGCGCCGTGGTGGCGGGGAGCTTGCAGGCACGCGGCCGGCCGGCGCCGGTGCGGGTCCGCAGCTCGGGGATCCACACCGCGCCGTCCGCCGTGGCCCGGCAGACGGCGCCCGCCCGGGTGGCGAGCAGCGTTCCGGGCCGGCCGCGCAGGCCGTCCTCGGCGTGGCCGCCGTGCAGGAACCACTCGGCGCCGAGCAGGTCGTCGCGGACACCGGGCTGCGAGTCGGCGGCCCGCAGGATGCGCAGCACGGTCTCGGTGGTGTCCTCGTCCCAGGAGATCCGGCGCTGGTCCTGCCGGAGCGTGGGAAGGGCACGCACCGGGCCGGTCTGGGGACGGGGCGCGGCTCCGGAGGCGACCCGCTCGACGGCGAGGAGCACGGCGGTCACGGCGGCGTCCGACAGTTCGTTGCGGTACAGATCGCTCTTGCCGACATCCGGGACGGGGAAGTCGGCGGACGCCCAGACGTCACCGGCGTCGAGCTCCTCGTCGGCCTGGAGGACGGTGACGCCCCACGTGGTGGCGCCCGACTGGACCGCCCGGTCGAGCGAGGACGGGCCACGGTCGCCCACCGGCCCCGGGTGCACGATCAGGCACCGGTACGCCGTCCACACGTCCCGGGGCACGACGGCCTTGAGCATGGGGGCGACGATCAGGTCGGGCGCGTGGCGCGAGACGGCGTCGCGCACGGCGGGACCGTCGGGCGTGACCTCCACCGGGACGGTGTGCCCGCGGTCGCGCAGCTCGACCAGGACGCGTTGGGTGAGGCTGTTGAAGCTGCTGGCGATGAGCAGGATGCGCATGGCGGCCCTTCCGGGGTGCGGTGGTCGGTACGGCCCCGGGGAAGGCGTTCCACCGACCGCCAGCGATCCTCGGGCACACGGGAGCGCGGACGCGGGCGGCGGAGCCGCACCTCACCCGTTCGAGTCGCCCGTGCCACCGATTGGCGGGCGGATCGCGGCGCGGGGCCCGGACGGGCGCCGCGGGCGAAGAGAGGCGGGGGGCTTCGGCCGCTTCGGCCCGCAGAGGGGAGGGCTCGCTCCGGACAGGGCGCGAGCAGGGCTTCGGACGGGCTGATTCGGGAGGGGCGCTCCGGGGGCGCCGGGGCGCGGCCGAGGTGACGTGCCGTACGGCCCGTGGGAAAATCGGAGGTCCCAGGGGTATGCGGAGGCGTACCTCCCCCACGGACAGGCAGGTCGGCTGATGGCCGAGAAACCGAAGTCATCCGGGCCCTCTCGCGGCGGCGAACCGCCCCGCGACCGCATGGCCGGGCACCACGGTTGGTCCCCCGACGTGGACGAGACCCGGCAGCAGGACAATCCGAGCGCCTCGCGGTCCTTCCACCCCCAGGAACACGCGCCCTCGCGCGGCAAGGGACGGAAGACCTCGGAAGAGGAAGAGCAGGGCGTCCCCGGCGACACCGTCCACAGCGACACGAGCCGCGGTGAGAAGCGCGGCGGCACGCCGGAGAAGGGCATGCACGACACGGGTCGCAAGGGCCGGTCGCAACGCCCCACCGGCACCAAGAAGGACTCCGCGTTCACCGGCGTGGACGCCGACGACGACGACGCTTCCGGCCCTCGCCCGGGCTGACGCCGGAAGACAGCGGGCCGCGGCAGGATAATGGCCGGCGCGGCGGCCGGACCCCCGCCCGGGCTTTGACGTGCGCCACCCCCGGCGCCCACCGGATCCGCCCACGCGCTCCACGGCGCGGGGCGGATTCCGTGTGGGTGGAAGGCGTCGAGGTGGGTCAGACGCGGCGGGCGGCCCACACGGTGCGCTCGGTGCGCACGCGAAGGTCACCGCGGCGCAGGATGCCGTGCGGGCTGTCGGCGTCGAGGAGCCGGTCGAGCGCGGCCAGGTCCCCGGACGGCAGGGCGGAAGCGGCTCCGTCACGCAGACGGCGCAGACTGGCCAGGGCGTAGCGGCCGACCGCGTCCGTGGAGGGCGCGCCGATGTCGACGGTGAGGACCCGCTCGCCTTCGACGGCGAAGCCGGCGTCGGCGAGCTTGGCACCCCAGTCGGCGCCGCGGTGGGGAGCGTGCTCGGCGTGGTGGTCGGCGAGCGCGGCATGGCAGCGCTCCTCGAGACCGGGCGCGTCCTCGGGGGCGTCCTCGGGGAGGAACCGGGGGAAGCCGGCGAGCTCGACCACGGCGAAGAGCCCGCCCGGTGCCAGCAGGTCGCGGATCCGGCGCAGAGTCCGGTCGGGGTCGGCCATGTGGTGCAGGGAGGCCGACGCCCAGACGAGTTCCGGCGTGCCGAGGTCGGGCCACTCGGCGGCGTCGAGGTCGGCCTGGACGACGCGTACGCGCTCGGTCGCCCCCACCGCGGCCACCTTCTCGCGCAGGCGGTCCAGATGGGCCGCCGAGAAGTCGACGGCCGTCACCTCCGCCTCGGGAAAGCGCTCGAGCAGAGCGAGGGTGCCGGCTCCGGTCCCGCAGCCCAGGTCCACGATGTGGCCCGGGCTCGTCGCGAGGGGGAGCCATGCCGTGATGGACGCGGTGTGTGCGGCGAGCACCTCCGCGTCCAGGTCGAGCAACTCCGCCTGGTCGCCCGCCTCGGGGCCGTTCGCCTGGTCGGTGGGGTGGGCGTGACCAGGGGGATGGGCGTGGCCGCGGTGCGGGCCGTGGGCATGGGGGGCGTGGTCGTGGTGCGCTGTGTGCGAGGAGGGGTGGTTCATGCGCCCACGCTAGGCGGGCCGCCCGCCCGTGACCGTACGGCTTCCGGTATGCGCAAGACGATGGCGGGCAATGTTGCGGAACGCGCAAGCGGTCATGGTGCCGGGCGGTTCGCCGCCCCGGCACCCTCGCCGCGCTGGTGGCCCCGGCGGGCGTCACGGTCGAAGATGCCCAGGACCTCGCAGGGGCCGCCCTCGGCGCCGATGGCGTGCGGGAGCATTGTGGGGAACTCCGCCGCCTGGTTGGTCTCGACGCGGATGCGGCGGTTGCCGAGGAGCAGGATCGCCGTGCCGGAGAGGACGACGAGCCATTCGCGGCCGGGGTGGGCGCGCATGCGCGACGGGCTGTCGGGCGGCGGGTCGGTCATCCGCTGGCGTACGACGGTCATGCCGGGTTCCGCCTTGATGGGCCAGCGCATCGACCCGCGGGCGGCGTCGATCATCGGATGGGAGACGACGTCGTCGACGGCGGTCTCGACGAGCTGGTCCAGTGAGGTGTCCAGCGCCCGCGCGAGCGTGACGAGCTGGTCCAGGGCGAGGCGGCGCCGGCCGTTCTCGATACGGCTGAGGGTGGACTGACTGACATTGGCCCGGGCGGCCAGCTCCTCCAGGGACCAGCCCTGGGCCAGGCGCAGGGCACGGATGCGCTTGCGTACCAGGCTGTCCAGCTCACCATCGTCTTGCGTCATAGGCAGCACTGTATGCCGCATCCGCATCCCGACGCCGTCACGCCAGGGCCGGCCGAGGGACGGCCGGGGCGCCTCGACGGGAGGCGCGCCTCCAGGACAGGGCTGCCCGGCCCGCCGTCGGGGGCGGCGTCGAACGCCCGGCGCCGCGGCTCGGGAAGGCTCGCACGGTAGGCGATGTCGGGTTGGTGAGGCGGGCCCGGTCCTCCGCCGCGTCGATGCGGCTGCCGTAGCCGTGAGCGCGGGCCCAGGCCACGTCGTCCGACACGTACCCGTTCGCTCCGTCGGCCGCCGGGGCCGGGCGTTCGGCACGCGCGTACCGGAAGCCGTGCCGTTCCATGCAGGCGGCGATGAGCCCCTGCTGGGCGTCCTCGATGCTCCGGCGCTCCGCCTCGCTCAGCGCCGGAGCCGTCGACGGCGGCGCGGTGCCGGCGCGTCCGGCCGGTCCCGAGCCGGTGGCGTCGCCGGTCGGCGCGGCGCATCCGGCCACGGTCGCCGCCACGGCCACGGCCGTCCTCGTCCCCCTCATCCCCGCCTCCCCGTCTCACGCGGTCGGCGGGGCTCCGTTCCCCGGCCCGCCGCCATGAAGAGCTTCGGCGCGGGAGGGTGGGCGGCGCCATCCTTTCGATGTCGGTGGGAACCTGCGCCATCACGGGGGCTCGGGGGCGGCTTCGGGCCTCAGCCCACCGGGCGCTTCCTCCACCGTCTTCCCGCGCCGCGCGTCCGGTGCCACCACCCCGCGGCGGGCGAGCGCTTCTCCGCCACGCGGACCGTGCCGGGCTCCCGGTCCGGTTCCGGTGCCGCCCGGCCGCCCGTCCCCGAGCTGCCCCGGGTACGGGCGACCAGGACGAACGTGACGCTGATCAGCAGGGCCCAGGCGCCGAACTTGGCCGGCGGGACCGGTTGCCAGCCGTCGAGCTGGTGGGGGTAGCTCCACGCACCGGCGTAGGTGGCGGCGTTCTCCGCGATCCAGAGGAAGAAGCCGATCAGGGTGAAGGCCAGGGCCAGCGGCAGGCGGTAGCGGGCGGCGCCCACCGTGAAGTGCGCCCAGGTGCCGGCCATGGCGGCGAGGAGCAGGAGGGCGAGCGGGATCCGGGCGTCCGGCAGCCAGTGGTGCGTGAAGAAGTTCAGGTACACGGCGGCCGCCAGTGCGGCCATCGCCCGGGGCCGGTAGCCGGACAACGACAGGTCCATGATCTTCCAGGCGCGGCAGCAGTAGCTGCCGACGGCGCTGTAGAGGAACCCGCCGTAGAGCGGGACGCCCGCGATCTTGGACACGGCGTCCTCCGGATAACTCCACGAGCCCATCCGTACCTTGACCAGCTCGAACAGCAGCCCCACGAGATGGCAGCCCAGGATCACGGCGGTGTCCCGGGGGCCGTCCCAGCCGACCTTGCGTGCCAGGACCGTCAGCGCCACGCCGAAGACCAGAAGAAGGTCGTACCGCGCGACCGGGAGATCGGCGGGCAGCAGGCGCGAGGCGCCGATGCCGCCGACCAGCACGACGGCGAAGGCGACGGCCCGCACCTGGTCGAGCCCGAAGCGCCAGAACTGTGCGCAGCCGTGGACGATCCGCTCGAAGGTCATGCCCGAGCAGACTGCCGACCGGCCACCGCCGGTTCCCACCGCTCGCCCGCCTCCGCGCCGGGTCGGCGGGCGCCCACCCCGGGGCGGGGTCGGGACAGCCGCCGCCCGCCGTCCCGCGGCGACGGCCCCGGTGGACCGCCGGGGCGATCTCCACGTCCACCGGTCGTGACGTCACGACCGGTGGTGGGAGTGGCGCGCGGCGCGGTGCGCCCACGACGTCCCGCGCGGCGTCGCGACGTCACGACCGGGGCCGGGAGCTGGCGCGGCGGCGCGGTGCGCTTACGACGTCCCGCCGGGAGGGCTTCACTCGTCCCGGTGGAGCTTCGCGTGCCCCGGTCCCGGCCCGCCCCCGGTCCGGCACGGTGACCCCATGCACTCCCGCCGCATCGCCGTCCCGCTCGCCCTCGCCGCCCTCCTGATCGCCACCGGCTGTGTCGCCGTGCCCGCCACGCCGGCTCCGCCGATCCGTCCGGCCGGCCTCGCGCCCGCCGCCGACCGCCCGCCGACGCCGCTGCCCGACCGGCCCGCCCCCACACCTGCTCCGCCCCGGGAGACCCTCGCCAGCACCGAACCCGACGGCCACCGCACCGCGGGAGAAGGCGCCGGGCAGACGGGTGACAAGCGGGACACGGCACGGGACACACCGCCGCGCGCACCCGGCCGGGCCCGCTCCGGCGGCCGGGCCGCCGACACGGCGAAACCCCGCGGACGCACCGCTCTCCGGCCGCCCAAGACGGCGCCCGCGAAGAGGAAACCGAAGAGGAACCGTGCGGTCCGGCCCCCGAAGACCACACCCCGCCCCGCGACCGCCGATCTGCGGTCCCTCTGCCGCCAGGCGGGCCCCTCCGGAGTCGTCCCGCCGGACATCGTCCGCCTCTGCCGCGACATGTACGGGCCTTGAGACCGGGGCCGGGCGGGTGGGCGGCCGTGCGCGGGTCGCAGAGCCCCGAGGACTCCCGCCGCCACGAAGGCGACCGCCAGGAAGACCCCGCTTCCGCGGCCCCCCGTCGTGCGCCCACCCGGAGTCGCGGTCGCGTGGGCCGCCTGCGGCCAGTCGTCCGACGACCCATCAGGTCATCCGTCCCGGACTCTTGACTCGGGTTGCGGCAGTCGGGATTCTCGACACACGATTCGCGCGGAGCATGACAACTCGTACGCGCCGTGCCGTCCCGTTCCCCCACCGAGGACGTGAGTGAGATGTCCATGACGCGAACCACGCACAGCAGGCGCAGGTCCCTGGCGGTGCTGTCGTTGCTCCTCGCCACGATGGCCGTGCTGCTCGGCCCCGCCCCCGGGTCCGCCGCGGACGCGTCCTGGTGGAACCCCGTCGACCGACCGCAACCCGACTCCGCGATCAACGTGACGGGCGAGCCGTTCCAGGGCACCGACGCCCGGGGCGAGGTGCGCGGATTCGTCGACGCGCACAACCACATCATGTCCAACGAGGCCTTCGGCGGCCGCCTCATCTGCGGCAAGGCCTTCTCCGAGCTGGGCGCCGCCGACGCGCTCAAGGACTGTCCCGAGCACTACCCCGACGGCTCCCTCGCGGTCTTCGACTTCATCACCAAGGGCGGTGACGGCCGGCACGACCCGGACGGCTGGCCGACCTTCAAGGACTGGCCCGCGCACGACTCGCTGACCCACCAGCAGAACTACTACGCCTGGATCGAGCGGGCGTGGCGGGGCGGGCAACGGGTCCTCGTGAACGACCTCGTCACCAACGGGGTCATCTGCTCGGTCTACTTCTTCAAGGACCGCGGCTGCGACGAGATGACGTCGATCCGCCTCCAGGCCCGCAAGACGTACGAGATGCAGGACTACGTCGACCGGATGTTCGGCGGGCCGGGCAAGGGATGGTTCCGGATCGTCACCGACAGCGCCCAGGCGCGGCAGGTGATCGAGCAGGGCAAGCTCGCGGTCGTCCTCGGCGTGGAGACGTCCGAGCCCTTCGGCTGCAAGCAGGTCCTGGACATCGCCCAGTGCGACCGCGGCGACATCGACCGGGGCCTGGACGAGCTCCACCGGCTCGGGGTCCGCAGCATGTTCCTCTGCCACAAGTTCGACAACGCCCTGTGCGGAGTCCGGTTCGACGAGGGGGCGCTCGGGACCGCGATCAACGTGGGACAGTTCCTGTCGACCGGCACCTTCTGGAAGACCGAGCAGTGCACCGGCCCGCAGCACGACAACCCGATCGGCCTCGCCGCGGCGCCCGCGGCGCAGAAGGAGCTTCCGGCGGGGGTGACGGTCCCGGCCTACGCGAGTGACGCCCGCTGCAACACCAGGGGCCTGACCGATCTGGGCGAGTACGCCGTGCGCGGCATGATGAAGCGCAAGATGATGCTCGAGATCGACCACATGAGCGTCAAGGCCACGGGCCGGGCGCTGGACATCCTGGAGTCGGAGAAGTACCCGGGCGTGATCTCCTCGCACAGCTGGATGGACCTGAACTGGACTGAGAGGGTCTACGGACTCGGCGGGTTCATCGCCCAGTACATGCACGGCGCGGAGGGGTTCAGCGCCGAGGCGAAACGGACGGACGCCCTGCGCGAGAAGTACGGCGTGGGCTACGGCTACGGCACCGACATGAACGGCGTCGGCGGCTGGCCGGGACCCCGGGGCGCGGACACCGCCAACCCGGTCCGCTACCCCTTCCGCAGCACCGACGGCGGCTCGGTCCTCGACCGGCAGACCACGGGGCAGCGGACGTGGGACCTCAACACCGACGGCGCCTCCCACTACGGGCTGGTCCCGGACTGGATCGAGGACGTCCGGCTGGTCGGCGGCCAGGGCGTGGTCGACGACCTGTTCCGGGGAGCCGAGTCCTACCTCGACACCTGGGGCGGTTCCGAGCGGCACCGCGCCGACGTGAACCTGGCCTCCCAGGCACCGGCGGCGGCGTCCACCACCCAGTGGTGGAACCCGTTCGTCTCCTACGCGCCCGGTCGGTCCGTGGACGGCGACCGGGGCACCCGGTGGGCGAGCGAGTGGAACGACGACCAGTGGCTCCGTTTCGACCTGGGCGCGCCGCAGCTGGTCAAGCGCGTCACCCTCGACTGGGAGGAGGCGTACGGGAAGGCGTACCGCGTCGAGGTCTCGGACGACGGGACGACGTGGCGGACCGTCTGGTCCACCACCGCCGGTGACGGAGGGCTGGACACGGTGCGGTTCCCGGGCACCACCGCCCGTCACGTACGGATCCAGGGCGTGCAGCGCGGTACGGGGTGGGGCTACTCGCTCCACGAGGTCGGCGTCTACAGCAACTGACGGCGCCGGCCGACGGAGCGAAGGGGACCACCGGATGACCCGCATGCCGCTCGCCACACGGCGCCGGCAGTTGACGGAGGCGGCGATCCGCGCGATGACCCGGGACGGCGTCCCCCGGACGACGACCCGGTCCATCGCGGCGGAGGCGGGTGTCTCGCTGAGCGTCTTCCACTACTGCTTCGACTCCAAGGCGGCGTTGCTGGAGTCGGTGATCACGACGATCACCGACCACTACGTCGGCGTGGTGGCGGAGGCGCTGCGCCCGCGTGCCACGCTCCGGGAGACCATCCGGGCGGGGTTCGGGGCCTACTGGGACCATGTGTGCGCCCACCCGGGCGAGCACATGCTCACGTACGAACTGACCCAGTACGCGCTGCGGACCCCGGGGTTCGAGGCGCTGGCGCGGCGCCAGCACGAGAGGTACGCCGAGATCTACCAGGAGCTCATCGAGCAGCTCAGCGCGAGCATGTCGCTCGACCTGAGCGTGCCGGTCCCGGTCCTGGCGCGGTACCTGGCTTCCGTGACGGACGGCCTGACCCTGAACTTCCTCGTCCTGGGCCAGGACGAGGCCGTGTCGGCGACGATCCTCGACATGATCACCGATCAGGTCGCCGCTCTCGTACGCGAGGGGCCACCGCCCTCCGCCGGTGAGTGACGGGTCGAGGATGCCACCGCCACCCACCAGGGTGTGACGGTCAGGGAAGGGGCCGCTCGTCGCGGGTGGGCGGCAGGGCGCCGCTCGCCTCTCCCCCGGCGACGGCGGTCGCGGGTGGGGCGGCCGCGGCCGCCGCCCGGCGCCTGACGAGGGACTCGCGAGCGGCCTCGCGGGGGTGGCGCCTGCGCCAGTACGGATTGTCGTGCGGGAGCCGGCCGGCGACCCGGCCGTACATGCCGAAGGTGAGGATCAGCAGGCCCATGACGAAGCTGAACATCACGTTGGTCATGCCGAAGTCCAGGAAGTTCGCCGCCTTGTCCAGGACGAAGATGTGCCAGAACCCGCTCAGCAGGAAGAGGGTTCCGATCACCATGTTCAGCGTGGAGGCGGCGTTGCCGCCCACCACCGCGCCGGCGAGCAGGGCCAGGCCGACCAGGACGGAGATGACGCTGAGGGTCGTGTTGGTCGTCATTCCCGCGATGCGGTCGCCTCCGGTGTCGAAGGGGCTCAGGGCGTCGGCGAACCCGAAGCAGCCGAAGACCACCAGAAGGAGACCGCAGAGCGCGGAGCCCGCGCGGTACACCCGGGCCAAGTGGTGGTCGACGGGCAGCTCGTTCCTGAGTTTCATCGTGGGGCTCTCCCTTCGACCGCGACACCCGCAATGTGTCGCTTTTGCCCCCTATTCCCGGCGGTGGGTGGCGACGGATGCGCGGCGGTCGCCCGGCGGGCCCACGGCCGGCTCCGCCTGACCACCGGCCGCCACCCTGACCGCCGCCCCGCGGCTCGGGCGGGACGCGAAGCGCCGCCGCGGTCAGCCCAGGTGGTCCGCGATCAGCTCGGCGAACTCCGCTTCACTGAGGATCCTCGTCCCCAGCTGCTCGGCCTTGGCCAGCTTGGACCCGGCGTTCTCCCCCGCGACGAGAATCGTCGTCCTCTTCGACACGCTGCCGGAGGACGTGCCGCCGGCCCTCTCGACCAGCTCGTTCAGCTGGGTGCGGTTGCGCCCGGCCAGCGGGCCGTTCATCCCGCCGGTGATGACCACCACCTCACCGTGCAACGGCGCACCCGACTCCGCGGGCCCCTGGGACGGCGCCACGGGTTCGGTCATGTTCACCCCGGCGGCGACGAGCTTGTCGATGACCGGGCCCATGGCGGCGATGTGGGCGGCGATCTTCGGCGCGTTGGCACCCGGGAGTTTGGGGACCTGGGCGAGGGCTTCGGGGTCGGCGGCGCGTATCGCGTCCATGGTGAGGAAGTGCCGGGCGATCTCCCGCGAGAGCGTGCGGCCGGTCCGCACGATGCCCAGCGCGCAGAACACGCGGTTCAGCGGCTTGCGTCCGGCGCGGGCGATGTGTTCCAGCAGCGCGTCCGCGCGCTTCTCGCTGCGGGTCGCCTCGGCCAGCTGTTCGCGCGTCAGGGTGAAGAGGTCGGCCACGTCCGCGACCGCGCCGGACTCGACGAGCGCTTCGATGAAGGTGGTGCCGAGGCCGTCGATGTCGAGCTGGTCGCGCCCCACGGCGTAGCGCAGGGCCGCCAGCAGGCCGCAGCCGCCGCCCGCGCCGTCGGCGCACTCCCATCGCTCGCCGGACGTGTCGATGGCGCCGCCGCACTTCGGGCACGCTTCGGGGAGGGCGATCGCGCTCTCCTCGCCGGTGCGCAGGGCCACGACCGGCGCCTCGATGCGCGGGATGATGTCGCCCGCCTTCCACACCGTGACCGTGTCACCGATCATCATGCCGCTGTCGCGGATGAAGGCCGGGTTGTGGAGCGTGGCGTACCGGACGGTGCTGCCGTCGACGTCCACCGGCTCCAGGACGGCCCGTGGCGCGATGATGCCCGTGCGGCCGACGTTCCACTCGACCGCGAGGAGCTTCGTCCGCGCCTCGACGGCGGGCAGCTTGTAGGCGATCGCCCAGTGGGGGTGGCGCGTGGCGAATCCGGCGGCCGCCTGCTCGGCGAAGCTGTTGGCCTTGACCACGACGCCGTCGATGCCGAAGGGCAGTCCGGCGCGCAGGCCGGCGATCTCCTCGACCCGCGCCTGGACCTCCTCCAGCGTCCGGCAGACGCGCAGCCCGACGTCGGTCACGGCGGTCGTCCGCACCCCGAGGGCGCGGACCCGCTCCATGACGTCCTCGTGCGTCTCTCCGCCCGAGAACCCGACACCGTCCAAGGAGACGGCTCCGTAGGCGAAGAAGGTCGTCTCGATGACGTAGGGGCGGTCCTTGGCGCGGAGCGTGCCGGCCGTCCCGTTGCGCGCGTTGGAGAACACCTTCGCCCCGTGCGCGGTGCGGATCTCGTTGGCCCGCTCGAACTGTGCGCGGGTCAGCAGCACTTCGCCCCGTATCTCCACGGTCGCGGCGGTCGGCAGGACCTCGGGCAGGCCGATGATGCTTCCGATGGCGTGCGACAGGTCTTCCCCGTGTGTGCCGTCCCCGCGGCCGACGAGCCGGACCAGGCGGCCGTCGCGGTAACGCGCCGCGATCGCCGCGCCGTCCAGCTTCGGCTCCACCGCGTATCCCCCCTCGACCGGCCCGTCGATGCGCCGCGCCAGGGAGGCGCCCCACTTCACGAGCCCCTCGGCGTCGAAGACGTTGTCGAGGGAGAGCATGGGCACGGTGTGGGCGACGTCGCCCACCGGGGCCACGCCGCCGACCTTCCCGGTGGGGGTGTCGGCGCGCCGGTGCTGGGGGTTCTCGGCTTCGTACGCCGCGATCCGGCGCGCCATCACGTCGTACGCGGCGTCGGCGAGGATGGCCTCGCCGTCGCCGTAGTACGCCCGGGACGCGGCGAGCGCCGTGGACACGGCCTCGTCGTAGGCGGCGCGGTCGGGCAGGGAAGCGGCGGGTGCGGCAGTCGTCATACGAGGATCTTTGCGCAGGGGTCTGACAATGAGTGATCGGCGGCCGAGGACCGGGGCGCCGAGAGTGGCGTCACGGTGCGGGGCGTGCGGCCCGTCGCAACGCATGTACCGGGACGCGTGGCCGCGGGACGGGCGCCCTCGGCACGTGGTGGAATGCCGCGTGGCACCAGGCGGTTGCCTGGTCGAACCGGCACTCCTTGTGTGCTGTCGTCGAAAGGAAGACCGTGGCAGAGCCATTCTCGGTTCCCGTCGTCGTTCGCGGATACGAGACCGACACCCAGGGCCACCTGAACCAGGCCGTCTACCTCCAGTACGCGGAGCACGCCCGCTGGTTGCTCCTGCAGGCGGGTGGCATCCGGCAGGCGGATCTGCTGGAGCAGGGGGTGGGACCGGTGGCCCTCGAAGTGACGGTGCGCTACCGAAGGGAGTTGCGGGCCGGCGACGAGGTCGACGTGACGTGCGCCTTCCTCTGGGGCGAGGGCAAGACCTTCCGCATCGAGCAGACGGTCCGCAAGACCGACGGCACCGTGGCCGCCGAGGTGACGGGGGTCGGCGGTCTGCTGGATCTGAAGGCCCGCAGGCTGGTGACCGACCCTCGCGCGTACTTCCGCAGGCTGGCCGACTCCCCCGACGTGTTCGGCCTCTGACCGCGGCCCGCCACCGCAGATCCCCGAAGGAGCACGATGCGTGTCGCCCTCTTCCTCACCTGTGTCAACGACACGCTCTACCCGGAGACCGGCCGCGCGGTGGTGCGGCTGCTGACCCGGCTGGGCGTC
>NZ_JBVJPY010000017.1:0-127430 GCF_055609145.1 Streptomyces sp. NPDC036822
CGCCCGGTTACATTCCGAACCCGGAAGCTAAGCCTTTCAGCGCCGATGGTACTGCAGGGGGGACCCTGTGGGAGAGTAGGACGCCGCCGAACAATTTTTAGCCTCAACCCCCTGACTTTGTCAGGGGGTTGAGGCATTTTTGCGTTGGGGAGAGGCCGGCGACCCCTGTGCTCCGCTCGGCCGTGGCTGAGGGTAAGGTCAGGGGGCATCAATCGGCACGTTCCCCACAGGAGGCCCCCGGGTGGAGGTCCAGGAGACCCGCGTTCAGACGGACCGGGTCCTCACCATCCCCAACATCCTCAGCATGGCTCGCCTGCTGGGTGTGCCGCTCTTCCTGTGGCTGATTCTCCGTCCCGAGTTCGGCAGCCCCAAGAGCGACGGCTGGGCGCTCCTCGTCCTGATGCTGAGCGGCGTCAGCGACTACCTCGACGGCAAACTCGCCCGGCGATGGAACCAGATCAGCAGCCTCGGCCGGCTTCTCGACCCCGCCGCCGACCGGCTCTACATCCTTTCCACGCTCCTCGGACTCACCTGGCGCGAGATCCTGCCGCTCTGGCTGACCGCCGCCCTTTTGGCCCGCGAGCTCATGCTGCTCGTGATGGTGGGAATCCTCCGCCGGCACGGCTATCCGCCGCCGCAGGTGAACTTCCTCGGTAAAGCCGCCACCTTCAACCTGATGTACGCCTTCCCGCTGCTGCTGCTCAGTGACGGAACGGGATGGCTTGCGTCACTCGCTGAAGTTTTCGGGTGGGCCTTCGCCGGATGGGGTACAACTCTGTATTGGTGGGCAGGGATCCTCTACGTGGTCCAGGTCCGTCGACTCGTGAAGGCGGATACCGCGGCCGATTAGCCCGTCTGTCCTCTGCCGAGCAACGTCGCCGGCAGCAACGAGGGCGCCCCGAGTCCACTGAGCGGACAGGGTGAAGTCGGCCGGACCGTCGTCTCTTCAAGGAGGACGCTTCCGACATGAAGGCCGTCGTGATGGCCGGTGGCGAAGGCACCCGGCTTCGCCCCATGACCTCAAGCATGCCCAAGCCTCTTCTGCCGGTCGCAAACCGGCCGATCATGGAGCATGTCCTGCGACTGCTCAAGCGACACGGTCTCAGCGAGACCGTCGTCACCGTGCAGTTTCTCGCCTCTCTCGTCAAGAACTACTTCGGCGACGGCGAAGAGCTCGGAATGGAGCTCACCTACGCCAACGAAGAGAAACCGCTGGGTACGGCGGGGAGTGTGAAGAACGCCGAGGAGGCGTTGAAGGACGACGCGTTCCTCGTCATCTCCGGGGACGCGCTCACCGACTTCGACCTCACCGACCTGATCGCCTTCCACAAGGAGAAGGGCGCCCTCGTCACCGTCTGTCTGACGCGTGTGCCGAATCCCCTCGAATTCGGCATCACGATCGTGGACGAGGAAGGGAAGGTCGAGCGCTTCCTGGAGAAGCCGACCTGGGGACAGGTCTTCTCCGACACGGTCAACACGGGCATCTACGTCATGGAACCCGAGGTCTTCGACTACGTCGAGGCCGACGTCTCGGTCGACTGGTCGGGTGACGTCTTCCCCCAGCTCATGAAGGAAGGCAAGCCCATCTACGGCTATATCGCCGAGGGCTACTGGGAGGACGTCGGCACCCACGAGAGCTACGTCAAGGCGCAGGCCGACGTGCTCGAAGGAAAGGTCCAGGTCGATCTGGACGGCTTCGAGATCTCGCCGGGTGTCTGGGTGGCGGAAGGGGCCGAGGTCCATCCCGACGCCGTGCTCCGCGGTCCGCTGTACATCGGCGACTACGCCAAGGTCGAGGCCGGCGCCGAGATCCGTGAGCACACCGTCATCGGCTCGAACGTGGTCGTCAAGAGCGGCGCCTTCCTGCACAAGGCCGTCATCCACGACAACGTCTACATCGGCCAGCAGAGCAATCTGCGCGGGTGCGTGATCGGCAAGAACACCGACGTCATGCGGGCGGCCCGGATCGAGGACGGGGCCGTCATCGGGGACGAGTGCCTGGTCGGTGAAGAATCGATCGTGCAGGGCAACGTCCGCGTCTACCCGTTCAAGACGATCGAGGCCGGCGCGTTCGTCAACACCTCCGTCATCTGGGAGTCCCGGGGACAGGCGCACCTCTTCGGCGCCCGGGGAGTCTCCGGCATCCTCAACGTCGAGATCACGCCCGAGCTGGCCGTCCGGCTGGCCGGCGCCTACGCCACCACCCTGAAGAAGGGCTCGACGGTCACCACGGCGCGTGACCACTCGCGAGGCGCCCGTGCGCTGAAGCGGGCGGTGATCTCCGCGCTGCAGGCCAGTGCCATCGACGTACGCGACCTGGAGAACGTACCGCTGCCGGTGGCCCGGCAGCAGACGGCGCGGGGCAGCGCGGGCGGCATCATGCTGCGGACCTCGCCCGGTGTGCCGGACTCCGTCGACATCATGTTCTTCGACGAGCGGGGAGCGGACCTCTCCCAGGCCGGGCAGCGCAAGCTGGACCGGGTCTTCGCGAGACAGGAGTACCGGCGCGCGTTCCCCGGAGAGATCGGTGACCTCTCGTTCCCGGCGAGCGTCTTCGACTCGTACACCGGATCCCTGCTGCGGAACGTGGACACGACGGGGATCGCCGAGGCGGGGCTCAAGGTCGTGGTCGACGCCTCCAACGGCAGCGCGGGCCTTGTGCTGCCGAGCCTGCTCGGCCGGCTCCAGGTGGACTCGCTGACCATCAACCCCGGCCTCGACGAGTCGAGGCCCACCGAGACCGCCGAGACCCGTCGGGCCGGACTCGTCCGGCTCGGGGAGATCGTCGCCTCGGCACGGGCCGCCTTCGGTGTGCGCTTCGACCCGGTCGGTGAGCGGCTCTCGCTCGTCGACGAGCAGGGGCGGATCATCGAGGACGACCGTTCCCTTCTGGTCATGCTCGACCTGATCGCCGCCGAGCGGCGTTCGGGGCGCGTGGCGCTGCCGGTGACCACCACGAGGATCGCCGAGCAGGTCGCCGCGTACCACGGCACGCAGGTGGAGTGGACGACGACCTCACCGGACGATCTGACCCGGGTCGGCCGCGAGGAGACGACGATCTTCGGCGGCGACGGCCGCGGCGGCTTCATCATTCCCGAGTTCAGCAGCGTCTTCGACGGCGCCGCCGCGTTCGTACGGCTCATCGGTCTGGTGGCCCGGACGCAGCTCACGCTGAGCCAGATCGACGCGCGGATCCCGCGGGCGCACGTGCTCAAGCGTGATGTCGCCACCCCGTGGGCCGTCAAGGGCCTGGTGATGCGGCGCGTGGTCGAGGCGGCCGGTGACCGGTCCGTGGACACCACCGACGGAGTGCGCGTCGTGGAGGCGGACGGGCGCTGGGTGATGGTGCTTCCCGACCCCGCCGAGGCCGTCACCCATCTGTGGGCGGAGGGCCCCGACGACGCCTCCGCCCAGGCCCTGCTCGACGAGTGGGCGGGCGTGGTCGACAGCGCAGGTCACTGACGTACGGGACGGGTGAGCCGGGAGGTGTCGTACGGACGCCTCCCGGCTTCCCGGTGGGGCCATTCGGCGGCAGGCCGTGCGACGTGCGACGATGTGCGGCATGTCGCAGCAGTCCCCTGATCGGAGCACCGGATCACCGCCCCCGCGTCCGGACGCGTCCATGTCGCTGCTGAACAACGTGATGGACCACGCGCTCGACGACGGCTACGCCGAGGCGTCGGCCCGGCGTGAGGCGGAGGGCGGCGGTCTGCCCCGGACCCTGCGGGCCAAGCTCGGCCTCGCGGCCGGTCTCGTCCTGGCCGCGGCGGTGGTGACCGTGGGCGCGGCGGAGGCGCGGATCTCGGCGCCCGTCGTCGCCAAGGAGCGGCAGGAGCTGATCGGCCGGATCGACGCGGAGACGTCGGCGGCCGACAAGCTGGAGCAGGACGTCGAGAAGATCCGCGCGGAGGTGGGGGACCGGCAGCGCAAGGCGCTCGAACAGCACGGCGGGGACCAGGCCGAGCTGGTGGCGCTCCTCTCGGGGGCGACGCCGGTGCACGGGTCGGGTGTGAAGCTCGTGGTCGACGACGCCAAGGGGACCGAGCAGGGCGGCGGAGGTCCGCGGGAGAGCAGCGGGTTCACCGACACCGGGCGGGTGCGCGACCGGGACATGCAGCGGATCGTCAACGGTCTGTGGGAGTCCGGGGCGGAGGCCGTCGCGATCAACGGTCAGCGGCTGACGTCCCTGTCCGCGATCCGGGCGGCGGGCGACGCCATACTGGTCGACAACAAGCCGCTGGTGCCGCCGTACACCGTGCTGGCGGTCGGGGACGGGCAGCGGCTGAGCACCGCCTTCCAGGACAGCGCCGACGGCCAGTACCTGCACGCGCTGCAGGAGAACTTCGGGATCCGGACCAGTATCTCGGCCCAGGCCGAGGTGCGGCTGCCCGCCGCGCCGAGCCTGATCGTACGAACAGCAGTGCCGAGGGGAGCCGGGGCCGCCGAGGCCACCGGGCAGGCCACGGCCGACACAGGGAAGGGCACATCTTGATCGCCGTACTGGGCCTGATCGTGGGAGTGGTGGTCGGACTGTTGGTCCGGCCCGAGGTTCCGGCGGTGGTCGAGCCCTATCTTCCGATCGCCGTGGTCGCCGCCCTCGACGCGGTCTTCGGCGGGTTGCGGGCCATGCTCGACGGGATCTTCGTCGACAAGGTCTTCGTGGTCTCCTTCCTCTCGAACGTGGTCGTGGCCGCGCTGATCGTCTTCCTCGGCGACAAGCTGGGCGTCGGCGCGCAGCTGTCGACCGGTGTGGTCGTCGTGCTCGGCATCCGGATCTTCTCCAACGCGGCGGCCATCCGGCGCCATGTGTTCCGGGCGTGAGGAGAGGCCGATGAGCAACGACGAGACGCCCGAGAACAGGACGCCCCGGGACGACGAGCCCGGGACCCGACAGCCGCGCAACCACGAGCCGCACGCCGGCGTGCCGCGGCGTGACGAGCCCGAGAGCGGTATGCCTCCGGGCGTGACGCCGCTGCCCGCACTGGCGGAGTCGGCTGCCCCGGAGGAGACGACGGGGCGGCAGCGGCTGAAGGCCGGTCTGTGGCCCCCGCGGGTCAGCCGGGCCCAACTCATCGTCGCCCTCCTGCTGTTCGTCCTCGGTCTGGGCCTCGCCATCCAGGTGCGCTCGACCAGTGACAACAGCGCGCTGCGCGGTGCCCGGCAGGAGGACCTGGTCCGCATCCTCGACGAGCTCGACGACCGCACGCAGCGCCTCGAGGACGAGAAGGCGCGGCTGGAGAGCCAGCGCTCGGAGCTGGAGTCGAGTTCGGACCAGGCGGAAGAGGCGCGCAAGCAGACGCAGGAGAAGGAGCGGCAGCTCGGCATCCTGGCCGGCACGGTCGCGGCCGAGGGGCCCGGCATCACGCTGACCATCGCGGACGGTGCGGGGGCGGTGGAGTCGGACATGCTGCTCGACGCCATCCAGGAGCTGCGGGCCGCGGGCGCCGAGGCGATCCAGGTCAACGACGTCCGCGTGGTCGCGGACAGTTATTTCTCGGGCGGCGACGGTTCCATAGAGATCGATGGAACGAAGGTGACCGCTCCGTACGTCTTCAAGGTCATCGGCAAGCCCGAGGATCTCGAGCCCGCGCTCAACATCCCCGGTGGAGTCGTCCAGACCCTCGAGAAGGAGCAGGCCACGGCCACGGTGGCCCGGTCCGAGAAGATCGTCGTGGACGCCTTGCGGCCTGCGAAGCGGCCTGACTACGCTCAGTCGTCCTCGCAGTGAGGCGGGGGCACATGGCGGTCGCGCGACAAGGGCAAGAGGTTGCGGGGGGTCGCCGCACCACAAGCGTGGTGCGTGGTGGAAACTGTCCGGAGGATACGGACGTTGTGAGGATGTCCGGTTCGGCAGGTGTGGTCATCAAGGGTTCGTCCTGCCCCACGGGCGGGTCTGTTTCGGTCAAGGGGAATCGCCCGTGAAGTTGTTTGCGAAGTTGTTCGGCAAGAGCGCACGCGAGGACGGCGGCAACGCCAAGCACCGCGCGCCGCGCCACGCCCAGAGTGAGGAACAGGGTGGCGAGCGCCCCCTCTTCCGTGACGAGGTCGGTGGTGACATTCCGGGCGGACAGGGCGCGTCGTCTGTTGACCCCGCCGGTGCCGGCCGCATAGGTTTCGGAGAACGATCGACCTCAGGTACGGGTGGAGGGTCCGCCCCCGACCCGTATGCGACCCAGACCTCCGCGGGTCAGCCGCGGCAGGAGGATGCGTCCATGCCGGTGTGTACGAGGTGCGGTCACCGCAACGCCGCCGACAGCCGTTTCTGCTCCCACTGCGGCACGCCGCTGCGGGGCGGAGTGCCCGTGGAGCGCGCGTCCGAGACCACCTCGACGATCTCGATCTCGGGCCTGGAGGCGTACGACTCCGAGGCCACCGGCCAGACCGCGGTCCCGTCCCTGTCGCCCGAGGCGCTGGCGGCCGTCGAGGCGCTGCCGACCGGGTCCGCGCTCCTGGTGGTGCGCCGCGGCCCGAACTCCGGCAGCCGCTTCCTGCTGGACGGCGAGCTGACCACGGCCGGCCGTCACCCGCAGAGCGACATCTTCCTGGACGACGTGACCGTGTCGCGGCGCCATGTCGAGTTCCGGCGGGCGCAGGACGGCAGCTTCACGGTGGCCGACGTCGGCAGCCTCAACGGCACCTACGTCAACCGTGAGCCGATCGACTCGGCCGTGCTGTCCAACGGCGACGAGGTGCAGATCGGCAAGTACCGGCTGGTCTTCTACTCGAGCCAGCGGGCCGTGTAACGCCTCGGAGAGAGCCTTCAGGGAAGGTCCATGCTGCGAACACCGACGGGCGGTGCCGGACACGGCACCGCCACCGCGGGCGACCGGCTGCTCAGCATCGGCGCGGTGCTGAGCCGGCTGCGCGACGAGTTTCCCGAAGTGACGATCTCCAAGATCCGGTTCCTGGAGGCCGAGGGGCTCGTCGAGCCCCGTCGGACGGCCTCCGGGTACCGGAAGTTCAGCCCGCAGGACGTGGAGCGGCTCGCCCAGATCCTGCGGATGCAGCGTGACCACTATCTTCCTCTGAAGGTCATCCGGGAGCACCTCGACGCCCTCGCCCGCGGCGAGCAGATCAAGCTGCCGTCCCCGAGCCCCCAGCGGGACCTGCCGGACGGGCCATGGGAGCCGGAGAGCGACCGCCCGACCGCCGCGCGGCTGGGGCGGGCCGAGCTGCTCGCCGCCGCCGAGGTGAGCGAGGAGGAGCTCGCGGAGTGGGAGTCGTACGGCCTGATCGCCCCGGGGGCCGAGGGAGGCTACGACGCCGAGGCGGTCACGGTCGCCAGGCTCGTGGCGGATCTGGGCAGATTCGGTCTCGAACCGCGTCATCTCAGGGCGGTGAAGGCGGCCGCCGACCGTGAGGCCGGACTGGTCGAACAGATGGTCGCGCCGCTGCGCCGGCACCGTAATCCGCAGACCAGGGCCCATGCGGAGGCCACCGCGAAGGAGCTCGCAGGACTGTCCGTGAGGCTGCACGCGGCACTGGTCCAGACCGCCCTCGGACTCCGGCTGCCTTGATCTTGCGGGGCCCCGACTACCCAAACCGGTCGAGCACGTCCTAGGGTTGCTGTGTGAACGAGCTCGACGTTGTGGGTGTCCGGGTGGAAATGCCCTCGAACCAGCCGATCGTGCTCCTGCGTGAAGTGGGAGGCGATCGGTACCTCCCCATCTGGATCGGACCAGGTGAGGCGACCGCGATCGCCTTCGCTCAGCAGGGCATGGCCCCTGCGAGGCCGCTGACGCACGACCTTTTCAAGGACGTCCTGGAGGCCGTCGGCCAGGAGCTCACGGAGGTCCGCATCACCGATCTCCGAGACGGGGTCTTCTACGCGGAGCTGGTCTTCGCCAGCGGCGTCGAGGTGAGCGCCAGGCCGTCCGACGCGATAGCGCTGGCCCTGCGCACCGGGACGCCGATCTTCGGCAGTGACGGTGTCCTGGACGACGCCGGCATCGCGATTCCGGACGAGCAGGAGGACGAGGTGGAGAAGTTCCGCGAGTTCCTCGACCAGATCTCCCCCGAGGACTTCGGTTCCAGCAGCCAGTGAGGCGCCGGGTCCGGCGCGGCG
Source organism: Streptomyces sp. NPDC036822 (assembly GCF_055609145.1). Classification (NCBI taxonomy): domain Bacteria; kingdom Bacillati; phylum Actinomycetota; class Actinomycetes; order Kitasatosporales; family Streptomycetaceae; genus Streptomyces; species Streptomyces sp. NPDC036822. The sequence continues at coordinate 8,066 of NZ_JBVJPY010000017.1, forward strand.
CCTCGACAGGTGCCGATCCGGTGGGGTGCCGTGGCGGCGGGGAGTCGCTCCGCGGGGCGCTGATCCGATGGTGCGTCAGCGCATCCGACTAGCCGTTCCCCGAAGAGAGATACGGGAAACCACTCTCAGGGTGATTATCACTCGGCGTGCCGAGTGTGGCGATCGTTGACGCACCCCGAGTGACTGCCTACCTTCGTGTGGGCAGGTCAAGGACGGAGGGTCGGCGTGATGAGCAGCGGCGACGGTACGGCAGGGGGCTCCCTCGGGCGTGCGCCCGGGGAGAGCGGTCCGTATCCGCTTCACGGCGGTGTGAGCGACTTCGGTACGGACGCGGGCGCGGGTCAGGGCGATGCGGAGACGGACGCCGACGCGGAGACCGTGGGGTACCGGGGTCCCACCGCGTGCGCCGCGGCCGGGATCACGTACCGCCAATTGGACTACTGGGCGCGTACCGGCCTCGTCGAGCCGAGCGTGCGGGCCGCGTACGGCTCGGGGACGCAGCGGCTGTACAGCTTCCGCGACGTCGTCGTCCTCAAGATCGTCAAGCGTTTCCTGGACACCGGGGTCGCGCTGCAGAACATCCGGGCCGCCGTGCAGCACCTGCGCGCCCACGGCTTCCGCGATCTGGAGCGGATGACGCTGATGAGCGACGGCGCCACCGTGTACGAGTGTTCCTCGCCCGACGAGGTCGTCTCCCTGCTCCAGGGCGGGCAGGGCGTCTTCGGGATCGCGGTGGGCGTGGTCTGGCGGGACGTGGAGTCCGCGCTGTCCCAGCTGCACGGGGAGCGCGTGGACACGGGCGAGACGCTGATCGGTCACAACCCCGGGGACGAACTGGCCCGGCGACGGCGCGACCGGGCCGTCTGAGCCCCGGCGCGGGTCGGCCGGCGGTGGCGGGCACGCCGTCCGCGCTCCGTACGGCCGTACGGCCCGATTGTCAGTGGCGTAGGGCAGCATCGGAGATGTGAGAGCCGCGCCGACGATCCTGCATCTCGACATGGATGCCTTCTTCGCGGCCGCCGAGCAGGCGGCGAAGCCGAGCCTGCGCGGAAAGCCCGTGGTGGTGGGCGGTCTCGGGCCGCGCGGAGTGGTCGCCACCGCGTCGTACGAGGCGCGGCGCTTCGGTGTCCACTCGGCGATGCCGATGGCGCAAGCGCGCAGGCGCGCGCCGAACGCCGCCTATCTCGTGCCGCGCTTCGCGTTCTACCGTTCGATCAGCGAGCAGGTCATGGAGCTGCTGGGGCGGCTGTCGCCGCTGGTGGAGCCGCTCAGCCTGGACGAGGCCTTCGTGGACCTGGAGGCCGGGGCGCAGGCCGACGACAGTGCGGGTGCGCGCCGGGCGGGGGAGCGGCTGCGGCGGGACATCCTGGCGGCGACCGGGCTGACGGGCTCGGTGGGCCTCGCGGGGTCCAAGATGATCGCGAAGATCGCCTCGGAGGAGGCGAAACCGGACGGGCTGGTACTGATCGAGCCGGGCACGGAGCGGGAGCTGCTCGGGCCGAAGTCGGTCCGCATCCTGCCGGGCGTCGGGCCGGCCACGGGGGAACATCTGCGGCGCGCGGGCATGACCACGGTGGCCGACCTCGCGGAGGCGGGCGAGGACGAGCTTGTACGGCTCCTGGGGCGGTCGCACGGCGCCTCCCTGTACAGGATGGCGCAGGGGTACGACGACAGGCCCGTGGTGGCCGAGAGGGACGCGAAGTCGGTGTCGGTGGAGGACACCTTCGACGTGGACCTGCACGACCGGCTGCGGATCCGCATGGAGGTGGAGCGGCTGGCGGAGCGGTGCGTGGGGCGGCTGCGGGGCTCCGGGCACTCGGGGCGGACGATCGTGCTCAAGGTGCGGCGGTACGACTTCTCGACGCTGACGCGGTCCGAGACGCTGCGCGGGCCCACCGACGATCCGGTGGTGGTGCGGGAGGCCGCGGGAAGGCTCCTCGAAGGGGTGGACACCACGGGCGGGGTGAGGCTTCTGGGGGTGGGGGTCAGCGGGCTCGCGGACTTCACCCAGGAGGACCTGTTCGCCCAGGCGGAGGCGGAAGCGCGGGCCGAAGCCGAAGCGGCGGGGGAGGCGCCCGGAGGAGCGGAGGCGTCGCCGGACCGGCTGCCGGAGCCGGGGGAGCCGTCCGAGGCCGGGACGGACGGCACGGAGGCGCCGCCCGAGCGACGGTGGTCGCCCGGGCACGACGTACGGCACGCGGTCCACGGGGCGGGGTGGGTGCAGGGGAGCGGCGTCGGCCGGGTCACCGTGCGCTTCGAGGAACCGGGCTCGGCGCCCGGTCGGGTGCGGACGTTTCCCGTCGACGACCCCCAGCTGGAGCCGGCGGATCCGCTGCCCCTGGTCGGACGCGGGGAGGGGCCGGCGGCCGTGGCGTAGCGGCCCGCCGGCGATCGGACCGGAGGGCCGCCGTAAGGCCGGCCTGGCGCGCGGCCGGGCTCGACGCCCCTCGCCGCGGGACATGCGCCACCGGACCCGACGCCCGTCGCCAGGGGGCGTGCGCGGTCGGGCCGGACGGCGGTCCCGTCAGGTCTCTTCCTGGCCCGCCAAGTGGCCGAAGTCGCGGTCGGGGACCGGGGGGAGGGCGATGTTGTAGTGGCGGTAGAGCTGGAGCTCCTGCTCCGGGGAGAGGTGGCGGCCCACGCCGAAGTCCGGTGCGTCCTTGATCAGGGCGCGCTCGTACGGGATGCGCAGGCCGTCCTCGAGCAGTTCGCTGGGCTCCAGGGGGACGAAGGCGTCCCGGCTGAACAGGCCGGTGCGGACCGCGGCCCATTCGGGCACTCCGGTCGCGTCGTCGAGGTACACCTCGTCCACGGTGCCGATCTTGTTGCCGTCGCGGTCGAACGCCTTGCGGCCGATCAGGCTGCGCGGATCGATGTCGGTCTGCACGGTCCCTCCAACTGGTCGCGACTGCTCTACAGAGACTACGAAAGTGCACATCCGAGATGTCGGCCACTTGAGCGACGGCAGGGGGAAGCGCGCTGGTAGGCTGGCTGTGGCTGTCGACCCCGTGCGGGAGAGTCCTCCGGAGAAACCTTTCGGAGGCGCCGAAGGAGCAAATCCTCCCCGGAATCTCTCAGGCCCCTGTACCGCACGGACGAGGTCACTCTGGAAAGCAGGGCGGGCGTCAGACGGCATCCGCTCTCACCGACGGTGAAAGCCGGCGTGCCCCTTCGGCGTGCCGGTGAAGCTCTCAGGTTGAGATGACAGAGGGGGAGGCCGTCCGGGCACCCGCGCCGTGGTGCTTCTCGCAGGTCGTGACGACCAGGAGGCCTCCGTACATGACCGCTCACCGCATCCCGCTCTCCGAGCTCGAACAGGGCATCCCGTTCGAACAGCGGCACATCGGGCCCGACGCCGAAGCCCGTGCCAAGATGCTCGCGCAGGTCGGCTACGGCTCCCTGGACGAGCTGACCGCCGCCGCCGTGCCGGACGTGATCAAGAGCGCCGAGGCGCTCGGTCTGCCCGCCGCCCGCACCGAGGCCGAGGTCCTCGCGGAGCTGCGTGAGCTCGCCGACCGCAACCAGGTCCTCGCCCCGATGATCGGCCTCGGCTACTACGGGACCTTCACCCCGCCGGTCATCCTCCGGAACGTGATGGAGAACCCCGCCTGGTACACGGCGTACACGCCCTACCAGCCGGAGATCTCCCAGGGCCGCCTCGAGGCGCTGCTCAACTTCCAGACGATGGTCGCCGACCTGACCGGCCTGCCCACGTCCGGTGCCTCGCTGCTGGACGAGGGCACCGCGGCCGCCGAGGCCATGGCCCTGTCCCGCCGGGTCGGCAAGGTCAAGAACGGTGTCTTCCTCGTCGACGCCGACGCCCTGCCGCAGACCATCGCCGTCATCGAGACGCGTGCCGAGCCCACCGGGGTCGAGGTCGTCGTCGCCGACCTGAGCGACGGCATTCCCGCCGACGTCGCCGAGCGCGGCGTCTTCGGCGTCCTGCTCCAGTACCCCGGAGCCTCCGGCGCCGTCCGGGACATCAAGCCGGTCATCGACGCGGCCCACGAGCTGGGCGCGATCGTCACCGTCGCCGCCGACCTGCTCGCGCTGACCCTGCTCACCTCGCCTGGCGAGCTGGGCGCGGACATCGCCGTCGGCACCACCCAGCGCTTCGGCGTACCCATGGGCTTCGGCGGTCCGCACGCCGGTTACATGGCCGTCCAGGACAAGCACGCCCGCTCCCTCCCCGGCCGCCTCGTCGGCGTCTCCGTCGACGCCGACGGGAACAGGGCCTACCGTCTGGCCCTGCAGACCCGCGAGCAGCACATCCGCCGCGAGAAGGCCACCAGCAACATCTGCACCGCCCAGGTGCTGCTCGCCGTCATGGCCGGCATGTACGCCGTCTACCACGGCCCCGACGGCCTGAAGCAGATCGCGCAGCGCGTTCACCGGTACGCCACCGTCCTCGCCGAGGGACTGCGCGCCGGCGGCGTCGAGGTCGTGCACGACGCGTACTTCGACACCCTCACCGTCCGCGTGCCGGGCAAGGCCGCCGAGGCCGTCGCCGCCGCCCGTGAGGCCGGCGTCAACCTCTACCGCGTCGACGCCGACCATGTGTCGGTCTCGTGCGACGAGACCACCGGCCGCGCCCAGATCGGCGCCGTGTGGAGCGCCTTCGGGGTCGACGCCGACATCGAGGCCCTGGACGTCACCGCCGAGGACAGGCTGCCCGCCGCGCTCCTGCGCACCGACGCGTACCTGACCCACCCGGTCTTCCACGCGCACCGCTCCGAGACGTCGATGCTGCGCTACCTCCGCAGGCTCGCCGACCGCGACTACGCGCTGGACCGCGGCATGATCCCGCTCGGCTCCTGCACCATGAAGCTGAACGCGACCACCGAGATGGAGCCGGTGACCTGGCCGGAGTTCGGCCAGATGCACCCCTTCGCCCCCATCGACCAGGCGCAGGGCTACCTCACGCTCATCACCGAGCTGGAGGAGCGTCTCGCCGAGGTCACCGGCTACGACAAGGTCTCCCTCCAGCCCAACGCCGGTTCGCAGGGCGAGCTCGCCGGTCTGCTCGCTGTCCGCGCCTACCACCGGGCCAACGGCGACCTCCAGCGCACGGTCTGCCTGATCCCGTCGTCGGCGCACGGCACCAACGCCGCCAGCGCCGTGATGGCGGGCATGAAGGTCGTCGTCGTCAAGACCGCCGACGACGGCGAGGTCGACGTCGAGGACCTGCGCGCGAAGATCGAGCAGTACCGCGACGAGCTGTCCGTGCTGATGATCACCTACCCGTCCACGCACGGCGTGTTCGAGGAGCACGTCGCCGACATCTGCGGCGCCGTGCACGACGCCGGCGGTCAGGTGTACGTCGACGGTGCCAACCTCAACGCGCTCGTCGGCCTCGCCAAGCCCGGCAAGTTCGGCGGCGACGTCTCGCACCTCAACCTGCACAAGACCTTCTGCATCCCGCACGGCGGCGGCGGCCCCGGCGTCGGCCCGGTCGGCGTGCGCGCGCACCTCGCGCCGTACCTGCCCAGCCACCCGCTCCAGCCCGCCGCGGGACCGGAGACGGGCGTCGGCCCGATCTCGGCCGCCCCCTGGGGCTCGGCGGGGATCCTGCCGATCTCGTGGTCGTACGTGCGCCTGATGGGTGGCGAGGGCCTCACGCGCGCCACGCAGGTGGCCGTCCTCGCCGCGAACTACATCGCCAAGCGCCTGGAGCCGCACTACCCGGTGCTCTACACCGGCCCGGCCGGTCTGGTCGCCCACGAGTGCATCGTCGACCTGCGCCCGATCTCCAAGGCGACCGGTGTCAGCGTCGACGACATCGCCAAGCGTCTGATCGACTACGGCTTCCACGCGCCGACGATGTCCTTCCCGGTCGCCGGCACGCTGATGATCGAGCCGACCGAGTCCGAGGACCTGACCGAGCTCGACCGCTTCTGCGACACGATGATCGCGATCCGCGGCGAGATCGAGAAGGTCGCGTCGGGCGAGTGGCCCGCCGACGACAACCCGCTCCGCAACGCGCCGCACACGGCGGCCGCGCTGGGCGGCGAGTGGAACCACGCGTACACCCGTGACGAGGCGGTCTTCCCGGCCGGCGTCTCGGCCGCGGACAAGTACTGGCCGCCGGTCCGCCGGATCGACGGGGCGTTCGGGGACCGCAACCTGGTCTGCTCCTGCCCGCCGCTGGACGCGTACGACAACTGAGCATGAGTCAGGGCCGGTTCGGAGGACTCCTCCGGGCCGGCCCTTGTCGTGTTCCTCGTGCGTGTGCTGTGGGACCGCCTTCCGCGGGACTGCCCTCCCGTCAGGCGGCGGTCGTCACCTGGGCCGCCCTGAGCGGGCGGTGCGGGGCGATGATCTGCCCGTCGGGCAGCAGTTCACCGGTGTCCTCGAAGAGCAGGACTCCGTTGCACAGCAGGCTCCAGCCCTGCTCCGGGTGGTGTGCCATCAGACGCGCCGCCTCCCGGTCGGCGGAGTCGGCGGTGGGACAGGCTGGCTGGTGCTGACACATGGGTGGGTTCTTTCGCTGGGTCGTGGTGAATGTCGTCCTGCGGCTCGACGCGGTGCTCATGGCCGCCCCCCGTTGTCGGTTCGGTTGGTCCAGTGTTCCCCCACGGACGTCGATCCGCAGGTATTTCGCGGCAGCTCTTCCTACTGCATGAAGACGTATCACCCGCGCGGGCGGTTCAACTCAACTCGGAGGTCACTTCGGGTGGTTCGGCATAGCCCCAGCGGGCTAGTCCGTCCGGGTCGGGTCGTTCGACGGGGGTGTTCGACGCGGCCCGGCGGGCACGTCCGGACGAACCGTGGACGTCTGAGCGGCCCCGACCGGACCCGGCCGAGGGGCCGCGCCGTCGAGAGGTCCCGCTCGGACGGTGCTCCCACGAACCGTGCCCCGCGACCGGATCGGTCGCGGGGCACGGGTGCGCGTGCGCTGGATCAGGCCGGCGCCGGAGTGCCGTACAGCGGTGGCGGTGCGAGGCGCAGGCTCAGGAGGGGCAGCAGGTCCGCGACCCGGTGCGGGCGGTGGGCGGCGATGCCCGGCGGGGCGGGGGCGAGCGGGATCAGCAGATCGGTGGGCGCGGGCGAGGCCGAGGCGCCGTCGGCCTCGGTGTCGCCGTGCAGCCACAGCGTCAGCATGTACAGCTCCGGGACGGACAGCAGCCGGGGCTGGTACGCCGTGGGCAGCGCGTCGGCCTGGAGGAGCGCGCGTTCCGTCGCGGCGACGTACGGCCCCTCGAAGAAGTGCGAGAACGTCCAGCCGTCGGGCGTGAGCATGGTGTCCGCGGCCGCGACGGCCCGGTCGGTGCCCCGGATGAGGAAGCGCCAGCCGGTGAGCCGGGTCCGCGGAGTCCGCCCCGGCGGGGCCACCTCGTCCCGCACGTCGAGGACGTGTACGGGCAGGGGCAGTTCGGGACTCAGCGGGCCCAGGGCGGCCCGGAGGGCGGGCGTTCGCGCCTCGCGGACGGCGGTGGGGGAACCGAGGGCCGCGAGGACACTTCGCAGGGCCGGCGCAGGGGCCGGTGAGGGTCGGAGCATGATGGGTCGCCTCTCGCTCAGGAGACACGGTGACGCGTGGGCAGGTACGACGGCGCTGTCAGCTGCCGGCCGGAAGGGGCCAAGAGGCCATGGCCGAGCGCCAACACTCTGCCTCGTCCGCGGAGTTTATACGAGAGGTGTTCACGCAGTGTTTCCGCTAGCTGACGGGGATATTGCGGGCAAGGCTTCATCCGGACCCATTTACGCGGCGATTCCCTGGCTTCCCGGCGGTTCCGCGGCGTCTGCCTGCGGTGTTGTCCTGGCTACGGACGGCCGATTATCGATCGCATGGTTCCGGCGATTATGTCGCTGGAATATGTCCTATGCTGCATGCCCGAGGGGTGTGCCGGACGGAACTCCTCTCAGCCTATCGTCCAACGCGGTCGCCGCGCAGGCGTTACGGATCAGTCCCTCGGGGCATCATCGTCCGTGACACGCGCGGCCGTCGCCGCGGCCGCCCATGCGGGGAAGGACGCTTCGATGGGTGAGAAGGTCGTGGCGGACGGGTTCGGCCTGTCCGACCGGCAGCGGTACCGCAGGAAGCTCCAGCAGTGTCTCGCGGGCCTCGCGAGGCTTCTGGCGGAGAAGAGGTTCGACGGGCCGCGAAATCTCATGGGCATGGAGATCGAGCTCAATCTCGCCGGCCGTGACGGCATGCCCCGGATGGTCAATGGGCGGGTGCTCGAGCGGATCGCCAGCCCGGATTTCCAGACGGAACTCGGAATGTTCAATCTCGAAGTGAACATCGCTCCGCACCAGCTCGCCGGGCGGGTATTCGACAGGCTCGCCGAGGAGCTGCGTACGGGTCTGGGATATGCCGATCGCAAAGCCCGGGAAGTCGACGCGGGCGTGGTGATGATCGGAATTCTGCCCACCCTCGCCCAGCGCGACCTCGTCTTCGAGAACCTTTCGGACGTCGACCGCTACACCCTTCTCAACGATCAGATCGTCGCCGCCAGGGGCGAGGACTTCGTCCTCGACATCCACGGCGTGGAGCGGCTGTCGTGCACGTCGACGTCGATCGTCCCGGAGGCGGCCTGCACCTCCGTACAGCTGCACCTCCAGGTCACCCCGCCGCGCTTCGCCGCCGTGTGGAACGCGGCGCAGGCCGTGACGGCGGTGCAGATCGCGGTCGGTGCCAACTCTCCGTTCCTGTTCGGACGTGAGCTGTGGCGGGAGTCCCGGCCGCCGCTCTTCCAGCAGGCGACGGACACCAGGCCGCCGGAGCTGCAGGCGCAGGGGGTGCGGCCGCGGACCTGGTTCGGGGAGCGGTGGGTGGACTCCGCGTACGACCTCTTCGAGGAGAACCTGCGGTACTTCCCCCCGCTGCTGCCGATCTGCGACGAGGAGGACCCGCTGCTCGTCCTGGACCGTGGCGGGGTCCCGCAGCTCAAGGAGCTGGTCCTGCACAACGGCACGGTCTACCGCTGGAACCGTCCCGTGTACGGCTGGGTGGACGGGGTCCCGCACCTGCGCGTGGAGAACCGGGTCCTGCCGGCCGGCCCGACCGTCACCGATGTCGTCGCCAACGCGGCCTTCTACTACGGCCTGGTGCGCTCGCTGGCCGAGGAGGCGCGCCCGGTGTGGAAGCGGCTTCCGTTCGAGGACGCGGCGGACAACTTCGATCTCGCGTGCCGGCACGGCATCGAGGCCGAGCTGCGCTGGCCCCGGCCGGGCCGCGCGGGCGGCGTGGCGGCTGTGCCCGCGGCACGGCTGGTCCTGGACGAACTGCTGCCGCTGGCCGCGGCCGGGCTCGACGCCTGGCACGTCGAGCCCGCGGACCGCGACTTCTACCTCGGGGTGATCGAGGAACGCTGCCGGAAGCGGGTGAACGGCGCGTCCTGGCAGACCGACACCTTCCACCGGGCGCTGGACTCCGGTCTCGACCGGGAGGCGGCGCTCGCTGCCATGACCCGGCGGTACGCCGAGTTGATGCGGGAGGGCGAGCCGGTGCACACGTGGCCGGGGTGGCGCGCGTGACGTGTGCTGCTCGGCGGCCTGCTGCGATCAGCGGCCGAGGCGGCCGTGGCGGCCGTGGCCGCCGGGTCGGCTGCGGCGACCGGGCCCGGCGTGCGGCCCGGGCGGCCCGGAGTGCGGGAGGCGGGGAGTCTCGCACGTGACCGGTGGCAGCGTCCTTCGGTGCGGGTGGCGGCGGGAATGGCGCTCGGCCCGGGCCGTCACGCATGATCTCCCTACCCGGGAAGCGATGGGGAAGTGGAGACAGGTGTGGTGTCGGAGCAACGCGTGGCGGCAGATTCCCTACCCCCCGAGGGGCTCTCGCGCCGGCTCCTGCGGTCCGAGACGGCCCTCGTGCTCGCGCTGTCGCTCGGAGCGAGCGGTGTCTCCGCCCTCATCAGCTTCATCGGGTCGCTGACCAAGCCGGGCGGGCTGAAGGAGCAGGCGGCGACGCTCAACGGCTCGTACGCGCCCGGGCGGCCCTGGCTCGACCTCGCCTGGCAGCTCTTCGGCATCGCCTCCGCCCTGGTCCCGGTCCTGCTCGTCGCGCATCTGCTGACGCGGGAGCGCTCGGGCCTCGGGGCCATCGGCTTCGACCGGACCCGGCCGTGGCCGGACCTGGGGCGAGGCACCTTGGTGGCGGCCGGGATCGGGAGCGCGGGGCTCGCCTTCTACCTGGTGGCACGCGCGTCCGGGTTCAACCTGACGGTGGTGCCCGAATCCCTGCCGGACGTCTGGTGGAAGTACCCGGTGCTCATCCTCTCGGCGGTGCAGAACTCCGTCGTGGAGGAGGTCATCGTCGTCGGCTATCTGCTGCGCCGGCTCGCCCAGTTGGGCTGGACGCCGATGGCGGCTTTGGTGGCGAGCTCGGTGCTGCGCGGCTCGTACCACCTCTACCAGGGCATCGGCGGCTTCGTCGGGAACATGGTGATGGGCGTCGTCTTCGTCTGGCTCTACCGCCGCTGGGGGAGGGTCGGACCCCTCGTGGTGGCCCACGCGCTGCTCGACATCGTGGCCTTCGTCGGATACGGGCTGCTCGCCGGGAAGGTGGACTGGCTGCCGACCCCGTAGGCGGGGTGCCGCCGGCGACGGCGGGAAGCCGGGAACGACGAAGGGGCGCACGGCCGTGAGCGTGCGCCCCTTCGTCGTACGTCGCCCCATCGTGGTGCGCCCGACGGGCGGGTGCGGGGGCGTCGCCGTCAGGCGCGCAGTTCTCCCTCGATGACCGTGACGGCGTGCCCGGTCAGGAGGGTGCGGTCGCCGCGCAGGCGCGTACGGACGAGGCCGGTGCGGGCGCCGCCCTGCAGGCCGGTCAGTTCGTCGCGGCCGAGACGGGTCGACCAGAACGGGGCGAGCGCGGTGTGGGCGCTTCCGGTGACCGGGTCCTCGTCGATGCCGACGCCGGGGAAGAAGCCGCGGGAGACGAAGTCGTAGCCGCGCTCGGGCTGTTCGGCGGCGGCGGTCACGATCACCCCCCGGTCGGAGAGGTGGACCAGGGCGGCGAAGTCGGGCGTGAGCGCGCGCACGGTCGCCTCGTCCCGTACCTCGACGACCAGGTCGCCGATGTGGGCGGCGGTGTCGTGGACGGAGACGATCTCCGCGCCCAGCGCCCTCTCCAGACCGTCCGGCACCGGCACGGCCGTCAGCGAGGAGGTGGGGAAGTCCATCGTGAGCGTGCCGTCCTCCTCGGCCGTGGCGCTGAGGATGCCGCAGCGGGCCGCGAACCGCACGGTCCCGGTCGCCGCGCCGGTCGTGTGCAGGACATGCGCGGTGGCGAGCGTGGCGTGGCCGCACATGTCGACCTCGGTGGTCGGCGTGAACCAGCGCAGCGCCCAGTCCGCGTCGCCGCCCTCGGGGAGCGGGTGGGCGAAGGCCGTCTCGGAGAGGTTGACCTCCGCTGCCACCTTCTGGAGCCAGTGGTCGTCCGGGAAGGAGTCCAGCAGGAGCACCCCCGCCGGGTTGCCGGAGAAGGGCCGGTCGGTGAAGGCGTCCACGATTCGAATCCGCATGCCCCGGACCGTACCGGGGCCGTGAAGCGGCAGGCCAAGGCCAATTCGCCGACGGTGGACCGCAGGCGCGTCCGGGCAGAGGTTGGCAAAAGAACAGTTCCGATATATCGTTGAAGCATCGCGACAGTTCGACGATGTAACCCGACGGAAGGAGCGTTGCGATGCGTACTCATGGACACGAACACGGACATGGACACGGTGACTGCGGTCCCGGCCCTCGTGGGCGGGGCGACTTTGGACGCGGCCAGTTCGGCCGCGGAGAGTTCGGCCCCGGTGACTTCGAGCGCCGTCGGCCCGCCTTCGGCCCGTTCGGGCCGGGATTCGGTGGCGGGCCGTTCGGAGGAGGCCCCTTCGGGGGCGGCGGACGCGGTCGTGGTGGCGGCGGCCGGGGACGGGCGCGGCGCGGAGACGTGCGTGCCTCGATCCTCGCGCTGCTCAAGGACCGGCCGATGCACGGTTACGAGATGATCCGCGAGATCGGCGAGCGCAGCGGGGGTGCCTGGAAACCCAGCCCCGGCTCCGTCTATCCGACGCTTCAGCTGCTCGAGGACGAGGGGCTGATCGAAAGCGCGAGCGACGGCGGCAAGAAGCTGTTCACGCTCACCGACGCCGGTCGCGCCGAGGCCGACTCCGGGCCGGAGGCCCCGTGGGAGGAGGCCGGACGCGGTGTGGACTGGGAAGCGGTCAACGAGATCCGGCAGGCCGGCTTCGGCCTGATGGAGGCCTTCGGGCAGGTGTGGAAGACCGGGAGTGCCGAGCAGCGACACAAGGCCGTCGAGGTCATCAACGAAGCCCGTAAGAAGCTGTATCTGATCCTGGCCGACGAGCACTGAGCGACGAGCCTCGAGCGATGACCGCCGAGCGGCCATTGCCGAGAGGTGAGCGCTGAGTGCCGAGCACCGAGTGCCGAGCACCGAGCGGCGAGCACCGAGCGGCGACGCCGGGAGGCGACGCCGGGAGGCGTCGCCCGGGAGTGGGGAAGGGCCCCGAGGCGAACCGCCGCGGGGCCCTTCCCTCGTCCGTGCCGAGCGGCCCGCGTCAGGCGACCAGTCCGGTCAGCTTGCGCAGGGACTCGTTCAGGGCCGCCGTCGCCGAGTCCTTCAGCTTGCCGGCCATCAGGGAGACCGCCGCGCCGGTGAACTCACCGTCGATGCGGAGGGTCGTGGCGCCCCCGTCCGCCACGAGCGAGTAGCGCGTGCCGACGGTGACACCCATCGGGCCCTTGCCCCGGATGGCCAGCACCCGGGCCGTCTCCAGCTCCTCCACCGTCCAGGTCACCTCGGCGGGGAAGCCCATCAGCTTCATGTTCTCGGCGAAGGTGGCACCCGCTTCGAGCCGGGACGGGCCGCCGTGCGGGAAATTCGTGTGGGTGGCGTTCCACTCGCCGTACGACGAGAAGTCGGTGAGCTGCGCCCAGACCTTCTCGGCCGGCGCCTCGATCCGTGTCTGCGCGGTGACTTCGGCCATGCGACCACCCCTTCACACGTCCCCGTGTGCTCGTTGGGATCCGGTGTCGCGGAACGTAGCCGTACGGCCGTGAACATTCAATACTGATGAACAGTCAGTTCCTTGCCGGTGCCTTCGGCGTCGCCGATCCACCGGATCTCCGCCGTGTCGAACCAGTCCGAGACCCGGGGTCCCCCGCCCTCCTCGTGGCAGTGGAACGCGGCCCAGAAGATATCGGCCGGAAGCGCGTCGCGCGGTGCGTACACGCGATAGACGTACTGCTGCCCGTCGAGCGCGAGCAGGGCGACCATCCAGAACATGTACGGGAGACGTCACGGGAAGGGGTCGTGGTTGCGTCCCGGCTCCGAGGCAAGGCGGCTCGCGCCCCTGACGTCGAATCCGCGTGATCTCATCCCCAAGGAGGAGAAACCGCCCGCCGGTGCCCCACTCCGGTGGGATGCGCACATGGTTCTCGGCGGCGATGTTCCGGCCGCCGTGGCCTGATGAGGTGGGAGGGTGCACAGTCCCGTCCCTCGCCCCCGACAGTCGGCGGTCCAGCGCGTGGGCCTCGGCTCCGTGCTGACCGTCGAACTCGCCACGGTCGTGGCCGGAGCCCGCCGCAGAGCGCTGCGGGGCGGTGACCGGCAGATCGACACCGCGCACCTGCTGCACTCCCTCATCGAGTCCGATCCCGAGGTCGGCGCCGCATTCGACGGACCGCCGCAGCTCGCCCGCGTGCTCGGCTACCTCGTCCAGCGCTCCATCGGCTACGGGACGCGCTGGCGGCGCTCGGTCGAGGAGACGGGTGCCGGACATGTCGTGCGGAGGGGCGCGGTGGCGGAAGCGAGCGGCGTGACGGCCCTGACGCCCGCGATGGCCGGGCCGGCAGCGACGGAGTGGCCGGGGGCGGCGAAGCCGGACGGCGTGGCGGCGTGGTCGGGTGTGGCGGGATGGTCGCCGTCGGCCGCGGCGGCCATGGCGAGCGCCTTCGAGCGGGCCGCCCGGCGCGGCGAGCCGCGCGCCCGGGGCATCGACCTGCTCGCCGCCGTCGCCGCCGACCAGGAGAGCCGGGCCGCGGAGGTGCTCCGCAGGGCGCGGGTGGACGCGCGGGCTCTGACGGCCCGGATCGGGGAGCTGTCTCAACAGGTGTAACGGGGCTTACACGCCTGACGCCGTCCTGTCATGATGGCCTGATGCACGCGTCTCAGGGGAGAAGCGCCGGCCTGGGACTCGCCCTGGCCTCGGCCTTCGCATTCGGTGGTTCAGGTGTGGCGGCCAAGCCGCTCATCGAGGCGGGACTCGACCCGCTCCATGTGGTGTGGCTCCGGGTGGCCGGTGCCGCGCTCGTCATGCTGCCCGTGGCCTGGCGGCACCGGGACCTCCTGCGGCGCAAGCCCGCGCTCCTGGCCGGCTTCGGCCTCCTCGCGGTCGCCGGCGTCCAGGCCTTCTACTTCGCCTCCCTGTCCCGCATCCCCGTCGGTGTGGCGCTGCTGATCGAGTACCTGGCCCCGGCCCTCGTGCTCGGGTGGGTCCGCTTCGTCCAGCGCCGGCCGGTGACCCGCGCCGCAGCCCTCGGCGTCGTCCTCGCCGTCGGCGGACTCGCCTGCGTGGTGCAGATCTGGTCCGGGCTGACCTTCGACCTGCTCGGTCTGCTCCTCGCGCTCGGTGCCGCCTGCTGCCAGGTCGGCTACTTCGTCCTCTCCGACCAGGGCGGAGACGAGTCCGACCCGGTCGATCCGCTGGGTGTCATCGCGTACGGACTGCTCTTCGGAACCCTGGTCCTGACGGTCGTCGCCCGGCCGTGGGGCATGGAGTGGTCCGTCCTCGGCGGCACCGCCGACATGAACGGCACCGCCGCGCCGGCGTGGCTGCTCCTCGGCTGGATCGTGCTGATCGCCACCGTGCTCGCGTACGTCACCGGCGTCGTCTCGGTGCGCAGGCTCTCGCCCCAGGTGGCCGGCGTCGTCGCGTGTCTGGAGGCCGTGATCGCGACCGTCCTGGCCTGGGTGCTGCTCGGCGAGCACCTGGCCGCCCCGCAGATCATCGGCGGAGTGGTGGTCCTCGTCGGCGCGTTCATCGCCCAGTCCTCGACCCCGAAGGCCGCCTCGGCGCAGCCGGTGGCCGGCGCCGGCGCGGCCACCCTCGCGGCCGGGCCGCCGGACGACCGGGAGACGGCCGGATCCGTCGATCGGGCCGAGGCGTAACGGGGGCCTCGTTGCCGCGCTCGCGCGTGGGGCGCCGGTTCGGCGGTGGCGCCGGTGGCTGCGGCCGGCCGGCTTCGCCCCACTCGCCGGCGTCCCGGGGGCCGATCGGCAGGGGCTGCCCTCAGATGCCGGAGAGGTACGCCGGCAGGCCGATGGCGGGGTCCAGGTCGTCGGCGGGGACCGGGGTGCCGTGGGTCTTCCGGACCGGGACCACGCCGGACCAGTAAGGGAGCGCGACGTCCTCGGGGTCGTCGTTGGGGCCGCCCGAGCGGACCTTGGCGGAGACCTCGTTGAGGTCGAGGCGGAGGACCGCCGTGGCGGCGAGTTCCTTGGCGTCGGCGGGGCGCGAGTCGGAGGACCGTCCCGGGACGACGTGGTCGACCAGGGCGTCCAGGGCGATGCGCCGCTCCTCCGGGTCGGTCACCGGGCGCGCGGTGCCGTGGACGACGACGGAGCGGTAGTTGATTGAATGGTGGAAGGCGGACCGGGCGAGCACCAGGCCGTCCACATGGGTGACGGTCAGGCAGACCGGCAGCCCCGGGGCCTCGGTGTCCTTGCCCGCCATGCGCAGCGGTCGGGAGCCGGTCGAACCGTGGACGTAGAGACGCTCGCCGATGCGGCCGTACAGCGTCGGGAGGACGACCGGGGCGCCGTCGCGGACGAAGCCGAGATGGCAGACGTACGCCTCGTCGAGTATCGAGTGCACCAACGCCCGGTCGTACGAGGCACGCTCGCGGCCGCGGGTGGGGAAGGTCCGCTCGGTCCGCTCGTAGGTTTCCGTCATTGCGCTCTCCATTGCACTAGTGCATAATCTGTTTTGTGCTAGGAGAGTATCGGATCGAAGGCCGACGCGCATCGGACATCGCCGCCAGCGTGGAGCGGGGGGTGGCCGCCGGGGCGCTGGAGCCCGGGCGACTCCTGCCTCCGATGCGGGAGTTGGCGCTCACGTTGGGGGTGAATCCCAATACGGTCGCGGCCGCGTACCGGACCCTGCGTGAGCGGGGGGTCATCGAGACCGACGGGCGGCGGGGCAGCCGGGTGCGGCCGAAGCCCGCGACGACCGCCCGCGGGTCCATCCGCGTGGAGGCCCCCGCCGGCGTTCACGACGCGAGTGGGGGCAACCCCGATCCGTCGCTCCTGCCGGTGCTCGGCCCGGCGCTCGCGCGGGCGGCTCGGCAGGACGCCGAGCGGCCGGGGATGTACGGCGAGGCGCCCGTCGACGAGGAGTTCGCCCGGCTCGCGCGGGCCGCGCTGGACGCGGACGGGGTGCCCGACGGGCCGATCGCCGTCACCTCGGGATCGCTCGACGCGATCGAGCGGGTTCTGGCCGTCCACCTGCGGCCGGGGGACGCCGTCGCCGTCGAGGACCCGGGCTGGGGCAGCCTGCTCGACCTCGTTCCGGCGCTCGGGCTGCGGCCGGTGCCGGTCGCCGTCGACGACGAGGGCCCGCTGCCGGACGCCGTGGCGCGGGCGCTGCGGGGCGGTGCCCGGGCCCTGATCGTCACCGACCGGGCGCAGAACCCGACCGGCGCGGCGCTCAGCGCGACCCGCGCCGCGGCGCTGCGCCGCGTCCTGGCCGTCCACCCGGACGTGCTGCTCGTCGAGGACGACCACGGTCACGGATTCGTCGACCTGCCGCTGCACCCGCTGGCCGGGGCCACCGACCGCTGGGCGATGGTGCGCTCGGTCGCCAAGGCCTACGGGCCGGATCTGCGGATCGCCACGCTGACCGGCGACCCGGAGACCGTCGACCGGGTCCTCGGGCGTCAGCGGCTCGGTCCGGGCTGGGTCAGCCGCCTGCTCCAGCGCACCGTCGCGGAGCTGTGGGCCAGTGGGGCCGTGGACACGGCGGCGGTCGCCCGTGCCTATGCGCGGCGGCGGGACGGGCTCGTCCACGCCCTCGGGCGACGAGGGGTCGAGGCCCATGGCCGCAGCGGGATGAACGTCTGGGTGCCGGTCGCCGACGAGACGGGCGCCGTGGCCCGTCTGCTCGGCGCCGGCTGGGCCGTCGCCCCGGGCGCCCGGTTCCGGATGGACGCCGGGCCGGCGGTGCGGCTGACCGTCTCCGGGCTGGCCCTGGACGACATCGAGGGCCTGGCCGACGCCATCGCGACCGCGGCGGGACCGGCGCCCGCCCGCAGCTACGGCTGACGGGGGCCGCCGGTCCTTCTCGCGGTCGCCGCACTTCTGACGGGACAGCCCCTAGGGGCAGGCGCTCGCGGCCGGGGCCGCCTGCGCCGCCGCCGGAGCCGGGGCGACGGGCCGAGGAGCGGCGGCCACGGAGGCCGGCGGGTTCGTCGGTATCGGAGCCCGGGCGGGCGCGGCCTGCTCCGGGGAGGGCCTCCCGGCCGGACGGCGAGGGGCACGGGCCTGGGTGAGGGCCGCGCCCGCGAGGACGATGACGGCGCCGACGGGGGTGTTCCAGGCCAGCTGTTCGCCCAGCACCGCGACACCCGCGGCCGTGGCGATGACGGGGATGAAGTACGTGACCATCGCGCCCGTCGTCGGGCCGACCTCGGCCACGATCCCGTACTGCAGCAGCATCGCGTACCCCGTGCCCAGCGCCCCCAGCGCGATCACGGCCAGCAGCGGGACGATCTCGACCGACTCCGGGAGGGAGGTGAACAGCGGCGTCACGACCGCCAGTTGCAGGGTGCCGAGACCCACCTGCGAGCCCGCGAGGGAGAGGTGGGAGGCGCCGGTCCCGGTCAGCGTGCGGCGGACGTAGATCCACCCCACCGCGTAACTGAAGGAGGCGAGCAGGGCCAGCGCCGTGCCGGTGACGTCGAGGCCCGAGAAGCCCTGCCAGGCGCCCAGCACCGTCAGCACGCCGATGAAGCCGATGCCCAGGCCCGCCGCGCGCACCCGTGTCGGACGGTCCTCGGAGAGCGCGACCAGCGAGAGCACCATGCCCCACAGGGGAGTGGTGGCGTTGCAGATGCCCGCGAGCGTCGAGGGGATCGTCAGCTCGGCGTACGCGAAGAGCGAGAACGGCAGTGCGTTCAGGAGGAACGCGGCGACCGAGAGGTGGAGCCAGGTGCGCGCACCCCGGGGCAGCCGCTCGCGCTTGATCACCATGGCGACGCCGAGCACCGCCGTACCGAACAGGAGGCGGCCGAAGGTCACCTGGAACGGGGCGAACCCCTCCGTCCCGACCTTGATGAGCAGGAAGCTGAAGCCCCAGATCAGGGCGAGGACGCCGAAGCGGACGCGCCAGTCCAGCGCGCGGGTGCGACGGGGGGCGCGGCGGAGGGCCCGGGACGGGGCGACGGAGCTCATGCCTCTCAGAGTGACGGCTCCCATCTCGTAGAACAAGCGAGACTTGTTCGAGGTGTTCCATTAGAATTGCTTACATGTTGAACCTGGAGCGCCTGCGGACCCTGGACGCCGTCGCGCGGCACGGCTCGGTCGGTGGCGCGGCCGACGGGCTGCACGTCACCACCTCGGCCGTGTCGCAGCAGTTGTCGAAGCTGGAGCGTGAGGTCGGACAGCAGCTCCTCGCCAAGAACGGGCGGGGGGTGCGGCTCACCGACGCCGGACTGCTCCTCGCCGAGCACGCCGCCCGGATCCTGTCCCAGGTGGAGCTCGCCCAGTCCGACATCGAGGCGCAGCGCGGCCAGGTGGTGGGCGAGGTGCGGGTCGTCGGGTTCCCCACGGCCGCCCGCGGGCTGTTCCCCGGCGCGCTCGGCGCGCTGCGCGCCGCCCACCCCGACCTGCGGGTGAGGACCGCCGAGATGGAGCCGGAGCGCGGCATCCGGGAGGTCCTGCGCGGCGACGCCGACCTGGCGATCGTGCTGGACTGGAGCAACAAACGCGCCCCGGTGCCGGGCGGCCTCGAGCGTCTCCACCTCCTCGACGACGCAGCCGACGTCGCCATGCCCGCGGACCATCCGCTGGCCGGGCGCGCCGAGGTCGACCTGGAGGACTTCGGCGACGACGACTGGGTGTCGTGGCCGGAGGGCGAGTTCTGCCACGACTGGCTGCTGTTCACCCTGCGCTCCCAGGGCATCGAGCCCCGCATCGCGCACTTCGCGGGGGAGCACCACACCCAGCTCGTGCTGATCGCCGCCGGGCTCGGGGTCTGTGTCACTCCCCGGCTCGGCCGCGGCCGGCCGCCCGAGGGGGTCGCCTTCGTTCCGGTACGACAAAAGATGCGTCGGCACATCTACGCGACGTGGCGCGCGGACGCCGCCCGACGGCCGTCCATCCGGGCGGCGGTGGGGGCGCTGCGGGAGGCGGGGTCCGCGCAGAGCAGCTGAGCCGGCCCTCCGCCCCGCTCCCCGGTTTCCGGGGGCGTGCCTCCTCCGGGCCGGGCGCGCGGCCTTCCGGCCGTCAGAGCCCGCCCAGCTTGCGGAAGTCCCAGGAGACCACCGCGTCGGGAGTCAGCTTCAGCCAGGCGTGCCGGCCGTCGTGCGGCATCGTGTCCAGGCCGAAGTTCTTGGCCGCGAAGAGGCGCTCGGGGACCTCCAGTTCGGGGCACGGCTCGCCCGTGCGCGGGGCCTCTCCGACGAAGACCGCGGTGCCCGAGAGTTCCGCGCCGCGCAGCTCTCCGTACTCCTCGCCGTCGTCGACCACCACCGCGATCCGGGGGTCGGCGCGCAGCTGCGCCCAGCGCCGGCTCCGGGTGATCGAGTACAGCCAGAGCGAGGTGCCGTCCCAGGCGAACCACAGCGCACCGACATGCGGCATGCCGTCGGCGGAGACGGTCGCGACCCGGCAGGTGCGCTGTTCGGTGAGGAAGGTGTCCAGCTCGGCCGGGCTCATCATGATCCGGCGTCCACGGCGCTGTGCGACGGCCATCGCCCGCCCCCTTCTGGTGTTCTGATGAAGTGTCAGAAATCATGGGGGCTCTTTCCTCCGGGGGCAAGGGTGGCCAGCCTCCCCCGCCCGAGGGAAGCGAGGTCCCGCCAAGATCCCAGGGGGAAGTATGACCGGCACGGCTCAGCGTGCACAGCTCCAGGACCAGCTCGATCCGGCGGGCGCGGTGCTGCTCACCGTCGAATGCCAGCAGGGCGTCGTCGGCCCGGCCGGCGCCCTGCCCGAACTCGCCGCCGTGGCGCGTTCCTCGGGAGCACTGACGAACGTGGCGCGCCTGGTCGCCGCCGCGCACGAGGCCGACGTGCAGGTGGTGCACGCGATCGCCGAGCGCCGGCCCGACGGGCGGGGCGCCAACAGCAACGCCCGGCTCTTCCGCGCCGCGGCCCGGCTCCCCGTGCAGCAGCTCAGCGGCAGCACGGCGGTGCGGATCGCCGCGCCGATCGAGGTCGCGGACGAGGACCTGGTCGTGCGGCGGCTCCACGGGCTCTCGCCGCTCGCCGGCACGGACGTCGACCCGCTGCTGCGCAACCTCGGCTGCCGCACCCTCGTCATCACCGGCGTCTCGGCCAACGTGGCCGTACCCAACGCCGTCTTCGACGCCGTCAACCTCGGCTACACCGTGGTCGTGCCCGGTGATGCCATCGCGGGGGTGCCGGCCGACTACACCCCCGCGATGATCCGCCACACGCTCGCGCTCGTCTCCACCATCACCACCACCGGGGAGGTGCTGCGGTGCTGGAAGAGCCCGCGGCGGGTCACGCGAGCGTGATCGCGTCCCCTTCGACCTTGATCGACGTCGGCGGCAGCGGCGCGGTCGCGGGGCCGCCCTTCACGCTGCCGTCCGAGGCGTCGAAGAGGCTCTGGTGACAGGGGCACGTGATGACCCCGTCGCTCACCCCGCTGACGGCGCAGCCCTGGTGGGTGCACTTCGACGAGAAGGCCTTGAACTCACCGGCGGTGGGCTGGGTGATCACCACGCCCTGGTCGGCGAGCACCTTGCCGCCGCCCACCGGGATGTCGGCGGTCTTCGCGAGCGGTGCGCCCGCGTCCGCCGGCGCGTCGGTCGCGCCGCCGCCCGCCTTGCCGCCCGTGCCGTCGCCGTCCGAGCCGCCGCCGCAGGCGGCGAGCACCGCCACCAGGCCCGCGCCGCTCGCCGCGGAGACCACTGTCCGGCGTGCCACTGTGCTCATTACGCTCCCCTTGTTGCCGATCCGACCGACCCGATCACCTTGTCGGGAGGGAGTACGCGCGAGCGGCCCCGAACGTTCACGAACAGCCCGGCAATGTCAGGCAACGATTCACCGAGCCGGGAAGTTTCGCCTCCGGGGCGCGGAGTGCGGCGCCCGTTCCCCGGGTGGGGCGGTCAGCCCAGCAGGACGCGGTCGATCAGGCCCGCGGCGGTGAAGGCGTCGACCAGCCGGTCGCGGCCCTCGGTGAAATGGGCCCAGCTGTCGAAGTGGACGGGGACGATCCGGCGCGCTCCGAGGATCCGGGCGGCCTCGGCGGCCTGCGCGCTGTCGAGGGTGAGCAGCTGGTGGTCGAGGACGGGCAGGCGGACGGCGCCGGCGAACAGGACGGCGGTGTCGACGGGGCCGAACCGGTCGGCGATCTCCCGGACCGGGCCGAGCTGGGCGTTGTCGCCGCTCACGTAGACCGTGGGCAGGCCGTCGCCGGTCAGCACGAAGCCGACGACCTCGCCGACGATCGGTTCGAGCTCCTCCCGCCGGCCGGGGCCGTGCAGGGCGGGAACGCCCGTGACCGTGACCGTGCCGCCGCCGGGGCGCTCCAGCTCGACCGACTCCCAGTCCTTCAGGCCCCGGGCGGCTCCGCCCAGGCGGCCCGCACCGCCGGGCGTGGTGAGCGTGAGCGGCACGCCGGCCAGCAGGGCGCGGCCGGACACGTCCAGGTTGTCGTCGTGCTCGTCGTGCGAGAGCAGGACCACGTCGACGGGACCGAGGTCCGCGGGGGCGAGGGAGGCCGGCGCGGTCTTGGCCAGGCCGGAGTCGTAGGCGCGCGGAGCGTCGAAGGTCGGGTCGGTCAGGAAGCGCAGTCCGCCGTACTCGATCAGGGCGGTGGGACCGCCGAAGACCTGGACGGGGACGTGGACGGGGGCAGCGGGCGTGCCGGACATGAGAGCCTCACGTTTGGGAGAGTGATTATCCGTGAGTGAACCTAGCGCGTTCTCACGGATATGTGCAAACTTCAACGTGAGAACGGGAAGGGGTGCCTCGGCATGCGAGGCCCTGGGCATGCGAGTGCCCCGGGCGTGAGAGAGGCCCCTCGGTACACGAAAGGCCCCTCCGCGGATGCGGAGGGGCCTCGAAGTCGCCGGCCGACGATGATGGCGCCGGCCCGGGGGCTCAGTCGGTAGCGGCCCGGGTGCGCCGTGCGTAGGCGCGGGCCGCGCGCACCCGGTCGCCGCAGCGGGTGGAGCACCACTGGCGGCGACCGGAGCGGAGCAGGAAGCGGTTGCAGGGTGCGGAGTCGCAGGCGGCGAGACGCTCGGCGTCGGCTCCGGTGAGCAGATCGGCGGCGTTGGCCGCCAGGATGCCCAGCGCCTGCTCGAGCATCTGGTCGACGGGGTGCGGGGTGGTCCGGTGCAACCCCTGGGTGGGGTCCCAGGCCAGCGGGGACGCCGTGGGCACCCGCGTCAGCGCGTCGTTGACGGCCGCCAGGGCGTCGGGCGGTGCGGGGTGGCCTCCGATCCGGGCGGCGAGCAGGGCCCGTACCTGCTCGCGCAGGGACCGCATCCGCGCCGCGCACATCTCCTGCAGCCCCGCGTCCACGGGCGCCAGGCCGTGGACGACGAGCCACCGGCCGGCCGTGGCGGGCGTGCCGAGGAGGTCCGCGAAATGCCCGCCGGGCAGGGTGATGGCGGTGTTGGCGAGGTCGAGGGCGGGATACTCCTCGGCGCCGGGCGCCGGCGGCAGAACGGTCTCCACGGTCGCGGTGTCCTTCATGCCCTCACGGTACCGCCTGGCTTCATCCGTGATGCCGCGTCCGGGAGCCGGAGGGTCCGTCCCTTGCGCCGTATCCGTGGATCATGCGTCCACCGCACGGGCTAGCCTGACGAGATGCTTACAGAAGTGACAGCGACCCGCTACGTCACGCCCCTGCGTGAAGGCGGCTCGCTCCCGGGCATCGTCGAGGCCGACGATCTCGGCACGTACGTCATGAAGTTCACCGGCGCCGGGCAGGGCCGCAAGACGCTGGTCGCCGAGGTCGTCTGCGGGCAGCTCGCCCGCCGCCTCGGGCTGCGCGTGCCCGAGCTGGTCGCCATCCGGCTCGACCCCGTCATCGGGCTCTCCGAGCCCGACCAGGAGGTGCAGGAGCTGCTCAAGGCGAGCGGCGGTCTCAACCTCGGGATGGACTACCTGCCCGGCTCGCTCGGCTTCGACCCGCTCGCGTACGAGGTGGACCCGAAGGAGGCCGGCAGGGTCGTCTGGTTCGACGCGGTGATCAACAACGTCGACCGGTCCTGGCGCAATCCGAACATGCTCGTCTGGCATGGCGACCTGTGGCTGATCGACCACGGCGCCACCATGATCTGGCACCACAACTGGCCCGGGGCCGAGGCGTCCGCCGCCAAACCGTACGACGCCTCCGACCACGCCCTCGCCCCGTTCGGGCCCGATGTCGCCTCCGCCGCCGCCGAACTCGCTCCGCTCGTCACGCGCGAGCTGCTCGAGGAGGTCGCCGCCGACGTGCCCGACGCATGGCTGCTCGACGAGCCCGGCTTCGAGACGCCCGACGCGCTGCGCCGCGCCTACGTGGAGGCGCTGCTCCCGCGCGCCGCGTCGATCCACGAGAGGATCACCCTCGGGCCGCGCACCGAGCGCAAGCCCGCGCAGGCGCCCGGCTGGCTCGCCGACCGCCTGCCTCCTCGGCCGCACCCCACCCAGAAGGACCGCACCACGTGACCGACCGCGATGTCTTCGAGTACGCCGTGCTGCGCGTGGTGCCCCGTGTGGAGCGTGGGGAGTTCTTCAACGCGGGCGTGGTCGTCTACTGCCGCGCCCGGTCCTTCGTGGCCGCCCGCACCCATCTCGACGAGAACAAGCTGACGGCGCTCGACCCGCGGGCCGACGTGACCGGCGTGCGGGCCGCGCTGCACGGTGTCGAAGGGGTCTGCCGGGGCGGCGACGACGCCGGACAGGCGGCCGGCGACGACGCCGGGCGCCGCTTCCGCTGGCTCATCGCCCCCCGCTCGACGGTGGTGCAGCCCGGTCCGGTCCACACCGGTCTGACCGCCGATCCGGAAGCCGAGGTCGAAAGGCTGCTCGATCTCCTCGTGCGCTGAACCGGGTCCGTCGAGGCGGGGAGTGATCGGGTGCACCCGGTGGGCCGTTGACACCGGGTGCCAGGGCTTCTAGCGTCTCGTCTGCGGAAGGTACTAAGCGGTCGCTCATCAGCGGGACGCAGTGTGTGGCCGCAGACCACGGATGATCCAAGGGCGAGGAGAATCAGCATGTCCACCACCGAGCAGCGCGTAGCCGTCGTCACCGGCGCGGCGCGGGGCATTGGCGCCGCGACCGCGGTACGGCTGGCCGCGGAAGGCCGCGCCGTCGCCGTACTCGACCTCGACGAGGCGGCCTGCAAGGACACCGTCGAGAAGATCACCGCGGCGGGCGGCACGGCCATCGCCGTCGGCTGCGACGTCTCCGACAGCGCCCAGGTGGAGGCCGCCGTCGCGCGTGTCGCCGCCGAGCTCGGCGCGCCGACGATCCTCGTCAACAACGCGGGCGTGCTCCGCGACAACCTGCTCTTCAAGATGACCGAGTCCGACTGGGACACGGTCATGAACGTGCACCTCAAGGGCGCGTTCCTGATGGCCAAGGCCTGCCAGAAGCACATGGTGGACGCGGGCTTCGGCCGGGTCGTCTCCCTGTCCTCCTCCTCGGCGCTCGGCAACCGCGGCCAGGCCAACTACTCCGCCGTCAAGGCCGGCCTGCAGGGCTTCACCAAGACCCTCGCCAAGGAGCTCGGCAAGTTCGGCATCACCGCCAACGCCGTGGCCCCGGGCTTCATCGTCACCGAGATGACCGCCCAGACCGCCGAGCGCGTCGGCATGGGCTTCGAGGAGTTCCAGGCCGCGGCCGCCTCCATGATCCCGGTCCAGCGCGTCGGCAACCCCGACGACATCGCCAACGCCATCGCCTTCTTCACGGGCGACGACGCCGGCTTCGTCTCCGGCCAGGTCCTGTACGTGGCCGGCGGCCCGCTCAACTGATCTCGCCGGCACGCGAGCGGAACAAGGAGACGGACATGAGCACCAAGGAACTTCCCGAGCTCTCGGGGAAGGTCGCCCTCGTCACCGGGGCGAGCCGCGGCATCGGATACGGCGTCGCCGAGGCGCTGGTCGCCCGCGGCGACCGGGTCTGCATCACGGGCCGGGGCGAGGAGGCCCTCAAGGAGGCCGTGGAGCGGCTCGGCGCCGACCGGGTCATCGCGGTCGCCGGCAAGGCCCACGACGAGGCCCACCAGGCCGCCGCCGTCGAGGCGACCATGGAGGCCTTCGGGCGGGTCGACTTCCTGATCAACAACGCCGGGACGAACCCGGTCTTCGGCCCCATCGCCGAACTCGACCTGGGCGTGGCGCGCAAGGTCTACGAGACCAATGTGATCTCCGCGCTCGGATTCGCCCAGCAGACCTGGCGGCACTGGCAGAAGGATCACGGCGGCGCGATCGTGAACATCGCCTCGGTCGCCGGCATCTCCGCCTCGCCGTTCATCGGCGCGTACGGGATGAGCAAGGCGGCCATGGTCAATCTGACCCTTCAGCTGGCGCACGAGATGGCGCCGGCGGTGCGGGTCAACGCGATCGCCCCGGCGGTCGTGAAGACGAAGTTCGCCGAGGCCCTGTACGAGGGCCGGGAGGCGGAGGCCGCTGCGGCCTACCCGCTCGGCCGGCTCGGCGTCCCCGAGGACATCGGCGGAGCGGCGGCCTTCCTCACGTCCGACCAGTCGGACTGGATCACCGGCCAGACTCTCGTGGTCGACGGTGGGATTTTCCTCAACGCCGGAGTCGGGTGACCGATATCCGGACACTCTCCGGAATATGTGACCGGTTTAGCACCGGTTATGCAGTGAATGAGTCAAGTGCCCCGCCAGGGTCGAACATTGACCTGGCGGGGTGCTGCGGTATGGTCGGCCGACCCATGGCTGAACGAGGAGCGTGCACGTGTTCAACCGGACCAGTCTGCAGGCCGCTGCAGCCCTTGCGTCCATATCCCTGGTAACCGGATGCAGCGTGTTCTCGGATGCTGATTCCGCCGGGGAGCAGAGGATCGTCGTCGGTACGACGAGTTCTCCGACCACGCTTGATCCGGCCGCCGCCTGGGACAACTCCTGGGAATTGTTCCGGAATGTCTTCCAGACGCTGGTGAGCTTCCCGACCGGAAGCACCACTCCGCAGTCCGACGCGGCCGACTGTGAATTCAAGGACACGTCCAGCCGGATCTTCGAGTGCAAACTGATCGAAGGTCTCGCGTTCTCCAACGGTCACAAACTGGACGCCAAGGCGGTCCAGTACTCCATCGAGCGCATCCGGAAGATCAACGTCGAGGGCGGCCCCAACGGCATGCTCGGCTCTCTCGACAAGATCGAGGTCGCCGACGACCGTACGGTGGTCTTCCGGCTGAACAAGCCCGACGCCACCTTCCCGTTCGTCCTCGCCACCCCCGCCATGTCGCTGGTGGACCCGGCGGAGTACCCCGCGGACAAGCTCCGCGAGGACGGCAAGCTGGTCGGTTCCGGCCCGTACGTCCTCGACGAGTACACCGAGGGCGAGAAGGCGGAGCTGACGAAGAACCCCACCTACAAGGGGTTCGCCGACCGGAAGAACGGCGGCGTCACCATCCGGTACTTCCAGGAGTCCGAGCCGATGGTCGCCGCGCTCAAGGCGAAGGAGATCGACGCCACCTACCGCGGTCTGACGGCCGCCGAGGTCGTCGAGCTGCAGGAGGACAAGGACGAGAACAAGGGCCTCCAGCTCATCGAGTCGACCGGCGCCGACATCCGGTACCTCGTCTTCAACGCTCAGGACGCCACCGTCGCCAAGACTCCCGTCCGCAAGGCGATCGCCCAGCTCGTCGACCGCGAGGAACTCGTCGCGAAGGTCTACCAGGGCACCGCCGAGCCCCTCTACTCCATGGTGCCCAAGGGCATCGCCGGCCACACCACCGAGTTCTTCGACCGCTTCGGCGAGCCCAGTGCCGACAAGGCCCGGGACATCCTGCGGGACGCCGGGATCACCGACCCGGTGGAGCTCGACTTCTGGTACACCACCGACCGGTACGGCTCCGCAACGGCGCCGGAGTTCGCCGAGCTCAAGCGGCAGCTGGAGGCGTCCGGCCTCTTCAAGGTCACGCTGCGCGGCAAGCCCTGGAAGGAGTTCCAGGCGGGCTACCAGAAGGGCCAGTACCCGGTCTTCGGCCGTGGCTGGTTCCCCGACTTCCCGGACCCGGACAACTTCGTGGCGCCCTTCGTGGGCAAGCAGAACGTGCTCGGTACGCCGTACCTGCGCCCCGAGATCACCGATCAGCTTCTCCCCAAGTCGCGGCGGGAGAGCGACCGGGGGGCCGCCACGGACGAGTTCAAGAAGGCCCAGGAGCTCATGGTCCAGGACGTCCGGCTGCTGCCGCTGTGGCAGGGCAAGCTCTACATCGCGGCCAGCGAGGACATCGGCGGCGGCGAGCGCGCGCTCGACCCGCAGACCGTCATGCAGATGTGGGAGCTCAACCGCCGGGCCAGCTGGTAGGAACGGCACGGCAGGCCGCCGCCCGGCCCCCGACGGGGGCCGGGCGGCGGCCTGCGTGGGCGGCGTTGTCAGTGGCCACCGGTAGGTTCTGTGATCGTAGAGAACGTGACCTACCGGAGGTTGTTGACGTGACCGACACCGACATGCTGCCCGAGTCCTGGCGCGGCGTCCTCGGCGAAGAGCTGCAGAAGCCCTACTTCAAGCAGCTCACCGAGTTCGTCGAGGAGGAGCGTGCCAAGGGGCCGGTGTACCCGCCGCGTGACGAGGTCTTCGCCGCCCTGGCGGCGACGCCCTACGACAAGGTGAAGGTCCTCGTCCTCGGCCAGGACCCCTACCACGGCGAGGGGCAGGGCCACGGCCTCTGCTTCTCCGTGCGGCCCGGGGTCAAGACCCCGCCCTCCCTCCGCAACATCTACAAGGAGATGAAGGAGGAGCTCGGCCACCCCGTGCCGGACAACGGCTATCTGATGCCGTGGGCCGAGCAGGGCGTCCTGCTGCTCAACGCGGTCCTCACCGTCCGGGCCGGCGAGGCCAACTCGCACAAGGGCCAGGGCTGGGAGAAGTTCACGGACGCGGTGATCAGCGCGGTGGCCTCGCGCAAGGACCCGGCCGTCTTCGTCCTGTGGGGCAACTACGCCCAGAAGAAGCTTCCCCTGATCGACGAGGAGCGGCACGTCGTCGTGAAGGGCGCGCACCCCTCGCCCCTGTCGGCGAAGAAGTTCTTCGGGTCCCGGCCCTTCACGCAGATAGACGCGGCGATCGCGGCCCAGGGTCACGAGCCGATCGACTGGCGGATCCCGGACCTGGGCTGAGCCCGCCCGGCTGACAGGCTCGGGGGCCCGCCCGAGCCTGTGCCGGATCGGCGGCGGCTGCGGCTAGCGTCGGAGCTCGTGGACCGAGAGCGCGTGGAGGCCGCAGTGACGGAGCAGCAGCAGGTGGCGGACGACGGCGTCATGACGAGGATCGGGCAGGCGCTGATGCTGTTGCACGGCGGCGACCGCGAGGAGGCCCGCAACCGCTTCGTGGAGCTGTGGCAGCGGATCGGCCCGGACGGCGACCCGCTGCACCGCTGCACCCTCGCCCATTACACGGCGGACGCGCAGGACGACCCGGACACCGAGCTGGCCTGGGACCTGCGGGCCCTGCTGGCGGCCGAGGAGTTGGGCGAGGAACGGCTGGCGCGGCACGACTCGGCGGCGGCGCTCCGGGCCCTGTATCCCTCGCTCCATCTCAATCTGGCCGCCGACTACGTGAAGCTGCGACGGCCCGACGCGGCACGGGCCCATCTGGAGCGGGCCCGCGCCGCGTCGGAAGCCCTCGACGACGACGGGTACGGCAACGGGGTCCGGGCCGCGATCGACCGTCTGGCCGTCCGGCTGCGCACCATGTGAGCGGCGCGTCGACTGCGGCCGCCGTACGTCAGGGCCGGTAGGTGCCCCGGCACGCCCTGGCCTCGTCGCTGCCCGGTCGCCAGCCCCCGAACCGCTCGCCGAGGTCGCAGACCTCCTCGCGGGAGCGGGGCGGCTCCGGCAGGGCGGGCGGCTTCGCGGCCTGCTTGTCCCTCTTCTGCCGGGGCGGGGACGAGGACCGGCCGTCGTCCTTTCCCCGGGAGGAGCCGCCGGGCCGCTTCGGCGGCCCCGGGGCGGCAGCGTCGGTGGTCCGGGGCCCGGGCGGCCCGGGAGCGGGGAGCGCCGCTTCGAGGGCCTCGCGGGCCGGCCCCTCGACGATCTGCGGCCCCTCGACGATCTGCGGCGCCACGTCCTGGGCGGGCAGCCCGGATTCCCGTGGCGGTTCGGATGCCGGTGGCGGCGTCACCACCGAGACGCAGCCGGAGAGGACGGCGACCGCCACCCCGACCAGGACCTTCGCTGTCGTTCTCGTTCCATGCACCCGCGCAACTCTGCTGGCCGCACGGCGATCTTCGCGCCCCTACCGGCCGGGAATGCCCCGCACGGGTGACGGTCGCGATCCCGGTGACCGCCGGGTTCGGACCGCCGCGCGGTCAGTCCCCGGTGGCTCCGTCGATCCGCTCCCGCAGCAGGTCGGCATGACCGTTGTGACGGGCGTACTCCTCGATCATGTGGGTGTAGATCCAGCGCAGGTTGAAGCGCTCGCCGCTGCGGTGCTCGCCCGTGCCGATGTCGTCGAGTCCGTGCGCCGCCGCCAGGGTGCGGGCCCGGGCGATCTCACCCTGCCAGGTGGCGTAGGCCTCCTGCCAGGTGTCCGCCGCCGTGACGTGGATGTCGCCGTCGCGGTCCTCGGCGGTGCTGTAGATCCGTCCGGCGTCCTCGCCCGCCAGCACGCGGCGGAACCAACCGCGCTCCACCTCGGCCATGTGCCGGACCAGACCCATGAGGTTCAGGTCCGAGGGCGGCGCGGAGGCCGTACGCAGCTGGGCGTCGTCCAACCCCTCGCACTTCATCGCGAGCGTCTCGCGGTGGAACTCCAGCCAGCCCTCCAGCATCTCGCGTTCGCCGGCGAGGGTCGACGGCGAGGTGCGTTCGCCGGATGCGCCGGTATCGGGGTTCGTGGAGTCCGCCGGGCCCGTCGTGTCGGGCGTGATCGCCGTGCCTTCGGTGCCGGCCGTGCGTCGGGTGCTTTCGGTGCTGTCCACAGAGGTCATGCCAAGCATCGTCGCCCAGGCGCGGGTCCGGCGCCAACCGCACCCGCGCGGTTCACTCCGAGAGCATGCCGCGGAGCAACTCCGCGAAGCCGGTCCGCAGTTCGGCGCGGCTGGGCACGGAGGCGTGGAACGAACCGGCGGCGCAGGAGAACATCAGGCCCTCGCACCAGGCGATCAGGGAGAGCGCGTGCCGCTCGGGCGCCGGGGAGCCGGCGTCGGTCATCACCGCGATCAGCGGGCCGTGGAACGCGGCGCCGGCGGAGTCGAAGAAGCTGCGCAGCTCGGGGCGGCGCGTGGCCTCCAGGGCGAGTTCGTAGCGGGAGACGAGTAGACCGCGGTGGTCGGTGAGATAGCGGTGCAGGGCCAGCGAGAGGGCGTCGAGCAGGGCGTCCGCGCCGCCTGCGGGGGAGGGCATCTCGTGCGGGGTCAGCACCCCCGCCTCCCGCTCGACCAGGCGCCGTACCGCCGTTTCGAGCAGCGCCTGGCGGGTGCGGGCGTGGTTGGACGTCGATCCCTGGGGGAGCCCCGCCCTCTCGTCCACGGCGCGGTGGGTGAGGCCGCGCATCCCCCGCTCGACGAGCAGGTCGAGGGCGGCGTCTCCGATCCGCTCGGCGCGGGAGGAGGAGGGGGGCGGGGGAGGCGCTTCGGGGGTGCGTGCGGTCATGCGTCTAACCTATCCAGCCCTCCCTACTACACCTGTAGTCAGACTGGGGTACGGTAGACAGGTCACTACAGGTGTAGTTGCCGAGGGAGAAGCCATGGAACAGCACCGTGCCGTCGTCGTGGGAGCCGGCATCGGCGGCCTCACCGCCGCCGTCGCCCTCCACCAGCAGGGCTGGAACGTCACCGTCCTGGAGCGCGCCGCCGCCCTCACCCCGGTCGGAGCCGGCATCGGCCTCGCCCCCAACGCCCAGCGCGCCCTCGACGTCATCGGTCTCGGCGACCGCGTCCGCGAGCTGTCCGCCTGGCAGGGCGACGGAGGCATGCGCGCCCCCGACGGCCGCTGGCTCGCCCGCACCAGCGCACAGGCCGCCGCCGAACGCTTCGGCGGACCGCTCGTCCTGCTCCACCGCGCCACCCTCGTCGACCTCCTCGCCTCCGCCCTCCCGGACGGAGTCGTCCGCACAGGCGTCACGGCCTCCCTCGCCGACCCCGGCGACGACCACCGGCCCGCGGTCGTCCGCACCCCCGCGGGCGACGTCGAGGCCGAGCTGGTCCTCGGCGCCGACGGCATCCACTCGGCCCTGCGCCGCACACTCTTCCCCGACTACACCGGCCTCGCCTACTCCGGCTTCACCACCTGGCGCGTCGTCGTCCCCACCCCTGCCCGCCCCTTCGCCCCCCACGAGACCTGGGGCGCCGGCCGCCTCTGGGGCACCCAGCCGCTCAAGGACGGCCGGACCTACGCCTACGCCATGGCGGCCGCATCCGCCGGCGCCCACGCGCCCGACGGCGAGAAGGCCGAACTCGCGCGGCTCTTCGGCGACTGGCACCACCCGGTCCCGGACATCCTCGCCGCCGCGGACGCCGACGGCGTCCTGCGCCACGACGTCCACCACATGCCCCGGCCGCTGCCCGCCTTCCACCACGGCCGGGTGGCCCTCCTCGGAGACGCCGCGCACGCGATGCAGCCCACGCTCGGGCAGGGCGGCAACCAGGCGATCGAGGACGCGATCGTCCTCGCCCACCACGCGGGACGCGGCCTGCCGCCGAGCCGGGCCCTCGCCGCGTACACCGTGGACCGGCTCCCGCGCACCACGGCGATCGTCCGCAAGGCCGCGCACACCGGCAGGCTCACCCTGCTCTCCGCCCGCCCCGCCGTCGCGGCGCGCGACGCGCTCATCGCCGCCGTCTCCCGCTTCGGCCCCGGACTCGTCCTGCGCGGCTTCGACGGCATCGCCGACTGGCGGCCGCCCGCCACCGCCCCCGCCCGCCCGCACACCGGCCCCGCGTAAGCTGACCGGCGCGAACGGCAGACAGGGACCGGCGGACGGACACCGGCATGCGCGGCACGGCGAAGGAGACCTCGTGAAGGTTGGCTGCATCGGACTCGGCGACATCGCGCGGAAGGCCTACCTCCCGGTCCTCGCCGCCCTTCCCGGGGTCGAACTCCACCTCCAGACCCGCACGCCGGCGACGCTGGACCGGATCGGCGAGACCTACCACGTGCCGCCCGTCCGCCGTTACACCGACCTCGACTCGCTGCTCTCCGCCGGCCTCGACGCCGCCTTCGTGCACGCCTCGACCGCCGCGCACGCCGAGATCGCCACCCGGCTCCTCGAAGCCGGGGTGGCGACCTACGTCGACAAGCCGCTGGCCTACGAGTACGCCGAGTCCGAACGGATCGTGGAGCTGGCCGAGAAGAACGGCGTCAGCCTGGCCGTCGGCTTCAACCGCCGCCTGGCCCCCGCGTACGCGCAGTGCCTCGACCACCCGCGCGAGCTGATCCTCATGCAGAAGAACCGGATCGGGCTGCCCGAGGACCCGCGCACCCTCGTCCTGGACGACTTCATCCACGTCGTCGACACCCTGCGTTTCCTGCTGCCCGGAGAGGTCGAGCACACGGACGTACGGGCCCGCATCCGCGACGGACTGATGCACCACGTCGTGCTCCAGCTCTCCGGCGACGGCTTCACCGCCATCGGCATGATGAACCGTATGAACGGCTCCACCGAGGAGATCCTGGAGGTCTCGGGACAGGACACCAAGCGCCAGGTCCTCAACCTCTCGGACGTCGTGGACCACAAGGGCCAGCCGTCGATCCGGCGGCGGGGCGACTGGTTCCCGGTGGCCCGCCAGCGCGGCATCGAGCAGGTGGTGCTCGCCTTCCTCGACGCGGTTCGGGCGGGCACGCCGCTCAGCGCGCGGGACGCCCTGCTGACCCACGAGCTGTGCGAGCGCGTGGTGCGTGAGTCCCTCGCGCAGGCCTCCTGAGCACGCCCATGCCCTCGACGGCGCAGAGCACGGCGAGGACGGCGACGGCGCTCCAGAGCGGCCAGTCGCCGTGGCGGACGTACCCGGTCGCGGAGTCCGAGAGCGGCAGCTCGTAGACGGCGGCGGCGCTGCGGTCGGTCCCGAGCGGCTCGCCGATCCGCCGGCCGTCGGGGCCGTACGCCGCGCTGATGCCGGTCAGCGTCGCGTGGACCATCGGCCGGCCGGACTCCGCGGCGCGCAGCGCGGCCAGCGAGGCGTGCTGGGCGGGGGCCCAGCTCTCCTGGAAGGTGGAGGTCGCCGACTGTGCGATCAGCAGACCGGCGCCCTCGCGGGTCAGCAGGCGGCTCATGTCGGGGAACGCCGACTCGAAGCACACCAGCGGACCGATCCGCAGCGCCGGGCGGCCGTCCCCGGCCGGCAGCGTCATCACCACCGGCGCGGTGCCCCGTCGCCGGTCCTCGCCCGCCGCCTTGCCGACCGACGTCACCCAGCCGAGCACCGCCCGCGCCGGGATGTACTCGCCGAACGGCACCAGCCGCATCTTGTCGTACCGGTCGCCGGTCGGCCCTCCCTCCCCGATCAGCACACTGCTCTTGTAGATGCCCGGGCGGTCCGCACGGCGGGCGTCGACGTTGACCAGGAGCGGCGCGTCCACGGTGCGGGACAGGGTGGTCAGCCGGGCGGCGAGGTCCGGACGGGTCGTCAGGTCGGCGCCGACGCTGCTCTCTCCCCAGACGACCAGATCGAGGTCCCGGCCGGCGAGGCCGCGCGTGAGCTCCTCTCCGCGGGCGAACCTCCGCTCGGCGCCGCCGGGCCCGTCGAAGACGCCGGGCTGGACGACGGCGACCCGTACCGTCCCGCGCTCCTGGGGCGGCGGGGCCTTCCACCACACGAGGCTCAGGGCGAGGCCGCACGCCACGAGCCCCACCAGGCCCGTGCGGCGCCCGGCCGCCGTCGACATCAGGAGCACCACGACCGTGTTGACCGCGACCACCAGGAGGCTCACCAGCCAGACCCCGCCGACCGAGGCGAGGCGCAGCGCGGGCGCCACCTGCCACTGACTGGCCCCGAGCAGTCCCCAGGGGCCGCCCAACCCCTCCCAGGACCGTACGAGTTCGATGAGCAGCCAGCCCGAGGGCAGGGCGAGGAGGGCGGCGACGGCACGCGGCCCGGACGGCCCGTCCCCGAGCATCGCGCGCACCAGCCAGCCCCACGGGACCCACAGCAGCCCGAGCAGAACGGCGAGGACGAGAAGGAAGACGTGCAGGCTCGGCATCAGCCAGTGGTGCACGGCCAGCATGAAGCCCACGCCGCCCAGCCAGCCCTCCAGGGCGGCGCGGCGCGCGGTCGGGGCGGTGCGCAGCAGCAGCATCCACGGGACGAGCACGACGTAGGCCGGCCACCACAGGGCGGGGGCGGGGAAGGTGAGCGCGGGCAGGGCCCCGAAGAGCACCGCGAGGGCCGCCCGGGCCGCGCCGGACGGCCGGGCGGCGAACCGCGGGGGCCGCGGCGGGGTCCAGGGCCCGGAAGGAGGGACGGGGTCGGAAGGAGGACCGGGGTCGGGCGCGAGGTCCGGGTCGGGCGTACGGCGGGGGCCGCGTGCGGCGTCAAGGGCAGCGGAGGGGCCAGGGTCCGGCGTACGGCTTGCGGGGCGGTCGCGGTCGGGCGTACGGCGGGGGCCGTGGTCGGGGTCCTGCGTACGGCTCGCGTCGCGGTCGCGGTCGGGGTTCGGTGTACGGCCGGCGCCGCGGTCGGGCTCCGGGGCGCGGCCGGGTCCGGGGTCGCTTCGGCCGAACGGAAACCGCATCCCGCGCCTCCAGGTCCCGCGCCGTCGGGTGACGACTCCAGTGTGCGCGTGTGCCGCTACAACCGGCGCCATCTCTCGTCCACGGCCACGGTACGGAGCCGCCAGCCGGCGTCCGTACGCCGCAGGCCGAAGGAGTAGCGCCCGCCGCAGACGAAGTCCTCGCCGGACTCGAACCGCATGGGGTTGACGTAGTCCGCGCGCACGTCCGCACTGTCGCCGGGGTAGCCGCCGAGGTCCTGGATGTGGACGCGCCGGTTCACGATCAGGTGCTGGCGCACCGGGAAGAGCCGCATCGTCTCGGCGAGCCAGTCGGCCACCTCGGCGGCGGGGCCCTCGATGCCGCCGGAGCCCCGGTAGTCGGCGCGGCCCTCGGGGGTGAACAGTGCCCGGTACCCCGCCCAGTCGGAGTCGTCCACCGCCACCGCGTAACCGGTGACGAGGTCGTCGATGGCCAGCCGGTCCATCACGGTCGCGAGATCCACGCGCTGTGTCATCGGCTCAGTGTCGGGCAGGCGGAGCCCGGGGCCAAGGGCCGTGCGAGGGGTCGTGGCGGGATCCCGGCGATACTTTCCGGATGCGCATCGACTTCGATCCCGGCCTCAGCGACCGGAACAGCTTCTACCGACTGCTCACCGCCACCGTCGTCCCCCGTCCGATCGCGTGGGTCTCCACGACCTCCGCGGACGGGATCGACAATCTCGCCCCGCACTCCTTCTTCACGATCTCGTCGGTGACGCCGCCGGTCGTGCAGTTCACCTCGGTGGGCCGCAAGGACTCCCTGCGCAACGTCGAGGAGACGGGCGCGTTCGTGGTGAACCTCGCCCCCGAGCCGCTCTTCGAGCGGATCAACGCCACGGCGACGGACTTCCCGCACGGGACGAGCGAGTTCGACGTGTGCGGGATCGAGCGCGAGCCGAGTCTGCGGGTCAAGCCGCCGCGGGTGGCCCAGGCGCCGGTGGCCCTGGAGTGCGAGCTGCACAGCACGCTGCGGATCGGCGACTCGACCGTGGTCTTCGGCCGGGTGGTGCACGCGGCGGTCGACGAGGCCGTGATGGTCGACGGCCACCCCGAGATCACCCGGATGCGGCCGCTGACCCGGCTGGGCAGGAACGAGTGGGGGACGCTGGGCGGCATCCGCGAGATCGCCCGCGTGCCGTACGCCCGGTAGCCCGCCGCCGACGCGTCCGCCCGGACCTGCCGTCGTCGCGGCCCCGGGCGGGACGGCCTTCCGTCTACGCGGCTTCCCAGCGGTGCGGGCGGCCGTCCCGCCATTCGACCAGGTGGGGGTCGTCCAGGATCATGTCCGCGTCCTCGAGCCCCGCGCGGCGCAGGAACTCGACGAGGTCGGTGTCGTTGTGCGCGAGTCCGACGATCTGTCCGCGCACGGTGACGCGCCGGCCGCCGCCGGGGGAGGGGCGGTGCACGACGACGGGTGGGTGCCAGGCCATGGTTCCAGGGTGCGACGGCTCCCCGAAGATCGCCTGGTGGCGGGGAGCGTTCCGGGCACACGGGGTGCGAACGCCGCACCTCGAACCGTCGCGCGTACACCCTCGCCGCGCGCCGGGAGGGGCGGGAGGATCGTCAGGTCCGTTCGGGTGGGGCGCACCTGAGCAGAGTCGCCGGAAACCCCTAGTCCGGCGCCCCGTCCCGCCCGGCGCGCAGCCCGGCTCCCGCCCGGACGGACCCGCCTGCGGCCCGGCCGGCGGGAGGGGCCCGAAGAGGCCGGGGATCAGCCCGCGGACTCGCCCGCGTGGGGGCTCAGGACGTCGGTGCCGACGAGGATGAACAGCAGGATGCCCAGCAGGATCCGGTAGATCACGAACGGCATGAAGCTCTTGGTCGTGATGAACTTCATGAACCACGCGATGACGGCGTAGCCGACGACGAACGCGATGATCGTCGCGAAGATCGTCGGGCCCCAGGAGACATGGCCCTCGCCGGCGTCCTTCAGCTCGAAGACGCCCGAGGCGAGTACGGCGGGGATGGCGAGCAGGAACGAGTAGCGTGCCGCCGCCTCGCGGGTGTATCCCATGAGCAGACCGCCGGAGATCGTCGCGCCGGACCGGGAGACGCCCGGGATCAGTGCCATCGCCTGGCAGAGACCGTAGATCAGGCCGTCCCGCACACCGAGGTCCTTGAGCGTCTTGCGCTCGCGGATCGCGCGGTGGCGTCCGCCGATCTCGTCACGGGCGGCGAGCCCGTCCGCGACGCCGAGGACGATGCCCATGACGATGAGGGTCGTGGCGATGAGCCGCAGATCGCGGAAGGGGCCCTCGATCTGGTCCTTGAACGTGACGCCGAGGACGCCGATCGGGATCGAGCCGACGATGACCAGCCAGCCCATCTGGGCGTCGTGGTCGCCGCGCATCGACTTGTCGCGCAGCGAGCGGAACCAGGCCGAGACGATGCGCGCGATGTCCTTGCGGAAGTAGATCAGGACGGCGGTCTCCGTGCCGATCTGGGTGATCGCCGTGAAGGCCGCGCCCGGGTCGTGCCACCCCGCGAAGGCCGCCGTGAGCCGGAGGTGCGCGCTGGAGGAGATGGGAAGGAACTCCGTCAGCCCCTGGACGAGTCCGAGGATGAATGATTCGAACCAACTCATGGGGCTAGGGCCGTCCCGAATGTGCTCGTGCGGTCAGAGGGGGTCACGCTGAGGCCCCGCGCGCGTGACGTCACGGGGCCGCGGCGGTCGGATCGGAGATCGACCGCCGGTCGTTGCGCAGCGTACCGTCCTCAGATGACGGGCCCGTTCTCAGGTCTCCGGGGTGCCCGGCCAGGGGTCGGGATCAGCCCGCCGACGGGCTCGTGGCGGCGCTCTGCTCGGGGCTCGGCTCGGCGCCCGTCGCCGGGCTCGTCGCGGGGAGAGGGCTCTCGGTGGGCCCCGCCGCCGTCCAGCCCGGCGCCCGCACGTGCGTGGTCAGGTTCGTGGCGTCCGCCTCACCGCCGCAGCAGGCGCACACGATCCTCGGGCTGAGCATCTCGCCGCAGCTGTGCTCGAGGAGCACCGGCCGGTCCTCCATGTTCACGTGCCGGTCCCCCCAGGCCATCAGCGTCAGCAGGACGGGCCCGAGCTCCTCGCCGGCCGGTGTGGCCCGGTACTCGAAGCGCCGCGGCCGCTCGCTGTACGGCACCTTCTCCAGGATTCCGGCCTCGACCAGGCGCTTCAGACGCGCGGTCAGGATGTCACGCGGCGCACCGGTGTTGCGGGCGATCCGGTCGAAGCGGCGCACGCCGAGCGAGATCTCGCGCAGGACGAGCAGGGAGTACTTCTCCCCGACCAGCGAGAGGGCGTCGGCGATCGAGCAAGGGCGGGGGGCGGCCTTCATGCGACCAGCCTAGAGCAGAACCGCGGGAGTGGGTTTGACATCCCAACCGACTGGGCTATGTTACCGGCACGTGTTGGTTCGATTTTCCAACTCACCTGGTGAACGAGGAGCCGTCATCATGCGCGACGCCGTCATCGTCGAAGCGGTCCGCACACCCATAGGCCGGGGGAAGGCAGGTGGCGCGCTGGCCGACGTCCATCCCGTCGCCCTGCTCTCCCACACCCTCTCCGCGCTGATCGAACGCGCGGGCATCGACCCGGCGCTCGTCGACGACGTCATCGGCGGCACCGTCGACCAGGTCGGCGAACAGGCCATGAACACCACCCGGTACGCCTGGCTGGGGGCGGGCTTCCCCGAGTCCGTGCCCGCCACCACCGTCGACCGGCAGTGCGGTTCCTCGCAGCAGGCCGTGCACTTCGCCGCGCAGGGCGTGATCTCCGGGGCGTACGACATCGTCGTCGCGTGCGGGGTCGAGTCGATGAGCCGCGTCCCGATGTGGTCGAACGTGCCGCCCGGCGCGGACCCGTTCGGGCCGGGGGTCGCCGAGCGCTATCCCGAGGGCCTGGTCCCCCAGGGCATCAGCGCGGAACTGATCGCCGCCAAGTGGTCCATCGGGCGGGAGGCCATGGACGAGTTCGCCGTCGCCTCGCACGCCAGGGCCGCGCACGCCTGGGAGTCGGGGCTCTTCGACGCCGAGGTCGCGCCCTACGGAGAGTTCCGCCGTGACGAGTCGGTCCGGCCCGCGACCACGCCCGCGATCCTGGCCGGCCTGCGCCCCGCCTTCCGGGACCAGGTCTTCGCCGAGCGCTTCCCGCAGATCGACTGGTCCGTGACGGCGGGGAACAGCAGCCCGGTCAACGACGGGGCTTCGGCCGTGCTCGTCATGGCGGCGGAGACCGCCGAAAGGCTCGGCCTGCGGCCGCTCGCACGGCTGCACGGCTTCGCCGTGACGGGCTCCGACCCGCTGCTCATGCTGACGGGCGTCATCCCGGCGACGGAGAAGGTGCTGCGGCGCACGGGTCTGGGCCTGGACGACATCGACCTCTTCGAGATCAACGAGGCGTTCGCGAGCGTGGTGCTCGCCTGGCAGCAGGAGACCGGCGCGGACCCCGCCAGGATCAACGTGCACGGCGGGGCGATCGCGCTCGGCCACCCCCTCGGCGCCAGCGGCACCCGCCTGACCACCACACTCGTCCACGCCCTGCGCGCCCGGGGCGCGCGCTACGGCCTCCAGGCGATGTGCGAGGCGGGGGGCCTGGCCAACGCGATGATCGTCGAGGCCCTCTGAGAGCCCGACGGACGAGCGGCCCGGCGCCGGGCACCTCCCGCCGGGCCGTGAGCGCGGCTATGCGCGGTCCACTCCCGCGCCCGCCAGCGGGCGTTCGGCCTCGCGGCCGGGGGAGGGGGCCGCCGCCGTCGCGCGCAGGCTGTGGCGCTTGCGCCAGGCGACGAGCGCCGCGGCGAGACCGGACACGACGATGAACCCCATCGAGATCAGGAAGGCGGGCGAGGTCGGGGAGCCGGCCTGGCTGCCCGCGATCACGTACGCCGCCGTGTTGGGGATCGATCCGAGGCCGGTGGCGAGCAGGAAGGGCGCGTACCCCATGCGGGAGACCGCGGCGCAGTAGTTGGCAGCGGCGAAGGGCACGCCGGGGAAGAGCCGGATCGCCAGCATCGAGCGGAATCCGTGCCGGCTCAGCTGTCCGTCCGCCGCCTTCAGCCAGCGGCCCCGCACCAGCGGCCGCAGGGCCCCCTGCCCGAGCACCCGCCCGAGCGTGAAGGAGATCCCCGCCCCGAGGACCGTCCCCGCGACGGCAGCCACCAGCCCCGCCTGGGTGCCGAACAGCGCGCCCGCCGCCAGGTTGAGGATCGGCCGGGGCACGAACGCCGCCGTGCACAGCCCGTACGCCAGGCCGAACAGCACCGCGGCCCCGGCGCCGCTCACCTGCGGCGGCCAGCCCTCGGCGAGGAGTCGCTGTGGCTCGTACAGCACCACCGTCGTCGCCGCGCTCGCGAGCACCACAGCGAGCAGGGAGAGGCGCGACCAGGGGGAGAGCAGAGCCCGGGAACAGCGAAGCGCGAGAGAGCCCGGCGGCCGGGTGACGGGGTCGAGCATCCGGGGAGCGTAACCGACGAGCCCCTGTGATCGCCGTGATGTCCGTCATCCGCCGTAGGGTGAGACGCATGACCCCCGCCGTGCCCGACAGCGCCCTCGCCGACGCCGTGCTGGGCCGTCTGACGGAGATCTACCCCACCGCCGCGGACCCCTTCCGGGCGCAGGAGCAGATCGCGTACATGAAGGGGGTCGCGCCCTTCCTCGGTCTGCGCACCCCTGAACGGCGCGCCCTGTCCCGCACCGTGCTGGACGGTCTCCCGCGCCCCGACGAGCAGGACTGCACGGCCGTCGCCCTGCGCTGCTTCGCCCTCCCCGAGCGCGAGTACCACTATTTCGCCGTCGACTATCTGCGCCGGTACGTCAAGAGCTGCTCGTCGGACTTCCTGCCGGTCGCCCGGCAGCTCGTCACGACCGTCTCCTGGTGGGACACCGTCGACCCCCTCGCCGCCCACGTCGTCGGCGGGCTCGTGGCCGCCGACCCGGCGCTCGCGGACCGCATGGACGTCTGGATCGACGACGACGACCTGTGGGTCGCGCGGGCGGCCCTCCTGCACCAACTCCGGTTCAGGGACGCGACCGACGCCCGGCGCCTCTTCGCATACTGCATCCGCCGGTCCTGGAACACCGACTTCTTCATCCGCAAAGCGATCGGCTGGGCGCTGCGGGAGTACGCCAAGAGCGCCCCCGGCGAGGTGCGCGCCTTCGTCGAGGACCACCGGATACGGCTCTCGCCCCTCTCCGTACGCGAAGCCCTCAAGAACCTCTGACAACAGGCGCCTCAGCGGCCACATAGGCCCCTCGCGACGCGAAAATCGTTCGACGCCGACCGCCCGTCCGGCCATGATCGTGGACATGTTCCGGTACGCCTTCCTCGCAGCACGGCCCGCAGTCGCGGCCGCGCCGAAGGCTGCCGTCGTTCCCCTCGCCTTCTTCGCTCCTGACGCGTTCGTCGCGTTCTTCGCGCACTCCGCCGCGGCGCTCGACGGCGCCCGAGGCTGACCCTCCCCGGATCGTCCGGCGGACCCCGCAGGGGGAGGGTCGGTCCGGCCCCGGGGTCCCCTCACGCTTCGAGCTCAAGGAATGAGCGAAACCATGTCCAAGACGGCATACGTGCGCACCAAGCCGCACCTCAACATCGGCACCATGGGCCACGTCGACCACGGCAAGACCACCCTGACCGCCGCCATCACCAAGGTGCTCAGCGAGCGCGGGACCGACAGCCCCACGTCCTACGTCTCCTTCGACCGCATCGACCGCGCGCCCGAGGAGGCCCAGCGCGGCATCACCATCAACCTCGCGCACGTCGAGTACGAGACCGACACCCGCCACTACGCCCATGTCGACATGCCGGGCCACGCCGACTACGTCAAGAACATGGTCACCGGCGCGGCCCAGCTCGACGGGGCGATCCTCGTCGTCTCGGCGCTCGACGGGATCATGCCGCAGACCGCGGAGCACGTCCTGCTGGCCCGTCAGGTCGGCGTCGACCACATCGTCGTGGCCCTCAACAAGGCCGACGCCGGGGACGACGAATTGACCGACCTGGTGGAGCTGGAGGTGCGGGAGCTGCTGACCGCCCACGGCTACGGCGGCGACTCCGTCCCCGTCGTGCGCGTCTCCGGCCTCCGCGCCCTGGAGGGCGACCCGCGGTGGACGGGGGCGATCGAGGCGCTGCTGGACGCGGTGGACACCTATGTGCCCATGCCCGTGCGCTATGTGGAGGCGCCGTTCCTGATGTCCGTCGAGAACGTCCTCACCATCACCGGCCGCGGCACCGTCGTCACGGGCGCGGTCGAGCGCGGCACGGTCCGCGTCGGCGACCGCGTGGAAATCCTGGGCGCGGACACCGAGACCGTCGTCACCGGCGTCGAGACCTTCGGCAAGCCCATGGAGTCCGCGGAGGCGGGGGACAACGTGGCCCTGCTGCTGCGCGGCGTCCCACGGGACGCGGTCCGCCGCGGCCATGTGGTGGCGGCGCCGGGCAGCGTCGTGCCGAACCGGCGGTTCGCCGCCCAGGTGTACGTCCTGTCGGCCAAGGAAGGAGGCCGCACCACCCCGGTCTCCACCGGCTACCGGCCGCAGTTCTACATCCGCACGGCGGACGTGGTCGGCGACGTCGACCTCGGCGGGACGGCGGTCGCGCGCCCCGGCGACACGGTCACCATGACCGTTGAGCTGGGCCGCGCGGTGCCGCTGGAGACCGGCCTCGGCTTCGCCATCCGGGAAGGCGGCCGCACGGTCGGGGCCGGCACGGTCACGTCCGTCGGCTGACGATGGCACGACGACCGGCGGGCGGCCGAAGCCGCCCGCCGGTCGGGGCCGTTCGGCGGGCTGTCGGGGCCCGCGAGGCACGGTCCCCGACAGCGAGGCCCGTCGGGCGGTGAGCCCGGGTTCTGTCGGGCCGGTGGACGGCCCGTCGGGCGGTGAGCCCGGGTTCTGTCGGGCCGGTGGACGGCCTGTCGGGCGGTGAGCCCGGGTTCTGTCGGGCCGGTGGGCCGCCCGTCGGGCGGTGAGCCAGGTCGTCACCCCGGACGCCGCCTCCCGGCAGGCCATCGGGCGGGGCGGGCTCGACCCCGCCCGCCGGGACCACGCCGCCCGGGCCGGACGGGCGCAGGCCGCCCGCCCACGCACCGGCCGTGGCCGCGCTGTGGGCACAATGAGGGCGTGAACGAGAGCGCCGACGAGCAGATCCCCGTCATCCGTGACGTCGACCAGGGCACCGCACGGCTGATGCCCGACATCGACCGGCGCCGGGCCTGGCTGCTCACCGTCGACGGCGCGCCCCAGTCGTACGTCGACCTCGACGAGCCGACGCACCTGGAGTTCGAGTACGCCCGGCGGCTCGCCCACGTCCTCGACACCGCCGCCGACGAGGCCGCCCCGCTCGACGTCCTGCACCTCGGCGGCGGAGCGCTCACCCTGCCCCGCTACGTCGTCGCCACCCGTCCCGGCTCCCGCCAGGACGTGGTCGAGGCCGACCGGGGCCTGCTCGCCCTGGTTGCCGAGCACCTCCCGCTGCCGGACGGCTCGGGTGTCACCGTCCACGGCGCGGACGCCCGCGCCTGGCTGGAGTCCGCCCCGGCCGCGTCGGCGGACGTGCTGATCGCCGACGTCTTCGGCGGCTCACGGGTGCCCGCCCACCTGACCTCGGCCGAGTACGCGCGAGCGGCCCGCAGGGTGCTGCGGCCGGACGGGGTCTACGTCGCCAACCTGGCCGACGGCGCGCCCTTCCCCTTCCTCCGCTCGCAACTCGCCACGTTCGCCGCCGTCTTCCCCGAGCTTGCGCTGATCGCCGAACCGGCCGTGCTGCGGGGCCGCCGTTTCGGCAACGCCGTTCTCGTCGCCTCCGGAGCGGAGATCGACACGGCC
This sequence comes from Streptomyces sp. NPDC036822, assembly GCF_055609145.1. Classification (NCBI taxonomy): domain Bacteria; kingdom Bacillati; phylum Actinomycetota; class Actinomycetes; order Kitasatosporales; family Streptomycetaceae; genus Streptomyces; species Streptomyces sp. NPDC036822. The sequence goes on from NZ_JBVJPY010000017.1 coordinate 51,933, forward strand.
CGCCTGGCACGGCGTGCGGCCGGGGACGTCTTTCCGGCGCGGGTGGAGTCCGGTGCCTCACTCGCCCGCCTCACCGGGGACGCCCGGCCGGTCCACGACGAGAACGCGGTGCCCTCTCCCGTACCGCCGGACGGCGCCTTCGGCATCGGATGAGGGGGCGCGGCCACGCCGGGCGGCCCCGCCCCCGGACCTCCGTGGCCGTCTACGGCCGAGGCTCGGGTGCGGGTGCGGGTGCGGGTGCGGGTGCGGGCGCCGGTGCGGGCGCGGACTGCGGTGCGTGTGTGGCGACGGGCGCGGGAGCCACGCCTCCGTCGAGCCCGTGACCCGGGGCCGTGACCCGCTTCGTACGGCGCGTCAGGTTCCGTACGTCCGGGACGAGCAGCACCAGAGCCGTCACGACCACGATCAGCGTGGCCGAGCCCCACAAGGCCTCGCTGCGCCCGAAGAGGCTCTCCGCCGGACCCGCGAGCGCCGTCGACAGCGGCAGCATGGCGGTCGAGCCGAACCAGTCGTACGCCGAGACCCGGGACAGTTTGTCCTCCGGGATCTCCTGGTGCAGCGTCGTCATCCAGGCGACACCGAACACCTCGATGGCCACGCCGCTGACGAACATGGCGACCGAGAGCCCGACCACGTCGAGCGGCACCGCGAGTGCGGCCGAGGGCAGCGCGATCGGGAAGACCCCCAGCGTGCCGACGAGCAGCATCCGCCGGGGTTTCCACCGCATCATCAGCAGCGCGCCGACGAGTGTGCCCACCCCGAACGCGGCGAGCGCGAGCCCCCAGGGCCGTGCCCCGCCCAGGTGGTCGCGGGCGACCAGCGGCCCGTAGACCGACTCGGCGGCGCCGATCAGGGCCACCACGATGGAGAACTGGGCCACGATCGACCACAGCCACGGGCGCCCGACGAACTCCTGCCAGCCCTCCCGCAGATCGGAGAGGAGACCGCCGCCCGGTTTCCGTTCGGCGATGTGACCGACGTCGAGGAAGGCGCGGAGCGCACCGGCGACGGCGAAGGCCGCCGCGTCGATGGCGAGGACCCACCCGGGGCCGACGGCGGCGATCATGGCGCCGCCCAGTGCGGCCCCGCCGATGCCGGCGCCGTGCATGGCCATCCGGAAGAGGGCGAACGCCCGGCTGACCTGCTCGCCGCTGACGCTGGACATCAGCATGCCCTCGGCGGCGGGGCTGAAGAAGGCCTGGCCCGTTCCGCAGAGCGCGGTCAGCAGCATCATCTGCCACAGCGCGGGGTCGCCCGTCAGGACGAGGAAGGCGAACACCGCCTGCGAGACGCAGTTGAGGGCGTTGGCGGCGACCATGACGCGGTGGCGGGGTATGCGGTCGGCCACCGCGCCGCCGATGAGCAGGAAGAGCACGAGCGGGAGGGTGCGGGCCGCCGCCACCAGTCCCACGTCGCCGCCGTCGCCACCGGACTGGAGGACGGCGAACGCCGCCGCGATCAGCGCACCATGGGTACCGAGGTTGGTGATGATCGCGGCGGCGGTCAGCAGGAGGTAGTTGCGCCCGGCCCACTCGGGGCGGCGCGAGCGCGACGGCGCGGGGGGAGGCGGAGGGGCGGCGGGAGTACTCACTCCGGGACTATCCCTGCCGCCACCCCCTCCTGCCAAACCGATATCGCGCGCCCGCGGCCGGCCGCCCGGGCCGACGCCGGTGTCGGGTCAGGAGGACGTCGGTGCCAGGCGCACGGTGGAGAGGATCTGCTGGATCACGGCGTCCGGCAGCTCGTCCTTGACGTTGTCCGCGGCGTAGAGCACCCACGACGAGAAGTCGCCCTGGGAGTTCTTGAAGGAGAACGCGATGGACTTGCCGTCCGACTCGCACTTGTTCCGCTTCTTGATGCCGGGCGCGGTGGCCGTCGACATGCTGCCCGTGAGTCCGGACTTCGTCTTGTACGGCACGGCCTTGGCGATCTTGATGGTGCCCTTGGGCATGTGCTGGGCATAGCCCGCCCACACCCAGTTGCCCGCCTCGTTGAACGCCGCCTCGTCGGTGTTCTTGGCGCCCTGGCCGCCCTTGGTGCCGACGCTGCTCAGGCCCCAGGTCTCCTCGGTGCCGTTCTTGTCGGTGTCGAACGCGCACCACTTGCTCTTGTAGCGAGCGGGGGCCGACATCGTGACGACAGGGCTGCCGTCGTTCTTCTTCTCGTCCTCGAAGAACGTGACCGAGCCGGGCTTCAGCAGCTCCCACTCGGGCGGTACGTCGAACAGCGTGCCGTACTTCGGGTTGTGGACGACCTTCCACCCGGGGATCGTCGGCTGGAGCTCGGCGTCGTCGCGCGGGTTGTCGATCGCGGGGGAGGACGCAGAGGCGGACTGGGAGGCCGGCGCGGACGGCTTGGGGTCGCCTCCGGCGGTGGTCTTCTCGCCGTCGTCGCCGAGGACGAGGAATCCGGTGACCCCCGCCGCGACGACCACGGCGGTCGCGGCGACGATGGCGATGAGGGTCGTCTGCTTCTTCCTGCCGCCGTCGGGACCGCCCGGCTGGGCGGGGCCCGGCATGCCGTACTGCACCGTCTGCTGGTACGGGTTCGGCTGCGGGTAGCCCGGCTGCCCCGCCTGCTGGGGATAGCCCTGCGGCGGCTGCTGCGGATACCCGGGCTGCCCCGTGGGCGGCTGCTGGTACGGGTTCGGCTGCTGCGGGTAACCCGGCTGCTGGTACGGGTTCTGGTTCTGGTCCTGCGGGTTCTGCTCGCCCCCGGGCGGCTGCTGTCCTGGCCACATGGCCAGTAACCATAGAGGTGCGGCGGGGACGCGGCTACGCCCGCCCCCGCCCAGGCCTGCGCGTACGGGGATGGCCTTCCCTGCTACTCGTGGGTAACATCGCCGCATGAGCGCAGACCAGATGTCCGTCGGCGAGATGCTCGCCGCGACGGTTCCCATGGCCAGGACCCTCAACCTCGAGTTCCTGGAGACCACTTCCGAGCGTGCCGTCGTCCGCATGCCGGACCAGGCCGCCTACCACAACCACGTCGGCGGCCCGCACGCCGGAGCCATGTTCACGCTGGCCGAGTCCGCCAGCGGGGCCATCGTCCTCGCCGCGTTCGGAGCCCAGCTGAGCCGTGCGGTCCCGCTCGCCGTCAAGGCGGAGATCGGCTACAAGAAGCTCGCCATGGGTGTCGTGACCGCCACGGCGACCCTGGGCCGCCCTGCCGCCGAGGTCGTGGCCGAGCTCGACGCCGGTGAGCGACCCGAGTTCCCGGTCCACATCGCGATCACCCGCGAGGACGGCGCCGTCACGGGCGAGATGACCGTCGTCTGGACCCTGCGCCCGAACTCCTGACCCGCGGGCACCCCCGGTGCCCGGCCACCGGGGCCCGGCGTCGCCAGGCTCTCGTTCGGGTCGTCACGGCCGCCCCCGCACCTCTTCGGGTGCGGGGGCGGCCGTGTCCCGGGGCACTGCCCCGGAATCCGACGGGCCGTCACGCATAGTGCGCAGAAGAGCCACACGGCATCCGCGCCCGCGCCGAGGAGAAGCCACCTTGTCCGACGTCCCGCCCCGTTCGCGTCCCCTTCCGAGCCCTCTTCCGCGCCTGCCTCTGCCGTGGCCGCCGCCCCTGCCGAGCAGCGCTCCGGCCGACCCCGCCCGGATCGTCTCCCCCACCTCGGCGGGACCGGCCGGCGGCCCCGCTCCGGTTGCGGAACCCTCGCGGGCCGAGGGCGCGGACACCGAGGGCGCCGAAGAGGCGGGCACGGAGGGCGCCGCCGGCGCGGGCCGGACAGCTCCGCCATGTGACGCCCCCGGGACGGCGGGCGGACGCGGCCCGGCCGGTGAGCGGCGCACGGCGGAGCGGGGCCTGCCGCGACGCGGGCTGCTGCTCCTCCTCGGCGGCGCCGCCGCGCTGGCGGCCGTCACCGGGACGACCGCCGCGGCCGCCGCCCCCGCGCGCCGCGCCTCCGGTCGTGGCGGCGACCCCACGGCCGCCCCGGCACCCGAACCGGTCACCGACCGCGTCGCGGACCTCCTCGCCCGGCTCACCCTCGACGAGAAGATCTCCCTGCTCCACGGCGCGACCGACCCCCAGCGCCTCGGCCAGGCCGGATACGTGCCCGGCGTCCCCCGGCTCGGCATCCCCGAACTGCGGCTCGCCGACGGACCCGCGGGCGTCCGCGTCCAGCGCACCGCCACCGCGCTGCCCGCACCCGTCATGCTCGCCGCCGCCTTCGATCCCGCGCTCGCCCGCGCCTACGGCCAGGTCCTCGGCCGCGAGGGCCGCGCCCTCGGCCAGGACGTGATGCTCTCCCCGATGGTCAACCTCATCCGCACCCCTTACGCGGGGCGGAACTTCGAGACCTTCTCCGAAGACCCCCTCCTCACCGCCGACCTCGCCGCCGAGCAGGTCCGGGGCATCCAGGCCGAGGGCCTGGTCGCCACCGTCAAGCACCTCGCCCTCAACAACCAGGAGAAGGACCGGATGACCGTCGACGTCCGGGCCGGGGAGCAGACCCTCCACGAGACGGAACTGCGCCCCTTCGAGGCCGCCGTCGCCGCCGGGGCCGGTGCCGTGATGGCCGCGTACAACAAGGTCGACGGTCTCCACGCCACCGAGAGCCGGACGCTGCTCACCGACATCCTGCGCGACCGCTGGGGCTTCGACGGCTGGGTGATGAGCGACTGGGGCGCCCTCCACTCCACCGCCGCCGCCCTCACCGCCGGCCTCGACATGGAGATGCCCGGCGGACGGTACTTCGGCGCGCCCCTGCGCACCGCCGTGCGCGACGGCCGGGTCGCCGAGGAGGACGTGGACCGGGCGGTGCGCCGTCTGCTCACCGTCCGGGAACGGTACGGACTGCTCGACGCGACGACTGAGACTACGGCGACGACCGAGGCTACGGCGTCGAGCGGGGCTGCGGCGTCGAGCGGGGCTGCGGCGACGACCGGGACCCCAGGATCGACCGGGACCCCAGGATCGACCGGGGCTCCGGGACCGACCGGGAGGCCCGAGCGGGCCGAAGGGGTCGAGAGGGCGCGGCCCGCGCGGAACGCCGCCGCCGGGGCCGCGTTCGCGCTGCGGGTCGCCACCGCCGGGGCGACCCTCCTGCGCAACGAGCACGGCGCCCTGCCGCTGGCCGGAACCGCCGCCCGCTCGATCGCCGTCATCGGGCCGACCGGCGCCGTCCCGTTCGTCAGCGGGGGCGGGAGCGCCCACGTCGTCCCCGACGCGGCGCCCAGCCCCCTCGACGCGATCAGGGCCCGGGCGGGTGAGGGGGCCACCGTCACCTACGCCATCGGCGAGGACGTCTACGGCACGGCCCTGCCGGCTCTCGCACCCGCGACCGACCTGGAGCGCGTCACCGTCGGCCCCGGCGAGACCTGGACCTACGAAGGCACGCTCACGGTCACCACCCCCGAGGACTGGACCTTCCTCGTCCACCACAGCGGGACGCGTCCCACCGTGACCCTCGACGGGATCGAGCTCTTCCCCGCCGCCCCGGCCCCCGGTCAGGTCCACGCCGGCGGGATCGCCGGCCGCGCCCCCGACGGCCTGACCGTCCGCCGGACCGGCCGCGCCCTCACCGCCGGACCCCACCGTCTGGAGGTCACGGCCCAGGGCGGGGCGCGGGGGCAGGTCTTCCGGCTCCGCGCCAAGACCGAGGCGGGCCGCGCGGCGGACGTGGCGGAGGCCGTCCGGGCCGCCTCGGCCGCCGGGAGCGTGGTGCTCTTCGCGTACGAGGAGGCCACCGAGGGCCGGGACCGTACGAGCCTCGCGCTCCCCGGCCGGCAGGAGGCTCTCATCGAGGCGGTGACCGGCGCCCACCCCCATACGGCCGTCGTCCTCAACACCTCGTCCGCGGTCACCATGCCGTGGCTGGACCGGACCGCCGCCGTCCTGCAGATGTACTACCCCGGACAGGAGGGCGCGGCCGCCACGGCCGCCGTCCTGTTCGGCGACGCCGACCCCGGCGGCCGGCTGACCCAGACCTTCCCGGCCGCCGAGGACCGCCATCCGACGGCGGGCGACCCGCGCCGCTACCCCGGGCAGGGCGGCGTCGCGGAGTACTCCGAGGGCGTGCACGTCGGGCACCGCTGGTACGACGCCGAAGACGTGGAGCCACTGTTCCCGTTCGGGCACGGTCTGTCGTACACCACCTTCACCTACCAGCGTCTGGTCGTGGCACCCGTCCCACCGGCCACACCCGGCGTGGGCGGGGGTCTCTCGGTCACCTTCACCGTCCGCAACACGGGCCGCCGGACCGGCACGGAGGTCGCCCAGATCTATCTGGGCCCCTCGCCCGACCTCGCCGCCCTCGGCATCGACCAGCCCCGCCAGTGCCTCGCCGGCTATCTCCGGCTGGAGCTGGAGGCCGGTGAACGACGAAAGGTGACCGTGCCCGTCACCGCCCGCACCCTGTCCTCCTGGGACGTGGCACGGCACGACTGGGTCCTCGGCACCGGACGCCGTACGGTCCGCGTGGGCTCCTCGTCCCGTGCCCTCAGGCTCCGTACCGAGGTCAGGGTCCCCTCCCCGTGACCAGGTAGGCTTCCCCGGCGTGCGCGACGCCGCGCACGCCGCGCACGCCGTGACCCAGGGCCGACAGGCGGGCCCGGCGTCCACGGTCGATACGGGAGGAACTCGCCTTGCACGTCCAGGAATGGCTGGAGACGATCCCCGCGGTCGCCATCTACGCGCTGGTGGGAGTGGTGATCGGGCTGGAGAGCCTGGGCATCCCCCTGCCCGGCGAGATCGTCCTCGTCAGCTCGGCCCTGCTCGCCTCGCAGCACGGCGACATCAATCCGTACGTCCTCGGCGCCTGTGCCACGGCCGGCGCGATCATCGGCGACTCGATCGGGTACGCCATCGGCCGCAGGGGCGGCCGGCCGCTGCTCGCCTGGCTGGGGAAGAAGTTCCCCAAGCACTTCAGCGAGGGCAACATCGCGCTGGCGGAGCGCTCCTTCGAGAAGTGGGGGATGTGGGCGGTCTTCTTCGGCCGCTTCGTCGCCCTGCTGCGGATCTTCGCCGGACCGCTCGCGGGTGTGCTGCGCATGCCGTACTGGAAGTTCCTCGTCGCCAACGTCTTCGGCGGCATCCTCTGGGCCGGCGGGACCACGGCGGTCGTCTACTCGGTGGGTGTGGTCGCCGAGGCGTGGCTGAAGCGCTTCTCGTGGCTGGGCCTGGTGTTCGCCGTGCTGGTCGGCCTCACCTCGATGCTCGTCCTGAAGAACCGCGCGAAGAAGGCGGCGGCCCAGGCGGAGGCGGAGCGGGCGGTGTCGGAGACGTCCCCGGCGCCGGCGGCCCAGGCGACCGTGCCGGTCGGGGACTGACCGACCGGGATACGCCGGACGGAGAGTGTGACGAGGGGCGCGGTGCCGTGAGGCAGCCGCGCCCCTCGCGCGTCACCCCTGCGGATCCTCGTAGATCTCGGCGTGGGCCTTCGCGAGGTGCAGGTACACCTCCGCGTTGAGACGGATGCCCTGCCGCTCCTCCTCCGTCAGCTCGCGCCGGACCTTCGCCGGGACGCCCGCGACGAGTGAGCCGGGCGGGACCTGCATCCCCTGCGGGACGAGCGCCTGCGCGGCGACGAGGGAGCCGGCGCCGATGCGGGCGCCGTTGAGGATCGTGGCTCCCATGCCCACCAGGACGTCGTCCTCGACGGTGCAGCCGTGGACCGTGGCGTTGTGGCCGACGGTGACCCGGGCGCCGATCGTGACCGGGAAGCCGGGGTCGACGTGCACGGTGCAGTTGTCCTGGACGTTGGAGTCCTCGCCGATCTCGATCGGCCCGCAGTCCGCGCGCAGCACGGCGTGGTACCAGATGCCGGCGCGGGCGCCGAGCGTGACGTCGCCGAGCACCACTGAGGTCGGGGCCGTGAAAGCGGTGGGATCGATCCGCGGCTCCTTGCCGCCCACACCCTTGATCAACGCCTGCTCGGTCATCGTCCGCTCCTGATCGTTTCGCTGTTCGCTCGCGCCTGGTGGGAACCCTACGAGACGCCCCGCCCGGGCCCGCCGCCCCTGTCCGCCGTCGCCCCGCGCGGCGACGGCCGGGCTCGCGGTCACCACCCGCCCGTACCCGTAACCGACATCACAGCGCGCGGCGCCGATCCGGTGCGACGGGGGCGACTACCGTGTGCGGGTGCCCAAGAACAGAAACACGTTCTCGTCTCTCGCCGACCGGCGGCGCCGTGTCGTCGCCCGTGTGGTGCGGGCCGGCTGGCGCTGGGCGCAGGAGGCCGGTGCCGTGACCGCCGCGTCGCCCGGGCGGCTGCGCTTCCGGCGTCTCGGCGCGGGCACCCGGCTCGCCTTCCCGCAGGGCACCGTCTTCGGGGAGCGCTGGATCGAGATCGGCGAGCACTGCATCATCGCCGAACAGGTCACGCTCACCGCGGGCATGATGCCCGGCCTCGACCTGGGTCCCGACCCGATCCTGACCCTCGGCGACGGGGTGGTCCTGGGGCGCGGCAGCCACGTCATCGCCGACACGACGGTGACGATCGGCTCCGAGACGTACTGCGGACCGTACGTCTACATCACGTCGACCAACCACAGTTACGACGATCCGCACGTGCCGATCGGCAGGCAGTGGCCGCGCTCCGCACCCGTGGAGATCGGCCCCGGCTGCTGGCTGGGCACGGGCGCGGTGATCCTGCCGGGGGCGAGGATCGGCCGCAACGTGGTCGTCGCGGCGGGCGCCGTCGTACGGGGAGAGGTGCCGGACCACTCGGTGGTGGCCGGGGCCCCGGCCCGCGTGGTGCGCCGCTGGGACCCGGAGCAGGGCTGGCAGCCGCCGATCCGCACTCCGGCACCGGTGCCCATCCCGGACGGCGTGACGCCCGAACAGCTCGCCGCGCTCGCGGAGCTGGAACTCGCCGAGACCGTCGAGGGCGAACCGAAGGGCGAACTCGGGCCGAAGGACGGGCTGGTGCTTGAGGGTGAACCGACGGACGGGCTGACGGACGAGCTGGTGCTTGAGGGCGAGCTGGAGGGCCAACTGAAGGACGCCTGACCGCGCCCTGGCCGGGCCGTCCGCGGGTGGAAGGGCTCCTTCAGCCGGTCGCGAGCAGGACCGTGCCCACCAGCGCGAGGCCCGCGCCCGCCGCTTGGACGGCGCGCAGCCGTTCCTTGAGGACCCCGCGCGCCGCGAGCGCCGTCACGACCGGATACAGGTTGGCGAGGACGGCGGCGATGGTGACGGGACCGTTCTGCGCCGCGATCGAGTACGTGCCGTTGGCGGCCACGTCGGCGAGGCCGACGAACGCGAGGGCCGGGAGGGCGGTCCAGACGACCCGCATGCCGTCCCCGCCCTCCGGCAGCGCCCGTCCGCCACGCTTCACGGAGACGTAGAGCGCGCCGCCGCCCACCAGGACGTTGGTGACGCGCTGGACGAACAGCGCGAGGAAGAGGCCGGTCAGGGTCGAGGAGGCTTCGGCGATCAAGGCCATCACCGAGCCGAACCCGAAGGCGGCGAGGAGCGTGAGCAGCACCGCCTGGCGCTGGACGGGCGCGCCGCGCAGCTCCGGGCCGCCGGCCAGGACGATGCCGACCAGGGCCACGCCGATCCCGGCGAACTGGAGCAGGCCCGGCCGGTCGCCGATCAGCAGGCCCACCGAGACCGGTACGACGACACCGAGCGAGCCGAGCGGGGAGACCACGCCCATCGGGCCGAGGGCGAGCGCCTTGTAGAAGGCGAGCATCGCCACGGGGCCGACGACGCCGGCCCCGACCGCGTACCAGAGGTCCGGCCCGATCTCGCTCCAGCCGCCCGTGGCGAGCACGATCGCGCCGAGCACGACGACCGCGATCGACTGCGAGGCGACGACGACGGTCAGGGCCGGCATGCGCCGGGTGAGCAGTCCGCCTCCGAAGTCGGCCAGGCCCCAGAGCAGGGCGGTGGCCAGGGCGAACAGCGCGGTCATGGAATCCTCGCAGGGTGGGGTCTCGCAGTACAGTGCGGTGTACAGACGAGTACACCGCGGTACACCCCACCGTAGTGCAATACATTGAACTATGTCATCCAAAATATTGGACGGAATGTGTCGGACCTCGATCAGCTCACGCAGTCGCTCGCCCGCAATCTGAAGCGGTGGCGCAACGATCGCGGCTTCACGCTGGACGCGCTGGCCGCGCGGGCCGGGGTCAGCCGCGGCATGATCATCCAGATCGAGCAGGCCCGCACGAACCCCAGCGTCGGCACCACGGTGAAGCTGGCCGACGCCCTCGGAGTCTCCATCACCACGCTCCTCGACTACGACCAGGAGCCCCAGGTCCGCCTCGTCCCGCCCGAGCAGGCCGTGCGCATGTGGTCCACCTCCACCGGCAGCCACACCACCCTCCTCGCCGGCACCGAGGCCCGCGGCCCGCTGGAGCTCTGGTCCTGGACGCTGATGCCCGGCGACGGCAGCGCCTCCGACCCGCACCCCGACGGCACGACCGAGCTGCTGCACGTCACCCAGGGCGTGCTGACCCTCGTCGTCGAGGGCGCGGAGCACTCCCTCCCGGCCGGCACCTCCGCCGTCTTCGAGGCCAACGTGCCCCACGCCTACCGCAACGACGGCGACGAGCGGGTGGAGATGACGATGGCCGTCTCCATCCCGCCCGTACGGTGAGACGCCCAAACCCCGGCAGGACACGCCTTGTTAGCGTGGCGGGCATGCGCGCCCCCATCGGTGACTTCGACGACGCCCGACCCGCCCCCGACTGCCTGGACCTGCTGACGGAGCCGGTCGCCGCCGCCGTGCGCGCCTGGCAGGGCGCCGTGCCGGTCGACCAGCTGCTGTACGTGGACACGGATCCGGCGATCGCCGACACGGCCGTCTTCGTCGAGCACCACGGTCAGCAGCTGCTCGACGAGTCGGCGAACTGCGTGATCGTCGCCGGGAAGCGCGGCGAGGTGACGACCCTGGCCGCCTGCGTGGTGCGTTCGGCGGCCCGCGTCGACGTCAACGGGGTCGTCCGCAAGCACCTGGGCTCACGCAAGGTGCGGTTCGCGCCGATGGACACCGCGACCGGCGACTCCGGCATGGAGTACGGCGGCATCACGCCCATCGGGCTCCCGGCCGACTGGCCGGTCCTCGTGGACGCCGCCGTCGTGGACACCGCCTGGGTATTGATCGGCAGCGGCCGGCGCCGGGGCAAGCTGATCGTGCCGGGCAAGGCCTTCGCCCAGCTGCCCGGCGCCGTCGTCCTCGAGGGCCTGGGCGTCACCGCCGGCTGAGGCGCGTCAGCCCAGCCGCGGGATCTCGATCGCGGGGCAGCGGTCCATGACCATGTCGAGCCCCGCCTCACGGGTCCTCGCGTACGCCGCCTCGTCGAGCACGCCGAGCTGGAACCAGACCGCCTTCGCGCCGACGGCCACCGCCTCGTCCGCGACCTGCCCGGCGTGCTCGCTGTTGACGAACACGTCGACCACGTCCACCGGGAAGGGGATGTCGGCGAGCGAGGCGTAGCCCGGTTCGCCGTGCACCGTCTCGGCCTTCGGGTGGACGGGCACGATCCGCTTGCCGAAGCGCTGCAGGACGGCCGCGACGCCGTACGCCGCGCGCGCCTCGTTCGACGACAGCCCCACGACCGCCCAGGTGTCGCCCGCGTCGGTGAGGATCCTCCGCACCGTCTCCGACTCGGTCGTCGTGGTCTCGCCGCTCATCCGCTGCCTCCCGTGGCTCGCTCGTTCCCCTCCTGAACGAGCCCGGCCCGCCCATGATTCCCGGATGGCCGCCGGGGAGCGGCTCAGTGCGTCCCGAACGAGGCTTGCGTGCCGCCCGGGGGCGGCTCGCGTGCCTCCCCGGCGGTTCCGGCCGTGGAGGAGGGCGGCGCTGCCCTCCGCGGTGGGCGCATAGGGTGGCGGGATGCACGAGCAGTACCGCACGGTGGCCCGCGAGGGCGTGCACGAGACCGAGATCAACCGCTCGCGCTTCCTGTGCGCGCTGGCGCCCGTCGCCACCGAGCAGGAGGCGCAGGCCTTCGTCGCACGCGTCCGCAAGGAGCACCCCACCGCCACGCACAACTGCTTCGCGTACGTCGTCGGCGCCGACGCCGCCGTCCAGAAGGCCAGCGACGACGGGGAGCCGGGCGGCACCGCGGGCGTCCCGATGCTCCAGATGCTGATGCGGCGCGACATGCGGTACGTCGCGGCCGTCGTCACCCGCTACTACGGCGGCGTCAAGCTCGGCGCGGGCGGGCTGATCAGGGCGTACGGCGGTGTGGTCGGCGAGGCCCTGGACGCGCTCGGCACCCTCACCCGGCAGCGCTTCCGCCTCGCCACCGTCACCGTGGACCACCAGCGGGCGGGGAAGCTGGAGAACGATCTCCGGTCGACGGGGCGCTCGGTGCGCGAGGTGCGGTACGGCGAGGCCGTCGCGATCGGGATCGGTCTGCCGGACGCCGACGTGGAGGCCTTCCGGGCCTGGCTCGCCGATGTGACGGCCGGCACGGCGACCCTGGAGCTGGGCGGCGAGGCCTACGGCGACGCCTGAGCGCCCTGAGCCCCGGGACACAGCCGCCCGAGGGCTTTGGACCGGGCACGGGAGGAGCGCCCGGACAGGTTCCCCGGTGGCCTGACCGGCCGCCGCCGGCCGCCCCCGGAAGGGTCTCGATCGGTGGTCCGTGCGAAACGAGGTGCTCGGGCGCGCTAGCGTGGTCGATGCTCTTCGACGGCGCCCGTGCGGGTGCCGTGGCGGCCGGGGGCGGACAGCGGAACACATGCGGGGCGGAGCGGCACGGTGAGGATCATGCGGGGCGGGACGGGACGTTGAGGATTCTGCACACGTCGGACTGGCACCTGGGCCGCTCCTTCCACCGGGTCGGCCTGCTCGACGCCCAGGCCGCCTTCCTCGACCACCTGGTGAGGACGGTGCGCGAGCGCGAGGTGGACGCCGTCCTCGTGGCCGGCGACGTCTACGACCGGGCCGTACCCCCGCTGCCCGCCGTCGAGCTCTTCGACACCGCCCTGCACCGGCTCGCCGAGGCCGGCGTCCCGACCGTGATGATCTCCGGCAACCACGACTCGGCCCGCCGCCTCGGTGTGGGCGCCGGGCTCATCGGACGCGCCGGGATCCACCTCCGTACCGATCCGGCCGGCGTCGGCACCCCCGTCGTCCTCACCGACAGCCACGGAGACGTGGCCCTCTACGGCCTGCCCTACCTCGAACCCGCCCTGGTCCGCGAGCGGCTCGGAGCCGCCAAGGCCGGACACGAGGCGGTGCTCACCGCCGCCATGGAACGGGTCCGCGCCGACCTCGCCGCGCGACCGGCCGGAACCCGGTCCGTGGTCCTGGCGCACGCCTTCGTCGCGGGCGGTGAGCCGAGCGACAGCGAGCGCGACATCACGGTCGGCGGGGTCGCGGCCGTACCCGTCGGCGTCTTCGACGGCGTCGACTACGTCGCCCTCGGCCATCTGCACGGCAGCCAGACGGTCACCCCGCGCGTGCGCTACTCCGGTTCCCCCCTCGCCTACTCCTTCTCCGAAGCCGGCCACCGCAAGACGATGTGGCTGATCGACCTCGGAGCCCGCGGGGAGATCGACGCCGCCGAACGGATCGACTGCCCGGTGCCGCGAGCACTCGCCCGCATCCGGGGCCGGCTCGACGACCTGCTCGCCGACCCCGCCCACGCGCGCCACGAGGACGCCTGGGTCGAGGCGACGCTCACCGATCCCGTACGCCCCGCCGAGCCCATGGCCCGGCTCGTCGAACGCTTCCCGCACACCCTCAACCTGGTCTTCGATCCGGAGCCCACCGAGGGCGACCCGCACGCCTCGTACGCGCAGCGGCTGCGCGACCGCAGCGACCAGCAGATCGCGGAGGACTTCGTGGCCCATGTCCGCGGCGGCGCGGGGCCGGACGGATCCGAACGGGCCGTCCTGTACGGCGCCTTCGACGACGTACGCGTCGACGCCGAGCGGCGCGAGGTGGGACGGTGAGACTCCACCGCCTCTCCGTCACGGCGTTCGGGCCGTTCGGCGCCACCCAGGAGATCGACTTCGACGCCCTGTCCTCCGCCGGACTGTTCCTGCTCCACGGACCCACCGGCGCGGGCAAGACCTCCGTCCTCGACGCCGTCTGCTACGCCCTGTACGGCGCCGTGCCCGGTGCGCGCCAGACCCCGGGGGCCTCGCTGCGCAGCGACCACGCGCCGGCCGGGACAGCCACCGAGGTGGCCCTGGAGCTGACCGTGGGCGAGCGACGGCTGGAGCTCACCCGCCGCCCGGCCCAGCCGCGGCCCAAGAAGCGCGGCGGCGGCTTCACCACCGAGAAGGCGCAGAGCCTGCTGCGGGAGTACGACGCCACGACCGGCGAATGGAACGGGCTCAGCCGCTCCCACCAGGAGATCGGCGAGGAGATCACCCAGCTCGTCGGCATGAGCCGAGAGCAGTTCTGCCAGGTCGTCCTCCTGCCCCAGGGCGACTTCGCGCGCTTCCTGCGGGCCGACGCCGAGGCTCGCGGCAAACTCCTCGGGCGACTCTTCGACACCCGGCGGTTCGCGGCCGTCGAAGAGCGGCTCGCCGACCTGCGGCGCGCCGCCGAACAGCGCGTACGGGAGGGGGACGAGCGGCTCCTCGCGCTCGGCCACCGGATGGCCCAGGCCGCGGGGAGCAGCGTCGTCGCCGAGCGGCCGGGCGAGCCGGGGCTGGCCGACGCCGTGCAGACCCGGGCCGCCGTGGCGCGCTCGGAGGCGCGGGAGGCGCTCGACATCGCGGAGGTGCGGGTCGCGGCCGCCGAAGTCCGGCAGTCCGCCGCCCGGCGCGCGCTGGACGCGGAACGGGACCTGGCCGCCCGGCAGGCGCGGCACGACGAGGCCACACGCAGGCAGCGTGAGCTGGAGGCCGGCAGGTCCGAACGGGACGGCTGGGAAGCCACGCTGGACCGGGCCCGCAAGGCCGGGCTCGTGGCGCCCGCGCTGAGCCTGCGCGCCGACGCCGAGCGCGACCACGCGGCGGCGAGCGCGGCACGGGAGAGGTCGCGCGGTCTGCTGCCGGCCGACCTCGCCGACGCCGGCGCCGAGCAGCTTTCCGCCCTGGAACGGCGGCTCCGCGAGGAGCTGGGCGGCCTGGAGTCCGCGCGGCGGGCCGAGCGGCGCGCCGTCGAGATCACCCGAGAGCGCGACGTCCTGGAGCGGCAGGCCCGCGCGGACGACGAGATCCTGCAGGAAGCGGCCGGCTGGCTGGCCGGCTGGGGGCCCCGGCGCGCCGAGCTGGCGGCCCGTATCGAGTCCGCGCAGGAGGCGGCCGCCCGCGCCGAACACCTCGCCGGCCGGCTCGAACCCGCCCGTCGCCGTCTCGCGGCGGCGCGCCGCCGCGACGATCTGGCCCGCCGGACGGCCGATGCCGAAGACCGGCTGACGGCCGCCCGCGAGCAGCGCAACGACGCCCACGAGACCTGGCTCGACGTCAAGTCCCGCCGTCTCCAGGGCATCGCGGCCGAACTGGCCGCCGGCCTGACCGACGGCGCCCCCTGCCAGGTCTGCGGCTCCGCCGAGCACCCGGCCCCCGCCCGGACCGGCGCCGACCACGTCGACCGCGCGACGGAGGAGGCCGCCTACGCCGCCTTCGCCCAGGCCGACGAGGACCGTGCCGCCGCGGAACGCGACCTGGCCGTCACCCGGGAGGCATGGGCGGCCGCCCGCGCCGACGTCCTGACGGGCCTGGCGGACGGCCCGCACGCGGCCGCCGTCGCCGCGGTCCGTACGGGAGCCGCGGACGCGACCGCCGGTCACCCCGGCCAGGAGAGCCACCCCGGCGCGAGCCGCACGAGCCACCCCTCCGCCGGGCCCGGCACGTCCGGTGCCTCCGGTGTGGGGGGCGAGGTCCGCCCCGGGACGGTGGAGAGCCCGCAGCCGACGCGCGACACCGTCCCCGGGCAGCGCGCGCCGGAGACAGGTTCGGGGGGCCTGGCCGCCGTTGCCGACCCCGGCACGCCGCCCGACCCGGACGTCGCCGACCTCGCCCGTGAGGTCGAGGACCTGACGCGCCGTCATGCCGAGGCGCACGCTCTCGCCGGACAGACGCACGGCGCCAGGGAAGCCCTCGCGCGGGCCGAGCGGGAGCACGAGGAGAGGGTCGCCGCACAGCGCGAGGCCGAGCGGCGGGTCGCCGCGCGGACCTCCCAGCGCGAAGCGCTCGACCGGGAACAGAGCGCCCTGGAGGCCGAAGTGGCCCGTGGCCGGGGCGAGTCCGGCTCCGTCGCCGAGCACGCCTCACGCCTGGAGCGCCGGATCGGCATCCTGCTCGACGCCGCCGAGACCGTACGCTCCGTGGAACTCACCGCGGAGCGCCTGAAGGAGGCCGACGACCGGCTCGCCGACGCCGCCTTCCGCGCGGGGTTCGACACCCCGGCCGCCGCCCGCGCCGCTCTTCTGGGCGACGACGAGCACCGGGACCTCCAGCGCCGGCTGGACGCCTGGCACGCCGAGGCCGCCGCCGTCGCCGACCGGCTCGCCGAGCCGGGGACGCGGGCCGCCGCGCAGTGTCCGTCGGCCGACCCGACGAGCGCCGAGGCCGCGCACACCGCCGCCGAACGGGCCCTGCGCGACGCCGGCTCGGTCCTCGCCGCCCAGCGTGACCGGTGCGCCGAACTCACCCGGCTCTCCCGCGAAGCCGACGCGGAGGTCCGCCGTCTCGGCCCACTCCGTGAGGAGTACGACCGTGTCGCCCGGCTCGCCGGCCTCACCGCCGGCACCTCGGCCGAGAACGAGCGCAGGATGCGCCTGGAGTCGTACGTCCTCGCCGCCCGCCTCGAACAGGTCGCCGCCGCCGCGACCGCCCGCCTGCTGCGCATGTCCTCCGGCCGCTACACCCTCGTCCACTCCGACGCGCGCTCCGGTGGCAAGCGGGCCGGGCTCGGACTCCATGTCGTCGACGCCTGGACCGGGCACGAGCGCGACACCGCCACCCTCTCCGGCGGGGAGACCTTCTTCGCCTCCCTGGCCCTCGCGCTGGGCCTCGCCGATGTCGTCACCGACGAGGCGGGCGGCGTCCGGCTCGACACCCTCTTCATCGACGAGGGCTTCGGAAGCCTGGACGACCAGACCCTCGACGAGGTCCTCGACGTCCTGGACTCCCTGCGCGAACGGGACCGCAGCGTCGGCATCGTCAGCCACGTCGGCGACCTGCGCCGCCGGATCCCGGCCCAGCTGGAGGTGGTGAAGGAGCGCCACGGCTCGGCCGTGAGGCTCCGTACCGGAGGCGGACTCGCCGGCTGATCGCACTCCGGGCCCGGGGACCTTCAGGCGGGCTCGGCGGTCGATCCGGGCGCTCAGGGGCGGTCAAGCAGGCTCGGCGGTCGATCCGGGCACCCGAAGGCGCGCGGCCGGCTCAGGCGGCCGATCGCATGACGGGGGCGATCAGGCCGGCTCGGGCGGCCGATCGCACGCCGGAGTCCGCGAGCAGTCTCAGCGGCTGATCGAGCGCCGGGGAAGCGGTGAGGAGTAGACGACGCTCGTCGTCACCGAGCCGAGCGTCATGACCTTGCCGGAGACCTCCTCCAGATGCCGCATCGACCGCGCGGCCACCTTCAGGACGAAACAGTCGTCCCCGGTGACGTGGTGCGCCTCCAGGATCTCGGGCGTCGCCTCGATCAGGTCGTGGAACGGCTTGTAGTTCCCGTGCGGATAGCGCAGCCGGACGAAGGCCAGGACCGGCAGCCCGAGCCGCTCCGGATCGACCACGGCGGTGTAGCCCGCGATCACACCCGTCTCCTCAAGGCGTCGCACCCGCTCCGTCACGGCCGACGCGGACATCGACACGGTCCTGGCCAGATCGGCGAAGCTGGCGCGGCCCTGGCTCTGCAGGGCCTCGATGATGCGCCAGTCGGTGGCGTCCGGTGTATATCCGCTCATGCGCGACAGATAGCAGGCGCATCCCCGGCCGATCAAGCGAGGTCCGGCGGCTTCTCACGGCTCGGACGCCTCACCACGGGGGACATCCGGGCGGGTGCGCGGTCGGGGCGGCGGCGGACCCGCCGCCGCCCCCGGGTGGCCCGGCGACGTCAGAGACGCGAGATCTCGTCCACCAGGTCGTCCAGGCCCAGCGGCCCCTGCGACAGGGCCGCCATGTGCCATGCCTTCGCGTCGAACGCGTCACCGTGCGCCGCCTTCGCGTTGGCCCGCCCCAGCAGCCAGGCGCGCTCGCCGAGCTTGTAGCCGATGGCCTGCCCCGGCATCGACAGATAGCGGGTCATCTCGCTCTCGACGAACGACGGCGGCCGGCTGCTGTGCTGCTGGAAGAACTCCTGGGCGAGCTCCGGCGTCCACCGCTCACCCGGGTGGAAGGGCGAGTCGGAGGGGATCTCCAGCCGCAGGTGCATGCCGATGTCGACGATCACCCGGCAGGCGCGCATCATCTGCCCGTCGAGGTACCCCAGCCGGCGCTCGGCGTCCGGCAGGAAGCCCAGCTCGTCCATCAGCCGCTCCGCGTAGAGCGCCCAGCCCTCCGCGTTGGCGCTGACCCCGCCGATCGTGGCCTGGTAGCGGGAGAGCCGGTCGGCGACGTGCACCCACTGGGCGATCTGCAGGTGATGACCGGGCACCCCCTCGTGGTACCAGGTCGACACCAGGTCGTAGACGGGGAAGCGGGTCTCGCCGTCGACCGGCAGCCAGGTGCGGCCGGGGCGGGAGAAGTCCTCGGACGGGCCGGTGTAGTACGGCGCTGCGGCGCCGCCCGGCGGGGCGATCCGGGACTCCACCTTCCGTACCCGCTCGGCGAGTTCGAAGTGGGTGCCGTCGAGCGCCTCGATCGCCTCGTCCATCAGGTTCTGCAGCCAGACACGGACCTCCTCGACCCCCTCGATGTGGGTGCCGTGGACATCGAGGTGGGCCAGCGCCTCCCAGGGGCCGGAGCCGGGAAGGATGCGCTCCGCCTCGGTCCGCATCTCGCCGAGCAGCCGGTGGTACTCCGACCAGCCGTACGCGTAGGCCTGGTCGAGGTCCAGGTCGGTGCCGTTGAAATAGCGCGACCAGCGCTGGTAGCGCTCACGGCCCACCGTGTCCGGCGCGCCGGCGACCGCGGGGGCGTACACGTCGCGCATCCAGTCCCGCAGCGACGCGACGGCGTCGTTCGCGACCCGGCCTGCGGCGGCCAGTTCCGTACGCAGATCGGGGTCGAGGGAGTCGGGCCGCGCGGCGGCGAACTCCTCGAACCAGCCCGGCCCGTCGGAATCGGCGCCCGACCACTCGGTCAACTGGTCCACGAACGTGGCCGTCGGCCGGGGGCCGCCCAGCAGCTTGCGCTCCAGGCCCAGGGCGAGCGAGGCGCGGTAGCCCTCGAGCGCCGCGGGGACCGCTCGCAGCCGCTCGGCGACTGCCTTCCAGTCCTCCGGCGTCTCGGTCGGCATCACGGTGAAGACCATGCGCACGCTGTGGGCGGGGGAGCGCATGTTGCTGACCGCGCACAGCCCCTCGTCCGCGTCGTGGACGGCGAGTTCGGCCGTCAGGCGCTCCCGCAGCAGTCGGCCGCACCGGCGTTCGGCATCCGTGTCAGCGCCCGGCTGCCGCTCGGCCTCGTCGAGCGACGCCAGGGTGCGGCGGGCGAGTTCGGCCACCGCCTCCTGTCCGGCGGGGGAGAAGTCGGGAAGCAGGCCCGCGCTCTCCTTGACTCCCAGGTATGTACCGGTGATCGGGTCGAGTGCGATGAGTGCGTCGACGTAGGTGTCGGCGACCTGGCGGGGCAGCGCGCTGCTGGAAGTCTCTGGCATGGGGTTCATCCTCGTGCCTCCACGGTCCCCGCGTCATCTCAATCGATCTCAGTCGGCTGACAAATGAGCGCCCTGGCCGGGCGGCAGGAGGGGACCGCACTCCCATTGCTGGAAGATCAGCCGGGTCTCGACGCGGGCCACCTCACGGCGCGAGGTGAATTCGTCCAGAACGAGTCGTTGCAGGTCGGCCGGGTCGGCGACGGCCACGTGCACCAGGTAGTCGTCCGGGCCCGTCAGATGGAACAGCGCCCGGGACTCCGGGAGCGCCCGGATGCGCTCCACGAACGGACCGATCAGTTCGCGCCGGTGGGGGCGTACCTGGACGAGAAGAAGCGCTTCGAGCCCACGGCCGAGTTTGGCCGGATCCAGCCGTAGCTGGTGCCCGAGGATCACCCCGGTGCGGCGCAGCCTGGCGACCCGGTCCAGGCAGGTGGAGGGCGCCACGCCGACCTCGGCGGCGAGCTCGCGGTAGGTGGTCCGCGCGTCGTTCTGCAGGAGGCGAAGAATGTGCAGATCGACCGGGTCCAGTACGACAGAATCGGCCATGCGGCGAACGTAACACGGGGAATCGGCACTACCCTCCGGTATTCGTTCACAGTGCCGCCCATGGACTACGACGTCTCGACCACCCCCAGGGCTCTGGCCACCGAAGCCGTGCACGCCGGCCGCGAGGACCTCGCCGGCCTGGGTCTGCACGCCCCGCCGCTCGACCTGTCGACCACCTACCCGTCGTACGACACGCGGGCCGAGGCCGCGCGGATCGACGAGTTCGCCACCACGGGAGCCCGGCTGGACGGTCCGCCCGTCTACGCGCGCCTGGACAACCCCACCACCGCCCGCTTCGAGTCGGCTCTCGCCCGTCTGGAGGGCACCGACTCCGCGGTCGCCTTCGCCAGCGGCATGGCGGCGCTGACCGCCGTCCTGATGGTGCGGGCGAGCATGGGCCTGCGGCACGTGGTCGCCGTCCGGCCCTTGTACGGCTGCAGCGACCATCTGCTGAACGCGGGACTGCTCGGCACCGAGGTGACCTGGACCGATCCGGCCGGGATAGCGGACGCCATCCGTCCGGACACCGGCCTGGTGATGGTGGAGACGCCGGCCAACCCGACCCTGGCCGAGGTCGACATCCGGGCCGTCGCCCACGCCTGCGGCTCGGTGCCGCTCCTGGTGGACAACACCTTCGCGACGCCGGTGCTCCAGCGGCCGGCCGAGCACGGCGCGCGGATCGTGCTGCACAGCGCGACCAAGTACCTGGGCGGGCACGGAGACGTCATGGGCGGTGTCGTCGCCTGCGACGAGGAGTTCGCCCGCTCACTGCGCCAGGTGCGGTTCGCGACCGGCGGCGTGCTGCACCCGCTGGCCGGTTATCTGCTGCTGCGGGGGCTCTCCACCCTGCCCGTACGGGTGCGGGCGGCGTCGACGACGGCCGCGGAGCTGGTCCGGCGGCTCGCCACCGACCCCCGCATCGCCCGGGTCCACTACCCGCGGGTGGGCGGGGCGATGGTCTCCTTCGAGGTGTACGGAGACCCGCACGACGTGATCGCCGGTGTGCGGCTGATCACCCCGGCGGTCAGTCTCGGCAGCGTCGACACCCTGATCCAGCACCCGGCCTCCATCAGCCACCGGATCGTGGCCGAGGGAGACCGGCGCTCGGCGGGTGTCAGCGACCGGCTGCTGCGGATGTCGGTCGGCCTCGAGGACGTCGAGGACCTGTGGCGGGACCTGACCCAGGCCCTCAGTGCCTCCCCTGCCGAGACGAGCCGCTCGGGACTTCACCGTACGCAGGACGGTTCGCCGGCCGAGCCGCTGCGAGCCGAGCGGTGATGACCAGCGTGCCCTCCTCGATCTGGTAGTCCAGGGGGAGGTTCAGCGCCCGCATCGCGGCGACCATCCCGGTGTTGGAGGACTGCGTCACGGCGTAGACGCTCTCGCAGCCCGCCTCCACGGCCATCGCGACCAGTCGGCCGAGCAGTTCGGAGCCGATGCCCCGGCGCTGCCAGGCGTCCTCGACCATCAGGGCGACCTCCGTCTCGTCGCCGTCCCAGAGCAGATGGCCGAGGGCGACGAGACGGCCCGAGGACGACTGCGCCGTGAGCGTGCGCCCGAAGCGGGGGCTGAGGAGATGGTTCAGATAGCGGTCGGCGTCGCCCACCGGCCCGTGGTAGCGCAGGCCGAGCGTGCGCTCGGAGCAACGGTCGTGCATCGCCCGTGCCGCGACGACGTCGCGCTGGTCGGCCCGGCGGACGGTGATCTCGCTGCCCTCGGGGAGGGTCAGCACGTCCTGGCCGCGCGGCATGCGCGGGCCGAGCCGCGCGTCGAGCTCCACGAGGGCGCGGGCGCGGGCGAACTCGGTCGGGGTGAACGGCAGATAGGGCCGCTCGATGGTGATGGCCCCGCCGTTCGGGTCGCGCAGCCGCATCACCGTCTCTTCGAGGACGCCTTCGACGGGGGCGGTCTCCCCGGTGGGGCGCCCCGACAGGGAGACGGCCGGCAGGGAGTGGATGGTGCAGCGGCCCAGGAGCTGGCGCAGGGCGAGGGGGAGTTCGGCGGCGTCCAGGGCGGTACGGGTGGCGAGGCCGAGCAGCCGGGTCGGCGTGTCCACGAGGTCGTGGGCGTCGGCCCGTTCGATCCAGGTGCCGCTGCCGCCGGCCGCGGCGATCTCCCGGGTGAGGTGACCGGCCTCGACGGTGGCGGGGGCGCGCAGCAGGAACTCGTCCACCGTCCCCTCGGCCAGCGGATGGGTCTGGAGGGTGAGGATGTCCACGTCGTGGCGGGCCAGCGCGGTGCACAGCGCGGCGAGGCTGCCGGGGGTGTCGCGGACCGTGGTCCGCATCCTCCAGAGCACGGTCGCCACGGGCTCGGCGTGCCCGTCCGTCGCGGTGCCCTCGCTCCGGGCCGGCGGCGGGGTCGTCCCGCCGCCGGTATGGGCGGCGGGCGGCGCATGGCTGTGGCGCCGTTCCCACCACGTGTGGAAGGCGGCGGTGGCGATCAGCGCGATCGCCGAGAACACCAGCATGAACGGACCTTCGGCGCCGCGGACGACGGTCTTGGCGATCGTGTCCGCCACCACCACGGCCGTGAACAGCGCGGCCAGTTCGATGAGGTCCCGCCGCCAGTGGTGGGGGCGGCGGGCGCTCTTCCCGGAAGTCACATCAGTCATGACCTCACTGTGACCCAGCGGTGTTGCGTGATCACGAACGATGTGTGACTGATGGGTTAAGCGCCAATCTGGGAGCTTAGTGACTGTTTTCAACCACTTGTGTCCCGGACTGATCGGCCGCGTGTCGGAGCCTGTCACCCCCGGCCGTCAGGGCCTTGTGCAGACGCTTCGCCTGCACGACGAGCTGTGTCGAACCACGCCTCGCCGCCACCGCGTCGAGCCCGGGTATCTCCTGGGCCGCCCCGCACCGCTCGGCGCACTCGGCGGCCACGGCGAGCAGTTCGCCGAGCGCGCGCACCGGCTTCTCCGCCGCCAGCAGCTCGGGCAGCGCAGAGGCCAGCACACCCCACACCGTGGCGTACGCGCCGGTCGCGGCGGCCGTCCGGCAGGATTCCGCCAGCCGGTTGGGCTTGACCTCGCCCTCGCCCACGAGCCCGGCCAGCTCCGCTCCGAGGCCCCGCCCGTCCAGCTCCTTCCGCGCGGCCAGCACGAGGAGCGCGTCCACGGCCGTCAGCCGGTCCTCCGCGTGCCGGGCTCCCAACCCGATCGCCAGCGCGAGACGCACCGCCGGGCCGACCGGCCCCTCGGACTCGGCCAGCGCCGTCAGCCCCCGGTTCACCCCACGCCCGTCCCACGCCGCACCGCCGGCCAGGGACGGAAGCAGCCAGGCGGCCACAGTCTCCCGGTCGTCCGGCAGCACCGCCGCCCAGTTCTCCTGCCCGTCCGACCAGTGGTAGCAGCGCCGGACAGCCTCCGAGACCCGCCCGCCCAGCCACTGGAAGGCCGGAGGGAACTCCTCGCGTACGGCCCGGCGCTCACGGATCTTCAGCACGAGCCGGTCCGCCAGCCACCACCGGCCCGGCGACTGGTCCCGACGCCGCGCGAGGAACCGCACGCCCGGCGCGAGGGAGGCGTCCGACTCCAGCCAGTCGGCGAGCCGCTCGGCGGCCCGGCCACCGAGCGCCGCCGCCTTCGCCGCGGCCTCCCGAGCGGTCGGGTCGGCCTTGCGCAGCCGCAGCAGGGCCTGCGCGAGATCGGCGGGCGCCGGCTCGACGCCCGCGGCCCGGTAGGCGCGCAGTCGGTCGACCAGCGTCAGCGGCGCTATCGCCCCGGTGTGCCACGTCGGTGCGGCGAGCAGGAAGGGAAGCCGGCCGGTGGTGATCAGGTCGGCGACCTCCCAGAGCCGCGCGTCGACCACGCCGTCGAACGCCAGGTGCGTGCAGGAGGTCGTGCCGTGTCGGCGGGCCCGGCCGGCGTCGATGGCCGACTGCTCCACGGCGCCCAGGAGGGCGGCCAGCACCACGTCGATGCCGTGGGTCGTCCGGTGGAAGTGGTCCGTCCGCCGGCCCGTGTGGTGGTGCCCCAGCCAGAAGCTGTCGGCGAAGGCCGTCGCCACCGCCGCCGTGAGAGCCTCCCGGTCCCGGTGGGCGTGCCGGACGAGCCCGTCCAGCGCCCGCTCGAACTCCTCCGCCGCCTTCGTGCGTCCCTTGGAGAGCGCCACCAGGTCCTCGACCAGCTCGGCGACCGACTCCGCCGGGGGCGCCACCGGACGCGCCACGGGAGCGGGCGGCAGGATCTCCTCGTACGGAGCCTCGTCGGCCTCCCCGTCCGGCGCGCCGCCGAACAGCTCCCCGGCCGCCTGCCGGTGCCCCGGGTCCAGCCGCCCCGCCGCGTTGGCCAGTTCCTGCCGCACCTGCTCGTCCACCCTGCGCAGGTGGCGGCCCACCAGCTTCAGCGCCCGCTCCTGGATGCCGTGGTCCTCGTGCCCGAAGGCGTCCGCCACGACCGGCAGGAGTTCGGCCGCCGCGGCGGGATCCCGCCTGAGCACCTTGCCCACGAGGGTCAACTGCGCCCGCACCAGCGTCTTCTCGGTCCGGAAGAGCACCGGCCCGGTCATCTCGGCCAACTCCCGCACCGACAGCTCGCCCTCCATCGCGAGCTCCGCAAGGATCTGCTGGGCGTAGCCCGCGACCGGCGACGGAGCGTCCGCCGCCATCCCGGTCCACTCCGCGACCCGGCCGCTCCGCTCCCGCGCCGTCGGGCCGAGGAGCTGCAGCAGGGCGAGGGGAAAGCGCAGGTCACGCAGCCGCCCACCGCGCAGGAGACGTGCCACGCAGCCCTCCACCAAGGCCCCGCGATCGAGCAGCCCCTCGGCTGCCAGCGTCGCGAGCGCCGTCGGCCAATGACCCCCGTTCTGCCCGTCCGTCCCCCAGGTGAGCGGGTCCGGGGTCTCGGGCAGCTCGAAGAGGCGGGGCACCAGCACCGGCGTCTGCGGGTCGGTGCGCAGCCGGCCGAGGAGACCGGGGCCGGCCACCGCCCGTGTCCAGCCCAGGATGTAGGCGTCCGTCGTCGGCACGGGACCCCCGGAGAGCACCACCAGGTCATGGACGAGGTCGTAGCCGTTCTCCACCACGGCGGGCCGCTCGGCCAGCCGCTGCGCCACGTCCGCGACCCAGGCCGGCTCCCGGTCGGCGAGCACCGCGAGCACCAGGGAACCGTCGCGCGTTCCCCAGTCCATGAGGTCGCGGCCCCCGATCCAGGCGGCGGCCGCGGCCGCCCCCGTGTGGCACCCGGCGCCCGCGACCCGCAGGGGGCGCCGGATTCTGCCCGCCTCGGACCAGCGGTTCCAGTCCCAGCCGCGCACCTCTCTGCGCAGCAGCTTCAGCTCCGCCAGCGCGGCCTTGCGCGCGGCCGCGTCGAGCGGCTTCAACAGGCCCGGAACATCCGCGGCCCGCCCCTGACGCACCGCGTCCAGCAGCCGCTCGACCCCCGTGGCCTCGTCGCGCGTCCCCGTCATCTCCGTCGTCCCCCGCGTCCCCGTCATCGCACGCCCCCGGCGACCGTCTCGCCCTGCCTGACCATCCGCACCGCCAAGGCGTGCTTGCACGGCCCGCGCCGGCCTCGGTAGTCCGCCCACCACTGGCACGTACAGCTCAGCGCTCCCCCCGACTCCCGCACCTGGTAGCGCCGTTCGCCCGAGGTGACGGCGGCGAGCGCGCCGTCGACCGCGACCGCGCCCTCGGCGACCAGGGCGCGAGCCGCCACCAGCCGCGGATTGTGGCGCTCGGCGCGCTCCGCGTCGTACGGCAGCTCGCGGTGGAAGTACGCCGCGTCGGCCACGTCGTACCCCACCCGGCCCGCCGTGCCGAGCCGGGTCAGGGCCGCGCGCACGCGGTCCGCCGTGAGCCCCGCCTCCGCGGCCAGTTCCGCCGGGTCGATCGTGGGCTCCCAGGCCAGCAGCACCGACACCAGCTCCGCGTCCAGCTCCGCCTCCGGCGTCGCCAGCGCCTCCAGGACACCGCCCTCCCCGGAGAAGCCCCGCGAGGCGTCCGGCGAGAGGGTGAGCGTCAGGCGCATCCCCGGAAGCGCCAGCTCCCAGGCACTCGCCGTCGCGACCCCGTCGGGAACCGGCCCGTACACCCGCAGCGCCGTCGCGTGCCGCAGCACCCGCTCCAGGGCCACCAGCCGGTCGGGCCCCGGCAGACAGACCGCGCCCGCCACCGGCCGGGTCGTGGGCCGCAGCGTCCTGCCGGACCGGACCACCCACAGCGGCTCCCGGCCCCGCGCCTGCGAGCGCGGCAGCGACCGCAGGAACCGGACGGCCTCGGGGCCGGTCAGCTCGGCCCGCAGATCGAACCCGGCGGAGACCACCTGGGCCTCGGCGAAACCGCGCAGCCAGCGGTCCGGGAGCGGCACCTTCTTCTCCACGACCGCGCCCTCCAGCGTGGTCACCGCCAACTCCTCGGACCCCACGCGGAGATGAAGCGGATCGTCACCCGTCATACGGGACAGCGCCTCGCGCAGCGGGTTGTTGACGTCGACATTGGTGGTGCCGTGCCCGGTCTCCGCTCCGTCGAGCCCTTCGCTCAGCACGTCCAGCCGGGCGTACACCCCGCCGCAACCGGAGAACGACTCGAACCGCAGCCGGTCGCCGTTCCCCGTCACGACCGGGTCGAGCGAACCCGGCCGTATCCGCTGGTGGTAACGGGCGGCCGCCACGTCCGCGACCGCCAGCAGGCCGCGCGCCGCGATCTGCGGAGACGTCAGGAACCCGGAGAAGAAGCGGGGATGCGCCTCGGCCCCGGCAGGGGTCAGGCCGCCGGAGGTCTCCAGGCCGAGCCGCCGTCCGCCCCCGCGGGACTCGAGGGCGGACGGGCGTGAATAGGCGAGCGCCTGTACGGATCGCGTCATGCGAAAGACATTAGGACCCCCCACTGACAATCGGCCTCGGCCACGGCCCGGCACCCGCTCCTCCACGGCCTCGGCGCCCGCACCGGCGGACCGCTTCGGCCCCGGCGCCCGCTCACCTACGGCTGAGGGGCCCGCCCGGCACCCGCGCGGGCTCGCATCTCGCCCGGGCCCCGCGTCACTGCCCGACGCGCCCCGGCCGGAGCACCTTGCTGAACAGGACCGTCCCGCCCTCCGCGCGCAGCCGGACCGTCAGCTCGCCGCTGTCGCCGTCGATGTCGACCTCCCCGAAGTACTGCGGGCTCTCCATCGGCGAGAGGTTCGCCCGCCCCGGCGCCCGGACGAAGACCCGTTCAGGGCCGAAGGTTGCGTCCAGCCGGCTGGCCGGGAAGCCGCCCGCGGCCAGCGGCCCCGAGACGAACTCCCAGAAAGGCGCGAAGTCCTGGAAGGCCGCCCGCTCCGGCGCGTAGTGCTGCGCCGAGGTGTGGTGCACGTCGGCGGTCAGCCACAGCGTGCCGGTGATCCTCCGGTGCTTGACGAACCGCAGCAGTTCGGCGATCTGCAGCTCCCGGCCCAGCGGGGCGCCCGGGTCGCCCTGGGCGATCGCCTCGATGTCCGTCGCGCCGTCGGGGACGACGAGCCCCAGGGGCATGTCGGCCGCGAGGACCTTCCACACCGCCCGCGAGCGGCTCAGCTCCCGCTTGAGCCAGGCGAGCTGCTCCGCGCCCAGGATGCCGGTGGTGTCGTCCGCCTGCCGGCCGGGGGAGTTGGCGCTGCGGTACGAGCGCATGTCGAGGACGAACACGTCGAGCAGCGGGCCGTGGCGCACCACCCGGTGCATCCGGCCCTCCACCGTGCCGGCGCGCGTGGTGGCGGGCGAGAGCGGGACGTACTCCCCGAACGCGCGCGCGGCCCGGGCCGCGAGGACGTCCACGTCCTTCTCCGTGTACCGCGGGTCGTCCAGGATCTGGCCGGGATACCAGTTGTTCCGGACCTCGTGGTCGTCCCACTGCACGATCGACGGCACCTGCGCGTTGAAGGCACGGACGTTGTGGTCGAGCAGGTTGTAGCGGAAGTTCCCCCGGTACTCGTCCAGGGTCTCGGCGACCTTCGACTTCTCCGGCGTGGTGACGTTCCGCCAGATCCGGCCGTCGGGCAGCGTCACCGTCGGCTGGAGCGGCCCGTCGGCGTAGATCGAGTCGCCGCTGCACAGGAAGAAGTCCGGGTCCAGCCGGCGCATCTCCTCGTACACGCGGAAGCCGCCGATGTCGGGGTTGATGCCCCAGCCCTGCCCGGCGACGTCCCCCGACCACAGGAACCGCACCCCGTCGCGTCGCCGCGCCGGAGCCGTACGGAACGTGCCGACGACGGGCTCGCTCGTACGGCGCGGGTCGTCCGGGTCCGCGAGGGTGACGCGGTAGTGGATCTGCTCACCGGCCGGCAGTCCGCGCAGCGCGTGCGTCCCGGTGAAATCGCTGCCCGCGCCGAGAAGGGGCCCGAAGTGGCGCCGCGGGCGGCGGAACGAGGAGTCCGCCGCGGTCTCCACCAGCATGCGGGCCGGGCGGTCCGAGCGGACCCAGACCAGGCCGGAGGAGGAGGTGACGCCGCCGGTCTGCACGCCCCACCCGGCCCGGGGCCGTCCCGACAGGGCGAGGGCCGGGGCCGAGGCGGCGCCGCCCAGCGTGAGCGCCGCGGAGACGGCGACCGAACCGCGCAGCACGCTGCGGCGGGCGGGGGACGGGCCGGGGGTGAGGTCGGACATCGGGGTGCCTCCAAAGCCTGTTCCGGGTGGGAGTGTCAGGTGCCGCCCCATGCCTAAGGGACGGGGGCGGCGCGGACACGAACCACGCGTGAACAAACCGCAGGCGCCGCGCCCGACTCCGCCGGCCCCCTGCCCTCGGCCGTCCCGCTTCCGGACGACTCCGGACTCCGGCGCGCTCCTGGACCACACCGACGCCGGGGGGCGAGCGGCCTCCCCGGCCTACCGTGCCCGTGCGGCCAGCGCGATGCCCCGGGCGATCTCGGACGGCGCCAGGTGCGCGTACCCGATGACGAGACGGACGGCGCCGTCCGTCGGCCGCGTCGTGCCGTACTCCTCGAGCGGGTGCAGGGCCACCCCGGCGGACGCCGCCCGCGCGAGGAAGCGCGAGGTCGGGCCGTAACGCTCCGGCACGCGCGCGATGACGTGCAGTCCGGCGGCGATCCCGCTCACCCGCGTCCCCGGGAAGTGTTCCTCCAGAGCCGCCAGCAGGGCGTTCCGCCGTTCCCGGTACGCGCGCTGGCAGCGGCGCAGCTGGCGGTCGTACCCGCCGCTCGTGACGAACTCGGCCAGCAGCGCCTGGTCCAGGGCGGGATTGCCGAGGTCCATCGTCCGCTTGCGCTCCACCACCTCCGCGACCATGCCCTCCGGCACCAGCATCCAGCCGAGCCGCAGACCCGGAGCCAGGGACTTGCTCACCGAGCCGGTGTACACCACGCGTTCCGGATCGAGCCCCTGGAGCGCGCCGACCGGCGCGCGGTCGTAGCGGAAGTCCCCGTCGTAGTCGTCCTCCAGGACACAGCCGTCCACCTCGCGTGCCCAGGCGAGGAGTTCGGCCCTGCGGGTCGCCGAATAGGCGATGCCGGAGGGGAACTGGTGCGAGGGCGTGGTCACCACCGCCCGGACCCCCGACGCGGCGAGCGGACCCGGCATCAGGCCCTCCTCGTCCATCGGAAGCCACAGCGTGTCCATGCCGGTGGAGGCGAACAGCCGCCCGTGCTCCGGGCTGCCCGGATCCTCGATCCCGACCATCCGCTGTCCGCGGGCCCGCAGGACGAAGCCGACCAGCGTCGACGCCTGCGCGACCCCCGAGCAGACGACCAGCCGCTCCGGGTCGGCCACCACGCCGCGTCGGCGGGCCAGCAGGCCGGCGAGAGCCGTCCGCAGCTCCGGCAGCCCTCGCGGATCGGGGTACCCGAGCGCCCCGTGAGGCAGCCGGGACAGGACGGACCGGTGGGCCGCCGCCCACGCGGACCGGGGGAACAGCGCCAGATCCGGTGTCCCCGGACGGAAGTCGACCGTGCCACCTCCAGGGGGCGTCTTGCCCGGCGCGTGCGGCGCCAGATCCCGCGCCCCCTGCGACGAGGCCGCCCGTGCCGCGTCACCCACCCAGGTGCCCGAGCCGCGGCCGCTGCGCAGGTACCCCTCGGCGGTGAGCTGTTCGTACGCCTCGGTCACCACGCCCCGCGAGACCCCGAGGTCGGCCGCCAGCTCACGGCTGGAGGGCAGCCGGGTGCCCGCCGTCAGGCGGCCCGTTCGTACCGCCTCCCGCAGGGCCTCCCGCAACGCCCGTCCGCGCCGCCGGGCCGGAGCGGCCACGGCCGGGAGCAGCACCTCCCAGGCGGGATGCCCGCCCGGGTCGGCCGCGCAGGAGCGGACTTCCGCGGCGGGCCGGTATCCGGAAGGCTCCCCTCCGGCGTGGGGTGACGGGCTCCCCGGCGCTGCCCCGGGCGGGGCCGAGGAGCTGCTGTCCGCCGGTCTTGCTTCCGTGCCGTCCACGGACGATGAGTATGACGCCCCGCGAGCGGCGGACGGCCGACGGGGAGGACGGCCTTCGGCGACGGGCCCGGCAGGCCGGACCCCCGGGCGCCTGCTTCGACATGTGTCAACATGGATAGGGGTCGAATGTGAAGATGCTGCCGCTTCCGGAAGGCAGGGACGAGGCATCGACGGAAGGGGTCACGATGACCATCTGGGTACCGGAGTCCTGCGCCCTGCCCACCGGCGAGCAGCCCCTGCGGGTGGCGGAGTTCGACGCGCTGTTCGCCGAGCGCCTGACCC
Source organism: Streptomyces sp. NPDC036822 (assembly GCF_055609145.1). Lineage (NCBI taxonomy): Bacteria > Bacillati > Actinomycetota > Actinomycetes > Kitasatosporales > Streptomycetaceae > Streptomyces > Streptomyces sp. NPDC036822. The sequence continues at coordinate 82,740 of NZ_JBVJPY010000017.1, forward strand.
GCCTGACCCGACCGGACCGGCTCCGGCTGGACATGGTCCTCACCGGGGAACCGGGCGTCGAGGAGGCGGTACGCGATCTGACGGCCCGCGAGAGCGCCTGCTGCTCCTTCTTCACCTTCACGGTCCACCCCGGCCCGGACCTCGTCTCCTTGGGTGTGGAGGTCGACTCCGCACACGAGGCCGTCCTGGACGCGCTCCACGACCGCGCCGCCTCGGCCGCGAGCCGGGACACGGCCTGAGAATCCCCGAGCGCTCCGGCAGACGTTCGCCCGGACACGACCCCGCTCCGAGCCGGGACACGGTCGCCCGGACACGGCCCGGTCCCGCCTCGTGGGTGATCGGCTTCCACGTCCGCGGACCCCGTCCTCCCAGGCTTCGGGCGGTACGGGAAGTGGTCCCCGATAACGTCGGGGAAGTGGTCCTGTCACCGGACCGCCGCGCTTCCTAACGTCGGTGCCATGAACGCCAACTCCCTGCGCGGAGCGCTCCTGGTGACCCTCGCCTACGCCCTCGTCGGTGCCTCCTTCACCGCCAACAGCCTCCTCGGCGACTATCCGTACGCGGGCGGCCAGGCCCTGCGCTACGGCGCCGCCTGCCTGCTCCTGCTGCCCCTCCTCGGCCCGGGCGGCCCGGCTCCGCTCCGGGCGCTGACGGCCCGCCAGTGGGTCCGGCTCGCCCTGCTCGCGGCCGTGGGCATGGTCGGTTTCAACCTCGCGGTCCTCGCGGCGGAGCGCACCGCCGAACCGGCCGTGCCCGGTGTGCTCGTCGGCTGCGCGCCCGTCGTCGTCGCCGTCCTCGTACCGCTCCTGGACGGACGCCGGCCCAGCCGCCCGGTGGTCCTCGGGGCGCTGCTCGTGGCGGCCGGGGCCTTCACCGTCCAGGGCTGGGGCCGTTCCGACCTGGCCGGCGTCCTCTACTCCGTCGGCGCCCTGGCGGGCGAGGTCGGCTTCACCGTCCTCGCCGTGCCCGTCCTGCGCCCGCTCGGCCCGAAACTGCTCACGGCCGTCGTCTGCGGGATCGGCGCCGTCGAATCGGCCCTGCTCGGCCTCCTCGTGGACGGTAAGGCGTTCCTGCGGCTGCCGACAGCGGTCGAGACGGGAGCTCTGGTGTGGCAGGCCGCCCTGGCCACCGTCGTCGGATTCGTCCTGTTCTACATGGGGGTCCAGCGGGTCGGGATGGAGCGCGCCACCCTCTTCACCGGGGCGATCCCGGTCGCCGCCGCCCTGACGGCGGTCCTCGTCTCGACCGGCGGCTTCGGGCCCGCGCAGGCCGTCGGCAGCGTGCTGGTGGGCGCGGGTGCGGCGCTGGGCACCGGTCTGTTCACGCGTGGCGTCCTCCCGCGCCGGGGGCGGCGGTCAGCGGCTCCCGTCCAGGATCACCCGGGCGACGAGGGCGGGATCGTCGTTCATCGGGACGTGCCCGCAACCGGGCAGGCGGACCAGCCGGGCGCCCGGGACGGTGCGCTTGGCGCGTACGCCCTGGCGGCGCAGCAGCAGCCGGTCGCGGCTGCCCCACGCGACGGTGACGGGCACCGCGGGCACGTCGTCGCCGAACAGCACGCTCCGGCCGGCGGCCAGCGTCTGGTGGAAGCCGGTGGCGCCCCGCAGGGCGAGCGTCTCGGCGACCACCGCCTCGGGTGAACGCCGCCCGGGCCGGGCGTAGATGGTGCTGGTGAGGGCGGTCCGGCCGACCGCGCTGCGGGAGAGGCGCTCGATCACCGGCACCGGCATCGACAGGGCGGCGGCCCGCATGGCGCGCAGGGTCCCGAAGGCGTACCGCCGCTCGCGCTCCGACCAGAACCCCGCCGGGGAGAGGGCCGTCACCGAGCGGACCAGCTTCTCCCGGCCGAGCTCCAGCGACAGGAGCCCGCCGAGGGAGTTCCCCGCGACGTGCGGCCGGTCGAGGCCGAGGGCCTCGCAGAACGCGGCGAGCACGGGCACGACGGTCGACAGGTCGTAGGCGTACCCCTCCGGCAGCGCGGGCGAGGCGCCGAATCCCGGCAGGTCGACGGCGACGACGTCCCGCTCGGCGGCGAGGATGTCGAGAACCGGCTCCCACGCCTGCCAGTGGTGGCCGATGCCGTGGAGCAGCAGCAGCGGCTCGCCCGCGCCCCTGCGCTCGTACGTCAGGGAGACCGTGCGAGGACCCCCTGAGGATCCGGCCGTGAACGAGATCTGTGCGGACATGCGCCTGCTCCCTGTCGTCGACATCTCTTAGACGCCCTGTCAGCAAGAATTACCGGTCGGTAGCCACGAGTTCAAGGGCCCGGACGGAACTGGACAGGCCCGGCCTCGTTCGGCTGGGATGGGGGAGTGGCGACCGAGACACCGACCGACGTTTTCGAAGAGCACCGGCCGACGCTGACCGGCGTCGCCTACCGCATGCTCGGCCGCGCCGCCGACGCCGAGGACGTCGTCCAGGAGGCCTGGCTGCGCTGGTCGGCCGCGGACCGCGCCGACATCCGGGAACCGCGCGCCTATCTCGTACGCGTCACCACCCGCCTCGCCCTCGACCGGCTGCGCCGCATCCAGGCCCGCCGCGAGTCCTACGTCGGGCCCTGGCTCCCCGAACCGATCGTCACGGACTTCGGCCCGGCCGTCCCCGACACCGCCGAGCGCGCGCTGCTCGCCGAGTCCGTCTCCTTCGCCGTCCTCGTCGTCCTGGAATCCCTCTCGCCGCTGGAACGCGCGGTCTTCGTGCTGCGCGAGGCCTTCGGCTTCCCCTTCGCGGAGATCGCGGCCACGCTCGACCGCTCCGAGGCCGCCGTCCGCCAGCTCGCCGGGCGGGCCCGGCGCCATGTCGACGAGGGCAGGCCGCGCTACGACGTCGACCCGGCCGAGCGCCGCGACGTCACCGAACGCTTCCTCGCCGCCGCGGCCGGCGGTGACCTCGAACGGCTCCTCGCCCTGCTCGCCCCGGACGTCCGCCTCGTCGGCGACAGCGGCGGCAAGTCCAAGGCGCCGCGGCGGATCGTGGAGAGCGCGGACAAGGTCGGCCGTTTCCTCCTCGCCGCCGCTCGGGACGCCGAAGCGCTCTACGAGTTCCGCTTCCTGGAGGTCAACGGCGCTCCCGCGCTGCTTGCCCTGGTCGACGGCGCCCCGGACGCCCTCTTCCAGGTGGAGGTACGGGACGGGCGCGTCCAGTGCGTCTACATCGTCCGCAATCCCGACAAGCTGCGGGCGCTGACGGCCGGCTGACCGGCCGGGCCCGCGCCTGCGCGCCGGTTCACCTACCTGACCGTGGCCACTGCCTCACGACGCGCTCTCACGGCGTCTCTCCGCCGTGCCGCCTCACGCGCGCGCGAACGTCCTGTGAACGATCTACGTCAAAGGACCCTTTTACCGGTCATCGGGCGGAGCATTGGTCTTGACCAAGGGGGTGGGCCGCCTTATGGTCGCAGAGTTAGTGCAGGAACCTTTAATAAACAAGGGCGCGGAAAACCGCCGCGGGACACGGCGAATTGCGGAGGATCAGGGTGGGGACCACGCAGCTGGAATCGGTGCCGGAGCCTAAGTACTGGCACCTCAAGACCGTGATCGGCGAAGCGCTCGACTCCGACTTCGCGGTCGGGGAGATCCTGCCCAACGAGCGGGAGCTGGCCGCGCGCTTCGGCGTCGCCCGGGCCACGCTCCGCCAGGCTCTGGAGCAGCTGGAGCTCGAAGGCCGTCTGCAGCGCCGCCGAGGCGTCGGCACGACCGTCGCCCCGCCCCGCGTGGGCGTGGACGTCTCCACCACCCAGCACACCTGGCCCGGCGTCGCCGAGGAGACCTGGCAGTCGATGGACTGCGCCGTGACCCCGGCGCCCGCCGCCGTCGCGAGGCTCCTGGACATCGAGCCGGAGGAGCGGGTGCACGTCGTGCGCCGGCTCCGCGTCACGCACGGACAGCCCGTCGCGGCGGAGCTTCTCTACGTCCCGTCGGCTTCGGTCCCCGACCTGGGCGCGGACGGCGACCCGACGGGCCCCGCCCGCGCGCGTGTCGTCCTGCGCGAACTCCAGCGTCTCGCCCTGGACGGCCAGGACCGCTCCGTGGAACTGGGCTCGGCACGCGCCGACGACGCCAAGGAGCTGGACCGCCTGCCGGGCGCCCCCGTGCTCCTCGTGACGACCCGCTACCTCTCCGAGGGACGCACCGCCGCCGTCTCCGTCGCCACCTACCGCGCCGACACCTGCCGCCTCACCTTCGGCGACTCCGTCGACCTGGTCATGGCCTCCTGACGCAGTCCCTTCTCCGCTCCACAAGCCCCGACCCGAGCCCGAGCCCGTGAGGGCGCCGCACCGACGGCGCCCGCGCGGGCTCGCGCCGTCCACGCCGCCCGACACACGGTCCCCGCGCGCAGCCCGCGCCCTCTGTCCGATCGCCGCCCCACGCGGCGGTCGGACGGCGGCCCGCCGTCACCCCACCGGGGGGAGCACTCGGGCCCCGGCCGCTCAGCGGCGGGCCGTGGCCGTGCCCTCCACGGCGAAGAGCTGCTCCTCCACGTGGTCCAGGGCCAGCCGGAGCGCACCCGTGCCGACCGCCGAATCGCCGAGCAGCGACAGGGCCACCCGCGGCGGGCGCAGACAGAACCGTGCCAGTTCGTCCCTGAGCGGCTGCAGCACGCCGGCCAGGCCCGCGGCCCAGCCGCCGATCACCACCAGCTCCGGGTCGAGCGCCAGGACCAGCGCCGCCACGTCGTGGACCAGCCGCTGCGTGAAGCGCTCCACCGCCGCCTGCGCCCGGGTGTCACCCTGACGGGCGAGTGTGAACACCTCGGCGACGGCCTGTTCGTCCAGCGGGTGCAGCGGCTCGTCCGTGGTCGACAGCAGGTGCTCCGGAGTGACCCCCCGGCCGAGCAGGTGCAACGCCCCGATCTCTCCGGCCGCCCCGCCGTACCCGCGGTGCAGCCGTCCGCCGATCAGCGATCCCGCGCCCGGGCTCAGCCCGGCCAGCACGAAGACGATGTCGTCGGAGTCGGTCGCCGCGCCCTTCCAGTGCTCGGCGACCGCGGCCGCGTTGGCGTCGTTCTCCACGAGCACCGGACAGCGGAAGGAACGCCGGAGCCGTTCGCCGAGCGCGAGACCCGTCCAGCCGGGCAGCGCGGTGCCCAGTCGCACCGTGCCGTCCGCCTCGACGATCCCGGGCGTCCCGACACCGACCGCCCGCAGACTCGAACGAGGCACCCCTGCCCTGCGCAGGACGTCGGCGACGACCAAGCGGACCCGCTCCAGGCGCTCGTCCTCCGGAGCCGTCTCCGACACCTCCCGCGCACCGGCGCCGATGATGCGGCCGTCCAGACCGGAGATCAGCGCGGCGACCCGGTGCGGGCCGATCTCGATGCCGAGCAGATGCCCCGCCTCCGCGCGGAAGCGGAACCTCCGGGCCGGCCGCCCCTGCCGCCTCGCCTCGCCCTCCTCGGCCGCCGCCTCGACGACGAGCCCCGTCACGATGAGTCCTTCGACCACGCCCTCGACGGTGGGGCGCGACAGACCCGTGATCCGGGTCAGATCGGTCAGCGTGAGCGCGTCGGCGCCCCGCAGAGCATGGAGTACCACCGCGGAGTTGATCCGCCGCAGCAGCGACGGATCCCCGCCGGTCAGCCGCCCCACCGTGTGTCCTTCCAGCTCGTACGCATGTCTGCCGGATGGTACTCAATGGACCGGAGGGCGGCGAGCGCCGCCCGGCCCCGGGTCCCGACGGTCGCCTTTTCGCGCGTACGGCCCGCGTCCCGCGTCCCGATGATCACCCCCCCGCGCGTACGGCCCGCGTCCTGATGGTCGCCTCCCGCGCGTACGGCCCCGCGACAGGATCCGGCTCCGCGCCCGCAGGCCGGCACGGGGCCTGAGCGGGGACCGTACGGGACCGTCAGGGGCGCGGCCTCGCTCCTGACGGAGCACCAGCTGTCAGACCCCGGCGCTTTACTGGACCCATGACGCTCGCACAGCACCTCGCCGCCCTCGACCTGCTGCGCGCCCGCGCCCTGCCCCAGGAGGGTTACCACCTGGCGGAGTTAGCCGTCGACGGCCCCTCCGCGGACGATCCCGACGACCGGTCCCACGATCTGTACGAGGACCTGCACGAGGACCTGCACGAGGAACAGGCGGAGGCCGAGCGGGACGCGCTCGCGCTGGTCCTCACCGGCCGATGGGGCCCGCCCCGCGTCGTCGAGTTGTCCCCGCTGCTCGGCCGGTACGCCGCGGGCGAGGCGATACCCGGGCCGTGGGACCTGCTCTGCACGTCGGTCCCCGACGTCCGGCTGTGGCGGGCGGAGGACCGGTGGGTCGCGCTCGGCCTCGTGCGGGGCGGCGCCGGCTTCCGGCTGGTCGCCTGTCTCACCGCGACCGACCCGCCCTGACTACGACCGCCGGTCGGGAACGCCGGCCGCCTCCCGAAGCCTGGCGAACTCCTCCGCCATCGTCCGGGCGGTCCAATGGGCGTTCAGCCCACTGGGGTTGGGCAGCGCCCAGATCCTGGTCTCGCCGATCGTCCGCTCCTGCGGCCCGATGACCGCCTTGCGCTCCCCGAACGCCGTGCGGTACGCGGTGATGCCGACGACGGCCAGCCAGCGCGGACGCAGCCGCTCCACCCGCTCGGCCAGCAGCCGGCCGCCCTCCCGGAACTCCTCGTCGCCGACCTCGTCGGCCCGCGCGCTCGCGCGGGCCACCACGTTCGTGATCCCGAGACCGTACGCGAGCAACTCCCGCTGCTCCGACGGCTTCAGCAGGCGCGGGGTGAAGCCGGACAGATGGAGCACCGGCCAGAACCGGTTACCCGGGCGGGCGAAGTGGTGGCCCGTCGCCGCCGACATCAGCCCCGGGTTGATCCCGCAGAAGAGCACGGAGAGGCCGCCCGCGGCCACGTCGGGAACGACGCGGTCACGAGCGGCCTGCAGCTCCTGCGGGGTGAAGCCGGTCAGAGGATCGACCCGGGGGTGTACCCGGCGGCCTCCGGGTGCTGCTTGACGATCTCCTCGATGCGGGAGACCACGGCACCGACCTGGTCGGCGGCGGCGCCGGTGAAGGACAGCTTGTCGGCCATCAGCGCGTCAAGCTGGTCCCGGTCCAGCGGGATGCGCTCGTCGGCGGCCAGCTTGTCGAGGAGCTCGTTGCGCTCGGCGCCCTGCTCCCGCATGGCGAGGGCGGAGGCGACGGCGTTCTCCTTGATGGCCTCGTGGGCGACCTCGCGGCCCACGCCGGCGCGCACGGCGCCCATGAGGACCTTGGTGGTGGCCAGGAAGGGGAGGTACCGGTCCAGCTCACGGGCGACGACGGCCGGGAAGGCGCCGAACTCGTCCATCACCGTCAGGAAGGTCTCCAGAAGGCCGTCGAACGCGAAGAAGGCGTCCGGCAGGGCCACCCGGCGGACCACCGAGCAGGAGACGTCGCCCTCGTTCCACTGGTCGCCGGCCAGCTCGCCGGTCATCGACGCGTAGCCGCGCAGGATGACCATGAGGCCGTTGACGCGCTCGCAGGAGCGGGTGTTCATCTTGTGCGGCATCGCGGAGGAGCCGACCTGGCCGGGCTTGAAGCCCTCGGTGACCAGCTCGTGGCCCGCCATCAGGCGGATCGTCTTGGCGACCGAGGACGGGGCGGCGGCCAGCTGCACGAGCGCGGTGACCACGTCGTAGTCCAGCGAGCGGGGGTAGACCTGGCCGACCGAGGTGAAGGCCTGAGCGAAGCCCAGGTGGTGGGCGATGCGCTGCTCCAGCACCGCCAGCTTGGCCGCGTCGCCGCCCAGCAGGTCGAGCATGTCCTGGGCCGTGCCGACCGGGCCCTTGATGCCGCGCAGCGGGTAGCGGCCGAGGAGGTCCTCCAGGCGGCCGTAGGCCACCAGGAGCTCGTCGGCGGCGGTCGCGAAACGCTTGCCGAGGGTGGTCGCCTGGGCGGCCACGTTGTGCGAACGGCCGGCCATGACGAGCTCGGCGTACTCGCCGGAGAGCTTGCCGAGGCGCGCCAGGACGGCGACCGTACGATCGCGCATCAGCTCCAGCGAGAGCCGGATCTGCAGCTGCTCGACGTTCTCCGTGAGGTCGCGGGAGGTCATGCCCTTGTGGACCTGCTCGTGACCGGCGAGGGCGTTGAACTCCTCGATCCGGGCCTTCACGTCGTGCCGGGTGACCTTCTCGCGCTCGGCGATGGAGGCGAGGTCGACCTGGTCGAGGACGCGCTCGTAATCGGCCAGGGCCGCGTCCGGAACCTCGATCCCGAGGTCCTTCTGGGCACGCAGCACCGCGAGCCACAGCCGGCGCTCCAGCTTCACCTTCTGCTCGGGGGACCAGAGGACGGCAAGCTCCGCGGAGGCGTAGCGGCCGGCCAGGACATTGGGGATGCGGGGCTTCGCAGCAGCAGTCACGTGAGCAGATTCTACTGGCGGTTCGTGCAGGCCAGCGCCAGGGTCCGGGCTGTGCGTTGCTACGAACGCGCGAGGGACGCCCGCGTCGGGCGCGGCCACCCGCGGAAGCGGCCTCCCGGAGGAGCGGGAGCGAGAAGCCCCGCCAGGCCGGGCCTGGCGGGGCTTCCACCGTCTGCACGCGACGCACCCGCCTCGCGGGAGTCAGCGAACCGGGTCTACGACCGGTAGACCCTGTTCCCCACGATGGAGCCGGGCTGCGGAGACTCCTCGAGCAGAGGGCTCCGATCGCCGGGGTAGACGTTCACCTCGGCCCAGAACAGATACCCCGCGACCACGTAGTCGTACGGCGCGGCCTCGGAGATGCGGAAGAGATGCGATCCGCGCCACCTGCCTCCCACTCTCCTCTCCTCGGCCCGCGTCGTCTCCGGTTCGGCGATGTGCACACCGAGGTCCGTGTACCGATCCGACAGCGCCAGCCGTGACACGTCCTGGAAGAGGACGTCGAACATCCTCGGACGTTCACCGTCGTCGCCGCCCAGAAGCCCACGGAGCAGGACCTTGCTGTGGCCCACCTCGATGGCCCACGGCTTGAAGGTCCCCGGAAGCCGCAGGGGAAGGTCTCCACCGACCAGCTCGTACGTCATTTCCTCAGTTTCACTCGGCCCCGATCTTCTCGGCGAAGCCCTTCAGCGCGGACGGCTCGGGTGACGTCGGCGGAGACGGCATCGGCGACCTGTTGATCATCGATGCCAACGGCGACGTCTTCTCCTGCCCCGGCTGCACTCGGTCAAGGTCGCCCCTGCGCGTCAGGACGCCGGGGCGCTGTTCGCCGCGGGTGTGCCGGCCAGGATCGTCTCCTCCACCGCTTCGTACCGCATGCGCTGGTCGGCCGGGTCACGTTCGCGGAGCACCGTGCCGAGCCAGCCCGCGAGGAAGCCCAGCGGGGCCGAGAGGATGCCCGAGGTGGTGAACGGGAACCAGTTGAAGTCCTGGTCCGGGAAGATCGCCTGGGGTGATCCGGACACCAGGTTGCTGCCGGTCATGAGGACGAGCGCGGAGACGCTGCCCACGATGAGGGTGCAGAGCAGTCCCGTACGGGAGTAGCGGCGCCAGAAGAGGCTGTAGATGAGGGCCGGTGCGACCGCGGACGCGCCGATGCAGAACGACAGGGTGAGCAGTGCCTGAAGGTTCAGATGCCGTGCACCGGCGGCGATCGCGATCGCCACGAGCCCGACGCCCGCCGCGGCGGTCCGGGCGATGGCCATCTCCGCGGAGTCCTTCAGTCGCGCCTTGCGGCGCAGCCCGTGCGTGACGAGGTCGTGCGCCAGGGTGTTGGCGCAGGCGAGGGTGATCCCGGCGACCGAGGCCAGCAGGGTGAGGAAGATGGCCGTCGCCACGGCCGTGAACAGCAGTGTCTCGACGGTCGTCTGGTCCGTGCCCATGACGGCCTGGCTGACCATGAGGAACGCCGTCTTGCCCTGCGGGTCGCCGGCGACGATCCCCTGGTGGCCGACGATCGCCGCCGCGCCGAAGCCGATGACGGCGATCAGCAGACAGGTCACGACGACGGTCGACACGGCCCACGACATCGAGCGCCGCACGGCTGCCGCGCTGCGCGCGGTGAACATGCGCATGGTGATCTGCGGCAGCACCGCGGCGCCGAGCACGACCGTCAACTGCGTGCTGATCATGTCGAGTTCGTTGCCGCCGAACTGCAGACCGGAGGCGAGATAGGCGTCTCCCGCCCCGCTGCCGCGCTTGGCGGCGTCCAGCAGAGAGGGCAGGCTGAAGTCGAAGCGGTCGAGGATGAGCGCGGCGATCGCGAGGGACGCGCCGAGCAGGGCGACGGTCTTGACGATCTGGATGAAGGCGGTGCCCTTCATGCCGCCGATCGCCGCGTACGCGATCATCAGCAGACCCAGGAACACGATCGCCCCGGTCTTGAAGCCGTCGGCGTCGAAGCCGAGGACGACGGAGAGGAGATCGCCGGCGCCCGCGAGCTGGAAGATCACCAGCGGCAGCAGTGCGGTCAGGGTGACCGCGGCCGTCGTGATCCGCACGGCGGGGCCGGGGAGACGCCGGGTGAAGACGTCGCCGATCGTGAACCGGCCGGCGTTACGCAGCGGTTCGGCGAGCAGGAACATCATCAGGACCAGCGAGAGCACGGTGCTCAGGGCGAGCGTGACGCCGTCGTAGCCGACGAGCGCGATGATGCCGATGGTGCCGAGCACGGTGCCGGCGGAGATGTAGTCGCCGGCGATCGCGAGGCCGCTCTGCATGGGGGAGAGCGAGCGGTAGCCGGTGTAGAAGTCGCCCAGGTCGTCACGATCGGGGCCGGTCATCACGCACAGCAGCAGCGTGACGGTGATGACGGCTATGAACGCCATCAGCGACATGGTCTGGGCCTCGGAGCTGAAGCTGGTCATGCGCGCCCACCTCCGGTGGGCTGCTGCCACACGGGACGTCCGGAGCGGCTCTGGCGTTCCGGCGCGGGCGCGGCTGCGGCGGCAGCCTGCTCGGCGCGTTCGCGGATCGCGGCGGCGAGCGGGTCGACGCTCTTGCGCGCGATCCGCTCGTACAGCGCGATCGCGGCCAGCGCCACGGGCAGCTGGAGGAGTCCCAGGACCAGACCGGTGGTGAGACCGCCGGTGAGGGTGCCGGTCATCAGCGAGGGGGCGTAACCGGACAGGAGAAGGAAGATGACGAAGTAGCCGAGCGCGGTGAAGGTGGCGACGCGGCGGAGCCTGCGGTAGGCCGATCCGAGCCGGTGCAGATCACCACGGTCGTCGGTGGCGGCGGGCGGTCGCTGCTGCGGGGACGCGTCCCAGGGCTGCTGCGCGGAATCCCAGCCTTGCGGCGAGGAGTCCCACGCTCGCGGGGACGTGTCCCAGGCGGCCTGTGGATCGGTGTCCCAGGACGGCGATCCACCCTCCCAGGACTGCGACGCCGCCTCTTGGCGGTGACGCCCGGCATTGCGGTGCTGGGGTACGGGCGGTGGGCCGGGGAATGGCTGGTGATACGACATCGATCTTGCTCCTTGCCGCCCCGGGGAACGGGCGGGTGGCGCCGTGGTCCGCGTACGTTACTCATGGGTATAGCCCGTGCGTAAGGACTTTCCGACCGCTCGGTATGTCGGTTCGGTGACGATCCTGTGCGCGTGGCGACGAAACCCGCGGTAACCCCGTCGTGGATCTTTCCGCAGGTCACGGGCTGGTCTCGGGCGGCCCCTGGGTCGGCGGACCCCTCGGCACGACCGGTCCGGCGCATACGCCGGGCGGGCCGACGATGTGGTCGGGTGCATCCCCTCGGCTGTCCCCGGCCCGGATCGGCCCGGCCCGCCCCGCTGCCGAGGGCAGGACGCTTCCGCCGACGGCACCGGCCGGCACCCCGCGGCGCGATCGTGCGCGGCCTGGCGCGCGCCCCGGTCGGCCCTGCGCTCCCGACCAGCGTCGAGGCCGGCGGCTCCTACGCCACCCGGCGGCTGCCCGGCATCCTCCTCATCGCCTTCGGCCGCGGTCCCGCCTTCGTGCTGCTCCTCGCCACCGCGGCCGGAGGCCTCTCCCCGGAGGCATGTCCCCGCAGGACTCCGGCGTGACCTCGGCGTCCTCACGGCCTGGGCCGGATCGTTCGGATCTTGCCGGGCTCATGGGGCCTGATCCCGACGGAAGGCCCTGGGTTCCGCTACGCCCCCGGCGGCTCGGACGGGGTCCTGGAGGCGGTCCCGTGCGGGAGCTCGTACGGCAGCAGGTCCGGCCGCTTGGCGGGGAGGCCGTCGCCGGAGGAGCGGCCGGTCAGGCGGCGGCCGATCCACGGGCCCAGGTGTTCCCTGGCGAAACGGGCGTCCGAGGCGCGCCGGGTCATCCAGCCCGGGCGCACGGCCGGGGGCAGCGGCGCCCGCCAGTCGTCCTCGGGGTCGAGGCCCAGCGCCTGCCACACGGCCTCGGCCACCCGTCGGTGGCCTTCGCCGGTCAGATGCAGGCGGTCCACGTCCCACAGGCGCTGGTCACCGAGCGCGGGCGCGCCGTACAGGTCGACCACCAGGGCGCCGTGCCGGGCGGCGAGCGCCTCGATGTGCTCGAAGAGCTCTTCCATGCGGGGCCGGAACCGCTGCATGACGGGTCCCTGGCGGCCGGGGCTGCGCATCAGGACCAGCTGACCGCAGGACGGCGCGAGCCGCTCGACCGCCTCGGTGAGCAGCCCTCGCACCCGCCCCATGTCGCACTTCGGCCGCAGGGTGTCGTTCAGGCCGCCGACCAGCGTCACCACGTCCGCCTTCATGGCGGCGGCCACGTCCACCTGCTCGTCGAGGATCTGGCCGATGAGCTTTCCGCGTACGGCGAGGTTGGCGTAGCGGAAGTCGGGGGTGCGGGCGGCCAGCCGGGTCGCGAGGAGGTCCGCCCATCCTCGGTACGTCCCGTCGGGCAGTCGGTCCGACATGCCCTCGGTGAAGCTGTCGCCGACGGCGACCAGACTGGTGTAGGTGGCATTCAATTCCATGGCGGAGCGATCATACCGTGCGGTATGGGGTGCCTGCGGCCCGCCCGGCGAGACCGACCCGGCCACGCTCCGGGACCGTCGGGGTGCCACCGACGCCCGGGCGCGTCCGCCCGCTCACGGCCCGGGGCCGGGAGCGCGTGTGCGCTCCCGGCCCCGGGCCTCGTGAACCGTCCTCATCGGCGGGACTACGCCGCCGGGCGCCCCACCAGCTCCCGGAGCACGTCCTCCATCGTGACGAGACCGGCCAGCTTGCCGTCGTCGCCCAGCACCGCCGCCAGGTGGGTGCGGCTGCGGCGCATCGCCGTCAGGACGTCGTCCATCGGGGTCGCCGCCCGGACCCGGGCGATCGGCCGCATCGCCGAGACCGGGAAGGGCAGGTCGCGCGGTACGGCGTCCAGGGCGTCCTTCACATGGAGGTAGCCGAGGATTCCGCGCCCCGAGTCGACGACGGGGAAGCGGGAGAAGCCCGACTCCGCGGCGAGCGCCTCCAGCTCCTCGGGCGTGGTGCCCACCGCCGCGTACACGACCTTCTCCACCGGCATGACGACGTCCCGCACCGGGCGCCGTCCCAGCTCGAGGGCGTCGCGCAGCCGCTCGGCGGCGCGATCGTCCAGGAGGCCGGCGACACCCGCGTCCGTCACCATCCGAGCCAGCTCGTCGTCCGAGAACGTCGCCGAGACCTCGTCCCTCGTCTCCACCCGCAGCAGCTTCAGGATGCCGTTCGCGAAGGCGTTGATCGCGAAGATGACCGGCCGCAGCCCCCGGGCGATCGCCACCAGCGGCGGGCCGAGGAGCAGCGCCGAGCGGGTCGGCTCGGCCAGCGCGATGTTCTTGGGGACCATCTCGCCGAGCAGCATGTGGAGGTAGGTCGCCACGGACAGCGCGATCACGAACGAGATCGGGTGCACCAGGCCGTGCGGCACGCCGACCGCGTCGAAGAGCGGCTCCAGGAGGTGCGCGATGGCCGGCTCGGCGACGATGCCGAGCACCAGCGTGCACAGCGTGATGCCGAGCTGCGCCGCGGCGAGCAGCGCCGAGACGTGCTCCAGACCCCAGATGACGCTCCGGGCGCGGCGGTTCCCGGCGTCCGCCTCCGGCTCGATCTGGCTGCGGCGTACGGAGATCAGGGCGAACTCCGCGCCGACGAAGAAGGCGTTCACGACCAGGGTCGCGAGGCCGATCAGCAACTGGATCGCGATCATCGGCCCGCCTCCCCGGTCTCCTCGGACAGGTGGGCCGGCGGCGCGTGCATCAGCACCCGGGCCGCCCGGCGCCCGGAGGCGTCCACGACGTCCAGCCGCCAGTGGGCCAGCTCGACCCGGTCGCCGACGGCGGGGATCCGTCCCAGCTCCGTGGCGAGGACGCCCGCCAGGGTCTCGTAGGGGCCGTCCGGCACCCGCAGACCGATCGACTCGAGCTGGTCCGTGCGGGCCGCGCCGTCCGCGGACCAGAGCTCGCGTCCGTCGGCGTCCACACCCGCCCGTGCCAGGTCGGGCGTCTCGTGCGGGTCGTGCTCGTCGCGCACCTCACCGACGACCTCCTCGACGATGTCCTCCAGGGTCGCGACCCCGGCCGTGCCGCCGTACTCGTCGATGACGACGGCCATGGTCTGCTTGCCCGAGAGCCGGTCGAGCAGCCGGTCGACCGTGAGCGTCTCCGGGACGAGCAGCGGCTCGCGCAGCATGTCCCCGATCCCACGGCGGCGCCGCTCGTCGGCCGGTATGGCCAGGACGTCCTTGATGTGGGCGATGCCCACGACGGAATCGAGGCTGCCGCGGTAGACGGGGAAGCGGGACAGGCCGGTCGCGCGGGTCGCGTTGGCGACGTCCTCGGCGGTGGCCTGCACCTCCAGGGCGGTGACCTGGACGCGCGGCGTCATCACGTTCTCCGCCGTCAGCTCCGCGAGGTTGAGGGTCCGTACGAACAGCTCGGCGGTGTCCGCCTCGAGCGCGCCCTCCTTGGCGGAGTGGCGGGCCAGCGCCACCAGCTCCTGCGGCGAACGGGCGGAGGCCAGCTCCTCGGCCGGCTCCATCCCGAGCCGGCGCACGATCCGGTTGGCCGTGTTGTTGAGGTGGCTGATCAGCGGCTTGAAGGCGGCGGTGAAGACCCGCTGCGGGGTGGCCACCCGCTTGGCGATCGCCAGCGGCGAGGAGATCGCCCAGTTCTTCGGGACCAGCTCGCCCACGACCATCAGGACGACGGTCGACAGGGCGGTGCCGATGACCAGGGCCACTGAGGAGGCGACCGAGGCCGAGAGGCCGAGGTCCTGGAGCGGGCCGCGGATCAGCTTGGAGATCGACGGCTCGGAGAGCATGCCGACGATCAGGTTGGTGACGGTGATGCCGAGCTGTGCGCCGGAGAGCTGGAAGGTGAGCGACTTGACGGCCTTGAGCGTGCTCGCGGCCCCGCGCTCGCCCCGCTCGACGGCCGCTTCCAGTTCGCCGCGCTCGACCGTGGTCAGCGAGAACTCGGCCGCGACGAAGGCACCGCACGCGAGGGAGAGCAGCAGCGCCACCCCGAGCAGAAGCACTTCGGTCATCGGTTCACCTCCGTCCCATGATCAGCCAGGGACGGGAGGATCGCGCGATGTCGGGTCTCGCGCTGACTGCTACTGGGAGGCTCGCCCATGGGCGGACGCTCACACCTTTCGGTCGTAGGGGAAGGAAACACTCATGGTAAAGGACGGGCAAAGGAGAGGGGTGACTACCCCCGCCGGGCGACCTGGGAAGACCCACTTTCGGCCCGGGAGCCCGCACCCGCGCCGGAGCCTGAGCCTGAGTCCGCGCCCAGACCCGGGTCCGAGCCCGAGCCCGAGTCCGGACCCGTGCCCGAGCCCGCACCGGGCAGCGGCTTGATCCACCGCGTCCACCGCTCGTCCGGTTCGTACCGCGCCGCACGCCAGGCATGTCTCCCCAGCTCGTTGTGGTCCAGCACCATCGCGTCCGCACGCCGGCCGCCGAGCGCGGCGAACCGCTCCTCGGCCGCCACGAGCAGCGCGGCCCCGACGCCGCGACGCCGGTGGCCGGGGTGGACGGCGAGCCGGTAGAGGTGGCACCGCCAGCCGTCGAAACCCGCGATGACCGTGCCGGCCGGCTCGCCGCCGCGTTCCGCGAGGATCAGCGCCTCCGGGTCACGGGTGAGGAGCCGTTCGACCCCGTCACGGTCGTCGCTGATGCTTGTGCCCTCGGCGGCCACCTTCCAAAAGGCCAGCACCATGTCGATGTCGGCCGCCGAGGCGGTCCGGATACTCAACTCGTCCATGATCGGCATCCCACCACCGGCCGCCCAGGGCCGTCGAGCGCGTTTCGCCATCCGGTCCGACGCGCCCGCGTCTCACCGGTTCGGGGGTCACCCGTCCGTCGGTCGGGCGGCCCGGACCGGTGGATCGGACATGTCGTCCGGTGGATCAGACACGCCGTGCCGAGCCCAGCACACAGAAGGAGGACGGCAGCCGCGGCCCCTCCTGCGGAACCGTGAAGGACCGGTACGTGATCAGTTCGAACCCCGCCGCCTCGATCGCGGCCAGGGGATCGCGCGCCGTGTGGCAGCCGCCGAAGAGCAACGGCCAGACCGTCCGGTCGAGCGCCCGCTGGGTGCGCGCCATGCCGCGCCCGGGAGCCACCCCGTGCTCGAAGAAGCGGAGCTCACCACCCGGACGCACCACCCGGTACAGCTCGGCGAGCGTGCGCGGCACGTCCCGCACGGTGCACAGCACCAAGGAGGCCACCGCCGCGTCGAACGCCTCGCTCTTGACCGGCAGCGCCTCCGCCGCGCCCGGCGCCACATCCACCGGTACGTCCGCGCGCAGCGCGGCCTCGGCGGCCAACTGCCGCAGATGCCGCTCCGGTTCGATCGCCACGACCTCCGCGACGGTCCCGGGATAGTGCGCGAAGTTCAGCCCGTTCCCCGCCCCGATCTCGATGACCCGGCCCGACAGACCGGTCAGCAACTCCGTACGAAGGGCGCCGATCCCGGCCTTCAGATCGGCGGAGACGCTGAACCGGGCGTAGAAGCGGGCGAAGAAGGGGTGGTGAACGGCGTCCCGGGGGACCCGGGTGGAACGCGATGACATCGCGGACCTCCTCCGGCGCTCGGCGGAGCGGACGTGGACGGGGGGATTATTCCCCGTCCCGCGCCGCTCAGCCCGTCACGAAGCAGAACTCGTTACCCTCCGGGTCGCGCATCACCTGGAAGTCGCCGTGGTCGTCGGTGACGATCTCGGCGACCCGCTCCGCCCCCAGGGCGATCGCGGCCTCGGCCGCCGCGTCCAGCTCGGCCCCCTGCAGGTCCAGGTGGAGCCGGTTCTTGGCGGCCTTGCCCTCGGGGACCCGCTGGAAGGCGATCCGGACGAAGCCCGGCGGGTCGACGTACGACCAGTCGGGGCTCCGGTCGACCGGAGCCCCGCCGAGGAGCCCGGCCCAGAACCGCACCAGACCCGCCGGGTCGGCGCAGTCGAAGACGATTTCCTGAACGGTTGCACGCATGGGTTCAGCCTACGGAGATCACGGCCGGTGCGCCGAGGCGAAACGCTCCGCGTCCCAGACGCCGCCCAGCACGGGAGCGAGCCAGTCGACCGCCTCCGCCCGGAACCGGTCGGGGTCCAGCGCCCCGGCGCCCTCCGGTACGGCCCCGATCAGCGGCGCGCCTGCCGCGTCCGGAAGATCCGCCAGGTTGCAGCGCGCCGCCAGGTCCGGGGACGCCGGCCAGCTGCCCACGACCACGCCCAGCTGGGTGAGGCCGCGCGCCCGCAGCGCCTCGGCCGTCAGGGCGGTGGCGTTCAGGGTGCCCAGGCCGGCCGGGGTCACCACCAGGACCGGAGCGCGGAGGAGGCGGGCGGCGTCGGCGAGCGTGCCGCCCTCCTCGTCGAAGCGGACCAGAAGGCCGCCCGCCCCCTCCACGAGCACCAGGTCGTGCGAGGCGGCCAGCTTCGCCGCCGCCTCGGCCACCCGGTGCGGCCCCACCGGTGTCATGCCCGCCCGCCGGGCGGAGGTGGCCGGGGCCAACGGCTCGGGGAACCTGCCCAGTTCGGTCGCGGTCCCGGCCCCGGAGAGCCGTACGACCTCGTCCGCGTCCCCCCGCTCGTGCGGGGCGAGGCCCGTCTGCGCGGGCTTGAGCACGGCCACCGAACGCCCCTGGCCGGTCGCCACCGCGGCCAGCGCCGCGGTCACGATCGTCTTGCCGATCTCGGTGCCCGTACCGCTGACGACGATGACGGTCATGGTGTGTGCTGTCCTTTCGGAGGTGGTGCCGGAGCGCGGGGCCGGGGCCGGTCAGCCCGCCGCGGCGGCCGCGCGCACCGCGTCGCAGATACGGGTCAGATCCTCGTCGCCGGTCACGAACGGCGGCATCACGTAGATCAGGTCACGGAAGGGGCGCACCCATACGCCCGCCCGTACCGCCGCCTCCGTGGCCGCCGCCATGTCGACGTCGTGATCGAGCTGTACGACCCCGATGGCGCCGAGCACCCGTACGTCCCGGACGCCCGGCTGGGCGGCGGCGTCGGCCAGGCCCTCGCGCAGCCCGGCCTCGATCCTCTTGACCTCCACCGCCCAGTCCTGCGACAGCAGCAGGTCGATCGAGGCGCCGGCCACCGCTGCGGCCAGCGGATTGCCCATGAACGTCGGGCCGTGCGCGAGCACCGGGACCTCGCCGCGCGAGATCCCCTCGGCGACCCGCGCCGTGCACAGCGTCGCCGCCATCGACAGATAGCCGCCGGTCAGCGCCTTGCCCACGCACATCACATCGGGGGAGACCCCCGCGTGGTCCGCGGCGAACAGCTCGCCCGTACGGCCGAAGCCGGTCGCGATCTCGTCGAACACCAGCAGGACGTCGTGCTCGTCGCACGCCTCCCGCAGCACCCGGAGGTACTCCGGCGCGTGGAAGCGCATGCCGCCCGCGCCCTGCACCACCGGCTCCACGATCACCGCGGCGACCTCGTCCGCGTGGCGGCCGATCTCCTCCCGCAGCAGCCGCGCGTACGACTCCTCGTACGCGGCCGGCGGCGCGCCGACGAAGACCTGGCGCTGCAGCACTCCCGACCACAGCTCGTGCATCCCGCCCTCGGGGTCGCACACCGACATCGGGGTCCAGGTGTCGCCGTGGTAGCCCCCGCGCCAGGTGAGCAGCCGCTGCTTGCCCGGCCGCCCGATCGAGCGCCAGTACTGCAGGCACATCTTGGCGGCGACCTCGACGGCGACCGAGCCCGAGTCGCTGAGGAACACGTGCCGCAGCGGCTCGGGGGTGATCTCCACCAGCCGGGTCGCGAGCCGTACGGCCGGCTCGTGGGTGAGGCCGCCGAACATGACATGGCTCATCCGGTCCAGCTGGTGGCGCACCGCCTCGTTGAGCACCGGGTGGTTGTAGCCGTGGATCGCGGACCACCACGACGACATGCCGTCGATCAGCTCGGTCCTGCCGTGCACCGGTTCGGCGAGCCGCAGCCGTACCCCCGACGCGGACGCGACGACCAGCGGGTCCGTACGGCCCGGCATGGGGCCGTACGGATGCCAGACGTGCGCCCGGTCCAAGGCCAGCAGCTCGCTGTCACGCATTGGGCGCGAGGTCCGTGCCGGCCCCCCGGCGGCGGACCGCCACCAGGTCGGTACGGGCGTTCGGCACCTCTTCGCTCCCGGCCTCGGGGGCCCGAACCGTCTCCGGCGCCGGACCGCCGCCGCACGGGCCGCAGCCGCCACCGGCCTCGGCGTGCGAGCCACAGCCCCCGCCGGCCTCGGCGTGCGAGCCACAGCCCCCGCCGGCCTCGGCGCCCGCGTGCGAGCCGCAGCCGCCCATCGCCGCGGCGAGCGCGTCGGCCCGGTGCTCGGGCAGCGTCGTGGTGCCCGCGCCCTCCACCTCGAAGCCCGCGTCCGCGATCATGTCGAGGTCCGCCTTGCCGGCCTGGCCCTCGCTCGTGAGGTAGTCGCCGAGGAAGATCGAGTTCGCCAGGTGCAGCGCCAGCGGCTGCATCGAGCGCAGGTGCACCTCGCGCCCGCCCGCGATCCGGACCTCCACGTCCGGGCAGACGAACCGGACCATCGCCAGGATCCGCAGGCACCGCTGCGGGGACAGGTTCCACTCCTTGGCCAGCGGCGTGCCCTCGAAGGGGATCAGGAAGTTCACCGGCACCGAGTCCGGGTCCAGCTCCCGCAGCGCGTAGACGACGTCGACCAGGTCCTCGTCGCTCTCGCCCATGCCCGCGATCAGACCCGAGCAGGCCGACAGACCGGCGTCGTGCGCCTTCCGCACGGTGTCGACCCGGTCCTGGTAGGTGTGGGTGGTCGTGATCTCCCCGTACGTCCCCTCGGACGTGTTCAGGTTGTGGTTGTACGCGTCGGCCCCCGCGGCCCGCAGCCGCTCGGCCTGGCCGTCCGAGAGGAGGCCGAGGCACGCGCAGACCTCGACGCCCTCGTTCTGCTCCTTGATCGCCTCGATGGTCTTGCCGACCCGGTCCACGTCCCGGTCCGTCGGGCCGCGGCCGCTCGCCACCAGGCACACCCGCTTGGCGCCGCCGGCCACTCCGGCGGCGGCCGCCTGGGACGCCTCGTCGGGCTTCAGCCAGGTGTACTTCAGGATCCCGGCGGTCGAGCCGAGCCGCTGCGAACAGTACGAACAGTCCTCCGGGCACAGACCGGACTTCAGATTGACCAGATAGTTGAGCTTCACCCGGCGCCCGAACCACTGGCGGCGCACCTTGCCGGCCGCGGCCACCACATCGAGCAGTTCGTCGTCGGAGGTCGCCAGCACGGCGAGCGCTTCTTCACGGGTCGGCAGCTCGCGCCGCAGCCCCTTGTCCACCAGCGTGTTCAGCAGGTCCATAAGGGCTGATCCTGGCCTACGGCACACCCCCCGGCCAAGGAGGAACCGAACAACAGCGCCTGTTTGAGGTGTGTGGATGGCCACACTCTGACCTTGGCCACGGGCAGCTAGGGTCTGTGCGCTGCCTACAAAAGGATCTGCCCCATGCACCGGGACGCGCACACGCCGGACGAGGACACGCACCGTACCCCGTTCGACTGGACGGACACCGAGGCACGCCGCCGCGCGGAGGCCGGTCTCGTCCGCACGCTGCGGCCGCGCGCCGCCGAGGCGGAGCCGCTCGACCTGGCGGGCAACGACTACCTCGGCCTCACCCGGCACCCCGAGATCACCGAGGCCGCCGCCGAGGCGGCCCGGCGCTGGGGCGCCGGCTCCACCGGTTCCCGGCTGGTCACCGGCACCACCCGGCTGCACTCCCGCCTCGAACGCGAACTCGCCGACTTCTGTGGCTTCGAGGCGGCCCTCGTCTTCTCCTCCGGCTACACCGCCAACCTGGCGGCCCTCACCGCGCTCAGCGCCCGTGACTCGCTGATCGTCTCGGACGCCGGCAACCACGCCTCGATCGTGGACGGCTGCCGGCTGTCCCGCGCGGAGACGGCCGTGGTCCCGCACGCGGACCCCGAGTCCGTCCGCAAGACACTCCACGCCCATGGCGGCCGGCGGGCCCTCGTGGTGACCGACTCGGTCTTCTCGGTGGACGGGGACAAGGCGCCCCTGACCGAACTCGCCGCCGCCTGCCGCGCTCACGGCGCCGCCCTCGTCGTCGACGACGCCCACGGTCTCGGCGTCCTCGGCGAGGGCGGCCGCGGCGCGCTGAACGCCGCCGGGCTCGCGGGCGACGCGGACGTGGTCGCCACCCTGACCCTCTCCAAGTCGCTCGGCAGTCAGGGCGGCGCCGTCCTCGGCCCCGCCCGGGTCATCGAGCACCTGATCAACGCGGCACGGACGTTCATCTTCGACACGGGGCTCGCTCCGGCCGCCGTGGGCGCCGCCCTCGCCGCCCTGCGCCTGATCCAGGGCGACCCCGCCCTGGCCGGGCGCGCGAGGACGGTCGCGACCACCCTGCACCGGCTCCTCACCGACGCCGGGCTGACCGCCGTGCGCCCGGACGCGGCCGTGGTCTCGGTGCGCGCCCCGTCGCCGGAGGCGGCGCTGCGGTGGGCGGCGGACTGCCGCGCGCAGGGTCTCGCGGTGGGTTGCTTCCGGCCGCCGTCGGTGCCGGACGGGATCTCCCGGCTGCGGCTCACCGCGCGCGCGGACCTGGGCGACGCCCAGATCGCCGAGGCGGTGGCCACGATCGTCCGGACGGCTCCGCCCCTGGCTTGAGGCTGTCCACGGCGCCCGCGCGCACGCCTCCGTCCGCGCCGGACAGGGTGACGCGGGCACGTCCTGTCCATCCGGGACAGGACGGAGTTCACCGCTTCGGGCGATAGATATATGCATATCTTGGTGGATCGGCCCCTATGGCGG
The DNA here is from genome assembly GCF_055609145.1 of Streptomyces sp. NPDC036822. Lineage (NCBI taxonomy): Bacteria > Bacillati > Actinomycetota > Actinomycetes > Kitasatosporales > Streptomycetaceae > Streptomyces > Streptomyces sp. NPDC036822. The sequence goes on from NZ_JBVJPY010000017.1 coordinate 104,849, forward strand.
CCCGATCGGTGGCACCCTGACGCGAAGTGCAGTCCGGGGCGGGGCCCCGGTGGGAAGGACAGCGTCGCCATGGCAGACCACCAGGAAGCATCCGTCACGCTGCCGAGCGATCCCGCCTCGGTGTCCACCGCCCGGAGATATGTGGACGACGTCCTCCGGGAATGGGGGCTCGAGGCCGGCAGCGACACGGCCGACTCGATCCGGCTGATCGTCTCGGAGCTGGCCACCAACGCCGTCCAGCACACCTTCGGGAAGTCGCCCACGTTCACCGTCGACGTCCGGCTGGAGCGCGAGGAGCGGCTGTGCGTCGGCGTCACCGACAGCCACCCCCGCTGGCCCCGGCGACTCCCGGCCGCGGTGCAGCAGGACAACGGCCGAGGGATGGTGATCATCCGCTTCCTCGCGGCGGAGGCGGGCGGCCGGCTCACGGTCGCCCCGACGGACGACGGGGGCAAGACGGTCTGGATCAACCTGCCCTGGACGGCCCGGCGCCCGGTGCCGGCCCCGCTCGGGGGCGCCTGAGGCGGTGTGAGCCGCGTCGAGGGCGGCGGCGCCATCGCGACCCTTCGGCACCGCGCCCGTCCGAGGCCCGGTCATCCGCCCGACGTCCCGTCAGCCGTCGTGGGCCCGACGGCACCCGTCGGACACCGGCCGCGCCCGGCGGGCGCCCGGCCGGCGCGCGTCAGCGGACGCGGCCGTAGTACACCTTCGAGGACCAGATCTTGTCGAGCTTCACCCAGGAACCGGTCTTGGGGGAGTGCCAGATCCTGTTCTGACCGGCGTAGATGCCCACGTGATAGACCCTTCCGCCGGAGTGGAAGAAGACCAGGTCCCCCTGCTGCCTGCTGGAGGCGGAGATGTGCTTGGTCTTGTTGTACTGCTGCTGCGCGGTACGGGGCAGTGACTTGCCCGCCTTCTTGTACGAGTAGAGCGTGAGCCCCGAGCAGTCGAACCGGCTCGGTCCGGCCGCTCCGTACTTGTAGGGCGATCCCTTCTTCGAGGCCGCGATGCTCAGCGCCTTGCCGGCGTGTGAGGTCGCGGCCTGGGCCTCCGGTGCGGCACCTGGTGCCAGCAGCGTGCCCCCGACGGCGGCGAGGGTGAGAGCCGAGACGGCTCCGGCCCGGGACAGCAGGGACGGGACATGAATCTGCGCAGTCATGCGCAACCCTTCGTCAGCCGCCTGTGAAGGATGACCTGTCGGGTTCGGGCAGGCGAAGATGCCCGGCCGCGGCTGCGGCTTCACCCCGAGGAACGGCCCACCTGCTCGGTCGTCCCGTGTTGCTCGGGTCCTCCACTCCTGCCGATCCACCTCTGTCGACCAGACGTCCGGGACAGCGGCAGGACTCGGCGTCCGCCCGGACCGCCCCGCCGTGGTGGCGGGGGCTTGTCGTCGTCAGGGATCTTGACCCACATCCGGGGTGAAATCCGAGTTGAAACGGCGATATGTGAGGCTCCTCACCACTGATCCGTTCGGGTGGACAAGTAGGTTTCGTGATCTTCAGAGGTTTGCCCGACGAGCCCCGTACCAGGGGTGGGACGCCTGATTCAGCCAGATGTGTACAGCTGCGCTGCAACCCGCCCCGGCCATATGTAGATTCATCGACTACGCCGAAAGGGGGAGGCTTTCTGCGCCCTCCGTGGGCCGAGTGGACCTCGACACGACACGCGAGAATGTCAACTCGCCGGGGTCCTCGGGAGAGTGACCCGGTCCGCCCGGCGTCTTCGCGCCGCCCCGGGACCTCCGGCGCCCGTGCGGAAGCCGCGTGCCCCCGTCCGCTACAGCGGAGGCACGCGGCGGTAGGAGGGGGCGTCAGCCCACCGGTGCGGGCCGTGGGGCCGGTGCGGGGTCCGGCTCGGCGGCGGCCCGGGTGCGGCGCCCGCCCAGGGTGACCGCGGCGAGGCCGAGCGCCACCCACACACCCAGCACCAGCAGCGGTGAGCCCGCGCCGGCGCCGTCGAAGAAGGCCACGGACCGCAGGGCCGAGCCGCCCGCACCCGGCGGCAGCAGCTGACCGAGCGCGCCCGCGGGCGCGGGCAGCAGTTCGGGCGCGCTCGCCACGCCGGAGAACGGGTTGCCGAACAGGACCATCAGGGGTGCCCCGATGCCGAAGCCCGCCTTGCCGAGCAGCGCGGCGAGCCCCGCGAGCGTCGAGCCGATGGCGAGGACGGTGAGCGCGAGGACACCGGCCTCGGCCCACCAGTCGCCGGTGAGCGCCCCGAGCCAGTTGTGGGCGAGTCCGGCGCCGACGATCCCGGCGAGCGCGGCGGCGCCGCACAGGGCGAGGACCGCCCGTCCGCGGCGCAGGCCCAGGACCGTGGTGACGATGCCCGCGGCCGTGCCGGACAGGACGAGGGGGAAGAGGCTCGATCCGAACGCGCTGCCGCGCGGGTCGCCCGCGGGCGTGGGAACGACGTCGATGACCTCGACCTGCGTGCCGGCGGGGACCTGGGCGGTGACGGCCTCCCGCAGGAGCCCCGCGACGACGGGGCTCGCGGCGGACGCGGTCAGCAGCCGCGGACCCTGCGGGGTGACGACCACGGCGCCGTATACGACCCGGTCCTCGATCGCCGCACGGGCGGCTGCCTCGGAGTCGAAGCGGTGGACCTCGAAGGCGCCGTCGCGCTCGGCGAGGCGCCCTTCCAGCGGGGCGGCGGCGGCAGCGGGGCCCGCGACGCCGATCGGCAGGTCGTGCGGCGCGACGCGGGCGGCGGGCCAGGCGAACGCCCACAGGGCAAGGGCCGCGACGACCGGGATCAACACCATCACCGCGAGGGTCTTGCGGGTGCCGTTGGCAGGCATGGCGACTCCCATTCAAAGAGAAGGATCGTTCGTTTTACGGCGGTGGAGTCACTGTCCCGCCGGAGTGGCCGCTTGTCAAGAATGAATGTTCGTTTTAGATTCGGGGCATGGCTCGCGTCTCTCAGGAACACCTCGACGCCCGCCGCCGTCAGATCCTCGACGGCGCCGCGCGCTGCTTCGCCCGCAACGGCTTCCACGCCACCTCGATGCAGGACGTCCTCGGCGAGGTGGGCCTTTCGGCCGGCGCCGTCTACCGCTACTTCCGAGGCAAGGAGGAGCTGATCGCCGCCATCGCCTCGGAGGCGTTCGCCGGCATCCGCGGCGCGTTCGAGGATGCCGCGCGGACCACCCCGCCGCCCACCCCCGACGTGCTGCTCGGTTCGGTCCTGCGGCTCTTCCTGGAGGAGCGGATCGTGGGCGCGGACCGCCAGGCCTTCGCCCGGCTCATCCTCCAGGTCTGGTCCGAGACCCTGCGCAACGAGCAGCTCTACGCGACCCTCTCCGAGGGGTACCGCGCCATGCGCGAGGTCTGGTCGACGCTCGTCGACGCCTACCGCGCGAACGGGCTCATGGCGGCCGACGTCCCTGCCGACCGGGTCGCGCGCACCCTCATCGCCACCGCCCAGGGCTTCATCGCCCAGCAGGCCCTGTTCGGCGACGTGGAGGTCGAGGTCCTGGAGGACGGGCTGCGCGGACTGATGTCCATGGAGACGCAAAGCCCGAGTTAACGCGTCGGAAAAACTTCCGCCCTAACGTGCAATGTCCGGCCCCGCAGCGCGTCTCCGCAGCTCAACAGAGTGTTGAAGATCGGTAAGGTCCGCTGCTGTCCGGGAGGGAACCGCCCGGTGGACGACGATGAGGTGGAAGCGTGCAACTGACCCCGCACGAACAGGAACGACTGCTGATCCACGTGGCCGCCGACGTGGCCGAGAAACGCAGAGCGCGCGGAGTGAGGCTCAACCACCCCGAAGCCGTCGCCCTCATCACCTCGCACATCCTCGAGGGCGCCCGCGACGGCCGTACGGTCGCCGAACTCATGGCCTCCGGGCGCACGGTGCTCTCCCGCGACGACGTCATGGCCGGGATCCCGGAGATGATCCACGACGTCCAGGTCGAGGCCACCTTCCCGGACGGCACCAAGCTCGTCACCGTCCACGACCCCATCGTGTGACCGGGGAGCGACGCCGATGATCCCCGGAGAGATCCTCCACGCGGACGAGCCGGTCGCCCTCAACGAAGGGCGTCCCGTCACCCGCCTCACCGTCCTCAACGCCGCCGACCGGCCCGTGCAGGTCGGCTCCCACTACCACTTCGCCGAGGCCAACCCCGGCCTCGACTTCGACCGCGCCGCCGCGCGCGGACAGCGGCTGCACATCGCCGCCGGCACCGCCGTGCGCTTCGAGCCCGGCATCCCCGTCGAGGTCGAACTCGTACCGCTCGCGGGCCGCCGGGTCGTCCCCGGGCTGCGCGGCGAGACGGCGGGCCCGCTCGACCCGAAGGGCGCCGACCATGCCTGAGCTCCACCGCGCCGCCTACGCCGACCTGTTCGGCCCCACCACCGGCGACCGGATCCGGCTCGCCGACACCGACCTGCTCGTCGAGATCGAGGAGGACCGCTCCGGCGGCCCCGGTCGCGCGGGCGACGAGGCCGTCTTCGGGGGCGGCAAGGTCATCCGCGAGTCCATGGGACAGGCCCGGACCACCCGCGCCGAGGGCGCGCCCGACACCGTCGTCACCGGCGCGGTCATCGTCGACCACTGGGGCGTGGTCAAGGCCGACATCGGCATCCGGGACGGGCGGATCACCGGCATCGGCAAGGCGGGCAACCCCGACACCATGGACGGGGTCCACCCCGACCTCGTGATCGGCCCGGAGACCGAGATCATCGCGGGCAACGGGAAGATCGTCACGGCCGGCGCCGTCGACGCCCACGTCCACTTCATCTCGCCCACCCTCGTCGACCAGGCGCTCGCCTGCGGCATCACCACCCTCGTCGGCGGCGGAACGGGACCGGCCGAAGGCACCAAGGCCACCACCGTCACGCCCGGCCCCTGGCACCTGGCCCGGATGTTCGAGGCGCTCGACACCTTCCCGGTCAACATCGGTCTGCTGGGCAAGGGCAACACCATGTCGCGGGAGGCCATGCACTCCCAGCTGCGCGGCGGGGCGCTCGGCTTCAAGATCCACGAGGACTGGGGGGCGACGCCTGCCGTCATCGACGCCTGTCTGGGCGTCTGCGACGAGACCGGTGCCCAGCTCGCCATCCACACCGACACGTTGAACGAAGCGGGCTTCGTCGGCGACACGCTGGCCGCCATCGCGGGCCGCACCATCCACGCGTACCACACGGAGGGGGCGGGCGGCGGCCACGCGCCCGACATCATCAGCGTCGTCTCCGAGCCGTACGTCCTGCCCAGCTCCACCAACCCCACCCGGCCGCACACCCTCAACACCGTCGAGGAACACCTCGACATGCTGATGGTCTGCCACCACCTCAACCCCGCCGTCCCCGAGGACCTCGCCTTCGCCGAGTCCCGCATCCGGCCCTCGACCATCGCCGCCGAGGACGTCCTGCACGACCTCGGCGCCATCTCGATCATCTCCTCCGACTCCCAGGCCATGGGCCGCATCGGTGAAGTGATCCTGCGTACCTGGCAGACCGCCCACGTGATGAAGAAGCGCCGCGGCGCCCTGCCCGGCGACGGCCGCGCCGACAACCACCGGGTCCGCCGCTACGTCGCCAAGTACACGATCAACCCGGCCGTCGCCCAGGGCATGGACCACCTCATCGGATCGGTCGAGACCGGGAAGCTCGCCGACCTGGTCCTCTGGGACCCCGCCTTCTTCGGCGTGAAGCCCCAGACCGTCCTCAAGGGCGGCCAGATCGCGTACGCGCAGATGGGCGACGCCAACGCCTCCATCCCCACCCCGCAGCCCGTCCTGCCCCGCCCGATGTTCGGGGCGCTCGGGAAGGCGGCAGCCGCCGGATCGGTCAACTTCACCGCCCAGGCGGCCCTCGAGGACGACCTGCCCCGACGGCTAGGCGTCCACAAGGAGTTCGTGGCGATCGGCAGCACCCGGCGGGTCACGAAGGCCGACATGCGGGAGAACGACGCCCTGCCCCGCGTCGAGGTCGACGCGGACACCTTCACGGTGACGATCGACGGCGAGCCGGTCGAACCGGCGCCCGCCGCCGAACTGCCCATGGCCCAGCGCTACTTCCTCTTCTGACGGGCCCGTGATGAGCCGTTCCGCACTCCTCGTGCTCGCCGACGGGCGTTTCCCCGCCGGCGGGCACGCCCACTCAGGCGGGGCCGAGGCCGCCGTCAAGGCCGGCCGGATCACCGACGCCGCCGGCCTCGCCGCGTTCTGCCGGGGCCGCCTGCACACCACCGGCCTCACCTCCGCGGCCCTCGCCGCCGCGGCCGCGCTCGGGCACGACCCGCACGAGCTCGACGCGGCCGCCGACGCCCGCACGCCCTCGCCCGCCCTGCGCGCCGCGGCCCGCAGGCTCGGCCGGCAGATGATGCGGGCGGCGCGGTCGGTCTGGCCCTGCGCCGACCTCGACGCACTGGCCGCCGCCTTCCCGCGCGGCGCCCACCAGCCCGTCGTCCTCGGTGTCGCGGCCCGCGCCGCCGGCCTCGGGCCCGAGGACGCCGCCCACTGCGCCGCCTACGAGACGGTCAGCGGCCCCGCCACGGCCGTCGTCCGCCTCCTCGGCCTCGACCCCTTCCAGGCCACCGCCGTCCTCGCCCGCCTCGCGCCCGAGCTCGACCGGGTCGCCGAGCGGGCCGCGGCCGCCGCCCACGCGGGCGTCGACGCCCTGCCCGCCGCCTCCGCGCCGCTCCTCGACATCACCGCCGAGCAGCACGCCGCCTGGCCCGTCCGCCTCTTCGCCTCCTAACCCCACCGGGAGAACCATGCACCTCGACCACTCCCACGCCGGTCCTTCCGCCGTGTCCGCCGACGCCCGCCGACCCGACGGCACCCGGCGCGCCCTGCGCGTCGGACTCGGCGGACCCGTCGGCTCCGGGAAGACGGCCACCGTCGCCGCGCTGTGCCGCGCCCTGCGCGACCAGCTCTCCATCGCCGTCGTCACCAACGACATCTACACGCGCGAGGACGCCGAGTTCCTGCTCCGCAACGCCGTGCTGCCCCCCGAGCGCATCCAGGCCGTCGAGACGGGAGCCTGCCCGCACACCGCCATCCGCGACGACATCTCCGCCAACCTCGAAGCCGTCGAGGAGCTGGAGGACACCGTCGGCCCCCTCGACCTGATCCTGGTCGAATCCGGCGGCGACAACCTCACCGCGACCTTCTCCAAGGGCCTGGTCGACGCCCAGATCTTCGTGATCGACGTGGCGGGCGGGGACGACATCCCCCGCAAGGGCGGGCCCGGCGTCACCACCGCCGACCTGCTCGTCGTCAACAAGATCGACCTCGCCCCGTACGTCGGCTCCGACCTGGAACGCATGGCCCGCGACGCCAGGGAACAGCGCGGCGAGCTGCCCGTCGCCTTCACCTCGCTCACCGGTCCCGACGGCGTCGCCCCCGTGGCCGGCTGGGTCCGCGAACGGCTCGACGCGTGGGCGGCGCGGGTCGCATGAGCCTGAGCGCCACCGCCCGGATCGTCGCGGAGGCCGACGGCCGGCTGCCGCTCCTGGAGAGCGGCGGCCCCTTCGCCGTGCGCCGCACCCGCGCCACCGGCACGTACACCCGGGTCACCGTCGTCGGCGCCATGAGCGCGCCGCTCGGCGGCGATCGGCTGGCGATCGAGACCGACGTACGCGCCGGGGCACGGCTCCTGGTCGACTCCGCCGCCGCGACCGTGGCCCTGCCCGGCCGCACCGCCGGAGCCGCCACGTACGACGTCCGGATCACGGTCGGCGAGGGAGCCGTGCTGCGCTGGCTGCCCGAGCAGCTGATCTCCGCCGCCGGCTCCGACCTGCGGATGCGCACGACCGTCGAACTCGCCGCAGGCGCACGGCTCGTGCTACGCGAGGAGCAGATCCTCGGCCGCCACGGAGAGGAGCCCGGCACGCTCACCACCCGTCTCACCGTCCGCCGCGCCGGACGCCCGCTGCTCGACCAGGAGCTGGCCTACGGTCCGGGCGCCCCCGGCGGATGGGACGGCGGCGCGGTCCTCGGCGGACACCGCGCGACCGGACAGCTCCTCGTCGTCGAACCGGAGTTCGCCGACAAGCCCGTCGAGCCGAGGCTGCTCGCCGAGAACGCCGTCCTCACCCCGCTGGCCGGGCCCGCCGCCCTCGTCACCGCCGTCGCCCCCGACGCGCTCCGGCTGCGCCGCACGCTCGACGGGGCCCTCCGGGAACTCGCCCCCCTCTGAACCACCGCCCGAGGGACACCGCTCAGCGGTCCACGGTCACCGGTTATGCGTTCGGCAAAGAAACGCCCGTACGGCCTTTCGTCGCGCGCCCCGGTGACGAAAGGATCTCCGACAGACCGTCACACCCACAGGGGGAGAGACCACGTGAGAAGCGCAACCGCGCTCGTTTCCGCCGGAACGCTCATAGCCGGCACGCTCATGGCGGGCGCGCTGGCCGCTCCGGCCGCCGCCGCCGAGAGCGCGAACCACGACACCCACCGGGCGAACCCGGAGACCTACGGAGTCGCGGTCGCCGCGCACCGGGCCGCGAAGCAGGGCATCGACTGGCAGGACTGCCCCGCCGACTGGGGCCTGGAGAAGCCCATCACCTGCGGCTGGGTCAGCGTCCCGGTCGACTACGCCAAGCCGTACGGCGAGCAGATCAAACTGGCCGTCGACAGGATCGGCGCCACCGGCACCGCCGCCGAGCGCCAGGGCGCGCTCCTCTACAACCCCGGCGGCCCCGGCGGCTCCGGCCTGCGCTTCCCGCGCCGGGTCACCACGAAGAACACGATCTGGGCGGGCGCGGCCAAGGCCTACGACTTCGTCGGGTTCGACCCGCGCGGCGTCGGCCGTTCCGCCCCCCTCTCCTGCGCCGACCCGACCGAGTTCGTCAAGGGCCCCAAGCCCGACCCCGTCCCGGACAGCGAGGCCGACAAGCTCGCGCTGCGCAAGCTCGCCGCCGAGTACGCCGCGGGCTGCGCCGAGCGGAGCGGCGACCTGCTGCCGCACGTCCACACGCTCAACACCGCCCGCGACCTCGACGTCATCCGCGCCGCGCTCGGCGAGAAGAAGCTCAACTTCGTCGGCGTCTCCTACGGCACCTACCTCGGCGCGGTCTACGGCACCCTCTTCCCGACCCACGTCCGCCGCATGGTCCTCGACAGCGTCGTCAACCCGTCGACCCGCAAGATCTGGTACGAGGTCAACCTCGACCAGGACGTCGCCTTCGAAGGGCGGCTGGTGGACTGGATGACCTGGGTCGCCCGCCACGACGCCGTCTACCACCTCGGCGACACCTACGCCGAGGTCCGCGGGCAGTGGGACACCCTGCGCGCCGCCGCCAAGAAGGACCCGCTCGGCGGGAAGGTCGGTCCGGCCGAGCTCATCGGCTTCTTCCAGAACGCGCCGTACTACGACTCCATGTGGGCCCCGGTCGCCGAGGCCTGGAGCGCTTACGCCGCCGGCGACCCGCAGCCGCTGATCGACGCGGCCGCCGCGGACCTCACCGACACGGCCGGCAACATCGCCGCGGAGAACGGCAACGCCGTCTACACCGCCGTCGAATGCGCCGACGCCCCCTGGCCGACCAGCTGGCGCACATGGGACCGCGACAACAGCCGACTCCACGCGCAGTACCCGTTCATGACCTGGTCCAACGCCTGGATGAACCTGCCCTGCGCCACCTGGTCCGGCCCGCGGCAGCGCCCCACCGAGGTCCGTACGGGCAAGGGCCTGCCGCCCGTGCTCATCACCCAGGCCGAGCGCGACGCCGCCACCCCGTACGCCGGGGCGGTCGAGCTGCACAAGCGGTTCAGGGGCTCGCGTCTGATCACCGAGCGGGACGCCGGATCCCACGGCATCACCAACCTGGCCAACCCCTGCCTCAACTCCCGTGTCGAGGCCTATCTGGTGCACGGCACCCTGGACCGCCGGGACGTGACGTGCGCACCGCACGCCACGCCCCAGCCCTAGACGTAGCCCCTGCCACACGGTGACGGGGGAGGGGCGGCCGCCCGCGCGGCCGCCCCCGCCTCACGCGCGGGAGGCGAGCCAGGCGTCCTCGGCCGCGTAGTCGAACCAGTCCACCCGGTACTTCACCAGACCCGGGAACGCCTCCCGCCAGTCCAGGACGGCCAGCCGCGCGGTCAGCCACTCGACCGTCGCCGGCAGCGACTGCGCGTACGAGACCACCGGCCGGTAGCCCAGCTCCCGCCCTGCCGCCGTCATGTCGTACACGATCGGCTGGTGGCCGCCGGTCCACGGGGTGAGCCCCACCGTGCCCTCCGGCGGCCCGTCGAAGCGCACCGTCTCGCTCTCGACCCCCATCACCGCGTCGATCGACGCACCGATCTCCGCCACCGTCGGCGCCTGCGGGTCGCCCGCGTTGAGGACCCGGCTGCCCGGGTTCGCGGCCGCGAGGCGGACCAGCTCCCCGAGGTTGTCCACGTGCACCGGGTGGAACCGCGAGGAGCCGCCGTACGAGAGGATCCGCACCGGCCGGCCGTCGAGCGCCCGCTTCACGAACCACAGCTCACGCGGCCCCGGACAGTACGGCCCGTGGATCGCACCCGCCCGCAGCAGCGTGGTCGGCAGCGCCTCGCCCGCGGCGAGCAACTCCCGCTCCAGCGCCACCTTCCGAGCGCTGTATGAGCTGTCGCCCGGTACGACCGTCCCGCACGTCTCGGGGATCGGCAGCGGGTAGACGGGGAAACCGCCCGGCTCGTGCTGGGTGTCGAAGCCGCGCCCCTCGCCGTCCTCGTAGACCGCGCCACTGGAGACGACCACCGCCGAACCGATCCGGTCGGCGAGCCCGGTCAACTGCCGCCCGTGTCCGCCGTCGTAGGCGACGATGTCCACCAGCACGTCGACGCCGTCGCCGAGGGCCGTGGCGAGCGCCCCCTCCTCGCCACGGTCGAACGCCACCGACCGGACCTCCGCCGGCCACCTCTCGTCCCGGCCGCCGCCCCGCGAGGCCGCCGTCACCTCCCACCCGTCGGCGGCGAGCGCCCGAACGGCCGCCCGCCCCACCTGTCCCGTCGCCCCGACCACCAGTGCGTGTCCCTGTGTCATGGCAGCGACGCTACGACGCGGGGGAGCGCCACCCCGGAGCGGTTCGCCGTGCGCGGATCCGCCCTCAGCGTCCCCGGCGCGGGAACTTCCGCGTCCCCCTGGCGGTCCGCTCCTCCTCCGCCGCCTTCACCGCGGCCGCGTAGTCGTCGACGTACTCCTGGCCGGACAGCGCCAGGATCTCGTACATGATCTCGTCCGTGACGGCGCGGATCGCGGCCTTCTCGCCCTCCATCCCCGCGTACCGCGAGAAGTCCAGCGGCGCCCCGAAGCGGATGGTGACCCGCTTGACCTTCGGCACCACCTTCCCCGGCGGCTGGATCTCGAAGGTCCCGACCATGGCGCACGGAACCACGGGGACCCCGGCCGTGATCGCCATGACCGCGACCCCGACCTTCCCCTTGTACAGCCGTCCGTCGTGCGAACGGGTCCCTTCGGGGTAGATGCCCAGCAGCTCGCCCTTGGACAGCACCCCCAGCCCTTCGCGGATCGCCGCCTGCCCGGCCTCCTTGCCGGAGCGGTCGACGGGGATCTGCCCCGCGCTGCGGAAGAACGCGGCGGTCAGCCGGCCCTTGATCCCCGGACCGGTGAAGTACTCCTGCTTGGCGAGGAACGTGATCCGCCGCTTCAGCACGACCGGCATCAGAAAGTGATCGGAGAACGACAGGTGGTTGCCGGCGATGATCGCCGCTCCGTCCTCCGGAACGTGCTCCAGCCCTTCGATGCGGGGCCGGAAGGCCAGCCGCAGCAGCGGACCGAGCAGAACGTACTTCAGTACGTGGTAGAACACCGGCGGCCCCGTTTCGGTAGTGCCAACGCTCTTTTGTAACCACTCGCGCGACCGTGGTCCACACTGGAGACGGAGGGATGGACCGTTGCCAGCCGCGCGTCGACGCAGACGACCCGGCGCAGCCGTCACCGCCGCGCTGTGCGCGGTGATGACCGCCGGGCTGTACGGCTGCGCCGACTCCGGTTCCGACCCCGACCCGACGAGGCCCCCCGTCACGCCCCGCCAGGACCGCTCGCCGTTCACCGGCCTGCCCGCCAGGACCGATGCCCCGGTCCTCGCCGTCAAGATCGACAACGTGGTCCCGGCCCGGCCGCACACCGGCCTCGGCGCGGCCGATCTCGTCTACGTCGAGCAGGTCGAGGGCGGGCAGACCCGTCTGCTGGCCGTCTACTCCTCGCGGATACCCGACAGGGTCGGGCCCGTGCGCAGCGCCCGCGAGTCCGACATCGAGCTGCTCCGGCAGTTCGGCAATCCGGCACTGGCCTTCTCCGGCTCGCATTCCGGCCTGAAACCGCTCCTCGCCGACGCCCCGCTCGACCTGCTGACCCCGGCGACCGTCCCCGGCGCCTACACCCGCGGCGGCGACCGGCCCGCCCCGCACAATCTGTACCTGCTGCCCGACCGGGCCCTAGACGCCGTCCCCGAGGCGCAGCACCCCAAGGACATCGGCTTCCGGTTCGGCCCCGCTCCCGCCGGCGGCGAGCCGGTGAACACGCTCACCGAGCGCTTCCCGGCGGCCCGCTACACCTTCACCTGGTCCGCCGCCGACCGTGGCTGGCGGGTGGCGATGGACGGGACGCCCGCGCGGACCACCGACGGCGGCCCGCTGACGGCGACCAACGTCGTGGTACAGGAGGTCACCGTCCGGCCGTCGCGGTTCGAGGACTTCCTGGGGAGCGTCTCGCCGTACACCGAGACCGTCGGCAGCGGCCCCGCCCGCGTGCTGCGCGACGGCCGCGCTCACGACGCACGCTGGAACCGCCCGGACGCGGCGTCCGGCACGTCCCTCACCACCCCCGACGGGGCTCCGCTGAACCTGGCACCCGGACGGACCTGGATCGTCCTCGTCCCCCGCGGGTAGCGGCAGCAGCCCGGATCTCGACCGGGTCAGGGCTGCGGGCCCGGCCTGCCGGGCCCGCGTCCGCGCGCCGGAGACGCGGCGCCGTCCGCCGCCGCCATGCCGATCGTGACCACGCCGAGCACCACCCAGCCGAACCAGAGCCAGCCGCTGCTGCCGAGCGCCACGGTGTAGGCCGTCGTCAGCACCAGGGCCGCGACGGTGATCACGCTCATCGCCTTCGTGGGACCGGACATGTGTCCGCCTCCTCAGGACGGGGCCGTCCCGTTCATCGTGACCCCTGGAGCGGCCCGAGCGCTACTCCCGCGCGCCCCCTCCCGTCCCGGGGCGGGAACGCCGTCCTACTGCCCGCGGGTCTGGAGGGAGGCGAGATACGCGTTGTACGCCTCCAGCTCCTTGTCGCCGTCCCGGTCGGCGGCCCGGTCCTTGCGCACGGCATGACGCTGCTCGGAGTGGTACCACTGGTACACGAGCGCGATCAGCACCAGCACGGACGGGATCTCGCTGAACGCCCAGGCGATGCCGCCCGCCGCGTTCTGGTCCGAGAGGGCGTCGATCCCCAGCGAGGCGGCAGGGTGGGCGTACGCCTTGACCATCGGTTCGCTCGCCATCATCAGGGCGATGCCGAAGAAGGCGTGGAACGGCATGCCGGCGAAGAGCTCCAGCATCCGCATCACGTAGCCGGGGCGGTGCGGGCCGGGGTCGACGCCCATGATCGGCCAGAAGAACACCAGTCCGACCGCGAGGAAGTGCACCATCATCGCGATGTGGCCGATCTTCGACCCCATCAGCGTGTCGAAGATCGGCGTGAAGTAGAAGCCGTAGAGGCTCGCGATGAACAGCGGGATCGTGAACGCCGGGTGCGTGACGATCCGCATGTAGCGGCTGTGCAGCAGCATCAGCAGCCACTCGCGCGGCCCCTTGCTGCCGCGCGCCGCCACCGGAAGCGCGCGCAGCGCCAGCGTCACCGGCGCACCGAGCAGCAGCAGGATGGGGGAGAGCATGGAGACGACCATGTGCTGCACCATGTGCACGCTGAACATGACCATGCCGTAGTCGTTCAGCTTGGTGCACATCACCAGGGCGACGCTCAGCACGCCGGCCGCGAAGAACACCGTCCGGCTCACCGGCCAGGCGTCGCCGCGCCCGCGCAGCCGGGCCACGCCCCAGCCGTACAGCGCGAGCCCCACGAGGCAGGCGACGAGGAAGAACGGGTCCGCGGAGAACTCCAGCCCCCGCCCCAGCGTGAACGGCGGCAGGTCCATGGACGTGCCGTGCCCGCTGTGATCCATCTGTGTACTCCTGGAGCCCGATTCGCGCTTGTTGTCCGCACCAGACTAGAACCGCCCCCGTTCGCGTTTGCGACCGGGGGCGGTTCGTCGGTGCGGGATCCGCGCGGAGTCCGCGCGGGATCGGTGCGGCAGGAGCCTCAGAGCACGGTCTCGGCCTCGGCGTACCGGTCGGCCGGCACCGTCTTGAGGGTCTCCACGGCCTGGGCCAGCGGAACCATCGTGATCTCCGTGCCGCGCAGCGCGGTCAGCATGCCGAACTCGCCGCGGTGCGCCGCCTCCACCGCGTGCCAGCCGAAGCGGGTGGCCAGGACGCGGTCGTACGCGGTCGGCGTGCCGCCGCGCTGGACGTGACCGAGGATGACCGGGCGGGCCTCCTTGCCCAGACGGCGCTCCAGCTCGACCGAGAGCTGGTTGGCGATCCCAGTGAAGCGCTCGTGGCCGTACTGGTCCTTGGCGCCGACCTCGAAGCTCATCGAGCCCTCACGCGGCTTGGCGCCCTCGGCGACGACCACGATCGCGAACCGCTTGCCCGCCTCGAAGCGCTCCCCGACCCGGGCGGTCAGCTCGTCGATGTCGAAGGGGCGCTCGGGCACGACGATGGCGTGCGCTCCGGCGGCCATGCCGGAGTGGAGGGCGATCCAGCCGGTGTGCCGGCCCATGACCTCGACGATCAGCACCCGCTGGTGGGACTCGGCGGTGGTCTTCAGGCGGTCGAGGGCCTCGGTGGCGACACCGACGGCGGTGTCGAAGCCGAAGGTGACATCGGTCGAGGCGATGTCGTTGTCGATGGTCTTCGGGACGCCGACGATCGGCAGACCGGCCTCGGAGAGGAGGTTGGCCGCCTTCAGCGTGCCCTCGCCGCCGATCGGGATGATCGCGTCGAGGCCCAGCTCGGCGACATGGCCGCGGGCGCGCTCGACGCCGTCGACCAGATGCGCGGGCTGGACCCGGGAGGAGCCGAGGATCGTGCCGCCCCGGGCCAGGATGCCGCCCACCGCGTCGAGGTCGAGCTTGCGGTAGTCGGCCTCCAGGAGGCCCTTCCACCCGTCGTGGAAGCCGATGACCTCATCGCCGTGGTCGACGACGGCGCGGTGCACGACGGAACGGATGACGGCGTTCAGACCGGGGCAGTCGCCGCCGGAGGTGAGCACACCAATGCGCATAGCCCGAGATACCTTTGCAACGTGGGCCGACTCCCGGACCACGTCGTCCGGTTGGATCCCCGCCACCCTATCGGTGCCGGGTGGCGGGGCCGAACCGGATGTCCGCAGATTGGACAACGTATTTACTTACGAATCCAATGGGCGTAGGGCTGCTCAGACGTGCAGCCCGCCGGGCGGTCAGGCGGGGCGGGTCGCCGCCGCGATGCGCTCGTCGCGCAGCGCCTCGTACCACCGGTCGTCGGTCGGCGGCAGCGCGTTCACGTCGAGGGCCAGCTTCAGCAGCAGGTCCGCGATCTGCGGGTTGCGGGCCATGACCGGGCCGTGCATGTACGTACCGAAGACGGTGTCGTTGTACGCGCCCTCGGTGCCGTCGCCCGTGCCGTTGCCCTTGCCCAGGATGGTGCGGGCGAACGGGCGGGCCGTGGGGCCGAGGTGGGTGATGCCCTGGTGGTTCTCGAATCCGGTGAGCTGGGGGAGGCCGAGCCGGGGGTCGATGTCCGCCAGGACGTCGCCGACGCACCGCTCGCCCTCGCCGCGCGTGGAGATGACGTCGATCAGGCCGAGGCCGGGCTCGCGCTCACCGAGGTCGTTGATGAACTCGTGGCCCAGGATCTGGTAGCCGGCGCAGACCGAGAAGATGATCGCGCCGTTCGACGCCGCTCGGGACAGGCCGCCGTCGCGGCGCAGCCGCTCGGCCGCGAGCCGCTGCGGACGGTCCTCGCCGCCGCCGATCAGATAGATGTCGCCGGAGGTCGGCACCGGCTGGTCGCTGCGGACGTCGACGCGCTGGACGTCCAGGCCGCGCTGGCGGGCGCGGCGCTCGACGACGAGGGCGTTGCCCTGGTCGCCGTAGGTGCTGAGCAGGTCCGGGTAGACCCAGACCAGGCGCAGGCTGCTGTCACTCATGCTGCAAGTCCTCTACGGGTCAGTTGCCGACGCGGCGGCGGACGTCCTGGAACGCGGTGTAGTTGGCGATCAGCTCGATCTGGCCGGGCGGGGCCTGCCGGACGGCCTCGTCGATCGTCTCGCACACCCGGAAGTCCACGCCCGCGACCTCCAGCCGGACCGCGAGGTCCAGCTTGCGGTCGCCGATGACCATGATCGGGTGCCCGGCCAGCCGGCCGTAGTCCACGTCCCACAGCCAGGAGGTGTCCGTGCCGTCGGCGCCGCGCGCGTTGACGGAGAGGATCACCGGGGTCGGCGGCTGGTCGATGAGGGAAAACGTTTCGAGCCAGCCCGCCGGGTTCTTGGCGAGCAGCAGCCGCAGCTCACGCCCCTGGAAGGTGACGACGTCGTAGCGGCCGGCGACGGCCTGCACCTGGTACATCCGCTCCAGGGCGACCTGCGGCGGCACACCGAAGACGGCGGCGACGGCGGCGGAGGTGGCGGCGTTGGCCTTGTTGGCGCGGCCGGGCAGCTGGAGGTGGATGGGCCACGCGGAACCGTGCGGGTCGAGCACGTGGTCGCCGTTGAGCGCCCAGCTCGGCGCGGGGCGGCGGAAACCGCACTCGCCGCAGAACCAGTCGTCGCCGGGGCGCTGCATCACACCGCCGCAGGAGGGGCACGACCAGGCGTCGTCCTTCCACTCCTGGCCGGCGGCGACCCACACCACGTTCGGGGAGGAGGAGGCGGCCCACACGATCAGCGGGTCGTCGGCGTTGGCGATGACCACGGCCTTGGTGCCGGAGAGTCCCTCGCGCCACTTCTCGGCGAGCATCCGGGTCTCCGCGGCGCGGTCGAGCTGGTCGCGGGAGAGGTTGAGCAGGGCGATCGCCTTGGGGGTGGTGTCCCGGGCGACTCCGGCGAGGTACTTCTCGTCGACCTCGATCACGCCGTACTTGGCGTCCGAGCCGCCGGCCAGCGCCGAGGTGATGCCGGCGGGCATGTTGGCGCCGAGCGCGTTGGAGACGACGGGACCACTGGCGCGCAGCGCCTCGGCGATCAACCGGGTCGTGGTGGTCTTGCCGTTGGTCGCGGACACCAGGACGACGTCCAGATGCTGTGCGAGCCGACCCAGCAGGTCCGGGTCGAGCTTCAGCGCGACCTTGCCGCCGATCACCGATCCGCTGCCGCGTCCCGCTGCTCGCGACACCGCGGCCGCGGCCTTGCCCGCCGTCACGGCCAGCTTGGCGCGCGGCGACAGCGGCTCTGGATTACCGGGGTGTCCTGACATCTTCCTTGTTCCTCCTTGCGTCGGTCCGGCCTCAGCCTATCGAGATCAGGCCAGCGACCCGAACCGCGGCACCACGGGGACGCTTGCCGAAACAGCGAGGTCACAGCGGACCGTACCCTTACGTCCATGCGAAACCGGCCGATCCCCGGCAGTTCCGGCCACGTCCGAGGCATGAGCCTGCTCGGCGACCCGGTGCTGCACGCCCCCTGCGAACCCGTCACCGACTTCGGCCCCGGGCTCGGCCGGCTGGTCGAGGACATGTTCGCCACGATGTACGCGGCCAACGGTGTGGGGCTCGCGGCCAATCAGGTGGGGGTGGGCCTGCGGGTCTTCGTGTACGACTGCCCCGACGACGACGAGGTCCGGCACCTGGGGCACCTGGTGAACCCGCGTCTGGTGGAGGCGGACGGGGACGTGATCCGGGGTTCGGAGGGATGTCTGTCGCTGCCCGGTCTGGAGGCGCCGACCCCGCGCTTCGACCGCGCGGTCGTCGAGGGCGTCCGGACCGACGGCACTCCGGTCCGGGTGGAGGGGACGGGCTTCTTCGCCCGCTGCCTCCAGCACGAGTGCGACCACCTGGACGGCGGGGTCTACGCGGACCACGTCACGGGGTGGCGCAGATCACGCCTGCTGCGGGCGATCCGCAAGGAGCCGTGGGGGTCGGGCGTGGGGGCGCTGGGCTAGGCGGTGGCTTGCCGATCGCGCCGGGTCGCGGCGGATCGGGGCTCTGGGCCGGATCGTGAGCCGTGGGCTCGTGACCCCGGGCCGGGTCGGTATCCGGCTAGAAGCCCGGTCCGCCCGTGCGGTCGGCGGGACCCGGCTAGAAGCCCGGCCCGCCCGTGCGGTCGGCGGCCTCCGCGAGGCGGCCCCACAGCAGGTCGGCCATGCACCGCACCAACTCGGTGCGCGAGCACGGTCTTTCGCCGAGCCACCAGTCGCCCGCCGCGTGCATCATGCCGACGATGCCGTGGCCCCAGATCCGGGCCTGCGCCTCGCCGCCGGGACCGAGGTCGATCCGCTCGGCGATGACCTGGCCGAGTTCCTCGCCCATGCGCCGCAGCAGCGGCGCGGAGTGACGGCCCACGTCGAAGCCCTGTTCGGCCTGCTGGGACTCCTCCGCCGGGTGCATCAGGAAGCGGTAGACCTGGGGCATCGCCTCGATCGAGGCGAGATACGTGTCGAGGGTCGCCTCGACGCGGTCGCGCCGGCCGGCCGGCGCGTCGAGCGCCGCCCGCAGCGCGGCGAGCAGGGCGTCCGTGTGCCGGGTGGCCAGGGCGCGGTAGAGGCCGCCCTTGTCGCCGAAGTGGCGGTAGAGGATCGGCTTGGTGATACCGGCCTCCGCCGCGATCGCGTTCATCGAAGCCTTGGGGCCGTCCCGGAGCACCACCCGGTCCGCCGCCTCCAGCAGTTCACGGCGCCGTTGATCGGCCGGCTTCTGCTGTTCGGTGGTCCGGTGTGTGGTCTCCATAGCGCGTCTCCCCGCCCGTGCGAATTCCGTGAGGCTGTCGCAACGTAACACCAGTCCGGCGCCCCGTGTCGGCCGGGCCGTACCGCTTCTCCGCAGGTTGACAGCTCCTACTTGCCGGTAACACACTGCTGTTACCGGAAGTAACGTAGTGCTGGGAGGGAACATGGCCGAGTTCACGCTCGAACTCAACGACGACCAGAAGCAGGTCCGTGACTGGTTGCACGGATTCGCCGAGGACGTGATGCGCCCCGCCGCCGCCGAGTGGGACGAGCGTGAGGAGACTCCCTGGCCGATCATCCAGGAAGCCGCCAAGATCGGCATCTATTCGCTCGATTTCTATGCCCAGCAGTTCTTCGACCCGACCGGTCTCGGCATCCCGATGGCGATGGAGGAGCTCTTCTGGGGCGACGCCGGTATCGCCCTCTCCATCGTCGGCACGGGCCTCGCCGCCGTCGGCGTCCTCGCCAACGGTACCGAGGAACAGATCGGCACCTGGATCCCGCAGATGTACGGCGACGTCGACGACGTGAAGGTCGCCGCCTTCTGCTCCTCCGAGCCCGACGCGGGCTCGGACGTCGCCTCGATGCGCACCCGGGCCGTCTACGACGAGGCGAAGGACGAGTGGGTCCTCGACGGCACCAAGACCTGGGCGACCAACGGCGGCATCGCCAACGTCCACGTCGTGGTCGCCGCCGTCGACCCGGCACTCGGCTCCAAGGGCCACGCCTCCTTCATCGTGCCGCCGAACACCCCCGGCCTCTCCCAGGGCCAGAAGTTCCAGAAGCACGGCATCCGCGCCTCGCACACCGCCGAGGTCGTCCTGGAGAACGTCCGCGTCCCGGGCCACTGCCTGCTCGGCGGCAAGGAGAAGCTCGACGAGCGCCTGGCCCGGGCCCGCGAGAAGGCGAAGGCGGGCGGCGGCGAGAGGGTCAAGAACGCTGCCATGGCCACCTTCGAGGCATCCCGTCCCGCCGTCGGCGCCATGGCCGTCGGCACCGCCCGCGCCGCCTACGAGGTCGCCCTCGACTACGCCAAGACCCGCGAGCAGTTCGGCCGGCCCATCATCGACAACCAGGGCGTCGCCTTCCAGCTCGCCGACATGCGCACCCAGATCGACGCCGCCCGGCTGCTTGTCTGGCGCGCCTCCTGGATGGCGACCGCCGGCAAGCCGTTCACCTCGGCCGAGGGCTCGATGTCCAAGCTGTACGCCAGCGAGGTCGCCAAGAAGGTCACCGGCCAGGCCATCCAGATCCTCGGCGGCAACGGCTACACGCGTGAGTACCCGGTCGAGCGCATGCACCGCGACGCCGCCATCTACACCATCTTCGAGGGCACGAGCGAGATCCAGCGTCTGGTGATCGCCCGGACCCTCTCGGGCATGCCGATCCGCTGACACCCGGCCCCTGGGGCCCCGGACGCCCCGGACACGCGCGGCCCCCCTCCGGCCGCGCGGATCCGGGGCGCCGGCGCGCCCGGAGCCCGGTCCGTCACACCACGCAGAACTCGTTCCCCTCCGGGTCCTGGAGCACCACCGCGTAGTAGTCCATCCCCTGCGGCTCGTCCATGGCGTAGAGCACCGACGCGCCCAGGGCGGTCAGCCGTGCCACCTCCGCGTCCACCCGCTCCCGGCGCAGCGCGAGCGGCACCGCCCGCCCGCCGCCGACCTTCAGGTCCAGGTGCACCCGGTTCTTCACCGTCTTCGGCTCCGGGACCTGCTGGAACCACACCCGCGGCCCGACCCCCCGCGGGTCCACGATCGACTCGGGAAGCTCCCCGACCCCGTCCGTCAGCTCCTCCTCGGGCACCCCGGTCGCCTGCCAGTACGCCCGCCAGCTCTCGTGCCCGGCCGGCGGCGGCTCCGGCACGTAGCGCAGCGCCTCCGCCCAGAACAGCACGAGCCTCCGGGGCTCGGCGCAGTCGACGGTGAGCTGCAGGGTCATCTCGGTCGGTTGCATGACGCGAGCGTCTCAGACACCACTGACAACGCCCCGGACGACGGCTCCGGCCACGCCGTCGCCGATCAGGCCAACGGGCCGGTTGCGGGCGGGTGTTCGCCCCCACGCCCGGCAGGCTACGTTGGGCGGGAGAACCACCAGGCCGGTGACCATCCAGGGGGCAACGTACACATGGCGACCACCACCGAGATTCCCGGACCCGCCGGGCTTCCGCTGCTCGGGTCGATGTTCGACCTCAAGAACGACTCGCTCGGCACCTTCCTGCGCGCCCGGAGCGAACACGGGGACGTCGTCCGCATCACCGCGGGCCCGCCCGGCATGCGCGCCAGCGTCTACGGCGTCTTCTCGGCCGAAGGCGTCCAGCAGGTCCTGGCCACCGACTCCGCCAACTTCCGCAAGGACAACCACTTCTACCAGGAGCTCCGCGAGTCCTTCGGCAACGGGCTGCTGACCAGCCAGGACGAGGACTACCTCCGTCAGCGCCGGCTCGTCCAGCCGCTCTTCACCCGTCGCCGCGTCGACGGCTACGCCGAGGCGGTCGCCGCCGAGGTCACGGCCGTCACCGACACCTGGGCGACGGCCCCGGACGCCACCGTGGACGTCCTCGACGAGATGACCCGGCTCGCCCTGCGCGCCGTCTCCCGGATCCTCTTCGGCACCGACGTCGACGCCGCCGTGGAGATCGTCGAGCGGGCCTTCCCCGTGATGAACGACTACGTCTTCCGCCGCGGCTTCTCGCCCGTGAACCTCCCGCGCGACTGGCCCACCCCCGGCAACCGCCGTGCCGCCGCCGCCCACGAGGAGCTGTACGCGGTCTGCGACCGGATCATCGCCGAGCGCCGGGCGGCCGGCACCGCCGAGGGCGGCCAGGACCTGCTGACCCTGCTCGCCGAGGCCGAGAGCGCCGAGGACGGCAGCTTCGACGCCTCCGAACTGCGCGAGCAGGTCCTGGTCTTCCTGCTCGCCGGACACGAGACGACGGCCACCTCCCTCGGCTTCGCGCTGCACCTCCTCGCCCTCCACCCCGAGGAGCAGAAGCGGGCCCACGAGGAGGTCGACCGCGTCCTGGCCGGCCGCACCCCCGGCGCGGCCGACCTCGACGCCCTGCCGTATCTCACCCGGGTGCTCAAGGAGGCCATGCGGCTCTTCCCGGCCGCCCCCGCCGTCGGCCGCCGTGCCGTGGTCGACACCCGGATCGGCGACCACACCATCCCGGCCGGCGCCGACGTGATCGTCTCCGCCTGGGTCACCCACCGGCACCCCGCCTACTGGGAGGACCCGGAGCGCTTCGACCCCGACCGCTTCACTCCCGAAGCCGAGGCGGCCCGGCCGCGCTACGCCTGGTTCCCCTTCGGCGGCGGCCCGCGCGCCTGCATCGGCCAGCACTTCTCCATGCTGGAGTCGGTGATCGCCCTCGCGATGATCCTCCAGGACTACGGCCTCGAAGCCGTCGACACGGCGGTGCCGGTCACCTCGGCGATCACCCTCCGGTCGACCGGCCCGGCCCGCGTCCGCCTGCGCGCCCGCAAGGCCTGACCGCTCCCCGGGGCTGCCGATCGCGCCGGGCCGGACGGGACTTTCGACACACGCCTTAAAGCGTGTTGCAGAAGGCTTTGGCTCGGGTATTTCCCCTGTATGGGCGGGGTGTTGAGGGCTGAGGCGTTGTGGGTGGAGACGTTCACGGGTC
>NZ_JBVJPY010000018.1:0-95026 GCF_055609145.1 Streptomyces sp. NPDC036822
GGTGAACTGCTGCGGGTGCGGGCCGCGATGAAGCCGATCGCCACCGTCCCGCGTGCTCTGGCCACCGTGGACGTCGTCACGGGCGAGGCGACCCAGGCGCACCACCAGCGCTCCGACGTCTGCGCGGTCCCGGCCGCCGGCATCGTCGCCGAGGCCATGGTCGCGCTCGTCCTCGCCGACGCCGTCGTCGAGAAGTTCGGCGGCGACAGCGTGACCGAGACCCGCCGCAACGTCCGCTCCTACCTCGACAACCTCCAGATCCGGTGACCGGACCCCTGGTCGTCCTGGTCGGGCCGATGGGCTCGGGCAAGTCCACGGTGGGAGCGCTCCTGGCCGAGCTGCTCGACGCGCCCTACCGCGACACCGACGCCGACATCGTCGCCGCCCAGGGCCGCGAGATCTCGGACATCTTCATCGAGGACGGCGAGGAGCACTTCCGCGCCCTGGAACGGGACGCCGTACGGACCGCGGTCGCCGAGCACGAGGGCGTCCTCGCGCTCGGCGGCGGCGCCGTCCTCGACGCCGGCACCCGCGCCCTCCTCACCGGGCTGCCCGTCGCCTATCTCTCGATGGACGTCGAGGAGGCGGTCCGCCGCGTCGGTCTCAACACCGCGCGGCCGCTGCTCGCCGTCAACCCGCGCCGCCAGTGGCGCGAGCTGATGGAGGCGCGCCGCCACCTCTACACCGAAGTAGCACGGGTCGTCGTGGCCACGGACGACCGCACCCCCGAAGAGGTCGCGAGCGCGGTCCTCGACGCACTGGAGCTGAAGGACGTATGACGGACCAGGAAGTGACCCGTATCCACGTCGGCGGCTCGGCGGGCACGGATCCGTACGAGGTGCTGGTCGGGCGGCAGCTGCTCGCCGAGCTTCCCGCCCTCATCGGCGACAAGGCCAAGCGCGTCGCCGTGATCCACCCCGAGGCGCTCGCCGAGACGGGCGAGGCGCTGCGCGCCGACCTCGCCGGCCAGGGCTACGAAGCCGTCGCCATCCAGGTGCCGAACGCCGAGGAGGCCAAGACCGTCGAGGTCGCGGCCTACTGCTGGAAGGCGCTCGGACAGACCGGCTTCACCCGCACCGACGTCATCGTGGGCGTGGGCGGCGGCGCGACCACCGACCTGGCCGGTTTCGTCGCGGCGAGCTGGCTGCGGGGCGTGCGCTGGATCGCCGTCCCCACCACGGTCCTCGCCATGGTCGACGCGGCCGTGGGTGGCAAGACCGGCATCAACACCGCCGAGGGCAAGAACCTCGTCGGAGCCTTCCACCCGCCCGCCGGAGTGCTCTGCGACCTGGCCGCGCTGGACTCGCTCCCGGTCAACGACTACGTCAGCGGCCTGGCGGAGATCATCAAGGCCGGGTTCATCGCCGACCCGGCCATCCTCGACCTGATCGAGGAGGACCCGCAGGCGGCCCGTACGCCCGCAGGACCGCACACCGCCGAGCTGATCGTCCGGTCGATCCGGGTCAAGGCCGAGGTCGTCTCCGGCGACCTCAAGGAGTCGGGGCGGCGCGAGATCCTCAACTACGGCCACACCCTGGCCCACGCGATCGAGAAGAACGAGCGCTACACATGGCGCCACGGCGCCGCCGTCTCCGTCGGCATGGTCTTCGCCGCCGAACTCGGCCGGCTCGCCGGACGGCTCGACGACGCCACCGCCGACCGCCACCGCGCCGTCCTGGAATCGGTCGGCCTGCCGCTGACCTACCGCGGGGACCAGTGGCCCAAGCTGCTCGACACCATGAAGGTCGACAAGAAGTCCCGCGGCGACCTGCTGCGCTTCATCGTCCTCGACGGACTCGGCAAGCCGACCGTCCTGGAGGGACCCGACCCGGCGGTGCTCGTCGCGGCCTACGGCGAGGTGTCCGCGTGAGCGAGCTGCGTCCCGTGCTGGTGCTCAACGGCCCGAACCTCGGCAGGCTCGGCTCCCGCGAGCCCGACATCTACGGCGCCACGTCCTACAAGGGCCTCACGGAGTCCTGCCGGGCCCTCGGCGCCGAGCTGGGCTTCGACGTGGAGGTCAGGGAGACCAACGACGAGGGAGAGATGATCCGCTGGCTGCACGAGGCGGCCGACGGTTCGATTCCGGTCGTTCTCAACCCCGGCGCCTTCACGCACTACTCGTACGGAATGCGCGACGCGGCCGCCCAGCGGACCGCCCCGCTCATCGAGGTGCACATCTCGAACCCGTACACCAGGGAGGAGTTCCGCCACACCTCGGTCGTCGCCGCGGTCGCGAGCGGGACCATCGCCGGATTCGGCATCGGCTCCTACCGGCTCGCCCTGCGCGCCCTCGCCGAGGAATCGACCGGCTGACAGGGCACTGCCGACCGCCCCCGGCCGTTCCCCCTGCGGGGACCGGGGGCGGTAACGTTCCCGGAAGTATCGGCCGTACGAGACGGAGTGGCACCGGATGCAGCACGCAGTGGGGGCTCCGTTGCCACCGCACGAGCAGTCGGGGTGGACGGCGGCCCAGGGCGGCCACCAGGCCCCGCCCCCGGCACTGGCCCATGGCGGACCGCAGGCACCGCCCCCGCACCCGGCCCGCCCGCAGGGCGCACCTCCACAGCCCGCGCCGCAGGGCCATCACCCCCTGCCGCAGGGACCGCCTCCGGGTCTGCCCGCACCCGGCTGGGGCGGCGGCATGCCCCAGGCGCCCGGCCCGCAGCACTCCGGCCCGCCGCATCCGGGCGCGCAGCACCCCGGCCCGCCGCATCCGGGCGCGCCCCACTCGGCCTCCGCCCCCGTCGGCCCGCCCCGGGACACCACCGCGCACGTCCAGCTGCCGCCGGTCCCGCTGCCCGCGGCGCTGCACGCCGAGCCCGGCACCGGCACGGCGACCCTCGCCGTCCTGCTGATCGGTCCCGCCGGCGCGGGCAAGACGACCGTCGCGCGCCACTGGGCCCAGCGACGCCGCGTCCCCACCGCGCACATCAGCCTCGACGACGTCCGGGAATGGGTCTGCTCCGGCTTCGCCGACCCGCAGTCGGGCTGGAACGAGCACTCCGAGGCGCAGTACCGGCTCGCCCGCCGCACCTGCGGCTTCGCCGCCCGGAACTTCCTCGCCAACGGCATCTCCTGCATCCTCGACGACGCCGTCTTCCCCGACCGGCCCGTCGTCGGCCTCGGCGGCTGGAAGCGCCACGTCGGCCCGGGACTGCTCCCCGTGGTCCTCCTGCCCGGGCTGGAGATCGTCCTGGAGCGCAACGCCGAGCGCAGCGGCAACCGGCGCCTGTCGGACGAGGAGGTCGCCTCCATCCACGGCAGGATGGCCGGCTGGTACGGCTCCGGCCTGCCGATCATCGACAACTCCAAGTACGACGTGGAGACCACGGCGCGGGTCCTCGACGAGGTCCTCGCCCGCTCCATAGCCAGCCCGCCCGCCTGGTAGCCGGGCGGGCGACGGGCGGCGATGGCCCGAAGTGCACGCCGTTGCTCCGGTCGGCGGCGCTGAGCAGGCCAGGACGCCCGGCCCCTCGTAGGCTCGGAACATGTCACAGGTGTATGCGGACCGCCGCGTGCGGCTGCGCGACCGGTGCGCGGCGGCGGGCAGCCCGGCGGCCCTGGTCTCCCGCCCCGCCAACGTCCGCTATCTCGCGGGCGCCTCGCCCCCCGGTGCCGTCCTGCTGGTCGGTCCGGACGAGGACGTGCTGCTCTGCCCCGTACCGCCCGGCGGCGATCCGGCCGACGGACGGCTGGACGAGGCGCTCCGGCAGAAGGTCCTGCCCACCGGCGGCGGTGATCCGGCCGTCACGGCCGTCGGCATCGCCGGCCAGGCCGGCGCCGACGCCCTCGCCGTCGAGGAACACCACCTGACCGTGGCCCGCCACCGGGCCATGGGCTCGATGGCGCCCCGGCTGCGGCTGGCGGACCTGCGCGGGGCGGTGGAGCAGCTGCGGATCGTCAAGGACGAGGACGAGATCACCTGTCTGCGGATCGCCGCCGAGATCGCCGACCAGGCCCTCGGCGAGCTCCTCGAGTCCATCCTGGTCGGCAGGACCGAGCGCCATCTCGCCCTGGAGCTGGAGCGGCGGCTGGTCGACCACGGCGCGGACGGCGCGGCCTTCCCGACCTCCGTGGCCACCGGCCCGAACTCCGGCCGGAGCGGGCACCGGCCCACCGACCGCCGGGTCGAGGAGGGCGATTTCCTGTCGGTCTGCCTCGGCGCCAACTACCGCGGGTACCGTTGCGAGA
Source organism: Streptomyces sp. NPDC036822 (assembly GCF_055609145.1). Lineage (NCBI taxonomy): Bacteria > Bacillati > Actinomycetota > Actinomycetes > Kitasatosporales > Streptomycetaceae > Streptomyces > Streptomyces sp. NPDC036822. The sequence goes on from NZ_JBVJPY010000018.1 coordinate 4,192, forward strand.
TCGGGCGCACGTTCGTCATCGGGACGACTCCTGCGGACTGGCAGATCGAGCTCTACGACCTTGTCTTCGCCGCTCAGCGGGCCGGACGGGAGTCGCTCGCGCCGGGCGCCGAGTACCGCGACGTGGACCGAGCGGCCCGTCAGATCCTGGACGGGGCGGGCCTCGCGGAGGCCGTTCCCGCGCTCACCGGGCACGGGGTCGGCCTGGAAATCGACGAGGACCCGCAGATCGCACCCGCGGCCATGGGTAAACTGGACGCTTGTGTGCCGGTCACCGTCGAACCGGGGGTCCACCTCCCGGGCCGGGGCGGAGTCCGGATCGATGACACGCTCGTCGTGCGCCAGGAGGCGGACGGCGGACCCGAGCTACTCACCATCACGACCAAGGAGCTGCTCGCGCTCTAGGGCGCGTACGCCTCCGTGGTCCCACGTCAGTCCAGGAGATTCCGCAACCGTGGCTTCCACGAACGACCTCAAGAACGGCATGGTGCTCAAGCTCGACGGGGACCAGCTCTGGTCCGTCGTCGAGTTCCAGCACGTCAAGCCCGGCAAGGGCCCGGCCTTCGTGCGCACCAAGCTCAAGAACGTGCTCTCCGGCAAGGTCGTCGACAAGACCTTCAACGCCGGTGTGAAGGTCGAGACGGCCACCATCGACCGCCGTGACATGCAGTTCTCGTACATGGACGGCGACTACTTCGTCTTCATGGACATGCAGACGTACGACCAGCTGATGGTCGAGCGCAAGGCCGTCGGCGACGCCGCCAACTTCCTGATCGAGGGCTTCACCGCCTCGGTCGCGCAGCACGAGGGCGCGGTGCTCTACGTCGAGCTGCCCGCCGCCGTCGAGCTGACCATCCAGCACACCGACCCGGGCGTCCAGGGCGACCGCTCCACCGGCGGCACCAAGCCGGCGACGCTGGAGACCGGCCACGAGATCCAGGTCCCGCTCTTCATCACCACCGGTGAGAAGATCAAGGTCGACACCCGCACGAGCGACTACCTCGGCCGGGTGAACAGCTAACCGTGGCTGCCCGCAGCAACGCCCGTAAGCGCGCCTTCCAGATCCTCTTCGAGGCCGACCAGCGCGGGGCCTCCGTGCAGCAGGTCCTCGCGGACTGGGTCCGGCACGCCCGGTCCGACGACCGCCAGGCGGCGGTCAGCGAGTTCACGATGCAGCTGGTCGAGGGGTACGCGGACCACGTGGCCCGCATCGACGAGCTCATCGCGACCTACGCGGTGGACTGGGACCTGGACCGGATGCCGGTCGCCGACCGGAACATCGTGCGCCTTGGTGCGTACGAGCTGATCTGGCTGGACGAGACTCCGGACGCCGTGGCGATCGACGAGGCGGTGCAGCTCGCCAAGGAGTTCTCCACCGACGAGTCGCCGACCTTCGTCAACGGCCTGCTGGCCCGCTTCAAGGACCTGAAGCCGCGCCTGCGCCGGGACGCCTGAACGAGGCGCCCTCCCGGCAGTCGAAGGGGTCCGTGGCACGCACTGCCGCGGGCCCCTTCGGCGTGCGCGCCCTCTGGGGCCTTGTCGCCGTCCGTGATGCCCCTCCGCCGTACGAGCACGTGCGAGCGCGCTTCGAGCCGTACGACGGGCCGACGGGGTCGTACGGCCCGTACGTGGACCGCACGACGCCGTAGGGCCCCGCACACCGCGCACAGGGGCGCGGGGCGCGTACGACGGCGCCCGAGGCTGCCGCAACCCCGCCCACGGACCCGCAGGCCGTGCGCGCCCCCCCGCTTCCCGTTCCCCCGTCCACAGACCCGCAGGCCGCGCGCGACCGCGTCCGATGCCCCGTGACGGCGCACGCCGCCGCGCGACGGCGCTCAGGGGCGTACGCGGGCGCCCGGAGACGACGAAACCGCCGGCGTGGCGGAGGACCCGAAGGCCTTCCGCCACCCCGGCGGCAACGTTTCTGCTGAGTCGTTCAGCGGGTGAGTATCAGCTGTCCTCGTGAGCGACCGCACGGCGCGCGTCCGCGTCCAGGACGCCCCAGCTGATCAGCTGCTCGGTCAGCACCGAGGGCGACTGGTCGTAGATCACGGCGAGGGTGCGCAGGTCGTCCTGGCGGATCGACAGCACCTTGCCGTTGTAGTCCCCGCGCTGGGACTGGATCGTCGCCGCGTAACGCTGGAGCGGGCCGGCCTTCTCCTGCGGGACGTGGGCCAGGCGCTCCAGGTCCAGGACCAGCTTCGGCGGCGGCTCGGCGGCACCGCCGGGGGTCGTGCCGGGCAGGAGCTCCTGCACCGGGACGCCGTAGAAGTCCGCCAGCTCGGCGAGGCGCTGAACCGTCACCGCGCGGTCGCCGCGCTCGTACGAGCCGACCACGACGGCCTTCCAGCGGCCCTGGGACTTCTCTTCCACACCGTGGAGGGAAAGGCCCTGCTGGGTGCGGATGGCACGGAGCTTGGCCCCGAGCTGCTTTGCGTATTCGCTGGACATATAGCTCCCCGGACGCTGTGACAACGTGCGGCTCCGCCGCGTGGCTGGTAACTCACTGTGAGGTTACGCAGCGTTACTTGTCTCCGTCAAGCCGAATGGTCCGTACCGACCCCTCCCGGGCGACGGCGCCGGAGCGGCGGCGGGGGTGTGAGCAGGGCCGTCGCCCGCCCCTGCTACAGTCGAAGGCGCAATTCCGACGTCCTTTAAGAACCGTCCCGTGAGGCGGAGAAGGAGGTCCGTTTCATATGGACGCACAGCAGCACACCGATGCCGCACGCCCTGTTCTCGAGGGCCCCGACATCGCGCGGGTACTGACCCGCATCGCCCACGAGATCGTCGAGCGCGCCAAGGGCGCCGACGACGTGGTGCTCCTCGGCATCCCCACGCGCGGCGTGTTCCTCGCCCGCCGGCTGGCCGACAAGCTCGCGGAGATCACCGGGCGGAAGATCCCGGTCGGCTCCCTCGACATCACGATGTACCGCGACGACCTGCGGATGAAGCCCGCCCGGGCCATCGGGCGCACCGACATCCCCGCCGACGGCATCGACGACCGCCTGGTCGTCCTGGTCGACGACGTGCTCTTCTCCGGCCGCACCATCCGCGCCGCGCTCGACGCGCTCGGCGACCTCGGCCGCCCCCGCGCCGTCCAGCTCGCGGTCCTCGTCGACCGCGGCCACCGCGAACTCCCGATCCGTGCCGACTACGTCGGCAAGAACATCCCCACGTCGCTGCGGGAGACGGTCAAGGTGCAGCTCGCCGAGGAGGACGGTCGCGACACCGTCCTGCTCGGTGGCAAGCCCGCCTCCTAGCCGTACCGGCACCCCGACGGGTCCAGGGCACGCCCCTGCGTGCCCGCACGCCCTCACACTCGCCACCACACGGAGCGAACCCCCGATGATGCGTCACCTCATCTCGGCCGCCGACCTCACCCGCGACGACGCCGTCCTCATCCTCGACACCGCCGAGGAGATGGCCCGGGTGGCCGACCGGCCGATCAAGAAGCTGCCCGCGCTGCGCGGCCGTACGATCTGCAACCTCTTCTTCGAGGACTCCACCCGCACCCGGATCTCCTTCGAGGCCGCCGAGAAGCGCCTCTCCGCGGACGTCATCAACTTCGCCGCCAAGGGCTCCAGCGTCTCCAAGGGGGAGTCCCTCAAGGACACCGCCCAGACCCTGGAGGCCATGGGCGTCGACGCGGTCGTCATCCGGCACAGCGCCTCCGGCGCCCCCTACCGTCTCGCCACCTCCGGCTGGATCGACGCCCCCGTCATCAACGCCGGGGACGGCACCCACCAGCACCCCACCCAGGCCCTGCTGGACGCCTTCACCCTGCGCCGCCGCCTCGTCGGCCGCGACGCCGGCCTCGGCCAGGACCTCGCGGGCAAGCGGGTGACGCTGGTCGGCGACATCCTGCACAGCCGGGTCGCCCGCTCCAACGTCGACCTGCTGCACACCCTCGGCGCCGAGGTCACCCTGGTCGCCCCTCCCACCCTCGTCCCCGTCGGCGTCGAGGCCTGGCCCTGCGACATCAGCTACGACCTCGACAGCGTGCTGCCGAAGTCCGACGCCGTGATGATGCTCCGTGTGCAGCGCGAGCGGATGAACGCCGCCTTCTTCCCGACCGAGCGCGAGTACTCGCGCCGGTACGGACTCGACGGCGACCGGATGGCGAGGATGCCCGAGCACGCCGTCGTCATGCACCCCGGCCCGATGGTCCGGGGCATGGAGATCACCGCGGAGGTCGCCGACTCCGACCGCTGCACGGTCATCGAGCAGGTCGCCAACGGCGTCTCCATCCGGATGGCGGTCCTCTACCTGCTCCTGGGCGGCAACGAGCCCGCCGTCACCCACCACCGTACCGAGGAGACCAAGTAACCATGAGCAAGATCCTTATCCGCGGTGCGCAGGTGCTTGGCGGCGAGGCCCAGGACGTCCTCATCGAGGGCGAGAGCATCGCCGCCGTCGGCACCGGCCTGTCCGCCGAGGGTGCCACGGTCGTCGAGGCCGAGGGCCGCGTCCTGCTGCCCGGCCTGGTCGACCTCCACACCCACCTGCGCGAGCCCGGCCGTGAGGACTCCGAGACCGTCCTCACCGGCACCCGGGCCGCCGCCTCCGGCGGCTACACCGCCGTCTTCGCCATGGCCAACACCTTCCCCGTCGCCGACACCGCCGGCGTCGTCGAGCAGGTCTACCGCCTCGGCAAGGAGTCCGGCTACTGCGACGTGCAGCCCATCGGCGCCGTCACCGTCGGCCTCGAGGGCAAGAAGCTCGCCGAGCTGGGCGCCATGCACGACTCCGCCGCCGGCGTCACCGTCTTCTCCGACGACGGCAAGTGCGTCGACGACGCCGTGATCATGCGCCGCGCGCTGGAGTACGTGAAGGCCTTCGGCGGCGTCGTCGCGCAGCACGCCCAGGAGCCCCGCCTCACCGAGGGCGCCCAGATGAACGAGGGCGTCGTCTCCGCCGAGCTGGGTCTCGGCGGCTGGCCGGCCGTGGCCGAGGAGTCGATCATCGCCCGCGACGTCCTCCTCGCCGAGCACGTCGGCTCCCGCGTCCACATCTGCCACCTCTCCACCGCCGGCTCGGTCGAGATCGTCCGCTGGGCCAAGTCCCGCGGCATCGACGTCACCGCCGAGGTCACCCCGCACCACCTGCTGCTGACCGACGAGCTGGTCCGCACCTACAACCCCGTGTACAAGGTCAACCCGCCGCTGCGCACCGAGCGTGACGTGATGGCGCTGCGCGAGGCCCTGGCCGACGGCACCATCGACATCGTCGCCACCGACCACGCCCCGCACCCGCACGAGGACAAGGACTGCGAGTGGGCCGCGGCCGCCATGGGCATGGTCGGCCTGGAGACCGCGCTCTCCGTCGTCCAGCAGACGATGGTGGAGACCGGGCTGCTCGACTGGGCCGGCGTGGCCGACCGCATGTCCGTCACGCCCGCGCGGATCGGCCGGGCCGAGGGCCACGGACGCCCCGTCTCGGCAGGTGAGCCCGCCAACCTGACCCTGGTCGATCCGGCATACCGTGGAGCCGTGGACCCCGCGGGCTTCGCCTCCCGCAGCCGCAACACCCCCTACGAGGGCCGCGAGCTGCCGGGACGCGTCACCCACACCTTCCTGCGGGGCCGGGCGACGCTCGTGGACGGGAAGCTGGCGTGACATCTCTGATCATCCTGGCCGCCGGGGAGAAATCGGCGGAGGTCACCAACTGGGCCGGACGCATCGGCTGGCTGGTCGGCCTGGCGCTGTTCGTCGCCTTCGTCTACTGGCTGATGCGCCAGGGATGGAAGTGGCGCGGCAGCCTCCAGTCGGACCTGCCGGAGCTGCCGGGAATGCCCCGGACGCCGGGTGAGGCGAAACTGAGCATGACCGGCCGCTACCACGGCTCGACGACCGCCGGGCAGTGGCTCGACCGGATCGTCGCGCACGGCCTGGGCACCCGCAGCAGGGTCGAGCTCACGCTGACCGACGCGGGCCTGGAAGTCGTACGCCCCGGGGCGACCGACTTCTTCGTCCCCGCCGAGCAGCTGCGCGAGGCCCGGCTCGACAAGGGCATCGCCGGCAAGGTCCTCGCCGAGGGAGGGCTGCTGATCGTGACCTGGGCGCACGGCGATCAGCTCCTGGACTCGGGCTTCCGGTCCGACCGCGCGGCGGAGCACACCGCCTGGGTCGAGGCCGTCAATTCCATGCACGCGAAGAACAGCACCACTCCGACGGAAGGCACCGCACGATGACAACCTCCAATCCGGGGACGGCCTCGCAGCGGAAGGGGTCGCTTCCCGCCGTACTCGTCCTGGAGGACGGCCGCGTCTTCCGCGGCCGCGCCTACGGGGCCGTGGGGGAGACCTTCGGCGAGGCCGTGTTCTCCACCGGCATGACCGGCTACCAGGAGACGCTCACCGACCCGTCGTACCACCGTCAGGTCGTCGTGATGACCGCCCCGCACGTCGGCAACACCGGCGTCAACGACGAGGACCCCGAGTCCGCGAAGATCTGGGTCGCCGGCTACGTCGTCCGTGACCCCGCCCGCGTCTCCTCCAACTGGCGGGCCCGGCGCTCGCTCGACGAGGAGCTCGCGGCCCAGGGCGTCGTCGGCATCTCCGGCATCGACACCCGCGCCCTCACCCGCCACCTGCGCGAGCGCGGCGCCATGCGCGTCGGCATCTTCTCCGGCGACGCCTGGACGGGCGTCCGCGACGAGGCCCTGCTGGCCCGCGTCAAGGAAGCCCCGCAGATGAAGGGCGCGAACCTCTCCGCGGAGGTCGCCACCAAGGAGACGTACGTCGTCCCCGCCATCGGTGAGAAGAAGTTCACCGTCGCCGCCGTCGACCTCGGCATCAAGGGCATGACCCCGCACCGGATGGCGGAGCGCGGCATCGAGGTCCACGTGCTGCCCGCCACCGCCACCGTCGAGGACGTCTACGCGGTCGAGCCGGACGGCGTGTTCTTCTCCAACGGCCCCGGCGACCCGGCCACCGCCGACGGCCCCGTCTCCGTCATGCAGGGCGTCCTCGAGCGCAGGACCCCGCTCTTCGGCATCTGCTTCGGCAACCAGATCCTGGGCCGCGCGCTCGGCTTCGGCACCTACAAGCTGAAGTACGGCCACCGCGGCATCAACCAGCCGGTGCAGGACCGTACGACCGGCAAGGTCGAGGTCACCGCGCACAACCACGGCTTCGCCGTCGACGCCCCCCTCGACAAGGTCTCGGACACCCCCTTCGGGCGCGCCGAGGTCTCCCACGTCTGCCTGAACGACCAGGTCGTCGAGGGCCTCCAGCTGCTCGACCGGCCGGCCTTCAGCGTCCAGTACCACCCCGAGGCGGCCGCGGGCCCGCACGACGCCGCGTACCTCTTCGACCGTTTCGTATCCCTGATGGAGGCCGAGCGTGCCTAAGCGCACCGATATCCAGTCCGTCCTGGTCATCGGCTCCGGCCCGATCGTCATCGGCCAGGCCGCCGAGTTCGACTACTCCGGCACCCAGGCCTGCCGCATCCTCAAGGCCGAGGGCCTGCGGGTGATCCTGGTCAACTCCAACCCGGCCACGATCATGACCGACCCGGAGATCGCCGACGCCACCTACGTCGAGCCGATCACGCCCGAGTTCGTCGAGAAGATCATCGCCAAGGAGCGCCCCGACGCCCTCCTGCCCACCCTCGGCGGCCAGACCGCGCTCAACACCGCGATCTCCATGCACGAGCAGGGCGTCCTGGAGAAGTACGGCGTCGAGCTCATCGGCGCCAACGTCGAGGCCATCCACAAGGGCGAGGACCGCGACCTCTTCAAGGGCGTCGTCGAGGCCGTCAAAGCCAAGATCGGCTACGGCGAGTCCGCCCGCTCGGTCATCTGCCACTCCATGGACGACGTCCTCCAGGGTGTCGAGACGCTCGGCGGCTACCCCGTCGTCGTCCGCCCCTCCTTCACGATGGGCGGCGCCGGCTCCGGCTTCGCCCACGACGAGGACGAGCTGCGCCGCATCGCCGGCCAGGGCCTGACGCTCTCCCCGACCACCGAGGTGCTCCTGGAGGAGTCCATCCTCGGCTGGAAGGAGTACGAGCTGGAGCTGATGCGCGACAAGAACGACAACGTCGTGGTCGTCTGCTCCATCGAGAACTTCGACCCCATGGGCGTCCACACCGGCGACTCGATCACGGTCGCCCCGGCGATGACCCTCACCGACCGCGAGTACCAGCGGCTGCGGGACATCGGCATCGCCATCATCCGCGAGGTCGGCGTCGACACCGGCGGCTGCAACATCCAGTTCGCGGTCAACCCGGACGACGGCCGGATCATCGTCATCGAGATGAACCCCCGCGTCTCGCGCTCCTCCGCCCTCGCCTCCAAGGCGACCGGCTTCCCGATCGCGAAGATCGCCGCGCGTCTCGCCGTCGGCTACACGCTGGACGAGATCCCCAACGACATCACGGAGAAGACCCCGGCCTCCTTCGAGCCCACGCTCGACTACGTCGTCGTCAAGGCCCCGCGCTTCGCCTTCGAGAAGTTCCCGCAGGCCGACTCCACGCTCACCACGACCATGAAGTCGGTCGGCGAGGCCATGGCCATCGGCCGCAACTTCACCGAGGCCCTCCAGAAGGCCCTGCGCTCCCTGGAGAAGAAGGGCTCGCAGTTCACCTTCGTCGGCGAGCCCGGCGACAAGGCCGAGCTGCTGCGCGAGGCGGTCCGGCCCACCGACGGCCGCATCAACACCGTCATGCAGGCCATTCGCGCCGGCGCCACCCCGGAGGAGGTCTTCGACGCCACGAAGATCGACCCCTGGTTCGTCGACCAGCTCTTCCTCGTCAAGGAGATCGCCGACGAGCTGACCGCCGCCGAGAAGCTCCACCCCGAGCTCCTCGCCGAGGCCAAGCGCCACGGCTTCTCCGACGCCCAGATCGCCGAGATCCGCGGCCTGCGCGAGGACGTCGTCCGCGAGGTCCGGCACGCCCTCGGTGTCCGCCCCGTCTACAAGACGGTCGACACCTGCGCCGCCGAGTTCGCCGCCAAGACGCCGTACTTCTACTCCTCGTACGACGAGGAGAGCGAGGTCGCGCCGCGCGAGAAGCCCGCCGTGATCATCCTGGGCTCCGGCCCGAACCGCATCGGCCAGGGCATCGAGTTCGACTACTCCTGCGTCCACGCCTCCTTCGCGCTCAGCGACGCGGGCTACGAGACCGTGATGGTCAACTGCAACCCCGAGACCGTCTCCACCGACTACGACACCTCCGACCGGCTCTACTTCGAGCCGCTCACCCTGGAGGACGTCCTGGAGATCGTCCACGCCGAGACGCTCGCCGGCCCCGTCGCCGGCGTCGTCGTCCAGCTCGGCGGCCAGACCCCGCTGGGCCTCTCCCAGGCGCTCAAGGACAACGGCGTGCCGGTCGTCGGCACCTCCCCGGAGGCCATCCACGCCGCCGAGGACCGCGGCGCCTTCGGCCGGGTCCTCGCCGAGGCCGGACTCCCCGCCCCGAAGCACGGCACAGCGACCACCTTCGCCGGCGCCAAGGCCATCGCCGACGAGATCGGCTACCCCGTCCTCGTACGCCCGTCGTACGTCCTCGGCGGCCGCGGCATGGAGATCGTCTACGACGAGGCCCGCCTGGAGGCGTACATCGCCGAGTCCACCGAGATCAGCCCCACCCGGCCGGTCCTGGTCGACCGCTTCCTCGACGACGCCATCGAGATCGACGTCGACGCCCTCTACGACGGCACCGAGCTCTACCTCGGCGGCGTCATGGAGCACATCGAGGAGGCCGGCATCCACTCCGGCGACTCGGCCTGCGCCCTGCCCCCGATCACGCTCGGCGGCTTCGACATCAAGCGCCTGCGCGCCTCCACCGAGGCGATCGCCAAGGGCGTCGGCGTGCGCGGACTGATCAACATCCAGTTCGCCATGGCCGGCGACATCCTGTACGTCCTCGAGGCCAACCCCCGCGCCTCGCGGACCGTCCCCTTCACCTCGAAGGCGACCGCCGTGCCGCTGGCCAAGGCCGCCGCCCGCATCTCGCTCGGCGCCACCATCGCCGAGCTGCGCGCGGAGGGCCTGCTGCCCAAGACCGGCGACGGCGGCACCCTGCCGCTCGACGCGCCGATCTCCGTCAAGGAGGCCGTGATGCCGTGGTCGCGCTTCCGCGACATCCAGGGCCGCGGCGTGGACACCATCCTCGGCCCGGAGATGCGCTCCACCGGCGAGGTCATGGGCATCGACTCCGTCTTCGGCACGGCCTACGCCAAGTCGCAGGCCGGCGCCTACGGCCCGCTGCCCACCAAGGGCCGCGCGTTCATCTCCGTCGCCAACCGCGACAAGCGCTCGATGATCTTCCCGGCGCGCGAGCTCGTCGCCCACGGCTTCGAACTGCTCGCCACCTCCGGCACGGCCGAGGTCCTCAAGCGCAACGGCATCAACGCCACCGTCGTGCGCAAGCTCAGCGAGGGCGAGGGCCCCGGCGGCGAGAAGACGATCGTCCAGCTCATCCACGACGGTCAGGTCGACCTCATCGTCAACACCCCCTACGGCACCGGCGGCCGCCTCGACGGCTACGAGATCCGTACGGCGGCGGTCGCGCGCAGCGTCCCGTGCCTCACCACCGTCCAGGCGCTCGCCGCGGCGGTCCAGGGCATCGAGGCGCTCGGCCACGGCGACGTGGGCGTCCGCTCACTCCAGGAACACGCGGCGCATCTGACCGCGGCCCGCGACTAGCAGCCACGAGGGGGACACCGGAAACGGTGTCCCCCTCTTGGTGAGGACACCTCCATGTACAAGTTCTTCTTCCACCTCGTCTTCAAGCGCATGGACCCGGAGGAGGCCCACTACCTGGCCTTCCGCTGGATCCGCCTCGCCGCCCGGGTCCCGGTCCTGCGCACCTTCGTCGCCGCGGCCCTCGCGCCCCGCCACGAGGAGCTGCGCACCGAGGCCCTCGGACTGCGCATGCACGGCCCCTTCGGCCTCGCCGCCGGCTTCGACAAGAACGCCGTCGCGATCGACGGCATGGCGATGCTCGGCTTCGACCACGTCGAGATCGGCACCGTCACCGGCGAACCCCAGCCCGGCAACCCCAAGAAGCGCCTCTTCCGGCTGGTCCAGGACCGCGCCCTGATCAACCGCATGGGCTTCAACAACGAAGGCTCCGCCGCCGTCGCCGCCCGGCTCCACGCGCGCGTGCCGGTCTTCAGGACCGTCGTCGGCGTCAACATCGGCAAGACCAAGGTCGTCCCCGAGGCCGAGGCCGCCGCCGACTACGTGAAGTCGACCGAGCGCCTCGCCGCGCACGCCGACTACCTCGTCGTGAACGTCTCCTCGCCCAACACCCCCGGGCTGCGCAACCTCCAGGCCACCGAGTCCCTGCGCCCCCTGCTCACGGCCGTACGGGAGGCTGCCGACCGCACGGTCACCGACCGCCGGGTCCCCCTCCTGGTCAAGATCGCCCCCGACCTCGCCGACGACGACATCGACGCCGTCGCCGACCTGGCCCTGGAGCTCGGCCTCGACGGCATCATCGCCACCAACACGACCATCGCCCGCGAGGGACTCGGTCTGCGGTCGGAGCCCGCCCTGGTGAAGGAGACGGGCGGACTCTCCGGCGCCCCGGTCAAGGAGCGCTCCCTGGCCGTCCTGCGCCGCCTCCACGCGCGCGTGGGCGACCGGATCGTCCTCGTCGGCGTCGGCGGCATCGAGAACGCCGAGGACGCCTGGCAGCGGATCCTGGCCGGAGCCACGCTGATCCAGGGGTACAGCGCCTTCATCTACGAAGGGCCGTTCTACGCCCGCGCGATCCACAAGGGCCTCGCCGCGCGCCTCGCGGCCAGCCCGTACGCGACCCTCGCCGAGGCCGTCGGCGCCGACACCCGAAAGGCCACCTCGTGACCCTCTCCTTCGGTACCCGCCTGCGCGCCGCGATGGACGAGCGCGGACCGCTCTGCGTCGGCATCGACCCGCACGCCTCCCTGCTGGCGTCCTGGGGCCTCGGCGACGACGTCACGGGCCTGGAGACCTTCACCCGCACCGTCGTCGAGGCGCTCGCCGGACAGGTGGCGGTCTTCAAGCCCCAGGCCGCCTTCTTCGAGCGCTTCGGCTCGCGCGGCATCGCCGTCCTGGAGCGGGCCGTCGCCGACCTGCGGGCGGCCGGCGCCCTGGTCGTCATGGACGCCAAGCGCGGCGACATCGGCTCCACGATGGCCGCCTACGCGGAGACCTTCCTGCACAAGGACTCCCCGCTCTTCTCCGACGCCCTGACCGTCTCCCCGTACCTGGGGTACGGCTCCCTGCGCCCCGCCGTCGACCTGGCCCGCGAGAACGGCGCCGGCCTCTTCGTGCTGGCCCTCACCTCCAACCCGGAGGGCGCCGAGGTCCAGCGGGCCGTCCGCGAGGACGGCCGGAGCGTCGGGGCGACCATGCTGGCCCACCTCGCCGAGGAGAACGCGGGGGAGACCCCCATGGGCTCCTTCGGCGCGGTCGTCGGCGCCACCCTCGGCGACCTCTCCTCCTTCGACCTCGACATCAACGGCCCCCTCCTGGCCCCCGGCATCGGAGCCCAGGGCGCGACCCCGGCCGACCTCCCCGCCGTCTTCGGCGCGGCGGTCCGCAACGTCGTCCCGAACGTCAGCCGGGGCGTCCTCAAGGAGGGCCCGGACGCCGCCGCCCTGCGGGCCTCGGCGGAGCGGTACGCGGACGAAATCCGCGAGGCGGTGGCCGCGAAACCGCACATCTGACCAATCCGCAGGTCGGAGCCGTCTCACCCTTTGACAAAAACTTGGCCGAAAAGCCGGTCGTTATGCCTGGAAAGTCCTGGTCAGTCGATGCTGACCAGGACTTTTCCGCTGTTCTCGCTGACTGGAGAGGCATAGGCCGCTAGTCTCCGGGGCAGAGTCAGCGTTCAACGGAGACTACGTTGATCGTTGCTCCACTGGTGTGGGGCGACTAGGTTCCTCACCGGTCCGTATCCGACAGTTCGACATCCGAGGTGACGTAGGCGTGGCTCTTCCGCCCCTTACCCCTGAACAGCGCGCAGCCGCGCTCGAAAAGGCCGCCGCGGCTCGCCGGGAGCGGGCCGAGGTCAAGAATCGACTCAAGCACTCCGGCGCCTCCCTCCACGAGGTCATCAAGAGTGGCCAGGAGAACGACGTCATCGGCAAGATGAAGGTCTCCGCGCTGCTGGAGTCCCTGCCGGGCGTGGGCAAGGTCCGCGCCAAGCAGATCATGGAGCGACTCGGCATCTCCGAAAGCCGTCGCGTGCGCGGTCTCGGTTCCAACCAGATCGCTTCGCTGGAGCGCGAGTTCGGCAGCACCGGCGCCTGAGCCGGGACTGCCGTCCCCGGCACCCCCGCGAAGCTGGAATAATCGCTGCATGGCAGCAGAGGTTCGTCCGCGACTGACCGTGCTCTCCGGCCCCTCAGGGGTCGGCAAGAGCACGGTCGTCGCTCATATGCGCAAGGTCCACCCCGAGGTCTGGCTCTCGGTGTCGGCCACGACACGAAAGCCGCGGCCCGGCGAGAAGCACGGCGTCCAGTACTTCTTCGTCTCGGACGACGAGTTCGACAAGCTGGTCGCCAACGGTGAGCTCCTCGAATGGGCCGAGTTCGCGGGCAACCGCTACGGCACGCCCCGGCAGGCGGTCCTGGAGCGCCTGGAGGCGGGCGAGCCGGTGCTCCTGGAGATCGACCTCCAGGGCGCCCGCCAGGTCAAGGAGTCGATGACCGACTCCCAGCTGGTCTTCCTGGCCCCGCCGAGCTGGGACGAACTGGTCCGCCGGCTCACCGGCCGCGGCACCGAGTCGCCCGAGGTCATCGAGCGCCGGCTCCAGGTCGCGAAGGTCGAGCTGGCCGCCGAGACCGAGTTCGACACCACCCTGGTCAACACCTCCGTCGAGGACGTGGCGCGTGAGCTGCTAGCCTTGATGAACGTTGTCTGATCTATCACTGATCACCTGGATCTGATCGTCCCGATCAGCTCACCCAGAAGTTTCTTCGGAAGGCTAGAGCGTGTCCTCTTCCATCACCGCGCCCGAGGGCATCATCAACCCGCCGATCGACGAGCTGCTCGAGGCCACCGACTCGAAGTACAGCCTCGTGATCTACGCGGCCAAGCGCGCGCGTCAGATCAACGCGTACTACTCGCAGCTCGGCGAGGGCCTGCTCGAGTACGTCGGTCCGCTGGTGGACACCCACGTCCACGAGAAGCCGCTCTCGATCGCCCTGCGTGAGATCAACGCGGGTCTGCTGACCTCCGAGGCCATCGAGGGCCCGGCGCAGTAAGCACGAACACGAGCGCGTGACGCTCGTCACCACAGGCCCGGCGGAACATCCGCCGGGCCTGTGGTGTCTCATGGAGACGTACGCATCCGAGTGCGGGGAGCAGCAGTGGTGGCAAAGCCGAAGGTCGTCCTGGGGGTGAGCGGCGGCATCGCCGCGTACAAGGCGTGCGAGCTGCTCCGGCGGCTGACCGAGTCCGGCCACGACGTCCGCGTCGTCCCGACCGACTCCGCCCTGCACTTCGTGGGCGCCGCCACCTGGTCCGCGCTCTCCGGCAACCCCGTCTCCACCGAGGTCTGGGAGAGCGTCCACGAGGTCCCGCACGTACGGATCGGGCAGGCCGCCGACCTCGTCGTCGTGGCCCCCGCCACCGCCGACATGCTCGCCAAGGCCGCCCACGGCCTCGCCGACGACCTCCTGACCAACACGCTGCTCACCGCCCGCTGTCCGGTCGTCTTCGCCCCGGCGATGCACACCGAGATGTGGGAGCACCCCGCCACCCAGGAGAACGTCGCCACGCTGCGCCGCCGCGGCGCGGTCGTCATCGAGCCCGCCGTCGGCCGCCTGACCGGCGTCGACACCGGCAAGGGGCGGCTGCCCGAGGCCGCCGAGATCTTCGAGGTCTGCCGGCGGATCCTGGCCCGCGGCACCGCCGCCCCCGACCTCGTCGGACGTCATGTGGTGGTCAGCGCCGGCGGCACCCGCGAGCCCCTCGACCCGGTCCGCTACCTGGGCAACCGTTCCTCCGGCAAGCAGGGCTACGCCCTCGCCAAGGCGGCCGCCGCCCGTGGTGCCCGGGTCACCCTGGTCGAGGCCAACACCGGGATCGCCGACCCGGCCGGCGTCGACGTCGTGCACGTCGGCACCGCCGTGCAGCTGCGTGAGGCCGTCCTCAAGGCGGCCGCCGACGCCGACGCGGTGGTCATGGCCGCGGCGGTCGCCGACTTCCGGCCGGCCGTCTACGCCACCGGCAAGATCAAGAAGCGGGACGGCGTCGAGGCTCCGGTCGTCGAGCTGGTCCGCAACCCCGACATCCTCGCCGAGATCTCCGCCGACCGGGCCCTGCCCGGCCAGGTGGTGGTCGGCTTCGCCGCCGAGACCGACGACGTCCTCGCCAACGGCCGCGAGAAGCTCCGCCGCAAGGGGTGCGACCTGCTGGTGGTCAACGAGGTGGGGGAGCGCAAGACCTTCGGCTCCGAGGAGAACGAGGCCGTGGTCCTCGCGGCCGACGGCGCCGAGACGCCCGTACCGTACGGGCCGAAGGAAGCGCTCGCGGAGACGGTCTGGGACCTCGTGGCACCCCGCCTCCGGCCGTACCCCGCCTGACCGGCCGGGAGCGGCCGCTCCCGGGGAAGGCGAGAACGGGCGTCGGGGACGGAACCGGCGGAACCGGTGCAACCTGTCGGGCGCACTCCCGCGTCGCGACACCACCGCCATGGCGGACCGAAACGCGGTGAAACCACCCGTCCCGGGCGGCCTTGCCGGATATTCCCCCTGTCCGAGGGGGTCTTTTCACGCCCGTTCGGACTCCCACCTTGCGAGACACCCGGTCCCATACGCGACCATGACCGATAGACTGGCCTCGGAACGTCGAGGGGCGCAGCCCCCTGCCGGTCCGCACCATGCATTGAGCCAGCAGCCGCTGCAACCCCAGGGAGCGTTGTGTCCCGTCGTCTGTTCACCTCGGAGTCCGTGACCGAGGGTCACCCCGACAAGATCGCTGACCAGATCAGCGACACCATTCTCGACGCGCTTCTCCGCGAGGACCCCACCTCCCGCGTCGCCGTCGAGACGCTGATCACCACCGGCCTCGTGCACGTCGCGGGCGAGGTGACCACCAAGGCGTGGGCCGACATCCCCACCCTTGTGCGGAACAAGATCCTCGAGATCGGGTACGACTCCTCGAAGAAGGGCTTCGACGGCGCCTCCTGTGGCGTGTCGGTGTCCATCGGGTCGCAGTCCCCGGACATCGCGCAGGGCGTCGACACGGCGTACGAGAAGCGCGTCGAGGGTGACGAGGACGAGCTGGACAAGCAGGGCGCCGGTGACCAGGGCCTGATGTTCGGCTACGCCTCGGACGAGACCCCCGAGCTGATGCCGCTGCCGATCCACGTCGCGCACCGCCTCTCCAAGCGGCTGACCGAGGTCCGGAAGAACGGCACCATCCCGTACCTCCGCCCCGACGGCAAGACCCAGGTCACCATCGAGTACGACGGCGACAAGGCCGTCCGTCTCGACACCGTCGTGGTCTCCTCGCAGCACGCCTCCGACATCGACCTCGAGTCGCTGCTCGCGCCCGACATCCGCGAGTTCGTCGTCGAGCACGTGCTCAAGCAGCTCCTGGACGACGGCATCAAGCTGGACACCGAGGGCTACCGCCTCCTGGTGAACCCGACCGGCCGTTTCGAGATCGGCGGCCCGATGGGGGACGCCGGCCTCACCGGCCGCAAGATCATCATCGACACGTACGGCGGGATGGCCCGTCACGGCGGCGGTGCCTTCTCCGGCAAGGACCCGTCCAAGGTCGACCGCTCGGCCGCCTACGCCATGCGCTGGGTCGCCAAGAACGTCGTCGCGGCCGGCCTCGCCTCGCGCTGCGAGGTCCAGGTCGCCTACGCCATCGGCAAGGCCGAGCCCGTCGGTCTCTTCGTCGAGACCTTCGGCACCAACACCATCGAGACCGACAAGATCGAGCAGGCCATCGCCGAGGTCTTCGACCTGCGTCCGGCCGCGATCATCCGCGACCTCGACCTGCTCCGCCCGATCTACTCCCAGACGGCGGCGTACGGCCACTTCGGCCGCGAGCTGCCCGACTTCACCTGGGAGCGCACCGACCGCGTGGACGCCCTGCGCGCGGCCGCGGGCCTGTAGGCGAGACGCTCGAGCCCTGGAAGCCCGGCTCCCCCACGGGGGGCCGGGCTTCCGGCCGTCCGGGCCCCGGTCCGACTGTCCGAGCGGTCTGGTAGGTATGGGGCTGTGAGCAGCGAGAACGAGAAGCCCGAGGGGGCGGCCGGTGAGCCGCCCGAGCAGCTCGCGCTCATCCGGGAGACGGTGCGCAAGGCCAAGGTCCCGCGGGCCAAGCCGCGCACCTGGCGGGGAGCCAAGCTGGCCGAGGAGCTGCCCGTGGCCCGGGTGGTGGTCAACAAGGGCGTGCTGCACCTCGACCAGTTCTTCGACTACGCCGTGCCGGAGGAGCTGGACGCCGTCGCGCGGCCCGGGGTCCGGGTGCGGGTCCGGTTCGGGGCCGGGGCGCACCAGGTCCGGGACGGGCGGCGCGAAGGCGGGCGGCTGATCGACGGCTTCCTCGTCGAGCGCCGGGCCGAGTCCGACTACAAGGGGGCGCTGGCCGCCCTCGCCGACGTCGTCTCGCCCGAGCCCGTCCTGAGCGCCGAGCTGCTCGGACTGGCGCGGGCGGTCGCCGACCGGTACGCGGGAAGCCTGGCCGACGTCCTCCAGCTGGCGGTTCCCCCGCGCAGCGCCCGCGCCGAGGCCAAGCCGTCGCCGGAACCGCTGCCGCCGCCGGAGGCGCCGGAGGCGGGCACCTGGAGCCGGTACGCCCAGGGCCCGGCGTTCCTGGAGTCCCTCGCGCGCGGCGGGGCGCCGCGGGCGGTGTGGAACGCGCTGCCGGGGCCGCACTGGGCGGACGAGCTGGCCCGGGCCGTCGGAGCCACGCTCGCCTCCGGGCGCGGAGCCCTCGTCGTCGTCCCCGACGGCCGGGCCGCGAGCCGGGTCGACGAGGCGCTCGGGCGGGTCCTCGGCGAGGGGCGGCACGCCGTGCTGACGGCGGAGACGGGCCCCGAGAAGCGGTACGCCCAGTGGCTCGCGGTACGCCGGGGCTCCGTGCGGGCCGTCGTGGGCACCCGGGCCGCGATGTTCGCTCCCGTGCGGGACCTCGGACTGGTCGCCATCTGGGACGACGGGGACGGCAGCCACAGCGAGCCGCACGCCCCGCAGCCGCACGCCCGCGACGTCCTGCTGCTGCGCGCCGCGCACGACGGCTGTGGCTTCCTCCTGGGCGGCACGAGCTGCACGGTCGAGGCGGCGCAGCTCGTGGAGTCCGGCTGGGCCCGGCCGCTGGTCGCGGGCCGCGACCAGGTCCGCGCCGCCGCGCCGCTCGTCCGGACCGTCGGCGACACCGACCTCGCCCGCGACGAGGCCGCGCGCGCCGCCCGGCTGCCCTCGCTGGCCTGGCAGACGGTCCGGGAGGGCCTGAAGACCGGCCCCGTGCTCGTCCAGGTGCCCCGGCGCGGGTACGTCCCGAGCCTGGCGTGCGAACGCTGCCGGACCCCGGCCCGGTGCCGGCACTGCGCGGGGCCGCTGGAGGCACCCGGGCAGCGCGAGCTGACGTGCGGCTGGTGCGGGCGCGGCGCCGACGACTGGCACTGCGTGGAGTGCGGTTCGACGCGGCTGCGCGCCCAGGTGGTGGGCGCGCGTCGGACGGCGGAGGAGCTGGGCCGCGCCTTTCCCGCCGTGCCGGTACGGACGTCGGGGCGCGACCACGTCCTGGACCGGGTGCCGGGGCGGCCCGCCCTGGTCGTGTCGACCCCCGGCGCCGAGCCGGTCGCGGAGGGCGGATACGCGGCCGCGCTGCTCCTGGACGGCTGGGCGATGCTGGGGCGCCCGGACCTGCGCGCCGGCGAGGAGGCGCTGCGGCGCTGGATCGACGCGGCCTCGCTGGTGCGGGGACAGGGGGAGGGGGGCACGGTCGTGGTGGTCGCGGAGCCGACGCTGCGCCCCGTCCAGGCGCTCGTCCGGTGGGACCCCGTCGGCCACGCCCAGCGGGAGCTGGCGGAACGCGCGGAGCTGGGCTTTCCGCCGGTGTCCCGGATGGCGGCGGTGTCGGGCCCGCCGGAGGCGGTGCGGGCGTTCCTCGCCGCCGCCGAGCTGCCGGGCGACGCCGAGGTCCTCGGTCCGGTGGAGCTCCCGGTGGTCCGCGCCGGCGCACCGCGTCGGCCCGGCGACACGCCTCCGGGGGAGCGCTGGGAGCGGGCCCTGGTCCGGGTGCCTCCGGGCAAGGGCGCGGCGCTCGCGGCCGCCCTGAAGAAGGCCCAGGCGGCTCGCCTGGCTCGGGGCGGGGGCGATCCGGTACGGGTCCGGGTGGACCCGCCGGACATCGGCTGAGGGGCGGCGAGGCGGCCGTGCCGGGGTATCGGGGTCGGCCTGGATGGCGGGGCCGCCGCGGACCGGGCGCGCATCCGACCACGCCCTCGCCCGGCCCGGATGTCGAGCCCCCCGACGATCCCGGCCCCGGACGCGGCTCGGCCGCCCGGTCCCCTGGTGGGGTGGGCGGCCGGGGAGGGAGGGCGGTGTCAGCCGTTGCGCGGGGCCGGGAAGGCGGGGGGACGGTGGTCCTCGCGGAGGGATTGCGTGGCGGGCGTCGGCTGCGGGGGCATCGGCCGGGCGGACGGGACCACCGGCAGGGTGCGGGTCGGGACCGGCTCGGGCGCGCGGTCCTGCTCCACGACACCGCCCGTCGGCTGGGGCGCGCGCCTGGCGCCGTACCGGCGGTGGACGGCCTGCTTGGTGACCCCGAGCGCCGAGCCCACCGCGTCCCACGAGAACCCGAGCGAGCGGTCGAAGTCGACCGCCGCCGTGACCAGCGTCTCGACGCTGTCCCGCAGCTCCTGGGCGAGCCGGACGGTCGGTGCGGGTGCCCGGCCGTAGACGACGAAGCCCGTGGACGGGCCGGAGCGACGCGGGCGGTAGACGTTGCCCAACTGGGCCGTGAGCGTGCGCAGTGCGTCCACCTGCCGCCGGACCCGCTCGATGTCCCGCACCAACAGGTGCAGGCTCGCCCGGGCTTGGGCGTCGTGGGTTGCGTGGTCGGCCATGTGAAAGCCTCTCGAACCGGCGTGGAATAGGGTCGGGCCAGGACGAAAGGTCGGCCCGTTTCGGTCAATCTCTCTTGACCAACGCGCCACCCGGGCTGGGGTCACGCTGCGGGGGCGTACACGCATATGCACAGGGCGCTCGTGCTCACGTACGCCCCCTCGGGCCCCGCCCCCTAGACTGGTGCGCTGCCCGCCGACCGCCCCGACGGACAGGCGGTCGGCCCGGACGCCCTGCTTTCCCGGGGGTGACACCGGGCCCCCGGCGGACACCGTGGGCGGCGCCGACACTGAAGATGCGAGGTTTTCCCGAGTGAAGCTGGTCTTCGCAGGCACCCCCGAGGTCGCCGTACCCGCCCTGGACGCCCTGCTCGCCTCCGGGCGGCACGAGGTGGCCGCCGTCGTCACCCGCCCGGACGCCCCCGCGGGCCGCGGCCGGCACCTGGTCGCCAGCCCGGTCGCCCAGCGCGCGGAGGAGGCCGGCATCGAGGTGCTCAAGCCGGCCAGGCCACGGGACGAGGCGTTCCTCGCCCGGCTGCGCGAGATCGCCCCCGACTGCTGCCCGGTCGTCGCCTACGGCGCGCTGCTGCCCCGCGTCGCCCTCGACATCCCCGCCCAGGGCTGGGTCAACCTGCACTTCTCGCTGCTGCCGGCGTGGCGCGGCGCCGCCCCCGTGCAGCACGCCGTCATGGCCGGGGACGAGGTGACGGGCGCGTCCACCTTCCTGATCGAGGAGGGGCTCGACTCCGGCCCCGTCTACGGCGTCATCACCGAGGACGTCCGGCCGACCGACACCAGCGGTGATCTGCTCACCCGGCTCGCCTTCGCGGGCGCCGGGCTGCTCGCGGCCACGATGGACGGCATCGAGGACGGCACCCTGAAGGCCGTTCCGCAGCCCGCCGACGGCGTCTCGCTCGCCCCCAAGATCCAGGTGGAGGACGCGCACGTCGACTTCACCGCCCCGGCACTCCGCGTCGACCGGGTGGTGCGCGGCTGCACCCCGGCCCCCGGAGCCTGGACCGTCTTCCGCGGCGAGCGGCTGAAGCTGATCCAGGCGCTGCCCGTGCCGGACCGCACCGACCTGGCGCCCGGCGAGCTCGCGGCCGGCAAGAACAACGTCTTCGTCGGCACCGGCTCGTACGCCGTCGAGCTGCTCTGGGTCCAGCCCCAGGGCAAGAAGCCGATGAAGGCCGCCGACTGGGCGCGGGGCGTGCGGATCGCCCCCGGGGAGCGGGTCGGCGCGTGACTGCCTCCGGGAGCCGTACGGCTTCCGGTCCCGCCCCCTCTCCGCGCTCGGCGCACGGGCCCACCGCGACCGGGCCAGGCTCCCGGTCCCGCCCCCTCTCCGCGCTCGGCGCACGGGCCCACCGCGACCGGGCCAGCCGTCCGGTCCCACCCGTGCCCGGGTCCGGCGCCGGGTTGCACCGCGCCGCGGCCCGGCTCCGGGTGCGGGCAGGGCGTCGGGCCCCGGCCCCAGGCCCGGGCGGGAGCCCGTCTCGCGCGGACGTAGGCTGAGAGGGATCCACCTCTCACTTCGTCAGCGGAGCACCTTTTGAGCGAGCAGGCACGTCGCCGTCCATCCAAGCCCTACCGCCGCCCCCAGAAGGATCCCGTCCGGATCCTCGCCTTCGAGGTGCTCAGGGCCGTCGACGAGCGGGACGCCTACGCGAACCTGGTGCTGCCCCCGCTGCTGAAGAAGGCGCGGGAGAAGGAAGGCCCCGAGAAGTTCGAGGCGCGGGACGCGGCCCTCGCGACGGAGCTGGTGTACGGGACCCTGCGCCGGCAGGGGACGTACGACGCGATCGTCGCCGCCTGTATCGACCGGCCGCTGCGGGAGGTCGACCCGCCGGTGCTCGACGTGCTCTCGCTCGGCGCGCACCAGCTGCTCGGTACGCGCATCCCCACCCACGCGGCCGTCTCGGCGACCGTGGAGCTGGCACGGGTCGTCCTCGGG
Source organism: Streptomyces sp. NPDC036822 (assembly GCF_055609145.1). Classification (NCBI taxonomy): domain Bacteria; kingdom Bacillati; phylum Actinomycetota; class Actinomycetes; order Kitasatosporales; family Streptomycetaceae; genus Streptomyces; species Streptomyces sp. NPDC036822. The sequence goes on from NZ_JBVJPY010000018.1 coordinate 26,172, forward strand.
GACGGACGGGCCAAGTTCGTGAACGCCGTGCTGCGGAAGATCTCGCAGGACGACTTCGACACCTGGGTGGCGCGGGTCGCCCCGCCGTACGAGAAGGACGCCGAGGACCACCTGTCGGTCGTCCACTCCCACCCCCGCTGGGTGGTCTCCGCGCTGTGGGACGCGCTCGGCGGCCCCCGGGCCGGGATCGAGGACCTGCTGGAGGCCGACAACGAGCGGCCAGAGGTCACGCTGGTGGCCCGGCCCGGCCGGTCCACGACCCGGGAACTGCACGAGGTCCTCGGCGAGGAGTCGGTCCTTCCCGGACGCTGGTCGCCGTACGCCGTCCGGCTGGCCGAGGGCGGCGAGCCCGGTGCCATCGAGGCGGTCCGCGACGGCCGGGCGGGCGTCCAGGACGAGGGCAGCCAGCTGGTCGCGATCGCGCTCGCCAACGCGCCCCTGGAAGGCCGTGACGAGCGCTGGCTCGACGGCTGCGCCGGCCCCGGCGGCAAGGCCGCCCTGCTCGGCGCCCTGGCGGCGCAGCGCGGAGCCGCGCTGCTCGCCTCCGAGAAGCAGCCCCACCGCGCCCGCCTCGTCGAGCGCGCGCTGGCAGGGAACCCCGGGCCCTACCAGGTCATCGCCGCCGACGGCACCCGTCCGCCGTGGCGCCCCGGCTCCTTCGACCGCGTCCTGATGGACGTGCCCTGCTCGGGCCTGGGCGCCCTGCGCCGCCGCCCCGAAGCCCGCTGGCGCCGCCGTCCGGAGGACCTCGACGGCTTCGCCCCGCTCCAGCGCGGGCTGCTGCGCGAGGCGCTGTCGGCCGTCCGGGTCGGCGGGATCGTCGGCTACGCGACCTGCTCGCCGCACCTCGCCGAGACCCGCGTGGTCGTAGAGGACGTCCTCAAGGGCCGTGGCGGCCCCGCCGTCGAGGCCGAGTGGATCGACGCCCGCCCCCTCATGGCGGACGTCCCCGCCCTCGGCGACGGTCCGGACGTCCAGCTCTGGCCCCACCTCCACGGCACCGACGCGATGTATCTGGCCCTCCTGCGCCGCACGGCCTGACACCGCCCCGCACGCACGTCTCCGCGAGGCCGTCGCGCACGGCTCCGCCGCCACCCACGGCCCGGCGGAGCCGTACGGACGGACCGACTCCGGTTCCAGTGGCGGCGAAAAGCCGCGAATGCCCGGCCTGTGACGGCCGTCGGCCCCCTCCGGCCGCACCGGATGCGAACCGAAACCGGACCGCGGCAAAGAAGTGCCCAAGAACATGGCAGGCTTGGCACATGGCGCAGATCAATCCCAGCATCCTGTCCGCAGACTTCGCCCGCCTCGCCGAGGAGGCGAAGGCCGTCGACGGCGCCGACTGGCTGCACGTCGACGTCATGGACAACCACTTCGTGCCCAACCTGACGCTCGGCGTGCCGATCGTCGAGTCGCTCAGCCGGGCCACGGACACTCCGCTGGACTGCCACCTCATGATCGAGGACCCCGACCGCTGGGCCCCGCAGTACGTCGAGGCCGGGGCCGGTTCCGTCACCTTCCACGTGGAGGCGGCGGCCGCGCCCGTACGGCTGGCGCGGGAGATCCGGGCCAAGGGAGCGCGGGCGTCCATGGCGCTGAAGCCCGCGACGCCCATCGAGCCGTACGAGGATCTGCTCCCCGAGCTCGACATGCTGCTGATCATGACGGTCGAGCCCGGCTTCGGCGGCCAGGCCTTCCTTGACATCATGCTGCCCAAGATCCGCCGGACCCGTGAGCTGATCGCCAAGCACGGCCTGGAGCTGTGGCTGCAGGTGGACGGCGGTGTCTCGGAGTCCACGATCGAGCGCTGCGCCGAGGCCGGGGCCGACGTCTTCGTCGCCGGCTCCGCCGTCTACGGCGCGCAGGACCCGGCCGAGGCCGTCCGCGCGCTGCGGGCGCGGGCCGACGCCGCTACCGCGTCGGCGGCGTGGGCGTGTGGCCACTGAGCCTCCGGAAGATGAACGCGGTCCGACGGAGGACCGCCAGGACTGATCAGGGCCCGTCGTATCTGACAGGATGAACGGCGAGCCGGAGTGTGAACGGCAGTGACGTCTGAACAGCGACGACGCGAGCAGACGCGGGCAGCGGTACGTGAACAGCAGCAGTGAGGAGATCGCGGTGGCGGGTATCTCGGCGGGACGGTCAGCCCTGCGGATGGGACCCGCGGAGCTGGTGCAGGCGGCGGCCATGGCCCGCCGCTTCTACCTCGAGGGCAAGTCCAAGATCCAGATCGCCGAGGAGTTCGGCGTGAGCCGCTTCAAGGTGGCCCGGGTCCTGGAGACCGCCCTCGAACGCGACCTCGTGCGCATCGAGATCCGCGTACCCGCCGAGCTGGACGCCGAGCGCTCGGACGCGCTCCGCGCCCGCTTCGGGCTCCGCCACGCGGTCGTCGTCGAGTCCCCGGCCGAGGGCGAGGACGAGTCGCCCGATCCGGAGAACCTCGGCGAGGTCGCGGCCGACCTCCTCGGCGAGCTGGTCGCCGAGGGTGACGTCCTGGGTCTCGCCTGGGGCCGCTCCACCATCCACATGGCCGCGGCGCTCGACCGGCTGCCGCCCTGTACGGTCGTCCAGCTCACCGGTGTGTACGACGCGGGGACCGCCGAGCGCGGCTCCGTCGAGGCGGTACGGCGTGCCGCCCAGGTCTCCGGCGGCGAGGCCCACCCCATCTACGCGCCCATGCTGCTGCCCGACCCGGCCACGGCGGCCGCGCTGCGCAACCAGACCGGCATCGCCCGCGCCTTCGAGTACTTCGACAAGGTCACCGTCGCCTGCGTCTCCATCGGCTCGTGGGAGCGGGGCATCTCGACCGTCCACGACATGCTCACGGACGAGGAGCGGGCCCACTACGCCTCGCTCGGCGTCGCCGCGGAGATGTCCGCGCACCTCTTCGACGCCGAGGGCCGCCGGGTCGGACGCGACCTGGGGGAGCGCTGCATCACGGTCGAGGCGGACCGGCTGCGCCGCATCCCGGAGGTCGTCGCCATCGCGGGCGGCCAGCGCAAGGCGGCCGCGATCGGGGCGGTCCTGCGCTCCGGACTCGTCACCAGCCTCGTCACGGACCGCGCCGCCGCGGACTACCTCCTCACCGAGGCGGCCCCCGGCCCCCGCCCGGCCCTGGAACGCGCGGACCCGGACGGCGTCTGAGGCACCGGCGCTGGGCCGTCCGGGCGCCTGCCGGGGCCCGGCTGTCCGCTGCCCGGACCCCTCCCGGTGGCCCGGCTTCCGGCTGCCACGGCCGTCCTGGCGTGCGCATGTGGCCCGGTTTCCGGCCGCGACGGCCGTCCTGGCGCCCACCCGTAGCCTGGCCTCCCGCCGCCACGGCCGCCCCGGCGCCCACCCGCAGGCCGGCCCGAACCTGGAGACGGGCACCCTTACCGGGGCCGTCCCCGGGGTGCCCCGCAGCGCCGTTCCGGCCTGCGGCGGGGGCCTGCCTGTGCTGGCCGGGCGGCGCCGGCTTCGGCCCCCAGGGCCGCTTCGCCCGCCTCGTGGGCGCCGACGATGGCCGGCCCGCCGCGCGCCGTAGATTCGGCCCGTGCTGCTCCGGCCCCGCCCGGCTTCCCGCTCCCTCCCCTGCAAGGCCTCGCGTTGTTCCTGTGCGTCGGGGCGCTCGTCGGCTGCTGGGGCGGCTCGCTCAGGACGTCCTCACCCCGGCCGTCGAAGCACGCCCCACTCGCCTCTCCGTCCTCGTCGCCCTGCGGGAACCTTCTGGAGGATCCGACGAAGGTGGTGCCGCGAGCCTCGGATGAAACGCCCGGGACTGGTATGGGTACGGGCGTGGGACAATGAACTACGTGCTTTTTCCCCTGGCTGAAATGCCTAGGGGCCACTCCGATCGACTGGGATGTTCAGCACGTGCGTTTCCTCAATGACGTCAAGCCGCCGTACGACCTCACGTACGACGATGTGTTCATGGTGCCGAGCCGTTCGGCCGTTGGCTCCCGCCAGGCCGTGGACCTCTCCTCCCCGGACGGCACCGGTACGACGATCCCGCTGGTCGTCGCCAACATGACCGCGATCGCCGGCCGCCGGATGGCCGAGACCGTCGCCCGCCGCGGCGGCATCGTCGTCATCCCCCAGGACATCCCGATCGAGGTCGTCACCGACGTCATCTCCTGGGTCAAGAGCCGGCACCACGTGCTCGACACCCCCATCGTCCTGGCCCCGCACCAGACCGTCGCCGACGCCCTGTCGCTGCTCCCCAAGCGGGCGCACGACGCCGGTGTCGTCGTCGACGAGGACGGCCGCCCGGTCGGTGTCGTCACCGACGCCGACCTTTCCGGCGTGGACCGCTTCACCCAGCTGTCCGAGGTCATGTCCAAGGACCTGCTGCTCCTCGACGCCGACATCGAACCGCGCGAGGCGTTCAACAAGCTGGACCACGCCAACCGCCGCTACGCCCCCGCCGTCGACAAGGACGGGCGCCTGGCCGGCATCCTCACCCGCAAGGGCGCGCTCCGCGCGACCCTGTACACCCCCGCCACCGACTCCCGGGGCAAGCTGCGCATCGCCGCCGCCGTCGGCATCAACGGCGACGTGGCGGGCAAGGCCAAGCAGCTCCTCGACGCCGGTGTGGACACGCTCGTCGTGGACACCGCGCACGGCCACCAGGAGTCGATGATCGCCGCGATCCAGGCCGTCCGCGGCCTCGACCCGCACGTCCCGATCGTCGCCGGCAACATCGTGGCCGCCGAGGGCGTCAAGGACCTCATCGACGCCGGCGCGGACATCATCAAGGTCGGTGTCGGCCCCGGCGCCATGTGCACCACCCGCATGATGACCGGCGTCGGCCGGCCGCAGTTCTCCGCCGTCCTGGAGTGCGCCGCCGAGGCGAAGAAGTACGGCAAGCACGTCTGGGCCGACGGCGGTGTCCGGCACCCCCGTGACGTCGCCATGGCGCTCGCCGCCGGCGCCTCCAACGTGATGATCGGTTCCTGGTTCGCCGGCACGTACGAGTCCCCGGGCGACCTCCACCAGGACGCCCAGGGCCGGTTCTACAAGGAGTCCTTCGGCATGGCCTCCGCCCGCGCCGTGCGCAACCGCACGAGCGAGGAGTCGGCCTACGACCGCGCCCGCAAGGCGCTGTTCGAGGAGGGCATCTCGACCTCCCGGATGTTCATCGACCCGGCCCGCCCGGGCGTCGAGGACCTGATCGACTCGATCATCGCGGGTGTCCGCTCCTCCTGCACCTACGCGGGCGCGGCCTCGCTGGCCGAGTTCGAGGAGAAGGCCGTCGTCGGCGTCCAGAGCGCCGCCGGATACGCCGAGGGCAAGCCGCTGCACGCCAGCTGGAGCTAGTGCCGCCCCGGCGGGCCGCCGCAGCGTCCCCGCCGTCGAGGCCCCCGCGAGACTCTCGCGGGGGCCTTCGCCGTACCCCGGCCGGGCGTTCGCCGTACCCCGGCCGGTCAGGCCGGCACGTGCGGGCGCAACGCCTGAGCGACCGCCGCCGCCATGCGGGCGTGTCCCCGGTCGTTGGGGTGCAGACCGTCCGCCAGGTCCCCGGGGCCGAGCAGCGGCCTGCCGGAGAGCACCAGGAGCCGCCTGTCGCCCTCCGCCGCCAGGTCCCGCCCCGCGTGCTCCATCGCGGCGCGCAGGTCCTCCAGGGTGGCGCCCAGGGCGTTCCGGGTGGTCTCGGCCTCCGGGCGGAGGACGGGGGAGAGGATCAGCAGCGGGGCGTCCGGGTGGCCCCGCCGGATCAGCCCGACGTAGGCGCGCACCGTCTCGTACAGCCAGCCGGCCGAACAGGGCGAGCCCGACCAGCAGTTGGTCCCGAAGGCGAGGGTGACCAGCTCGCCCGGCAGGCGCGCGAGCTGCTCGGCCAGCGGCAGCTCGCCGCGCGCCCCGCCCGCGTACCCGAGGTTGACCGTGTCCAGGGCGAGCAGCCGGCCCGCCGTGGCGGCCCAGGAGAGGGCCGGCCGGGTCGACCACCAGCCCTCGGTGATCGAGTCGCCGTGCACCAGCCAGCGCGGGCGCCGGGGAGCGGGCGCGAGCGTGCCCCCGGTCGCCCGCAGGCCGAGGACCACCGGCCCGCGGCTCTCCGGGGGGTGGACGACGAACGTGCCCCCGGCGGCGGGCAGCGGAAGCCGGGCCGTCGCCTCCCCGGCCGGGTCGGTCAGGACCTCGCGCACGCACCGCCCGTCCTGCCACAGGGCGAAGCAGTGCGGCAGCGATCCCGGCGCGGCCGTCCGGTAGCGCAGCTCCACCTCCCGCGTCCCCGGCGAGACCGTGAACTCGACCCGGACCCCGATCGGCAGATCGGCGCGCTCGGCCGTGTCCCACGGCAGGCGGTCGCGGTCGGCGGGATCGGCGCGCACCGCCCGCCCCCGGTCGAGCCATGCCGTGCCGCGCAGGAAGGGCTCCGGGGCGAGCCATCCCCTCGCCGCCTCCCGGGGTGGAGGGGGCGTCTGGGGCTCGCGGCATGGGTCTTCCGGCATGAGAAGTCCCTGCACACGAAGGGGGCGCTTCACACCTCGATGTGTGGATTCATGCGGTGGGGCGCAATGTTTCCCCGTCTGCGCCGCGAGAGCGCAATGATCATCCGCAGGTGCGCAACAACCCTGCATTACGGACGCGAAGCGTAAAGGCTTAGGCTCATGCCTCGTACCAGGAGTGGCGGCGACCGCCTGCTCGGCGGTCCCCCATCCCTCGCGGGCTCCCTACCCCTGCTCGCGTGCCGCCGCGGTCGTCGCGTCCCGACAGGCAGCGATCAAGGAGCCCCCGCAGTGCTGGATCAAGGCGCAGCCCCGCCGGCCACCGAGCCGACCGTCCCCAAGTCCTCCGGACTCTCCGCCCTGACCCGGCGCAAGCCGGTAGAACTGCTGGTCGCCGAGGGTGGGCAGGGCGAGGGCGGTTCGCTCCGCCGCTCCCTGTCGATGTGGCAGCTGACGATGATCAGCATCGGCGCGACGCTCGGCACCGGCATCTTCGTCGTCCTCGGCGACGCCGTGCCGAAGGCCGGCCCCGCGGTCACCGTCGCGTTCGTCATCGCCGGTCTCACGGCGCTCTTCTCCGCCCTCTCGTACGCCGAGCTGGCCGGCACCATACCGGTCGCGGGATCCTCCTACTCGTATGCGTACGCAACGATGGGTGAACTCGTCGCCTGGGTCTGCGGCTGGTGTCTGGTCCTGGAGTACGGCGTCTCGGTCGCCGCGGTGGCGGTCGGCTGGGGTGAGTACCTCAACGAGCTGCTCGACGGGACGATCGGCGTCACGATTCCCGACATGCTCTCCTCCGCCCCAGGCGAGGGCGGCATCATCAACCTGCCGGGCCTGATCGTCGTCCTGCTCGCGATGGTCTTCCTGCTCGGTGGCGCGCGCGAGTCCGCCCTCGTCAACACCGTCATGGTGTTCGTGAAGATCGCAGCGCTGGTGCTCTTCTGCGCCATCGGCTTCATGGGCTTCAAGTCCGGCAACTACGCCGACTTCATGCCGCTGGGCGTCGCCGGCGTCAGCGCCGCCGGTGCCAGCCTCTTCTTCTCGTACATCGGCTTCGACGCCGCCTCCACCGCCGGTGAGGAGGCGAAGGACCCGAAGCGTGACCTGCCCCGCGCCATCATGCTGTCGCTGCTCATCGTCACCGTCCTCTACGTCCTGGTCGCGGCCGTCGCCGTCGGCGCGTGGAACTGGAAGGACTTCGAGGGCTCCGAGGCCACTCTGGCCGTGATCATGAACGACGTCAGCGGCCAGGCGTTCTGGGGCACGCTGCTCGCGGCCGGCGCCGTCATCTCGATCGCCAGCGTCGTGCTGACCGTCCTCTACGGCCAGACCCGGGTGCTCTTCGCGATGTCCCGCGACGGCCTCGTGCCGAAGGCCTTCGGCAAGGTCAGCGGCAAGACCGGCACCCCGCGCGTCAACACGGTCATCGTGTCGCTGTTCTGCGGCGCCCTCGCCTCGGTCATCCCGCTGGGCAAGCTGGTCGACGCCACCAGCATCGGCACCCTGTTCGCCTTCGCCCTGGTCAACATCGCGGTGATCGTGCTGCGCCGCACCCGCCCGACCATGGACCGCACCTTCCGCGTCCCGCTCGGCTGGACCTTCCCGATCCTCGGCTTCGGGTTCTGCGTCTACAACATGTTCAGCCTGGACTCGGTCACCTGGGTGGTCTTCGGTTGCTGGATGGCCGTCGGCCTCGTGGTCTACTTCCTCTACGGCATGCGCCGCTCCCGACTGGCCTCCGCAGAGAAGTGATCCACCCGTAGTGCGACTCAACGACCTCGACGAACGCATCGTCCACGCCCTCGCGGAGGACGCCCGTCGCTCCTTCGCCGACATCGGCTCGCTCGTCGGTCTCTCGGCGCCCGCCGTGAAGCGGCGCGTGGACCGGCTCCGGGCCGAGGGCGCCATCACCGGCTTCACCGTACGGGTGGACCCGGCGGCGCTCGGCTGGGAGACGGAGGGGTTCGTCGAGATCTACTGCCGCCACAACACCTCGCCCGACGACATCCGGCGAGGTCTGGAGCGGTACCCCGAGGTGGTGTCCGCGTCGACCGTCACCGGCGACGCGGACGCCGTCGTGCAGGTCTTCGCCTCCGACATGCGCCACTTCGAGCGGGTCCTGGAACGGATCGCGGGCGAGCCGTTCGTGGAGCGCACCAAGTCGGTCCTGGTGCTCTCGCCGCTGCTGCGGCGCTTCTCCTCCGGCTCGCCCGCCTAGGGCCGGCGGCTCCTACTCCGTCGGGTACGTGAAAGCCCAGGGCAGGACCCGGAAGTCGCCGGTGCCCGCCTTGACCCGCTCGAACGGGGCGGCGCTGTTGCACGGCGGCACCTTGTCCTCCCGCGGGTCGGAGGCGAGCCAGCTGTAGCCGAGCCGGTCGTGCCTGCCGTCGTCGCGCACCGAGACGCCGACCCGCTGGTGCAGCAGGCCCGGGACGTCGGTCGCGGTGACAATGCCCGTCACGGTGGCCACCTTGCCCCCGGTCGCGAGGCAGTCGACCTTCACCTCGGCGGAACCCCCCTCGCCGTCCTTGACGTGGCTGTACCGGAAGGTTCCGGTGGCCAGCCGCGGATCGTTGCGGTCCTTCGCCGCCAGGTGCGCGTCGAAGGAGAACGTGATGTCGTCCCCGGCCGGCCGGTGGAGCCTCGCGGTCCCGGTCAGCGCGGCCGCCTCCCGGCCGCCCTCCCTGCCTTCCCCGGGAGTTCCGGCGGGACCCTGGGCGACGGCGGGACCCGCGGCCCCGGAGGCCGCGGGAGCACCCGACGCGACGGCTGAACCCGCGGCTCCGACGGTGATCATCAGAGCGGCGGCGAGGGCGGCGGTCTTCGTACGACGGTTCATGGCGCTGCGGTCCTTTCGGCAGGTCAACCGGACGACCACCACTCTTCCGCCCGGTCCGCCCGAGGGCGTCGCCCCGCCGGACGGTCCGCCCTCCGCCGCGCGACGGGGGAGTCGTACACCCCCCGAAGGGGCCTCACGCAACGAATCGCCGCGCCGACCGGAGATCGCGCAACGGTTCGACGGTCGGTCCGCAACGCTCCCGCCTTGTCCCGGCCGAGTGCGAAACCGTACCGTTTTTGACGTCTTCCCCCTCGCACTCCGGACCCCCAGAGGATCACCATGCCCGCGCTGCGCACCGCCCTGCTCCAGAGCTCCGGCGAGCTCGGTGACGTGGCCGCCAACCTGAAGATCCTCGACGAGGCCGCCGCCCGCGCGGCGGCCGCCGGCGCCGGCCTGCTCCTCGCCCCCGAGCTGTTCCTGACGGGGTACGCGATCGGCGCCGACCTGGCGCGCCTGGCCGAGCCGTCGGACGGGCCCTCCGCCCGGGCCGTCGCGGCCGTCGCCGCACGCCACGGCCTGGCCGTCGGCTACGGCTACCCGGAGCGGGACACCGACCGGCACGGAGTCCTCTACAACTCCGCCCAGCTCTTCGGCGCCGACGGAGCAGTGCTCGCGCGCTACCGCAAGACGCACCTCTACGGCGGCTTCGAGCAGCAGTGGTTCACACCCGGCGACGACGGCGTCGTCCAGGCCGAGCTCGGCGGCCTCACGGTCGGCCTCATGATCTGCTACGACGTCGAGTTCCCGGAGAACGTACGGGCGCAGGCGCTGGCCGGCACGGACCTCCTCCTCGTCCCGACCGCCCTCATGCACCCCGCCGAGATCGTCGCCGAGTCCGTCGTCCCCGTGCGCGCCTTCGAGAACCAGATGTACGTCGCGTACGCCAACCGGGCGGGGGCGGAGGGGGAGTTCGAGTTCGTCGGCCTCTCCACGCTCGCCGGCCCCGACGGCACCGCCCGCGCCCGCGCCGGCCGGGGCGAGGATCTGGTCCTCGGCGATGTCGACCCCGAGATCCTGGCCGCGTCCCGGGTGGACAACCCGTATCTGCGCGACCGCCGCCCCGGGCTGTACGGCTCCCTCGTCTGAGCCGCCCCCACCGCCTGCCCGCCCCCTCCCCAGTCTTTTCCGTGCAAGGAGTCCGAACCCCATGACGTCCACGGTGCCCACCGCCGTCCAGCACACCGACGCGCAGCCGCCGATCACCATGTTCGGTCCGGACTTCCCGTACGCCTACGACGACTTCCTGGCCCACCCGGCCGGGCTCGGCCAGATACCCGCGACCGAGCACGGCACCGAGGTCGCCGTGATCGGCGGCGGGCTCTCGGGCATCATCGCCGCCTACGAGCTGATGAAGATGGGCCTCAAGCCCGTCGTCTACGAGGCCGACCAGATCGGCGGCCGGCTGCGCACCGTCGGCTTCGAGGGCACCGGCACCGAGGACCTGACCGCCGAGATGGGCGCCATGCGCTTCCCGCCCTCCTCGACCGCCTTCCAGCACTACATCGACCTGGTGGGCCTGGAGACGCAGCCCTTCCCGAACCCGCTCGCCGAGTCGACCCCGTCGACCGTCGTCGACCTCAAGGGCGAGTCGCACTACGCCGAGACCGTCGACGACCTGCCGCAGGTCTACCGCGACGTCGCCGCCGCGTGGAACGCCTGTCTGGAGGAGGGCGCCGACTTCTCCGACATGAACCAGGCCATGCGCGAGCGCGACGTCCCGCGCATCCGCGAGATCTGGGCCAAGCTCGTCGAGAAGCTCGACAACCAGACCTTCTACGGCTTCCTGTGCGAGTCGGAGGCGTTCAAGTCCTTCCGCCACCGGGAGATCTTCGGTCAGGTCGGCTTCGGCACCGGCGGCTGGGACACCGACTTCCCGAACTCCATCCTGGAGATCCTCCGGGTCGTCTACACCGAGGCCGACGACCACCACCGCGGCATCGTGGGCGGCTCCCAGCAGCTGCCGCTGCGTCTGTGGGAGCGCGAGCCGGAGAAGATCGTCCACTGGGCCCAGGGCACCTCGCTGTCCTCGCTCCACGACGGTGCTCCGAAGCCGGCCGTGACCCGGCTGAACCGGACCGCCGGCAACCGCATCACCGTCACGGACGCCTCCGGTGACATCCGCACCTTCCAGGCGGCGATCTTCACCGCCCAGTCCTGGATGCTGCTGTCCAAGATCGCCTGTGACGACTCGCTCTTCCCGATCGACCACTGGACGGCGATCGAGCGCACCCACTACATGGAGAGCTCCAAGCTCTTCGTGCCCGTCGACCGGCCGTTCTGGCTGGACAAGGACGAGGAGACCGGGCGGGACGTCATGTCGATGACGCTGACCGACCGGATGACCCGGGGCACCTACCTCCTGGATGACGGCCCGGACAAGCCGGCCGTCATCTGCCTGTCGTACACCTGGTGCGACGACAGCCTGAAGTGGCTGCCGCTGTCCGCGAACGAGCGGATGGAGGTCATGCTGAAGTCGCTCGGCGAGATCTACCCGAAGGTCGACATCCGGAAGCACATCATCGGCAACCCGGTGACGGTCTCCTGGGAGAACGAGCCCTACTTCATGGGCGCCTTCAAGGCGAACCTGCCGGGCCACTACCGCTACCAGCGCCGCCTGTTCACGCACTTCATGCAGGACCGGCTGCCCGAGGACAAGCGGGGCATCTTCCTCGCGGGCGACGACATCTCCTGGACGGCCGGCTGGGCCGAGGGCGCCGTGCAGACCGCGCTGAACGCCGTGTGGGGCGTCATGCACCACTTCGGCGGCGCCACCGACGCCACCAACCCGGGTCCCGGCGACGTCTACGACGACATCGCGCCGGTGGAACTTCCGGAGGACTGACGCCGTTGGGGAGGTGGGGCGGACAGCATCGGCGCGCGAGCGGCCGCGAGAGCGGTCAGCCGCGCTGTGCGAGCGGCGTCAGCAGCATCCGCCCCACCAGACCCACCGACCGGTCGAGGCGTTCGGCGAACTCCTCGGCCAGGCCGGGCAGCTCCCGCAGCTGCCACAGTGAACGGGCGGCGAGCCAGGCCCCGTCCCGGGCCCGGTCCAGGCTCCAGCAGCCGAGCAGATGGGTGAGCGGGTCCGCGATCTCCAGGAGGTCCGGGCCCGGCATCAGTTCCTCGCGGATGCGCTCCTCCAGGAGGACGAGGACGTCGCCGACGCGGTCGAAGTCGTCCTCCAGGTCCTGCGGCGCGCACTCCAGCGCCCGGCAGGTGTCGACCACCGCGAGCGCCAGGTCGTGGCCGATGTGCGCGTTGATCCCGGCGAGCGCGAACTGGAGCGGGCGTACGCCGGGGTGGCGCCGGTAGGTGAAGAGCGGCCGCCAGCAGGCCGGGGCGGGGCCGCCGGTGGCGACGGCGTCGACCACGGCGAGATAGCGCTCCGCGAAGCGGACGTCGAGGGTGGCGGCGGCCCTGCGGTCGGCGAAGGTGCCGGCGTCCATGGCGTGGCCGATCTCCTCCGTCACGGTCAGATAGACCCGGTTGAAGACCGCGACCCCGTCGGTGGCGTGCCAGGCCGACCGGATGGCCCGCATCCGGTCCACCACCGGGTCGACCGCGGTGAACGGCCCGAGCTCCTCGACCGCGACCGGTGCGACCGTGACCGGGGCGGTCCCGGCCGGTGCGGTGTCGACGGTTCCGGTGGCCGGGGTCAGGAGGTCCGGGGTCCCGCGTTCTTCCGTACCGGTCTCATCGGCCCCGGTCTCGATCTGCTGGGTCTGCGCCATGGGGGCAGCGTCCCAGCAGCCCGGCCTCGAGGGAACTCTCCTCGGCCGGGCTTACCCAGAACGGGCGAATGCCGCTACGGCTTGGTGGCGGGCTCCTCGCCGGTGGCGCCGTCCCCCGGGAGCGGGCCGGGACCGCCGCTCTCGCGGGGCCCGTCGCTCTCCCCGCTCTCGTACGAGCTGGTGCCCGAGTCCAGCAGGGGCTCCTGCCGCTTCAGGTGCGCCGGGGCGAAGGCGCGCAGGACGTGGTAGCCGGTGATCACGACGAGCGTGCCGAGGGCGATCCCGCCCAGCTCGAAGGTGTCGGTGAAGGTCAGCTTCACCCCGCCGACGCCGATGATGATGCCCGCCGCGGCCGGCACCAGGTTGAGCGGATTGCGCAGGTCGACCTTGGCGTTGATCCAGATCTGGGCGCCGAGCAGACCGATCATGCCGTACAGGATCACCGTGATGCCGCCGAGCACACCGCCGGGGATCGCGGCGACGACCGCGCCGAACTTCGGGCAGAGACCGAAGAGCAGGGCGAAGCCGGCGGCCGCCCAGTAGGCGGCGGTGGAGTACACGCGGGTGGCGGCCATGACGCCGATGTTCTCGGAGTACGTCGTGTTCGGCGGGCCGCCCACGGCGGTCGACAGCATCGAGGCGGCGCCGTCCGCGGCGATCGCCGTGCCCAGCTTGTCGTCGAGCCGGTCCCCGGTCATCTCCCCGACGGCCTTGACGTGCCCGGCGTTCTCGGCGATCAGCGCGATCACCACGGGCAGCGCGACCAGGATCGCGGACCACTCGAAGCTCGGGCCGTGGAACGACGGCAGACCGACCCAGTCGGCCTGGGAGACGGCGGAGAGGTCGAGCCGCCAGTGGTCGGTGACCTGGCCGCTCGGGGACATCGAGTGGATCTTCCCGAAGACGAGGTCGAGGATCCACGAGACGGCATAGCCGAAGATCAGGCCGAGGAAGATCGCGATGCGCGACCAGAACCCGCGCAGACAGACCACGGCCAGGCCGGTGAAGAGCATCACCAGCAGAGCCGTCCACTGGTCCTGCGGCCAGTACGTCGCCGCGGTGACCGGAGCCAGGTTGAAGCCGATCAGCATGACGACGGCGCCCGTGACGATCGGCGGCATCGCCGCGTGGATGATCCGCGCGCCGAACCTCCGTACCGCCAGACCCGCCAGGAACAGCACCGCGCCGACGACGAACACCGCCCCGGTGACGGTGGCGCTGGTGCCTCCGGAGGCCCGGATGGCCGCGGCGACACCCACGAAGGAGAGCGAGCAGCCCAGATAGCTGGGCACCGTCCCCCGGGTCGCGAGCAGGAAGATCACCGTCGCGACGCCCGACATCATGATGGCGAGGTTCGGGTCGAGACCCATCAGGACCGGGGCGACGAAGGACGCGCCGAACATCGCGACCACGTGCTGGGCCCCGAGTCCGGCCGTACGGGGCCACGAGAGCCGCTCGTCCGGCCTGACCACGGCTCCCGGAGCGGGTGTCCGTCCGTCGCCGTGCAGGGTCCAGCGCACGCCGAGGTTCATGAGGCCGCTCCCGTTCTCCGGTTCAGGCGGCCGCGTCGTGGCCGCAAAAGATCAGCCACATGGTAGTGCGCCGCAGGTCACCGGGGCCGGGGCGCCTCTCAGCCGGTCTTGCCGGAACTCTCCCGCGCGCTTCCGCTGACGCTCGGCGCGGAGGTGCGGGCGCCCGGGCGCAGGACGCCGGCGCCGAGGACGAGCCCGAAGGCCAGGAGCGTGACGAGGCCGAAGGAGAACGTCAGCGAGGTGGCGTCGGCGATGCCGCCGATCGCCGACGGGGCGATCAGTCCCGAGGTGTAGGTGATGGTGGCGACGCCCGCGATGGCCTGGCTGGGGTTGGGGCCGCTGCGGCCGGCCGCGGCGAAGGCGAGCGGGACGACGACCGCGACACCGAGACCGATCAGACCGAAGCCGGCCATGGCGAGTGCCGCGTGCGGGGCGAAGACGACGAGGAACCCGCCGAGGGTGGCGGCGCAGCCGCCGACCCGTACGGTCCGCACCGCGCCGAATCGGTCCACCACCCGGTCGCCGACCAGCCGGGCGACGGCCATCGTCAGGGCGAAGGCGGTGGTGGAGGCGGCCGCGATCCCGGCCGAGGAGCCGAGTTCGTCCTCGAGGTACACCGCCGACCAGTCCAGGCTGGCGCCTTCGGCGAAGACCGCGCAGAAGCCGATCGCGCCGATGACCAGGGCGGATTTCGGCGGCAGCGAGAAGCGCGGCGGCGCCTCCTCGTCCGGGGCGCTCTGCAGGTCGAGGACGCCCTGGCAGAAGGCGATGCCGAGGGCGGTCAGGACGAGGGCCGCGACGAGGTGGTGGAGCCGGGCGTCCGCGCCGAGATGGGCGGCGACGGTGCCGGCGGCGGAGCCGATGAGGGCGCCCACGCTCCACATCCCGTGCAGGCTGGACATGATCGACTTGCCGAGCCGGTTCTCGACCTCGACGCCGAGCGAGTTCATCGCCACGTCGGACATGCCGGCCGTGGCGCCGAAGACGAAGAGCGCCGCGCACAGTCCGTAGATGTTCGGGGCGAGCGACGGCAGGGTGAGGGCCAGCGTCCACAGCGCGAGCAGCCCGCGCAGCGCGGTGCGTGCGCCGAACCGGTGGCTGATCGCGCCGGCCAGCGGCATCGCGAGCGAGGCGCCGAGAGCGGGGAAGGCGAGCGCGAGGCCGAGCTGGCCCGCGCTGACGTCGGCGTGGTCCTGGATCCACGGGATGCGGGTGGCGAAGCTGCCGGTGACCGCGCCGTGGACGCAGAAGACGGCGGCGACGGCGAACCGGGCCCGCCGCAGCCGCTCGGTACTGAAAACGGTCTCGCCCGCCATGGGCCCTCCCCGGAGCTGTCGCCGTCCTTCGGATGATGCCGACGTAAACTATCAGGAACCCTGCCTGATAAATAGTGCGCCCACCGGAAGTCTGAGAGGATCCACGGCATGCCCGCATCCCCGAGCACCGCCCGGGCCATCAACGACCGGCTCGCCCTGCGACTGCTCCAGGACGAGGGGCCGCTGACGGCAAGCCAGCTCAAGACGCTGACCGGGCTGTCCCGTCCCACCGTCGCCGATCTCGTCGAGCGGCTCCAGGACTCCGGACTCGTCCGGGTCGTGGGGGAGGCAGGCGCCGAGCGTCGCGGACCCAACGCCAAGCTGTACGGGATCGTCGCCGACCGCGCCCATCTGGCCGCCCTGGACGTGCGCACCCGCTCCGTCTCGGTCGTGGTCGCCGACCTCCTGGGGGCGACGCTCGCCGAGGCGTCGCTGCCCGTCGGCGACGGAACGGCCACGGAGCCCGCCGTCGAGCAGGCGGTCGCCCTCCTCGAACGCACGGCGAAGGAGGCGGGGGTGGGGTCGCTGCACAGCGTCGGCATCGGTGCGCCCGGCCTCATCGACCCGGCGACGGGGGAGCTGAACGACTCCTCGGGGCTGCCCGCGTGGCACCGGCGGCTCGTCCCCGCCCTTCAGGAGCGCCTGCCGGCCACCGTCCTGGTCGAGAACGAGACCAATCTGGCGGCCGTCGCCGAGCAGCGGGTCGGTGCGGCCCAGGACTGCGACACCTTCGTGCTGCTCTGGCTCGGCCAGGGCGTCGGGGCGGCCGTCGTCCTGGACGGGCGGCTGCGGCGGGGCGCGTCGGGCGGCGCGGGGGAGATCGGCTTCCTGCCGGTTCCCGGCACCTCCGGGCTGCCCTCGGCGACCGACTGCGCGGGCGGCTTCCACGAGCTGGTCTGCGTGGCGGCGGTCGGCGCGCTGGCCGTCCGGCACGGTCTGGACCCCCGCACGGCCCTCGCCTCGGGCGACGGGCCCTTCCTGGACGCGCTCGCCGACCGCCTCGCCGTCGGCGCGGCCGCGGTCGTCTCGGTCCTGGACCCGGGCTGTGTCGTGCTCGGCGGCGAGACCGGCCACGCGGGCGGGGCCGCTCTGGCGGAGCGCGTCGCGGAGCGTCTGACGGTCCTGTCGCCGCTGCGCACGGAGGTCCGCCCCACCATGCTGGGCGACGCCGCGGTCCTGCGCGGCGCCCTCCTGGCGGCCCGCGACGCCGCCCAGGACGAACTCTTCGGCGCGCGGGGTTCCGCCTAGGAAGAGGCGGCCTTCCGCCCGCCCGGAGCCCTTCCGGCCGTTCGCGACGCCGTACGGGGACGCATCTCTCGGCGCGCGCGGAGCCTGCGAGAGGGGCCCCGTCCGCCCGGCGCCGTCCGCCAGGGCCCGGCGCCGTCCGCTACGGCCCGGTGCCGGCCGGCCCGGCGCCCGCCGGGACGCCGCCGAAGCGCGTCGTCAGGAACTCCTCGAAGGTCACCCGCCCCACCGCCGACTCGGGGGCCAGGTGGCCGCCGAGGCGCAGTCCCCGGTAGGTCCGCCCCGGCAGGGGCACCTCCACGGTCCGGCGCTGCCGGCCGCTCGCCCGCAGATAGGCCTCGGCCAGCTCGGGGAAGGTGCGGACCGCGGGGCCTCCCATGTCCGCCACCCGGCCCGCGGGGGCGTCCGCCGCGAGTTCCGCCAGACGGGCCGCGGCCTCCGTGACCTCCAGGGGCTGGTCCCGTACTCCCTTCGGGAGCAGCATGACCGGCGGCTTCGCCAGGCCCTGGAGGAGGCGCAGGACCAGGTCGTGGAACTGCGTCGTCCGCAGGATCGTCCAGCCGATCCCGGACTGCTGGATCCGCCGTTCCACGGCGTACTTCGTCCGGTAGTAGCGCAGCGGGACCCGGTCGACGCCGACGATCGAGATGTAGAGCAGGTGCGGGACGCCGGCCCGCTGGGCCGCCTCGATCAGGTGGTCGGCGGCCTGTTCGTCGCCGCGGACGATGTTGGTGCAGTGGACGATCGCGTCCACGCCCCGGACGGCCCGGTCGAGCAGCGGGCCGCCTCGGCGCAGATCGACGGCGAAGGGCGGGGAGTGGCGGCTCAGGACGCGGACCTCGTGGCCGCCGGAGCGCAGCAGGTCGCACACGGGTCGCCCGAGGGTGCCCGTGCCCCCCGTCACCAGGATCGTGGTCATGTCTCCAGCGTGAACGCCTTCGCCGCGACCCGCACATGCGGGCCGCGGCGAAGGCCGGGGGAGGACCCGGCGGCGGCAAGGGCCGTGAATTCCGCCGCCGGGCGTTCGGGGGAGGCCGGTCCGGCCCGGAGGCCGGTGGCCGGGTGACCCGGTGAACCGGGGGCCCGGCCGGCCGGCCGGGCGAGGGGCTCGGCCTCTCGGCGGACTCAGCAGGCGCCGAGGTCCTTCCAGACGCCCCACTGGCCGGTCGAACCCGGCTCCTCGTTCTGGGTCCACCACTGGGCCTTCCAGGTGTGGCCCTTGTGCGCGACCTCGTTGCCCGCGTTGTAGACCGTGCCGGCCACGTACGCCGGGGCGGTGCAGGTGCCACCCGGGTTGGTCGGCGTCGGCGTCGGGGTGGGCGTGGGCGTCGGGTTCGTCGGGGTGGGCGTGGGCGTCGGCGTCGAGCCGCCCGGCTCCACCACCGTCGTGCCGCGCGCCAGGTCACCGGCGAGCGCGTACGTCGTGCCGCTGATGTTCACCGTCCAGTTGGACGGCGTGGAGACCGGCAGGTAGTAGTTGAAGGCCAGGTCCACGGAGGCACCCGGAGCCAGCGACTGCCAGGCCGGAAGTTTCAGCGAGACCCGGTGGAAGTCGCCCTTCAGTCCGCCCACGTTGCTGCCCGTGTGGTCGCTGCTGATCACCTTCGTACCGAATCCGGACTGGTCGGAGGCGTTGCCCGGCGCGGCCGTCGCGTAGTCGAACTGGAACTCCGTGCCGCCCGGCAGCGCGGTGGTCGTGTTGTTGGTGATCTTGATCTTCGGGGTGATCGGGTAGTTCGAGTCGCCGAGCTTGAACTCGGTGAACTCCACGCCCACGTTCACGGCCTTCGTCGGCAGCGCGGTGTTCGACTTCTTGGCGCCGTAAGGGGTGGCCGCCTTGAACTTGTCGTACATCAGCGAGGTGAGCGTGTCGCCCATCTCGTACTGGCCCTTGCCGGCGTTCCAGTCGTAGTCGCCGGCCATCTCCCAGACCATCGTGCCGCCGATGCCCTTGCCGACCACGTAGTCGGCCTTGGCGGCCACCGACTGCTCGTCCTCGGTGGAGAGGAAGACCTTCTTCTGCGCGTTCCACAGCCACGGCGCGACCAGGGTCGAGTCGTACTTGCGGGCGTAGGTGCCGGTCAGGGTGGTGTTCGCCGGGAATCCGTACTGGGTGACGTAGTCGCCGACGATCCCCTTCTCCAGGTTCTTGGCGTGCCACATCGGGTTCGACCCGGCGGGCGACTCGACACCGTTGGTGTCCTTGTCGTGCCACAGGTTGTCGATGCCGACGGCGCCGTCACCGCACTTCGTCAGACCCGCTCCGGCCGGGCAGGTGGTCGCCGCCGCCTTGCCCCACAGGCCGTCCGTGCCGCCCTGCACGTTCTTGTGGCCGCGGGTGTAGTAGGGCAGGCCGATGTTGATCCGGCCGGCCGGCATCGAGCCGCGGAAGTAGTGGTACGCCCAGTCGGTGTTGAGGTAGCCGATGCCGCCGTACTGCGAGGAGCCGTAGACGTTGGCCGCGGCCAGCTCGGCGTCCTTGCCGTCGTCGAAGAGCGAGGCGTTGGGGCCGACGTACTCGTTCCAGGCGCCGTGCAGGTCGTAGGACATGATGTTGACGTAGTCCAGGTACTTCTGGCTCTGGTACGTCTCCATACCGCGCAGCAGGTAGCCCGAGGAGGGTGCGGCGACGGTGAGCAGGTAGTGCTTGCCGTCGGTCGCGCCGGCCCGGTCGAGCTTCTCGCGCAGGGACTTCATCAGCGCGTCGTAGCCCTTGACCAGACCCGCGCGGCGGGCGTTGGAGAGCTGCCAGTCGAGCGGGTTGCCGGCGTCCTTCATCGTGGTCGGGTACTCGTAGTCGATGTCGACGCCGTTGAACCCGTACTTCTTGATGAAGGCGACGGCCGAGTCGGCGAAGGTGTCGATGCCCGCCTGGTTGACCGAACCGTCGGCGTTGGTGGCCATCGAGTAGAAGCCGCCGGAGTTCACCCGGGTGCCGTTGTCGTCGAAGTAGCCGCCGGTCTCGGCCCAGCCGCCGACCGAGATCAGCGTCTTGACGTCCGGGTGCTGCTTCTTGAACTTGTTGAGCAGGTTGAAGTGGCCCTTGTAGGCGAAGCCCGGATCCATCTCCGCGCCGGCGACACCGGGCCAGGTCATCCCGGTGGCCGCGTTGTTCGGGCCGTCCGCGCCCACCGACAGCCTGTTGTCGGAACCGATGTGCCCGAAGGCGTAGTTGATGTGGGTGATCTTGTCCCACGGGATGTTGTTGGCCAGGTAGGCGGGCTGGCCGTTCTTGCCGGTGCGCCAGCCGGTGAAGTAGCCGATGACCCGGCGCTGGTGGTCCGCGCCCATCTTCTCGCGGCCCTCGGTGTCGTAGACCGAGCAGTAGGGGACGTCGACGCCGGGCGTCTTGTACAGCCCGTCGGGCCGACAGGACTCGTTGTCGGCGGCGTACGAGACGCCGCCGGAGAGCGAGCTGATCAGCAGTCCGGCGACGGCCGCGCCGGATGCGAGCAGCGAGGCTCTCGTCTTCGCGGGGGACAGCACGATCGGTTCCTCCTGGATGGGGAGCCACCACGCCCCCAGGGCGTAGGGGGAGTGGGAAACACAACGAACAAGGGGGTGGGTCGTGTTGGGCCCGTGGAGTGCGCACACCGGCGGGCTGTACCTCGGAGGTGACACGGAGATTAAGAGGACTAGACCAGTGCGTCAATAGGTCTGGACCAAAGTGGGGGAAGTGGGGGGTTTGTGAGCCACCCCACA
This sequence comes from Streptomyces sp. NPDC036822, assembly GCF_055609145.1. NCBI lineage: Bacteria > Bacillati > Actinomycetota > Actinomycetes > Kitasatosporales > Streptomycetaceae > Streptomyces > Streptomyces sp. NPDC036822. The sequence continues at coordinate 46,968 of NZ_JBVJPY010000018.1, forward strand.
AGACGTCACCCGCATGGCCGACAATGTCCATGGCACACTGGCCCTGTACCAGCAGCAGCGCACTCCGGGGTCGGTGTAATTCCGAACCGGCGGTTATAGTCCGCGACCCGTCCGCAGCCAGCGGCCGGTTGACCAGGTGAGATTCCTGGACCGACGGTGAAAGTCCGGATGGGAGGCAGTGCGCGGCGGGCGGCCCTCGACAGGGTGCGTCGGCCGTATTCCGCTGGTCGTCGCAGCCGGTCCGCCGGCGCTCGCGGCGGCCGGTGCGAGCGGCCCCGTGCCCCCTCGTCAGGCGCTGTTCCCGCTCTCTGTCGACATCGACAGGCCCCGGAGTCCGTGCCCGAAGAGGCAGGAGGACCCGGTGGCCACGCCAGCCGACGCGAACGCCATGCGCCGAGCCGTCGAGCTCGCCGCGCGCGGACTCGGCTCCACCAGCCCCAACCCGGTCGTCGGCTGCGTCATCCTCGACGCCTCCGGACACCAGGTGGGCGAGGGCTTCCACCAGCGCGCCGGCGGACCGCACGCCGAGATCCACGCCCTGCGCCAGGCCGGTGTCCTCGCCCGCGGCGGCACCGCCTACGTCACCCTCGAACCCTGCAACCACACCGGTCGCACCGGCCCCTGCGCGCAGGCCCTCGTCGAGGCCGGGATCAGCCGGGTCGTGTACGCGGTCGGCGACCCGAACCCGCAGGCCACGGGCGGTGCGGACACCCTCGCGGCGGCCGGTGTGGACGTCTCCCGGGGCCTCCTGGAGGACGAGGCCGAAGCGGTCAACATCGCCTGGCTCACCTCCGTACGCCTCGGCCGTCCCTTCGTCCGGTGGAAGTACGCCGCCACCCTCGACGGCCGGATCGCCGCCGCCGACGGCAGCTCCCGCTGGATCACCTCCGCCGAGTCCCGCGCCGACGTCCACCGGCTGCGCGCCGAGGCCGACGCCGTCCTGGTCGGCTCCGGCACCGCCCGCGCCGACGACCCCCACCTGGCCGTACGGGGCGTCGAGGGGGCCGTCCAGCCGCTCCGGGTCGTCGTCGACACCGAGGCGAGCGCCGTGAAGCCCGGCGCGCGGGTCCTGGACGACGCGGCCCGCACCGTGATCGCCGTCGCCGAGGACGTCCTCCCCGAGGACATCGCCCACCTGCCCGAGGCGTGGCGGCTGCCCCGTGCGCCCGGCGGCGGACTCGACATCCCCGCCCTCCTCGCGACGCTCCACCGGCAGGGCGTCCGCTCCGTCCTCCTCGAAGGCGGCCCCACCCTCGCGGGCGCCTTCGTGGCCGCGGGAGCCGTCGACCAGGTCGTCGGCTATCTCGCCCCGGTCCTCCTGGGCGCGGGCCCCCACGCCCTCGCCGACGCCGGAATCACCACCATCACCGACGCGTTGCGGCTCGATGTCACCGAGACCGTCCGTATCGGCCCCGACCTTCGTATCACCGCCACCCTCAAGGGAGCCTGAGCGTGTTCACCGGAATCGTCGAAGAACTGGGTGAGGTCACCGCCGTCGAGCAGCTGGAGGACGCCTCCCGCTTCCGCCTGCGCGGCCCCCTGGTCACGGAAGGCGCCAAGCACGGCGACTCCATCGCCGTCAACGGTGTCTGTCTCACGGTCGTCGAACACGGCGACGGGGAGTTCACCGCCGACGTGATGGCGGAGACGCTGAAGCGCTCCTCGCTCGGCGCCCTCGACGTCGGCTCCCGGGTCAACCTGGAGCGCCCGATGGCCGTCGGCGACCGCCTCGGCGGCCACATCGTCCAGGGCCACGTCGACGGCACCGGCACCATCCTGGACCGCACCCCGTCGGAGAACTGGGAGATCGTCAAGGTCGGCCTGCCCGCCCACCTCGCCCGCTACGTCGTCGAGAAGGGATCGATCACGGTCGACGGCGTCAGCCTCACCGTCGTCGAGGTCGGGGACGACTGGTTCACCATCAGCCTCATCCCCACCACCCTCGCCCTCACCACGCTCGGCCTCAAGCAGAGCGGCGCACCTGTGAACCTCGAGGTCGACGTCATCGCCAAGTACGTCGAGCGGCTGCTCGGCGCCGAAGGCAAGGAGAACGCGAAGTGAGCTGGCTCAACTCCGAGGCCTTCACCGCCTTCGGTCAGCACATCATGTGGTCCGACATGATCGGCAACACGATCGGTCTGATCGCGCTCGCCCTCGGCTGGCGGCGCTCCATCCTCACCTGGCCCGCCCAGCTCCTCTCCGGCGTGGTCCTCGTCGGCGCGTACGCCTCCGCCCACCTCGCCGGCGGTGTCGGCAAGCAGCTCCTGGTCATCGGCGTCGCCGCCTGGGGCTGGTGGCAGTGGAACCGGGGCAGGCGGCAGGCCCAGGACGGCTCCATCGCCGTCCGCTTCGCCACCTGGACGGAGCGCGGACTGCTCCTCGCCGGAGCCGTCCTCGGCACCCTCGCGGTCGGCGGCCTCTTCACCCTCTACCCGTCGCTCTCCTGGAGCCCGTGGGCCGACGCGTACATCTTCGTCGGCACGCTCGTCGCGATGGTCGCCCAGGCCCGCGGCCTGGTCGAGTTCTGGTTCGCCTGGCTCCTCGTCGACCTCGTCGGCGTCCCCCTCGCCTTCAACAGCGGCCTGGCCTTCTCCGGCCTGGTCTACGTGATCTACTTCGCCCTCGTCATCTGGGGCATGCGCGACTGGTGGCTCCGGACGCGCACGGCTCCCGCTCTGGAAGGAGCCCTCTCATGAGCGCGCTGCCCCTGTGGGACGCCACCGACCTCTCCCTCGACCCCGTCGAGCAGGCCATCCGCGACATCGCCGCCGGCCGGCCCGTCGTCGTCGTCGACGACGAGGACCGCGAGAACGAGGGCGACCTCGTCATCGCCGCCGAGAAGGCCACCCCCGAGATCGTCGCCTTCATGATGAGCGAGTGCCGCGGTCTGATCTGCGCCCCGATGGAGGACGAGGAGCTGGAGCGCCTCCGGCTCCCGCAGATGGTCGAGAACAACACCGAGTCGATGGGCACGGCCTTCACCGTCTCCGTCGACGCGTCCCCCGACCACGGCGTCACCACCGGCATCTCCGCCGCCGACCGCGCCACCACCCTTCGCATGCTGGCGAGCGGCGCGTACGAGCCGTCCGACTTCGTCCGGCCCGGCCACATCTTCCCCCTGCGCGCCAAGCCCGGCGGCGTCCTCGTCCGCAACGGCCACACCGAGGCCGCCGTCGACCTCGCCCGGCTCGCGGGCCTGCGCCCGGCCGGCGCCATCGTCGAGATCGCGGGAGAAGACGGCGTGATGCTGCGCCTGCCCGAGCTCGTGCCGTTCGCCCGCAAGCACGGCCTCACGATCATCTCGATCGAGGACCTCGTCGCCTACCGCCGCTCCGCCGAGCCGACGGTCCGCCGCGAGGCCGAGGTCCGGCTGCCCACCGCGCACGGCGACTTCACCGCGTACGGCTACCGCTCCACCGTCGACGGCGTCGAGCACGTCGCCCTCGTCCACGGCGAGATCGGCGACGGCGAGGACGTGCTCGTCCGGGTCCACTCCGAGTGCCTCACCGGCGACATCTTCCACTCCCTGCGCTGCGACTGCGGCCCCCAGCTGCAGGCCTCCATGGACCGCGTCACCGAGGCCGGCCGCGGCGTCGTCGTCTACCTCCGCGGCCACGAGGGACGCGGCATCGGCCTGCTGTCCAAGCTCCGCGCGTACGAGCTCCAGGAGCGCGGCCGCGACACCCTCGACGCCAACCTGGAACTGGGCCTGCCCGCCGACGCCCGCGACTACGCGGCAGGGGCGCAGATCCTCGTCGACCTCGGTGTCCGCAGCCTGCGGCTGATGACCAACAACCCCGAGAAGATCTCCGCCCTCACCCGGTACGGCCTGACGGTCGAGGGCCGCGAGCCCATGCCGGTCCAGGCGGGCGAGCACAACCTCCGCTACCTCCGCACCAAGCGGGACCGGATGGGGCACGACCTTCCCTGGCTGGACGGCGTCCCCGCCTCCACCTGCGCCAACCAGTGACGGGCGCGCCACCCGGCGCGCCACCCCGGCACCGAGCACCAGGCACACCGAGCAACGAGCAACGAGCACCGAGCAAGGAGAGACATGAGCGGCAAGGGCGCACCCGTCCTCAGCGTGAAGAACTGCGGCGACCTGCGGGTCGCGGTCATCGCGGCGCAGTGGCACGAGAAGATCATGGACGGCCTCGTCGACGGCGCCCTGCGGGCCCTGCGCGAGCTGGGCATCGACGAGCCGACGCTGCTGCGCGTCCCCGGCAGCTTCGAACTGCCGGTGGTGGCGAAGGTCCTGGCCGGTCGCGGCTACGATGCCATCGTCGCCCTCGGCGTCGTCATCCGCGGCGGAACGCCGCACTTCGAGTACGTGTGCCAGGGCGTCACCCACGGCCTCACCCAGGTCTCGATCGACACCGGCGTACCCGTCGGCTTCGGCGTCCTGACCGTGGACAACGAGGAGCAGGCCCTGGACCGGGCCGGCCTCGAGGGCTCGAACGAGGACAAGGGCCACGAGGCCGTCACCGCCGCCGTCGCCACCGCGACCACGCTGCGCACGGTCAGCGAACCCTGGCGCTAAGTACGCGACCCTCACCCCGTACTCTTAGGACCATCATGGCGAACAAAACCTTCGAAGAGCTCTTCGCCGAGCTCAAGCTCAAGGCCGAGAACGGCGACCCTGCCACCTCCCGCACCGCGGAACTGGTGGACAAGGGTGTCCATGCCATCGGCAAGAAGGTCGTCGAGGAGGCCGCCGAGGTCTGGATGGCCGCCGAGTACGAGGGCAAGGAAGCCGCCGCCGAGGAGATCTCGCAGCTGCTGTACCACGTCCAGGTGATGATGGTCGCCCGCGGGATCTCGCTCGACGACGTCTACGCCCACCTCTGACGGTCCCGCCTCCACCGGACCTCCGAGCGCACCGACACACCCTCCCGAAACTCCCAGGCAAAGGAAGCCCACCCCATGCTGCGCATCGCCGTCCCCAACAAGGGTTCCCTCTCCGGACCTGCGTCGGAGATGCTCCATGAGGCCGGCTACCGCCAGCGCAAGGAGTCCAAGGAGCTCGTCGTCATCGACCCCGACAACGAGGTCGAGTTCTTCTACCTGCGGCCGAAGGACATCGCGATCTACGTCGCCTCCGGCAAGCTGGACATCGGCATCACCGGCCGGGACCTCCTGCTGGACTCCGGAGCCAGCGCGGAGGAGATCCTCCCGCTGAACTTCGGCCGCTCCACGTTCCGTTACGCCACCCGCCCGGGCATCGCGAAGGGACCCGAGGACTTCGGCGGCATGACGATCGCCACCTCGTACGAGGGCATCGTCGCCAAGCACCTCGCCGACCAGGGCATCGACGCCTCCGTGGTCCACCTCGACGGTGCCGTCGAGACCGCGATCCAGCTGGGCGTCGCCCAGATCATCGCGGACGTCGTCGAGACCGGCACCAGCCTGCGCAACGCCGGCCTCGAGGTCATCGGCGAGCCGATCCTCAAGTCCGAGGCCGTCGTCATCCGGCGCAACGGCGCCGAGGCCGACCACCCGCAGGTGCAGCAGTTCCTGCGCCGCCTCCAGGGCGTCCTCGTCGCCCGCTCGTACGTGATGATGGACTACGACTGCCGCGCCGAGCACCTGGAGCAGGCGGTCGCCCTCACCCCCGGCCTGGAATCGCCCACGATCTCCCCGCTGCACAACGAGGGCTGGGTCGCCGTCCGGGCCATGGTCCCGGCCAAGGAGGCGCAGCGGATCATGGACGACCTGTACGAACTGGGAGCCCGCGCCATCCTGACGACGGCCATCCACGCCTGCCGCCTCTGACGGCCACGGCACACCCCGGCACCAGGCCCAGGCACGAAGGAAGCGCGATGTCCGACCCCGTGACGCCCTCTCTCCCGGTCACCTTCCGGCCGGGCCGCACCCGTGCGGTCCTGCTGACCGTGGGAGCGGTGATGTTCGCCGTCATCACCGCCGTCGCCCTGATGCTGGAGAAGCTCGGCCCGGGGGAGCGGGCCAGCTTCGTCTTCACCGCTGCGCTCTTCCTCGGCGTCCTCGCGCTGCTCAGCCGCCCGAAGGTCGTCGCCGACGAGGAGGGCGTCACCGTCGTCAACATCACCCGGACGCGCCGACTGGCCTGGGCCGAGATCCTGCGGGTCAACCTGCGGCCCGGCGACCCCTGGGTCTTCCTCGACCTGAGCGACGGCACCAGCATGCCGGCGCTCGGCATCCAGCCCGGCATCGCCAAGCAGCAGGCCATCCGCGACGCCCGCGCGCTGCGGACCCTGGCCGACGCCCACGGCACCGGGCCGGAGACGGCCTGAGTCGCCCATACGGGGGCAGACCCCCTGCCCCACGCCCCTTCGGCGTGATTACTCTGGAGGCGGTGGTGCCGAGCGGCACCACCGCCTCGCACGTGCACGGCCGCCCACGGCGGCCGCGAGGCCACCCTGCGACCCGAGGAGTGACTCCCTCCAGCAATGGACGGATCGTCCGGTAGTACCCGCGCCGCCCTCTCCCTGGAGACGGCGGCATGATCATCACGTTTCTGCTGCTCGCCGCAGCCTTCCTCCTGATCCTCGCCAACGGCTTCTTCGTGGCGGCCGAGTTCGGCCTCGTCACCGTGGAACGCCCCGACGCCGAGCGGGCCGCGGCCGCCGGTGACCGGCGCGCCCGCAGAGTCGTCAAGGCCCTGCGGGAGCTGTCCTTCCAGCTCTCCGGCACCCAGCTCGGCATCACCCTCACCTCGCTCGTCGTCGGCATGCTCGCCGAGCCCGCGCTCGCCCGGCTCCTCGACACCCCCCTGACCTTGACCGGACTGCCCGAGGGCGCCGTCTCCGGGATCTCGGTCGTGATCGGGATGCTGCTCGCCTCCGCCGTCCAGATGGTGGTCGGCGAGCTCGTGCCGAAGAACTGGGCGGTCTCGCGGCCGCTCCAGGTCGCCCGCTTCGTGGCCGGCCCGCAGCACCTCTTCTCGACCGCCTTCCGCCCGGTCATCTCCCTGCTCAACAGGGTCGCCAACCGGCTGGTCAGGCTGATGGGAGTGGAGCCCACCGACGAGCTGGACTCCGTCCGCACCCCCGGCGAGCTGGTCTCGCTGGCCCGGCACTCCGCCCGCGCGGGCGCGCTGGAACAGGACACGGCCGACCTCTTCGTCCGGACCCTGACCCTCGGCGGGCTCACCGCCCAGCACGTCATGACCCCCCGGGTGAAGGTGAGCGCCCTCCAGTCGGACGCCACCGCTGCCGACGTCCTCAACCTCACCCGGGCCACCGGCCTCTCCCGCTTCCCGGTCTACCGCGAACGCATCGACGAGATCGTCGGCATGGTCCACCTCAAGGACGCGCTCGCCGTGCCCCCGGACGAGCGCCTGCGCACCCCCGTGGGCAGGATCGTGGTCCCGGCGCTGCTCGTCCCCGAGACCCTGCCGGCGCAGCCCCTCCTGGAGCGGCTGCGACGCGAGCAGCCGATCGCCGTCGTCGTCGACGAGTACGGCGGCACCGCCGGCGTCGTCACCCTGGAGGACATCGTGGAGGAGCTCGTCGGAGAGGTCCGCGACGAGCACGACACCGCCGCCGACGAGCCGCCCGAGCTGGCCGCGGTGACCGCCGAGGACGGCCGGCCCGCCTGGGACGCCGACGGCTCCTGCCGGGTGCACACCCTGCACCGGATAGGCCTCGACGTGCCCGACGGACCGTACGAGACGGTCGCCGGGCTCGTCGCCGACCTCCTGGGCCGGATCCCGGCGCCCGGCGACCGGGCCGAGCTGCCCGGCTGGCGGCTCTCCGTGCGGCAGGTGGACCGCTACCGGGCCGAGCGCGTACGGATCGTGCGCACGGCCGATCTTCCGCTGGTCCCGGAGGCGGTCCGATGAGCCTGCTCCCCCTGCTGTTCGCCGTCCTTCTCGTGGTGGCCAATGGCTTCTTCGTCGGAGCCGAGTTCGCGCTCGTCTCCGTACGCCGCAGTCAGATCGAGCCGCTCGGCGGCAAACGGGCCCGCCAGGTGCTCCACGGCCTGGAGAACCTGCCCCAGATGATGGCGGCGGCCCAGTTCGGCATCACCGTCTGCTCGCTGACCCTGGGCGCGGTCGCCGAACCGACCGTGGCACGGCTGCTCGAACCGGTCTTCCACACCCTGCGGGTGCCGGAGGGCCTGATCCATCCCCTCGGGTACGTCCTGGCGCTGGCCGCGGTCGTCTTCCTCCACCTCGTCATCGGCGAGATGGTGCCGAAGAACCTCGCGATGGCGGCCCCGGAGCGGACGGCGCTCTGGCTCGCCCCCGCCCTGGTCGGCTTCGCCCGGCTCTGCCGTCCGGTGACCAGCGCGCTGGGCGCCTGCTCCCGGCTGGTCCTGCGCGCCTTCAAGGTGGAGCCCAAGGACGAGGTGGAGGCCGTCTTCACCCGCGTCCAGCTCGGCCGCCTGGTGGAGGACGCGGGGCAGGCCGGCCTGCTCGACCCGGCCGAACAGGAGCGCCTGGAGGACGCCCTGGAACTGGGCAGCCGCCCGGTCACGGACGTGCTCATCGCCCCGGCGGCGCTGGTGACGGTCACCCCGGCCGTCACCCCGCGCGAGATCGAGGAGCTGACGGTCCGCACCGGCTACTCACGCTTCCCGGTGTGCGCCGAGGGACGCGGGACGTACATGGGCTTCGTGCACGTCAAGGACGTCCTGGACCTGGAGGAGCGCGAGCGGGCGGTACCGCAGCACGTCTGGCGCCCGATGGCGACGGTCCGGGCGGAGCTGCCGCTCGACGACGCGCTGACCGTGATGCGGCGGGCGGCCACGCACCTCGCCCAGGTCGCCGACGGCTCGGGCCGGATCCTCGGTCTGGTCGCGCTGGAGGACGTCCTGGAGACGCTCGTCGGCGAGGTCCGCGACCCGGCCCACCGCACCCCCGCGCCGACGGCACCCCGGGTGGCGGAACCTCGTCCGGAGCGCCCGGCGGGCGTACTGACCGGCTGAGGGGCAGGCGGACCGGGCGTACTCACCGGCCGAACGTCAGGCGGACCGGCTGAACGTCCGCCGGGCGTGCTGGACGGCCCACCGGACGGCTCCAAGGCCACGGCCCGACGGCCGGTGCCGTGCGGGAACGCGTGGCACCGGCCGTCGTGCCTTCGACTCCTCGCGCCTTCGGGTTCTCGCCTTCGCGCCCGCGGGCCGTCAGAGGGCCGGGGGCTCCTGGGACCCCCTGGCCGACGGGCCGCGGCCCGAGAGGACCTCGCCGTACGCCTGCATCAGGTCGGCCAGGCGGAGCGTGGCCAGGTCCTCGCGGGTCGGGGTACCCGGGTAGCCCGCCAGGCGGAGGTCGCGGTAGGCGCAGGACTTCTCGTACAGCGTCCGCAGGAAACGGCCGTTGCCCAGTTCGTCGATCCAGCCCTGGTCCACGACGTGGCCGCTGATCGACCGCAGCTCGTCCAGCGCCTCCTCGTCCCACTCGTCCCCGTTCGACGCCGCCAGGACCTCGCCGATCGCGGTGAGTTCCAGGGGGCGGTACGAGGGGAAGTCCACCCGGGTCGTGAAGCGCGAGGAGAGCCCGGGATTGGTGGCGAGCAGCCGGTCCATGCCCTCCGGGTATCCGGCCAGGATCACCACCAGGTGGTCGCGGTTGTCCTCCGCCCGCTTGAGGAGCACCTGGAGCGCCTCGTCGCCGTAGGCGTCGCCCTTGCTGTAGCCGGTGTTCGAGAGCGAGTACGCCTCGTCGACGAAGAGGACCCCGCCCACGGCCGAGTCGATCAGCTCGTTCGCCTTCACCGCGGTCTGGCCGAGGAACTCGCCGACCAGATCGGCGCGTTGCGCCTCCACCAGGTGATCCCCGCCGAGCAGTCCCAGCGCGTAGAAGACCCGGCCCAGGATCCGGGCGACCGTGGTCTTCCCGGTGCCGGAGGGACCGGAGAAGACAAAGTGACGTTTCGGCGGCTGGACGGGCAGGCCCTGTCCCGCCCTCAGCCGGGCCATCTCCAGCTGCGCCGACAGGGCCTTGACCTGCCGTTTCACCGGCTCCATCCCGACCATGCGCTCCAGCTCGGCGAGTGCCTCGGCGAGCAGGGCCGGGTCGGTGGGGCTGGCGGGGAAGCGCGGGGGTGCGGGCTGGCGCGGGAGCGACGTCTTCTGCCGGATGCCGTGGGCGGGCTCGGGCGGGGCGGCCGGCGTGGCGGGCGGCGGGGGCTCCGTCCCCAGCCGCAGACCGTCGGCGCCCGGGCCGTCGGGATCGGCTGCCTGCGCGGCGTCCGCCGTGTCCTGGCCGAGTCCGCCGAGCGCGACCGACGCGAGGCCGGAGGGGTCCTCCGGACCCTCGAAGCCGTCGTACTCCGCGATCGCGGCCAGCCGGGCGGCCGTGTCCATGAACGCCGGGTCGATGCGGTGCACGGCCCGGTAGAGGGGGAGGGCGGCGGCGCTGCGCCCCGTACCCTCGTGCGCCCGGGCCAGCCAGTAGCGCAGCTCCTTGCGCTGCGGCTGCTCGCTGCGGCAGCGCATCAGCGCCGCCGAGAGCAGCGGCTCCGCCTGCCCGAACATCTCCAGTCGGACCCGGGCCATCCCGCCGAAGAGTCCCGCCTCGATCCCGAGCAGCGGATCGTCCACCAGCGGTTCGGTGTGCCGGACCAGCTGATCCCAGTCCTTGACCAGATAGGAGCGGCAGGCGTGCAGGAAGCGGACCTGGGGATCGGTGTCGACCGGCGGCAGCCCCGCGAGGGCCCGGTCCAGCTCCGGCACGTGGCGCCCGTCCAGCCAGTGCGAGGCGTGGGCGAGCAGCAGGTCGCGCGGTGTCTCCAGGACGGGCTGCACCCACCAGCCGAGCCAGTACCAGGAGTTCAGCGTCCGGCGGTGACGGGCGCGCTGTTCGCCGAACCGGTCGCGGTTGCGGTACATCCGCAGCAGCGCGGTGGTGGTGTCCACGCGTAACGCGTGGAGCCCGAGCCAGCCGTCCGCCATGCCCGGATCGATCCGTACAGCGGTCCGGAACTCTTCCTCCGCCTGCGGGTAGGCGCCCATCGTGTAGGCGTCGACTCCCCGCAGCCAGGCGAGCTCGGCAGGGGCCTGTCCGCCCCGCGTGCCGATGTCCATCGGGTCCCCCACAAAACGTGCCCCCGTTGCCGTCCCGGCGGGCGGTCGCCCGCCGGAAGCCGTACACAACCGCCTTCACGTGGACGGGATTTGACCGCACCGAGGGGCATCGTACCTGCGCAGAGGGTGCGCGACGAAGGAGAAGTACACGATCCGGCGGTGGTGACCCTCGGTGAGCACGAAGGCCCGAGGGGGGCCGGAGAAGGGGACGATCAGGGCAGAACGAAGCCCCCGATCACGGGGGAACAACCGGGGGCTTCGTGTCCGCGGCGGCTCCGAAAAGCCGCACATGGGAAACGTAAGACCTGTACGCCCCCTGGGTCAAGCCGAGTTGGGGCTCTCGCGACGGTCGCCGGACGGCTGTTCAGCCCCCGGAACCGATGTGATCACGGTGCGTGATGATCCGGTTCGGGCCCGCTGTCACTGCGGGCCCAGGAAGCCACTCGTACCCCTTCGGACACTCGCGTATCAGGTTGCGGGCGAACGGTCGCGACGGGTCCTCGGCGAAATGGCGAGTCTCTGCCACGGTCCACCCGTCCCAGAACGCCGACTGGGCCGGTCCGTCCCGGTGCCGGCCCCGTGACCAGGACTCCTCGGCCCCCCGCTCCATCCACAGCACCGCGGCGAGCGCGGGCCGCAGCGCCCGCCGCCCGGCCCCGACGCCCTCCACGAGGACGACGGGCGACGGGGGCAGCTCGCGAGGAGGACCGAAGGTCCGCAGATTCCAGTCGTACGGGTGATACAGCGCGGCCTCGCCCCGGGACAGGGGGAGGAGCACCTGGACGCGGAACCGCTCCGTCCAGGCGAACAGCTCCTCGTGGGTGGCGAGATCGTCCAGATGCAGCACGGGCGCCGCCAGCCGCGCGGCGAGGCGGGCGGCGAAGGTCGACTTCCCGGATCCCGCGTGACCGTCGACCGCGACCAGGCGCACCGGCCCGCAGGACGGCGGCAGGCGCCGCAGCTCGTCGGCGGCGCGGTCGAGGGGGTCCACGGCGCCCAGCCTAGGTCGTGGCCGGGCTCCGGTGCCGGGCGGGCCCCCGCCGCAGGTCAGGACCTTGCCGCCGCCACCGGTCTCGACCAATATCGGTCGGCCGACGCGCGGCGAATCGCTGGCAGAAGCGCTCCACGAACCGCGATAGTGGTCCCCGCATCGCCCGGATACGCGCATCCGTCCGTCCGCCCACGCCGTTCTCGACCGGGGGTCACCGCCCATGACCGAGTCCACCCCACGCAGAACCGTCCTCGCCGCGGCCCTGGCCGCCGCCGCGGGCACCGCCGTGGCCTCCGCCGCACCGGCGGGGGCCCTGGCCCGAGAGAGCCGGGCCGCGCGCCGCGCCGCCGCGCCCGCGTTCGTGGACAACCACTTCTGGACCTCGTACACCGACTGGCGCGGCGGCCACGCCGCGGGCACCCGCGCCGTCGCCGGACGCCGCCCCGGTCTGGTGATCGCCGCCCCGGCCGGCCGCACCGACTACACCGACCCGCACACCGGAACCACCTCCACCTGGGAGTACGCGACCTGGACCTCTCCGGTCCACCTCTCCACCGTCCCCGCCACCGAGGTCATCGCCTCCTGGAACGCCGACACCCCGCCGGGGACCTGGATCCAGATCGAGCTGCGCGGCGCCTACGACGACGCCACCGCCACGCCCTGGTTCACGATGGGGCGCTGGGCCGCGGGGGACGGCGACATCCGGCGCACCTCGGTCGACGACCAGAGCGACGGCAAGGGCTCCGTCTGGACCGACACCTTCTCCGTCGACGACGCCGCGAGCGGGCTGCGGCTCGCCGCGTACCAGCTCCGGGTGACGCTCCACCGGACGCCCGGCACCGACCTCACGCCGATGGTGTGGCGGCTCGGCGCGATGGCCTCCGACGTCCCGGACCGGTTCACCGTCCCCGCTTCCGTGCCCGCCCTCGCCCACGAGCTGGTCGTCCCGCGCTACTCCCAGAACATCCACGCCGGCCAGTACCCGGAGTACGACAACGGCGGCGAGGCGTGGTGCAGCCCCACCTCCTCGCAGATGATCGTCGAGTACTGGGGAAGGCGGCCGAGCGCGGAGGACCTGGCCTGGGTCGATCCGGCCTACGCCGACCCCCAGGTCTGCCACGCGGCCCGCTTCACCTTCGACCACCAGTACGACGGCTGCGGCAACTGGCCCTTCAACGCCGCCTACGCCGCCACCTATCCGGACATGAACGCCGTGGTGACCCGGCTGGGCTCGCTCACCGACCTGGAGACCCTGATCCGCGCGGGCATCCCGGCCGTCACGTCCCAGTCCTTCCTCAAGGAGGAGCTGACCGGAGCCGGCTACGGCACCGCCGGCCATCTGATGACCGTCATCGGCTTCACGGCGGAGGGCGACGTGATCGCCAACGACCCGGCGTCACCGGACAACGCCGCCGTGCGCCGCGTCTACCGGCGTCGGGAGTGGGAGAACATCTGGCTCCGTACCAAGCGGTACAACGCCGGCGGGAAAGTGGTCTCCGGCACAGGAGGGGTGTGCTACCTCTACTTCCCGGACCGGCCGACGCCCGCCCAGCGCAAGGCCTTGGCGGCCGTCGGCGTCCGCTGACGCCGGACGGCGGTCCGGGGGAGCGTGAGGAACGTCTCTACCCCCGGGCCGCCCCCGCTGGCACTGTGGTGGCCATGACCGCCACCACCCACTCCGCCGCCCGCGCCCGCACCGGCGGCCCCAAGGACGACGGCCCGAAGATCCTCGAGCACGTGCTCGGCTGGACCCTGGTCGTCGTCCTCGCCATGCTCGTCACCCGGATCGGCCTGCTGTGACCGGGGCGCCCCCGCGCTCCTGACGCCGCCCCTCGGCCTCCTCGGGACGCCGTGACGCGGCCCGGTCGTGTGACCGGGGCCCGCCGAACGGGCATACTCCCTCCGCCACGGGCGCCGGGCACCCCCTCGCGTGATCCGCACGGGGGAGCATCGGCGCAGACCGACCGAGGCCGGCTGCCGCCCGAACCCTCGCGCGCGCCGCCGCTGCCCCCCGACAGGGAGGAGTGCGCCGCCATGCCCGACCGCGCCCCGCAGACCGTGGACCGCCGGCTGCCCACCGAGGAGGCCCGGGAGCTGCTCACCCTGGTCCGCGACATCGCCGAGCGGGAGATCGCGCCCCGCGCGGCCGAGGAGGAGGCCGCCGGCCGCTTCCCCCGCGACCTCTTCTCGCTGCTCTCCACCTCCGGGCTCCTCGGCCTGCCGTACGGCTCCGAGGACGGCGGCGGCGACCAGCCCTACGCCGTCTACCTCCAGGTCCTCGAGGAACTCGCCGCGGCCCGGCTCACCGTCGGCCTCGGCGTCAGCGTCCACACCCTGTCCTGCCACGCCCTCGCGGGCTTCGGCACCCAGGAGCAGCGGGCCGCCCATCTGCCCGCGATGCTCGGCGGCGGGCTCCTCGGCGCGTACTGCCTCTCCGAACCGGCCTCCGGCTCCGACGCGGCCTCCCTGCGCACGAAGGCGGTCCGGGACGGCGACGACTGGGTGCTCACCGGCACGAAGGCGTGGATCACCCACGGCGGGATCGCCGACTTCTGTACGGTCATGGCCCGCACCGGCGCCGACGGGCCCAAGGGGATCACCGCGTTCCTGGTCCCGGGGGACGCCCAGGGGCTGAGCGCGGCCGCTCCGGAGCGCAAGATGGGCATGAAGGGCTCACCCACCGCCCAGTTGCACTTCGACGGGGTGCGGATCCCCGACGCCCGCCGGATCGGTGAGGAGGGGCAGGGGTTCGCCATCGCCCTGTCGGCCCTGGACTCCGGCCGCCTCGGGATCGCGGCCTGTGCGGTCGGGCTCGCGCAGGCGGCACTCGACGAGGCCGTCGCCTACGCCCGCGAACGCCGGCAGTTCGGCCGGCCGATCGCCGACTTCCAGGGCCTGCGCTTCCTGCTCGCGGACATGGCGACCCGGATCGAGGCGGGCCGGGCGCTGTACCTGGAGGCGGCGCGGCTGCGCGACGAGGGCCGGCTCTGCGGACGGCAGGCCGCCATGGCGAAGCTCTTCTGCACGGACGCGGCGATGGGGATCACCACCGACGCCGTCCAGGTCCTCGGCGGCTACGGCTACACGGCGGACTTCCCGGTGGAGCGCTACATGCGCGAGGCGAAGATGCTGCAGATCGTCGAGGGCACCAATCAGATCCAGCGCATGGTCATCGCCCGTCACCTCGTCGGACCAGAGTCCCGCTGACGCCGCTCGCGCGCACGGTGCGGTCCGCCCAGACCGGCGCCGCGGCCAGCCGGTTCCACTCCTGGTCGTTGCGGCCCGGAAGGGTGCGGCCGTGGCTGGCCCACTGGTGCAGCAGCGCCTTGTAGATGGGCGGGTCGGTGAGGTGCGGCGCCGGATGGGGAACCGATTCTTCAACGCGCGGCTCGATGAGTCGCCGTCGCCCGTAGCCGCTCGGAGCGGTGTACAGCGTCGTCATGACCGGCCCAACGCGCCCCGCCGGGCGGGGGACACCGCCGGAACGATGCGCGCGACAGTTCGAGGGCTACCCGCCGCTCCGCCCACGAGCCGTCTCCCCCGGCCGTCGCGACGGCCGTACGGGGCCGGACGCGTCATGATCCGGCCCCCGGTGACGTCAGGTGACGCGCCGTCAACGCGTGACCCCCGACGGGGGGTCACCGTCGAAGGTGCCGACGGGTGCGGCTCAGGCCGCGCGTCGCATGTTCGGCACCTTGAGGGGGCGCGAGCCCGGGCCGCCGACGTGCGAGAAGGGCTGCGTCCGCCAGTCGAGCCCCTGAGGCAGCGTCAGCAGGAGCGCCGTGTCCTGCTCCAGCACCTCGAGGGTCTCGTCGGCGGGACGCGCGTCGGACGCCGCGCGGCCGGTGCCGGGGCAGACCGTGAGGACGAACGGGTTCCACGGCGTCGGGCACAGCGCGTGCTCCGGCAGTACGTCCTCGTCCGCGAGCAGCGCGATGGGCTGCACGCAGTCCGGGCAGACGACCCGGTACATCTCGAAGGTGTCGTACGCGTCGAACTCGTCGGCCGCCTCGACCGAATCAACAGGCTCCTGCATGGAGAATCTCCCCCTTGGGTGGGTCGACCAAGTACGTGTGGCCTCGACCAACACAAGCAATTCCCATACGGCCGACCGCATAATCGTGAGGGCGGCTGTCGACCTTTCCGCAAACCTGTGGCGTTCGTCACATGCTCGTCGCAGGTGCCGCGTGGATGGCCATAGCCGCTCAAACCGGCCGCCGCCGACTGTGCCGATGACCTCCCGGGGCAATAGGTTGACCGCATGGAGGAGCTGGATCGTCAGATCGTCGAGTTGCTCGTCAAGGACGGGCGCATGAGCTACACCGACCTGGGCAAGGCCACGGGCCTGTCCACCTCGGCCGTGCATCAGCGCGTCCGGCGCCTGGAGCAGCGCGGGGTCATCCGCGGCTACGCCGCCGTCGTCGACCCGGAGGCCGTCGGGCTGCCCCTGACCGCGTTCATCTCGGTGAAACCCTTCGATCCCAGCGCGCCCGACGACACCCCGGACCGGCTCGCCGACATCCCCGAGATCGAGGCCTGCCACAGCGTCGCGGGCGAGGAGAACTACATCCTCAAGGTGCGCGTCGCCACGCCGCTGGAGCTCGAACACCTGCTCAGCCGCATCCGCTCGCAGGCCGGCGTCTCCAGCCGCACCACCGTCGTCCTGTCCACCCCGTACGAAGCCAGGCCGCCACGTATCTAACCTGGTCACCATGACCGACAGCCTGAAGAACGAACACCGCACCGTGCTGCTGCGCGGGGGTGAGGTGCACAGTCCCGCCGACCCCTTCGCCACCGCCATGGTGGTGGAGCGCGGACACGTCGCCTGGGTGGGTTCCGAGGGCGCCGCCGACGCGTTCGCGACCGGCGTGGACGACGTGGTCGACCTCGAAGGCGCCCTCGTCACGCCCGCGTTCGTCGACGCGCACGTGCACACCACCGCCACCGGTCTCGCGCTGACCGGGCTCGACCTCTCCTCCGCCGGCTCGCTGGACGAGGCGGCGGAACGCATCCGCGCCTACGCCTCCGCCCGCCCCGACGACCGGATCCTGATCGGGCACGGCTGGGACGCCTCCCGCTGGCCCGAGCGCCGGGCGCCGCGCCGTGACGAGCTGGACGCGCTCACCGGCGGGCGTCCGCTCTACCTCACCCGCGTCGACGTCCACTCGGCCGTCGTCACCACCGCGCTGCTCGACCTCGTCCCGGGCATCCGCGGCCGTGACGGCTTCCGTGACGGCGAGCCGCTGACCGGCGACGCCCACCACGCCGTCCGCGCCGCCGCCTATGCCGCGCTCTCGCCCCGGCAGCGCACCGAGGCCCAGCGGGCCGCCCGGGCCCATGCCGCCTCGCTCGGGATCGGCACCTTCCACGAGTGCGGCGGCCCGCGGATCTCCTCCGAGGACGACTTCACCGCCCTGCTCGACCTCGCCCGCGAGGAGCCCGGCCCCCGGGTCGTCGGCTACTGGGCCGACCTCGACATCGAACGGGCCCGCGCGCTCGGCGCCGTCGGCGCGGCCGGCGACCTGTTCGCCGACGGCTCGCTCGGCTCCCACACCGCCTGCCTCCACGAGCCCTACGCCGACGCCGCCGACGCGCACACCGGCGTCGCCCACCTGGACGCCGCCACCATCGCGGCCCATGTCGTCGCCTGCACCGAGGCGGGGCTCCAGGCCGGCTTCCACGCCATCGGCGACGCCGCCGTGACCGCCGTGGTCGACGGGGTGCGCGCCGCCTCGGAGAAGCTCGGCCTCGCCCGCGTCCGGGCCGCACGGCACCGCGTCGAGCACGCCGAGATGCTGACGCCCGAGACGATCGCCGCCTTCGCCGAACTCGGCCTCACCGCCTCCGTGCAGCCCGCCTTCGACGCGGCCTGGGGCGGCGAGGAGGGGATGTACGCCGAACGCCTCGGCGCCGAGCGGGCCCGCACCCTCAACCCGTACGCCGCCCTCCTGCGCTCCGGGGTGCCGCTGGCCTTCGGCTCGGACAGCCCCGTCACCCCGCTCGACCCCTGGGGTACGGTCCGGGCCGCAGCCTTCCACCGCACCCCCGACCACCGGATCTCGGTGCGCGCCGCCTTCGCCGCCCACACCCGGGGCGGCTGGCGGGCCGTCGGGCGGGACGACGCCGGCACGCTCGTGCCCGGCGCACCCGCCGACTACGCGGTCTGGCGCACCGGCGCACTCGTGGTGCAGGCCCCCGACGACCGGGTGGCCCGCTGGTCGACCGACCCCCGCTCCGGCACCCCCGGCCTGCCCGATCTGACCCCCGGCGGCGAACTCCCCGTCTGCCTGCGCACGGTGGTCTCGGGGCAAACGGTCTACGAGCGGCCGAACGAGTGACATCGGGACATTTCGTACCGCCGATCGATGTTCCCGCCGTTCTGCCACGACCTGCGCCGCCTCCCCACTGACCAGGAGGTATCCCTCATCTGCGCAGGTCGCGCGAGTGTTGACAGCGAGCCGCCACCGGCCGGTAGGTTCGGCGAGTCCACCACAGGACGTCCGACCGGTTTCGAACCTCCACGCAGTCGTCGAACGCCGCTGGGTCAGGAGGTGGTGTGCCGCACCGGCGCACCAGCACCGCGAACCAGGTTCAGCGCCCGCGCCTCGGGGGCGAGGGAAGGTTTTTTCCGGCGGAGGGTGGGACCCGGGTGGGGCCCGGACGTTCAGTAGACAACGGCTCTCGGTCGACCCGCAGCCAGCGGGGACCAGGTCGGCCCGAAGGACGCCGGGCCCCGATCCGCAGGGCCCCGCGCGGGCGTCCCGGGCCCGTTCCGAGGCGCTTTCCACGGCCTGTCGCGTGACGCTCCGCCCCTCTCCAGCCCCGTCGGCGCAGAGCCGCGCCCGGGGCTCGCTAAGGTGGGGGTTCGCGTATGTATCCGAAGGGGCAGCAGTGAACGACGGTGGCCAGAGGCGTTACGGCCCGCTCGGCAGAGCCTTGGTGATCATCCCGACCTACAACGAGGCGGAGAACGTCAAGCCCATCGTCTCGCGGGTACGGGAAGCCGTACCGGAGGCGCACATCCTCGTCGCCGACGACAACAGCCCCGACGGCACGGGCAAGTTCGCGGACGAGCTCGCCGCCGAGGACGACCACGTCCACGTCCTGCACCGCAAGGGCAAGGAAGGGCTCGGCGCCGCCTACCTCGCCGGCTTCCGCTGGGGCATCGAGAACGGCTACGGCGTCCTCGTCGAGATGGACGCCGACGGCTCCCACCAGCCCGAGGAGCTGCCCCGGCTGCTGACCGCGCTCAAGGGCGCCGACCTGGTCCTCGGCTCCCGCTGGGTCCCCGGCGGCCGGATCGTGAACTGGCCCAAGTCCCGTGAGTTCATCTCGCGCGGCGGCAGCCTCTACTCCCGCGTCATGCTCGACGTGCCCATCCGCGACGTGACCGGCGGCTACCGCGCCTTCCGCAAGGAGACCCTGGAGGGCCTGGGCCTGCAGGACGTCGCCTCGGCCGGCTACTGCTTCCAGGTCGACCTGGCCCGCCGCGCCGTCGCCGCGGGCTTCCATGTCGTCGAGGTGCCCATCACGTTCGTGGAGCGCGAGGTCGGCGACTCCAAGATGAGCAAGGACATCCTGGTCGAGGCCCTGTGGCGGGTCACCGGCTGGGGCCTGACGGCCCGCGCGAACAAGGTCGGCAAGCTGCTCGGCCGCAAGTCCGCGCACTGATCCGTCCTTTACGACGTTCCTGCGGGGCGCCAGGCACACTGGGGACCATGACGACAGGCGCACCGCCCCCTCTCGCCCCCAAGCGCTCGCGCGCGCGTACGTTCCTGCCTCTGGCCCTCGCCGTCTGGCTGGTCCTCGAGATCTGGCTGCTGACGCTGGTGGCCGGCGCGGCCGGCGGGCTGACCGTGTTCGCCCTGCTGGCCGGCGGCGCCGTCCTCGGCGCCGTGGTGATCAAGCGGGCGGGCCGCCGCGCCTTCCGGAACCTCACGGAGACCTTCGAGCGGGCGCAGGCGGCGGCCCAGGCGGGTGGCGCGCCCACGGCGCAGGACCGCGTGGGCACGGAGGACCGCAACGGCTTCCTGATGCTCGGCGGACTGCTGCTGATGCTGCCGGGGCTGATCTCCGACGTCGCCGGTCTGCTGCTCCTCGTGCCGCCCGTCCGCTCGCTCCTGGGGCGGTACGCCGAGACGGCCGTGGAGCGCCGGATGAGCGCCGCGCGCGCGGGCGGCCTCCAGGACGCCTTCCAGCAGGCCCGTATCCACCGCCCGGACGGCAAGGTGGTGCCGGGCGAGGTCATCCGCGACGAAGCGCCGCAGGCCGGTCCTCGCGACCCCCGGGCCCCCCGCCCGCCGCTGGCTCCCTGACCCGCCGCCGCCCCCTGACATGAGAACGCCGCGGGGCCCGGTACACGGATCGTGTACCGGGCCCCGCGGCGTTGCCTTGCCGTGTCGTCCCCCGCTAGGCGGACTTGCGGCTGTCTCGAGGATGGACGGCGATGTTCATCGCGCCGGACCGCAGGACCGCCAGCCTCTCGGCCAGCACCTCCTCCAGTTCCTCACGCGTCCGCCGCTCCATCAGCATGTCCCAGTGCGTTCGCGCCGGCTTGCCCTTCTTCTCCTCGGGGCCGTCCCCGTCCACCAGAAGTGCCTGGCTTCCGCAGACCTTGCACTCCCACTCCGGCGGAATTTCCGCTTCCACCGAGAAGGGCATCTCAAAACGATGGCCCTTCTCGCATGCGTACTCCACGGCCTGGCGCGGGGCCAGATCGATGCCGCGGTCGGTCTCGTAGCTGGTCACCACGAGGCGCGTGCCGCGAAGAGCTCGCTCACTCATGAATCGTGCCTCCCGGGCTTGTCGCCCACAGGACAGGTGTCGCTGTCGTCGTCATCCGGTCAACGTCCGGTCGGCGGTAAAGATTCCCGTTCCGGGTCATGCGTCGCCCGTCGTGCCGCCCCTTGTTCTACCCACCAGTGCCCGGTTTGTCACATCTGGCAGCAGATGTCACCCAGCGTTTTCACCAAAGCAGCACGCAGTAACGGTCCGCCTGGCAGGCCAAAGGCGTACACTACCGCCCTTTGAGTTCCGCGTCTAAATCCGCTCGGGAACCGGGTTCCCCGCGGCGGCCACGGCACGCCGTACGGGTACCCGCGCCAGCAGGACGAAACCGGCCAGGAAGAAGATCACCAGCGAGATGATGGCATCCCGGTAGCTCCCCGTCAGCTGGTACGCGAGGCCGAAGACCAGCGGCCCCAGCCAGCTCAGGCCCCGGTCGCTCATCTCGTAGGCCGAGAAGTACTCCGCCTCCTTGCCGCGCGGCACCAGATGCGAGAAGAGCGAACGGGACAGCGCCTGGCTCCCGCCGAGCACGAGCCCGATCGCCGCCGCCAGACAGAAGAACGCCACCGGCGCGCCGGCCGGCAGGAAGTACCCGGCGGCCAGGATCAGCGTCCAGACGGCCAAGGACCCGAGGATCGTGCGCTTGGCGCCGTACGCACGGGCCATCCGCCCCATGCCGAGCGCCCCCGCCACCGCGAGCACCTGGACCAGGAGGACCGCGGTGATCAGCGTCGTCTGCTCCAGGCCCAGCTCCTCCGAGCCGTAGATCGACGCCTGGGAGATCACCGTCTGCACGCCGTCGTTGTACACGAGGTACGCCAGCAGGAAGGAGAGCGTCAGCGGGTGGCGCCGCATGTCCTTCAGCGTCGCCCGCAGCTGCCGCCACCCGCCGCCGACCGCCCCCTCGCCGCCGGCCTCCCGCACCCGCCGGTCCCGCAGCCTGCGCAGCGGTACGAGGGTCCAGGCGCCCCACCACAGGCCGGCCGAGGCCAGGCAGATCCGCACCGCCGTCCCCTCGGAGATCCCGAAGGAGTCGTGCCCCGAGTACACGACCAGGTTGAGGACGAGGACCAGCGCCCCCGAGGTGTAGCCGAAGGCCCAGCCGCGCGAGGAGACCGCGTCCCGCTCGTCGGGTTCGGCGATCTGCGGCAGATAGGCGTTGTAGAGCGCCATCGAGACGGCCAGCGAGGCGTTCGCGACGATGAGGAGGAACGCGCCGAGGAGATAGCGGTCGCCCTCCAGGAAGAACATGCCGGTGGTGGCCGCGGCGCCCAGATAGGCGCAGACGGCGAGCAGCGGCTTCTTGCGTCCCGTACGGTCCGCGGCGGCGCCCGCCAGCGGCATCACGCACACCGCCACCACGAGCGAGAGCGAGACGGCGTAGGCGAAGAGCGAGCCCGCCCGGACCGGTATGCCCAGGGGGTGGACGTAGCCCTCCGCGTCCGCAGCCGCCTTGGCGACCGAGGTCAGGTACGGGCCGAGGAAGACCGTCAGCACGCTCGTCGAGTAGACCGAGCAGGCGAAGTCGTAGAAGTACCAGCCCCGCTGTTCGCGGCGGCGCTCGGCGGGACCGGCGCGGTGGGCGTCGTCCTCGGGGTGCGGCCCGTCGGCCGGTTCCGTCGGCTCGGCTGTGTTGGCGGTCAAGGCCGCGGCCCCCCTGTTCGTCCCCGTGACGGGACGCGCGCTCAGACCCAGGCCCCCCGGTCCGTGAGAACCGTGCGCAGCGTCTCCAGATGATCGGTCATGATGCCATCGACCCCCAGGTCGAGGAGAGAGTTCATCCGCACCGGATCGTTGACGGTCCACACGTGCACCTGCAGGCCGCGCGCGTGCGCCTCCCGGACGAAGCGGCGGTCCACCACCGTCACGCCGCCCTGCCGCTCCGGCACCTGGGCGGCGACCGCTCCCGCGCGCAGCGCCGCCGGAATGCCGAGGGAGCGCAGCCGCAGGCCGAGCACACCCCTCACGCCGTACGAGGTGGCGAGCCGGGGCCCCGCCAGGCGCTGCGCCCGGGCGACCCGGCTCTCGGTGAAGGAGCCCACGCACACCCGGTCCCAGGCGTTCGTCCTGCGGATCAGGTCGACCAGCGGGACCAGCGACGACTCCGCCTTCAGGTCGATGTTCCAGCGCGCCTCGGGGAACTCGTCGAGCAGCTCCTCGAAGAGCGCCAGCGGCTCCTTGCCTCCGACCCGGGCCTCGCGCACCGCCTCCCACGGGAGGTCGCGGATCCGGCCGGTCGCGTCCGTGACCCGGTCGAGCGTCGCGTCGTGGAAGGCGACCAGCGCACCGTCCGCGGTGGTGTGCACATCGGTCTCGAAGTAGCGGTAGCCGGCCGCGGCGGCGCGGCGGAAGGCCGCGGTGGTGTTCTCCAGGCCGTCCGCCGCCCCGCCGCGGTGCGCGAACGGGATGGGGGAGGGGTGGTCCAGATAGGGGTGGCGTCGAGTCACCGCCGCAGTATGGCCTGCTCCGGTGTCCCGGACGCGACCACGGTGCCGCTTCCGTCCTCCTCGGGGACGGCGAACCGGCGCAGGAAGAACTGCGCGAGCGGTCCGATGGCCAGCGCGTAGAGGACCGTGCCGACGCCGACCGAGCCGCCCAGCAGGAAGCCGGAGGCGACGACGGCGACCTCGATCGCCGTGCGCACCAGGCGGATCGAGCGGCCCGTGAGGCGGTGCAGCCCGGTCATCAGACCGTCGCGGGGGCCCGGACCGAAGCGCGCCGCGATGTAGAGCCCGGTGGCCACGCCGTTGAGGACGATCCCGAGGACCAGCAGCGCGATCCGCCAGGCGAGGCCCCGCACCTCCGGGACGAGCGCCAACGTGCCGTCCATCGCCACGCCGATCACGAAGACGTTGGAGACGGTGCCGAGCCCCGGCTTCTGCCGGATCGGGATCCACAGCAGCAGCACGGCCGCACCGACGAGGATCGACACCACGCCGATCGTCAGTCCGGTCCGCTCGGCGAGACCCTGGTGCAGGACGCCCCAGGGCTCCAGGCCGAGCCCGCCGCGCACCAGGAGCGCCGAGCTGATGCCGTAGAGGGCCAGTCCGATGTAGAGCTGCGCGAGCCGGCGGCTCAGACGCCGGCCGCGCAGGCCGGAGGCGAAGGTCGTGATGGACAACGAGTGCCCCCCTGTGTGGTGGTGGTGGACTGACTCATGTCACTCTGTGGCGGGGGATCCGATGCCAACCATGGCCAATTCGAGGAAGGTGGACTGAATTCCATGGCTCAGTGGACTTCGGCGGTCGGGCCGGCGCAGCTGGCGCGCCAGCTCAAGGCGCAGCAGCCCCGTCCCGCCGGACCGGGCACCCGCAAGCCGCCCGCCTATCGCGCGCTGGCCGACGGCATCCGCCTCCTCGTTCTGGAGGGCCGGGTTCCGGTCGCCGCCCGGCTGCCCGCCGAGCGGGAACTCGCGTTGGCGCTGACCGTCAGCCGTACGACGGTGGCGGCGGCGTACGAGGCGCTGCGCGCCGAGGGCTTCCTGGAGTCGCGGCGCGGCGCCGGCAGCTGGACCGCCGTACCCGCCGGGAACCCGCTGCCCGCGCGCGGCCTCGAACCGCTGCCCCCCGAGTCGCTCGGCTCGATGATCGACCTCGGCTGCGCGGCGCTCCCGGCGCCCGAGCCGTGGCTGACCCGGGGCATCCAGGGCGCCCTGGAGGAGCTGCCGCCGTACGCCCACACGCACGGGGACTATCCCGCCGGACTGCCGGCGCTGCGGCAGATGCTCGCCGACCGGTACACCGAGCGGGGCATCCCGACCATGCCCGAGCAGATCATGGTGACGACGGGCGCGATGGGCGCCATCGACGCGATCTGCCATCTCTTCGCCGGCCGCGGCGAGCGGATCGCCGTCGAGTCGCCGTCGTACGCCAACATCCTCCAGCTCATGCGGGAGGCCGGGGCCCGGCTCGTCCCGGTCGCCATGGCCGAGGGCCTGGCCGGCTGGGACCTCAACCGCTGGCGCCAGGTGCTGCGCGACGCCGCCCCGCGCCTGGCCTACGTCGTGGCCGACTTCCACAACCCCACGGGCGCCCTGGCCGACGAGGACCAGCGGCGCCAGCTGGTCGACGCGGCCCGGTCGGCCGGTACGGTCCTCGTCGTCGACGAGACCATGTCCGAGCTGCACCTGGAGGACGGTCTGGAGATGCCCCGGCCGGTCTGCGCCTTCGACCCGGCCGGCTCGACGGTCCTCACGGTCGGCTCGGCCAGCAAGGCCTTCTGGGCCGGCATGCGCATCGGCTGGGTCCGGGCCGCGCCCGACGTCATCCGCTCGCTGGTGGCCGCGCGTGCCTACGCCGACCTGGGCACCCCGGTCCTCGAACAGCTCGGCGTCAACTGGCTGCTGCGGACCGGCGGCTGGGAGCAGGCCGTCACGATCCGCCGTCAGCAGGCCCGGGAGAACCGCGACGCGCTCGTCGCGGCGGTGCGGGCCGAGCTGCCCACGTGGGAGTTCGACGTCCCGCGCGGCGGGCTGACCCTCTGGGTCCGCACCGGCGGGCTGTCGGGCTCCCGCCTCGCGGAGGCGGGCGAACGGGTCGGCGTACGGGTCCCGTCGGGCCCGCGCTTCGGCGTGGACGGCGCCTTCGAGGGCTATGTCCGCCTGCCGTTCACCGTCGGCGGCCCGGTCGCGGAGGAGGCGGCGGCGCGTCTGGCCGCCGCGGCCCGGCTGGTGGAGTCGGGCGCGGGGGCGGCGACGGGCAGTGAGCCGCCGAGGACGTTCGTGGCGTAGGGCGTGTCCCGGAAGGAGCGCCGCCCGCCCGAAGGGATACGGGGAGCACGGGCCGGGCGTTCCCGGCCGGACGGGACGTGCGCAACGCGCCAGGGCCGGGGGCGGGGGCCGGCGGGCTGTCCGTCGGCCCGGCCTCCGGCCGCTCGACTCGGGACCGGAGGAACGGTCGTCCGTCACGGGGCGGAGGACCGTCGGGGGGCCTTGGTCGGTCTCGAGACCGATGGGCCGGTACGGATGATCGTCCGTACCGGCCCATCGGTGTCTTCCGCGCGGATCGCGCGAGCCGCTCAGCCCTCGGCGGGTACCGGCGTGTGCCGCGGGCCCGGATCCGGGGCGTGGGCTGGCACCACCGCCCCGGCGCTCGGGGCGTGCTGCGGCAGCGGCGGGGCCGCCTGCACGGGAGCCGGGCCCGGCTCCGGAGCGGGGACGGCGTCCGGGTGCGGGGCCGGGGCGGGCAGGGCCCCGTGGTCCGGGACCGCGGCGGCGGCCGGGGTGGGGGTCGGGAGTTCGCCGTGGCCGGGGGCCGCGCCGAGGGTGTCGCCGGG
Source organism: Streptomyces sp. NPDC036822 (assembly GCF_055609145.1). Taxonomy (NCBI): domain Bacteria; kingdom Bacillati; phylum Actinomycetota; class Actinomycetes; order Kitasatosporales; family Streptomycetaceae; genus Streptomyces; species Streptomyces sp. NPDC036822. The sequence goes on from NZ_JBVJPY010000018.1 coordinate 73,030, forward strand.
GTACGGAGCCGGGGCGGCGGCCGCGTCCGCGGTGGGGAGCGGGCCGGGGTCCGGGGCCGAGCCGGGGGCCGGTGCGATCGCCGCCGCCATGGCGGTCTGGCGCTCCGGGAGCAGCTCAAGGACGGCCTGGCGGTGGGCCTCGCTCGTCGCGTCGTCGTACGGGTCGGGCGTCGCCGGCACCTGGAGGCGCAGGACCGGGCCGGTGCCGAGGCGGGCGTACCCGCGGCCGGGCGGCACGGCGGGGACCGGGGTGGTGTGCGGCGCGGCGCCGAGGACCCACTCGATCTGCTCCGGCGAGGCCGGGCCGAGCACGACGCGGGCGCGCGTGTGCGTCCGTACCGTCTCGCTCAGGGCGTCCGCGCTGTCGAACTGTTCCGCGATCACCACCGTGACCTGCGCCGCCCGTCCGTGGCGCAGGGGCACCTGGAGGAGGTCCTGCGGGTCCGGACGGCCGTCGGCCGCCGCGAGGTGGCCGAGGATGCTCGGCCGGTCCAGCAGGACCCACAGGGGCCGCCTGGTGTCCTCGGGCGCGGGGTGGCCCGCCTGACGGGCGCGGTTCGCCGCGATCAGCCGGCGCTCGGTCTCGTGCGCCGCCCACTCCAGGCTCGCCAGGGCTCCGGCGAGGCCGCACTCGACGGCCAGCACCCCGGCGCGGCCGGTCAGGCAGGCGTACTCGCCCGTGCCGCCCCCTTCGATGACCAGCACATCGCCGTGCGGCAGGGCCTGCAGGGCGATCGAGCGCAGCAGGGACGTCGTGCCGCCGCCGGGCTGGCCGACGGCCAGCAGGTGCGGCTCGGTGGAGCGGGGGCCGGTGCGCCAGACGACCGGCGGCGCGTCGGCGGGACCGTCGGCGGTGAGGACCGGAACGGTCCGCTGGACGGCCTCCGGGTCGGTGAAGCCGAGGACCGTCTCGCCCGGGACGGTGACGAAACGCTGGGCGGCGATCGTGGTGGGCAGGGCGGGCAGCACGCTCATGACGAGCTGGTTGCCCTCCTCGTCCCAGTCGAAGAGGTACTCGCGGCCGCGTCCGGACTTGGCGTGCAGCAGCTGCTCGATCCGGGCGCGGGAGTGGGCCTCCCCGTCCGTGAAGTACGCGGGGTATCTGATGCGCAGGCGGGTGAGGCGCCCGGCGTCGTCGAAGGCCGGGTCCCCGAAGGCGCCGCTCCAGTCGCCGCCGTGCGAGAAGAGCGGAGCCGGGTCCTCGGGAACGGAGAAGTACGGCACCAGCGCTTCGTACAGGCCCTTGAGCCGCTCGATCTCGGCGTCGTCGGGCCCGGTCCTCACGACCGGGCGCTCATGCCCCTTCCACGCCGCGGCGCCCATCACCGACAGAAGGGCCAGCAGCGGCCCGTACGGGAGGAGGGCGACGGCGACGACGCAGGCCGCGACCACGAACAGCGTGGGACCGCGCCGCTCCTTGGGGGTCGCGGCCCATCCGGCCCGCGCGGTCGCGGCCAGCTTCCGCAGACCACGCGTGACGGTGATCAGCGGATGGAGCACGTCGGTGGCGCTGTCGGCGGCCGTGCGCGCGATCTCTCGGCTGCGAGCGATCTGGGCGCTGCCGCTGCTCAGAATGCGGGGGAGTGGTCGCCGGGCCACGTCGTACTCCTGGAGTCGTGGAAGGGGCTGAGGGGCGTCAGAACTTGATCCCGCCCAGCAGGCTGGCCAGGCTCTGGCCGCCCGCGGTGATGCTGGGGGCGATGGCGGTGCCCGCGAGGTAGAACCCGAACAGCGAGCAGACCAGGGCGTGGGATGCCTTGAGGCCGTCCTTCTTGAAGAACAGGAAGCAGATGATGCCGAGCAGGACCACGCCTGAGATGGACAGGATCATTGGAGTTCTCCTGGTTGAGGGGGACAGTCACCATGAGTCCTTCCAGGTTCACAGAAAGTATCTATGTGATTAAAGGTGCATTCGGGTGAAAAACCAGCGATTTCACTTGACTGGGGGATGACGGGGCTCGCCCGAGTGGCGAAACGCCCGCGGGGTGCCGTCCGCGGGCGTCTTCGGACCCCTCCGGCCCCGGTCCGAGCTGCGGTGATCCTTGCCGCGGACGGGCCGGGTCATGTCGCCGGACGGGCAGTACCCTGTCGATTCACTCGTACGGCCGCGCGCCGGCCGTGCGCAGGTCAGGGGCGGTACGGATCGCCCGCGGTACGCATCACCGCGGGCGGGGAACCGGCCGCCCGGGGAACAGAGCGGTCACGAGAACGAAAGGCGGACACGTCCGATGAGTGAGACTCCGGATCCCGAGGTCGTCGAGCTGGCGGGCAAGGTCTTCGACCTGGCACGCACCGGGGACGCCGAGGCGCTGGGCGCCTACGTCGACGCGGGTGTCCCCGCGAACCTCACCAACGACAAGGGCGACACCCTCGTCATGCTCGCCGCCTACCACGGCCACGCCGAGGCCGTGGCGGCCCTGCTGGCTCGTGGCGCCGAGGCCGACCGCGCGAACGACCGGGGTCAGACCCCGCTCGCGGGCGCCGTCTTCAAGGGCGAGGACGCCGTCGTCCGCGCGCTGCTCGCCGGCGGGGCAAATCCGGAAGCGGGGACTCCGTCCGCCGTGGATACTGCTCGGATGTTTGGGAAGACAGAACTCCTCGAACTGTTCGGCGCCTTGTGAAGCGACGGGTGAACGGGCACTGAACCCCAGGTGAGGGCGGTGTCGTAAATGTGGTCGCGGTGGCGAAATGGCTGGGTCATCATGACGTCGGGCCCGCAAGGGGCCACCGACGAGAGGCAGAGGAAGATGGTCAACACCAAGCGAAGGACGACGGGCGGCCCTCCATGTTGCTGCGCGGCCTAGGCGATCACCAGTCCCCGGTACTCCCCGGTTGCGTCGACAGCTTGATGTGAGGCATCTTCCATGTTCGATCCAGTCATAGCGCCGAGCGGCACCCTGCTCGGCCTGTTGCAGAGGGGCCGCGGCGACGGCACCCTGCACGCGCTCGCCGCGCCACGCGCCGAGGCCCTCGCGGCCCTGAACCACTGCGTTCTCCACGACCCCCGCCACGACTGGCAGGTCGAGAACCGCTCCCTCTACTACGCACGCCTGTACCTCGACCTGCACGGGGGGCTCGAGGAGATCGAGGCCCACCTCTTCGGCGCCGAGGACCACTTCGACGCCGAGGAGAACAGGACCGGGCTCGCGCTCGCCGTCCTCGGACACCTCGCCTCCTACGGCCGCAGCGACGCCCTGGCCCTGCTCCGGCGCTACGCCGCGACCGGCGCCAACTGGGCCTGGGCGCTCGACGAGCTCGCCCTGCGCGACGACGACACCGGGCTGCGCTCCCTCGCCGTCCCGATCCTCGCCCGCTTCCCGGCCACCGCCGAGGGCGACGCCGAGCTCGCGACCGCCGTACGGGACGCCTACGAGCCCCGGCCGTGGCGGCTGTGGGCCGAGGACCGGCGCGACGCCGTCGGCGGCCGCGTCAGGGTCGCCCGCGAACAGGGCTCCTTCGACCGCTGGCAGCGCCAGATGCGGCCGAGCGGGCCCCGGCCCGGCTGGAGCGTGCAGGCGGTCTTCGACTGGGCCGAGGAAGGTCTGTCGCGCGGCGCCGTCCTGCACGGACCGGCGGCCCGCTGCCTGACCGCCGTCGCCGGACCCGAGGATCGGCCGCTCATCGTCGAGGCCGCCCGCAGCGGCACCGACGGAGCGCGCTGCGCCGCCCTGCACTACCTCGCCGAGGCGAAGGACCCCGCCGTGCTCGACCTCGTCGAGGCCGCCGCCGGCAGCGGGTCCCGCACCGTCGCCGAGGCCGCCGTCTCCGCCTTCGAGCGCATGTGCGGCGAGCCCGCCGTGGACCGCGCCCGAGGCTGGATCCACCGGCCCGACGCGCTCGGCACGGCCGCCGCGGGAGTCCTCGCCTGCCGGGGCGGAGCCCAGGACGCCCCCCTCGTCCTCGGCGCCCTGCGCGAGACCGTCCGGGCCCAGGGCCCCGACGCGCCCGCCCTCTATCCCCTCGTCGACGGCACCGGGCGCCTCGGCATCGCCTGCGCGGCCCCCGTGCTGCGCCACGTCTACCGAGAGACCGCCTCCTCCCAGCTGCGCGGCCGCGCGGCCCGCGCCCTCGCCGCCACCGACCCGACCTACCCGACCGGCTTCGCCGTCGAGTGCCTCTGGGACTGCGAGGAGACCACCCGCGAGATCGCGGCGCTGCACGCCGAGACCGGTGACGTACGGGTCGCGGAGCGACTGCGGCGCCTGGCCGCCGACCCGGCCGAGGAGGACGAGGTCCAGACGGCCGTACGCAACCGGATAGGGCCGGACCTGCAGGTCTGACCGCACCACCCCGGGGCGGCGCGGCCTGCGGCGGGGGAGACCCGCCGACGTGGCCCCGCCCCGGGGAGGACGCCGGGGCGAACGCTTGGAGGCGAACCGAGCCCTCGTGGCAGGCTCCCCGCCCGCTCTCGCTCCGCGCCCGGCGGCAGCCGGCCGCGGGCCGTCGACACCGTCGTCCACGCGGTGACCGCGCGCCACGCCGCCGCCCGCCTCCCGCTCACCGTCACCGCCGGACCGACGACCGGACGATGTGAAGCGCGTACCGGCTTCCTCCGGGCGAGCGCGCCACCGTGTCATCGCCGCGCGTTGCCACGCGCCGCTCGCGGCCCAGGACCCGTGCCTTGAGGGACCGCGCCCTCGCCCACGGCGCTCCGCCCTCGACCGCGTCCGACCAGCCGCCGCCCGGCCGTGCGGACGCCCTGCTCCGGCGTGCCACCAGGGACACCGGGCGGGTCGCCCGCCGCTGCCACGACCTGCTGCCCCGGGTGCTCGCGCCGGCCGGGAGGGGGCTGCGGCACCGGGCGGCCGGCGCCCCTTCTCGGCCGCCCGTACCGCACACGCGCTGAACGCCGGCCTCGCCGCGCTGTCACCCGACACCCCGACGGCCACAATGGGAACATGAGCGGGCGCTGGGAGTTCTGGATCGACCGGGGCGGCACCTTCACCGACATCGTGGGCCGGCGGCCCGACGGCCGGCTCGTCACCCGCAAGCTGCTCTCCCACGACCCGTCCCGTACGGACGACGCGGCCGTCGCCGGCATCCGCCTCCTGCTGGGGCTGAACCCCGGCGACCCGGTTCCCGCCGACGCGATCGACGTCGTCAAGATGGGCACCACGGTCGCCACCAACGCCCTCCTGGAACGACGTGGCCAGCCCACCCTCCTCCTCGTCACGGCGGGCTTCCGCGATGCCCTGCGCATCGCCTACCAGAACCGGCCCCGCCTCTTCGACCGCCGCATCGTGCTCCCGGAGGCGGTCTACGAACGGGTCGCCGAGGTCCGCGAGCGCGTCGACGCCCAGGGGCGGGTGGTCACCCCGCTCGACGAGGACGCCGTCGCCGAGAAGCTGGCCGCCGCCCACCGCGACGGATACCGCTCCGCCGCCGTCGTCCTGATGCACGGCTACCGCAACCCCGCCCACGAGGCCCGGATCGCCGACATCGCGCGGGCGCTCGGCTTCACCCAGGTCAGCTGCTCCCACGAGGTCAGTCCGCTGATCAAACTCGTCCCCCGGGGGGACACCACGGTCGTTGACGCCTACCTCTCGCCGATCCTGCGCCGCTACGTCGACGAGGTGGCGCGGGAACTCGCCGGTGTCCGGCTGATGTTCATGCAGTCCAACGGCGGCCTGCGCGAGGCCGCGCACTTCCGGGGCAAGGACGCCGTCCTGTCCGGACCGGCGGGCGGGGTCGTCGGCATGGCCCGCACGTCCCGGGAGGCCGGCTTCGACCGGGTCATCGGCTTCGACATGGGCGGCACCTCCACCGATGTGTCGCACTACGCCGGCGAGTTCGAGCGTGATCTCGGTACACAGGTCGCGGGCGTCCGGATGCGGGCCCCGATGATGAGCATCCACACCGTCGCCGCGGGCGGCGGCTCCGTCCTCCACTACGACGGGCGGCGCTACCGAGTCGGCCCCGACTCGGCCGGCGCCGTCCCCGGCCCGGCCTGCTACCGCCGGGGCGGGCCCCTGACGGTCACCGACGCCAACGTCATGCTCGGCCGGGTCCAGCCCGCCCACTTCCCCCCGGTGTTCGGCCCGAGCGGAGACCAGCCGCTGGACACCGACGTCGTCAGGGAGGGGTTCACCGAACTCGCCGAGCGGGTCGGCGGCGGACGCACCCCCGTCGAGGTCGCCGCCGGGTTCCTGGAGATCGCGGTCCTCGGCATGGCCAACGCCGTCAAGAAGATCTCCGTCCAGCGCGGCCACGACGTCACCCGCTACGCCCTCACGAGCTTCGGCGGCGCCGGCGGCCAGCACGCCTGCGCCGTGGCCGACGCGCTGGGCATCGACACCGTCCTCGTCCCGCCCCTGTCCGGGGTGCTCTCCGCCTACGGCATCGGCCTCGCCGACGCCACCGCCATGCGCGAGCGGTCCGTGGAGGCGGAACTGAACGCCCCACGGACCCACGCGCGCGTGGCCGACCTCTGCGCCGAACTCGCCGGCACCGCCCGGGCGGAGCTGCGCGCGGACCGCCTCGCCGATTCCGCGATCACCACCCGCGCGCGCGTCCTGCTGCGGTACGCCGGGACCGACGCGAGCCTCCCCGTAGACCTCGCCTCCGCGCGGGAGATGGCCGACGCGTTCACCGCGGTCCACCGCGCGCGGTACGCCTTCACCATGGACAAGCCGCTGGTCGTCGAGGCGGTCTCGGTGGAGGCCGTGGGCCTCGCGGGGCCCCACGGTCCGGTCGTCGTCGACGCGTCGGAACGCACCGGGGACCCGGCGCCCCGGGCGACGGTACGGATGTACAGCGCCGGCGAGACCGCGGACACCCCCCTGTACCGCAGGGAGGACCTTCGCCCCGGCGACGCCGTCACCGGCCCGGCGATCGTCGCCGAGTCCGACGCCACCACGGTGGTCGACCAGGGCTGGCGTGCCACCGCAGGGGACGGCGGACACCTGGTCCTCGCGCGCGTGCGGCCCCGGCCCGCTCGGGCCGCCGTCGGCACGGAGGCCGACCCCGTCCTCCTGGAGGTCTTCGACAACCTCTTCATGGCGATCGCCGAGCAGATGGGCGTACGCCTGGAGAACACCGCGCACTCCGTCAACATCAAGGAGCGCCTGGACTTCTCCTGCGCCCTCTTCGATCCCGAGGGCAACCTCATCGCCAACGCGCCCCACATCCCCGTACACCTGGGCTCCATGGGCGAGTCCATCAAGGAGGTGCTGCGACGGGGCGGCGACGCCCTGCGCCCCGGCGACGTGTACGCGATCAACGACCCGTACCACGGCGGCACCCACCTTCCGGACGTCACCGTGGTGACCCCGGTGTTCGGCGCGTCCGGGGCCGAGCTGCTCTTCCTCGTCGCCTCACGGGGCCACCACGCCGAGATCGGCGGCATCACCCCCGGCTCGATGCCCGCCTTCAGCCGGACCGTCCACGAGGAGGGCGTCCTCTTCGACAACTGGCTCCTGGTCCGGGACGGGCGGCTGCGCGAGCCGGAGACACGGGCGCTGCTGACCGGCGCCCCCTATCCCTCGCGCGATCCCGACACCAACCTCGCCGACCTGCGCGCCCAGATCGCGGCGAACGAGAAGGGCATCGAGGAACTGCGCCGCATCGTGGACGAGTTCGGCCTCGACGTCGTCCACGCGTACATGCGGCACGTGCGCGCCAGCGCCGAGGAGTCCGTCCGGCGGATCGTCGCCCGGCTGCGGGACGGCTCGTACCGCTACGAGACGGACGGCGGCGCGGTCATCCGGGTCGCCGTGCGCGTGGACCGCGAACGGCGCGCCGCCGTCATCGACTTCGGCGGTACCTCGCCCCAGCTGCCCGGCAACGCCAACGCCCCCACGTCCGTGGTCATGGCCGCCGTCCTCTACGTCTTCCGGACCCTCGTCGACGACGACATCCCCCTCAACAGCGGCTGCCTGGAGCCCCTCGACATCCGCGTCCCCCCGGGGTCGATGCTGGCGCCCTCCTACCCCGCCGCGACCGTCGCGGGCAACGTCGAGACCTCCCAGGCGGTCACGGGTGCGCTGTACGCGGCCCTGGGCGTCCAGGCCGAGGGCTCCGGCACCATGAACAACGTCACCTTCGGCGACGCGCGCCTGCAGTACTACGAGACTGTCGCCTGCGGCTCGGGTGCCGGGGAGGGCTTCGACGGAGCCGACGCCGTCCAGACCCACATGACCAACTCCCGCCTGACCGACCCCGAGATCCTCGAATGGCGCTTCCCCGTCCGGGTCGACTCCTTCGCGGTCCGCGCCGGCAGCGGCGGGCACGGCCGGTGGCGTGGCGGCGACGGCGTCGAGCGCCGCATCCGCTTCCTCGCGCCGATGACGGTCACCCTGCTGACCGGCCACCGCCGGGTGCCGCCGTACGGCATGGCCGGCGGCGAGCCGGGAGCGCTCGGCGAGAACGCGGTCGAACGCGCCGACGGCACGGTCGAGCGCCTCGGCGGGGTCGACACGCTCGACGTGCGCCCGGGCGACGTCCTGGTCGTGCGCACCCCGGGCGGCGGCGGATTCGGACCCGCCGCCCCGGGACCGGTCGCTGCGGCGGAGTCGGCGGAGTCGGTGGGGGCGGCGGAGTGTACGGAGTCGGTGGGGTCGCCGGGATCGGCGAAGTCGGTGGGGCCCGGCGTCCCGGTGCCGTCGGGGCCGTCCGGGCCGTCGGGAGCTGCCGTCCAGGGACCGGCTGCTTCCGCGCGGGCCCCCGGGCCCACCGAGTCGGGGGAGCCTCCCGGCACGGGTGGCGGCTGCGCCCCCGTGGACCGCTGAGACCGCGGCCCGGGGCACGGTCCCTGGCCGCAGGGACCGCTGAGACCACAGCGCGGGGCACGGTCCCTGGCCGCGGGCTCACCGCACCGGTACGAACCGCACGACCGTCCCCGGTACCGCCTGCGCCGCGGCCGCGAGGTCCGCCTCCCGGACCACGGCCACGACCGGATAGCCGCCCGTCGTCGGATGATCGGCCAGGAACACCACGGGGCGGCCGTCCGGCGGGACCTGCACCGCTCCCAGGACCATGCCCTCGCTGGGAAGTTCGCCGGTCACGACCCGCTCCAACGGCGGACCCTGCGTCCGCAGGCCGATGCGGTTGCTCGACGGGGAGACGCGGTACGCGCGCGTGGTGAGCGTTTCCAGGGCGGCGGGCGAGAACCAGTCGTCACGGGGACCGAGCCGCACCCGCAGGACGAGCGTGTCCGGCGGGCCCGGCCACGGCACCGCGTCGGCCGCGCCCCGCCCGGTGGGCTCGGCGCCCAGCGGCAGCACCGCCCCGTCCGCCAGCGGCGCCGGCCCCAGGCCGGACAACAGGTCGGTGGCGCGGCTGCCGAGGACCGGCTCCACGGCGACCCCGCCGCCGAGGCCCACGTAGCCGCGCAGGCCGCGCACGGCCGGCCCGACGTCGAGCAGCGCCCCGGCCCCGACCCGTACCGCCGTCCCCCAGGCCACCGGCCGGCCGTCGACCGTGACCCGGCACGGCGCGCCGCCGACGGCGACCGTCACCGCGCACCGGGGCCGTATCGCGCACCCGTCGACCGTGGTCTCCAGCACCGCCGCGTCCTCCGGGTTGCCGACCAGACGGTTGACGAGCCGCGCCGCCCCCGGATCCAGCGCGCCGGAGCGGGGCACTCCGAGATGGGCGTGTCCCGCGCGCCCCAGGTCCTGCACGGTGGTCAGCGCCCCGGCGCGTACGACGGCGAAGGCACGGTCGGTCATCGGCCGTCCACCACGAAACGCACCCGCGTGCCGGGCGCGAGCAGCGCGGCCGGCTCCCGCCCCGTGTCCCACAGCACCGCGTCCGTGGTGCCGATCAGCTGCCAGCCGCCGGGGGAGGAACGGGGGTACACGCCCGTGTACGGCCCGGCGAGAGCGACCGAGCCCGCCGGGACGGCCGTACGAGGAGTGGCCCGGCGCGGCACCTCGTACCGCGCGCCCAGACCGGTCAGATAGCCGAACCCCGGCGCGAAACCGCAGAACGCGACCCGGAACTCGCAGGACGAGTGGATCCTCACGGCCGTCTCCACGCCGACCCCCCACAGCGCGGCGACCTCCGCGAGGTCGGGGCCGTCGTAGCGGACCGGTACGTCCACCGCCCGCCCCACGCGCGCGGGGAGCGGCGGAATCGTCCATTCCCGCAGCTGCCGCGCCCACACGTCCGGCGCGTCGACGCCGTCGAGCAGCACGGTCCGCGCCGCGGGCACGATCTCCCGTACGGCGGGCAGCGCGCCGGACGCCCGGCGCCGCAGCAGCTCCGCGTGGAACGCCTCCGTCGCGTCGCCGCTCGTCAGCTCGACGAGCAGCGCCCGCTCGCCCACCCGGAGGACCCGGCGCGCCATCATACGAACGCCTCCACGCGCACGCCCGCGGCCTCCAGCCGGGAGCGGACCCGCCGGGCGAGCCCCACCGCGCCCGGGGTGTCCCCGTGCAGGCAGAGCGACCGCGCCCGGACGGCGACGGACCGCCCGCAGTGCGAGGTCACCAAGCCGAACCGGGCCATGGAGACGGACCGCTCCACGACCTCGGCCGGGTCGGTGACGACGGCCCCCTCCCGCCCCCGTGGCAGGAGGGAGCCGTCCGCCGTGTACGCCCGGTCGCCGAACGCCTCCGTGACCACCGGGAGCCCCGCCTTTCCGGCCGCCTCGTGCAACCGCGAGCCGGGCAGCCCGAGCACGGGAAGGCCGGGGTCGCCGCCGGCCAGCAGCACGCCGTCGACCACCGCCCGAGCCTGCTCCTCGTCGCGGACCACCCGGTTGTAGAGCGCGCCGTGCGGCTTGACGTACGAGACCCGCGAACCCGCCGCCCGCGCGAAGACCTCCAGCGCCCCGATCTGATAGGCGACCTCGGCGGCCAGTTCGTCCGCCGGGACGTCCATGGCACGCCGTCCGAAGCCGGCCAGATCGCGGTACGAGACCTGGGCACCGATCCGTACCCCGCGCGCCGCCGCAAGATCGCAGACCCGCCGCATGGTGACCGCGTCCCCGGCGTGGAAGCCGCAGGCCACGTTGGCGCTCGTGACCACCGAGAGCAGCTCCTCGTCGTCGGTCAGCGTCCAGCGGCCGAAGCCCTCTCCGAGGTCGGCGTTGAGGTCGATCGAGGCCGGGGTCATGGTGGTGTCGGTTCCTTTCGTCCCTGGTGGAAGTCGTGCGTGCGGGGGGCTCAGCCGTGGATCGGGCTCACACCAGTTCCCTTCCGCGGGTCTCGGGAAGCCCGAGCAGCGCCAGGACGGCGAGACCGTAGCCCACGGCCCCGAAGACCAGCGCGCCGCCGACCCCCCAGCTCTCGGAGAGGAAGCCGACCAGGGTGGGGAAGACCGCGCCCACCGCGCGACCGGTGTTGTAGGTGAATCCCTGGCCCGTGCCCCGCACCGCCGTCGGGTACAGCTCGGCCAGGAAGGAGCCGAAGCCGCTGAAGATGGCCGACATGCAGAAGCCGAGCGGGAAGCCGAGGACGAGGAGGAGCGTGTTCGACCCGGTGGGGATGTGGGTGTACGCGAGGACGCTGAGGGCCGAGAGAACGGCGAACAGCGCGATGTTCCTCTTCCGGCCGAGCCGGTCGGTGAGGTGGCCCCCGGTCAGGTAACCGATGAAGGCGCCGGAGATCAGGAAGGTCAGGTACCCGCCCGTGCCGACCACGGTCAGCCCGCGCTCCGTCTTCAGGTAGGTCGGGACCCAGGTCGCGAGCGTGTAGTAGCCGCCCTGCACGCCCGTCGACAGCAGGACCGCGAAGAGCGTGGTCCGCAGCAGCTCCGGCTTGAAGACGGCGGTGAAGGAACCGCGTTCGGCGCTCGCCCGCCGCATCGCGGCGGCCTGCGGCGCGTCCTCGACGTTCCGCCGGACGTAGACCACCAGGAGCGCGGGCAGCGCGCCCGTCCAGAACATGACCCGCCAGGCGGTGTCGGCGTCGACGAAACGGAAGACCAGCGTGTAGACGATCACGGCCAGCGCCCAGCCGGCCGCCCAGGCGCTCTGGACGCCGCCGAGGGTACGGCCCCGGTGCTTGGCGGAGGCGTACTCGGCGACCAGGATGGCGCCGACCGCCCACTCGCCGCCGAAGCCGAGGCCCTGGAGGGCGCGGAAGACGAGCAGCGTCTCGTAGTTGGGCGCGAACCCGCACAGCACGGTGAAGAGCGCGTAGGTGCCGACCGTGATCATCAGCGCCTTCACCCGCCCGATGCGGTCGGCGAGGATGCCGGCGAGCGCGCCGCCGACCGCCGAGACGACGAGGGTGACCGTCGTCAGCAGGCCGGTCTGGCCCTTGTCGAGGCCGAAGTAGGCGGCGATGGCCACCATCGACAGCGGCAGCGTGAAGAAGTCGTAGGAATCCAGGGCGTATCCGCCGAAAGCGCCGACGAAGGCGCGCCGGCCGCGGGGCCCGAGGGCGCGCAGCCAGGCGAACGCGCCCGAGTCGTCGGGCCGTTCGCCCTGGGTCTGCTGCTGGGTCTGTGTCGTGCTCATCTGCACCTCGCAGAGGGGGAGGCGTGCCTGAGGACGTACGGGGACCGTGCGGTGTCGTGCGGGTGTCGTGCGGTGCCGCTAACGTAGAGGATCGTTCAACGATCCGACAAGAGGCGTGTTGTCTCGTCCTCGTTTCTGCGCTTGACTCGGCGGCGACCGCCGGACGGCATCCCGAGGAGACGAGGCACGGTGAGCGGAATGCGCGAACTCGCGGACGACCGGGCGCTGCTGGGCAGGACCAGCACGGCGGAGCGCGTCTCGGACATCCTGCGCACCCGCATCGCGGAGGGCTTCTTCCCGCCCGGCACCCGGCTGTCGGAGGACGGCATCGGCGGCGCGCTCGGTGTGTCCCGCAACACCCTGCGCGAGGCGTTCCGGCTGCTCACCCACGAACGGCTGCTCGTCCACGAACTCAACCGGGGCGTCTTCGTCCGCGTGCTCACCGTGGAGGACGTCGTCGACATCTACCGCACCCGGCGACTGGTCGAAGGCGCCGTCGTGCGGGAGCTCGGGGAGCCGCCGTACCGCCTCGACGGCCTGGCGGACGCCGTCGAGGAGGGGCGGCGGGCGGCCCGCGCGGGGGACTGGAAGGGCGTCTCCACCGCCAACATCCACTTCCATCGCGAACTGGTCGCCCTGGCGGGCAGCGCACGCACCGACGAACTGATGCGCGGAGTCCTGGCCGAACTCCGCCTCGCCTTCCACACCGTGGACGACGCCCGGGCGCTGCATGAGCCCTATCTCCTGCGAAACCAGGAGATTCTGGACGCCCTGCGCGCGGGAGGACGCGCGACGGCCGAACGCCTCCTGGCCCGATACCTCGACGACTCCCGCACCCGGATCGTCGCCGCCTACGCCAAGGCGGTCGACGACGAGCCCGGCGCGGAGGCCTGAGCCCCGAGCCCTGAGGTCAAAGCCCTGAGGTCTGGGACCGCGGCCGGGGCGGAGGGGACGGGACGGCCCGGTCGTCGTGGGCGGCCGGGGCGGAGGCGGGCCGACACCGGGGCGGGCGAGGCCTCGCGTGGGGCGGACCCGCGGTGGCGCGGAGGCTGGACCTGGGCGGTCGCCGGCTGACGGAAGGCGGTCGGCGGTTGTCATGCGGCGGCGGGGGCGTTCGGGTGTCGGCGGTTGTCATGCGGGGGCGGTCGGGTGTCGGGGTGGGGCGGTCGCATCTGCGCCGTTTCGACCGTTGTCGGTGCGAGGACCTAATCTGTGCTCCGTGACTTCGCCTGCCTCGACGGACCTCGTTCCGCCCCAGCTCAGCGCGGGGCCGCGGCCCGCGCCGGGCCCGGCCGCCGACGAAGGGCTCGCGCGGCGCCTCCGCGCGCTCGCGTGCACCGCGCCGCTCCACGACCTGGACGCGCGCAAGGCGAATCTCGCCGGTGAGTACTCGGTCTACGCCATGGCGGAGGTCGCCCTCGCGGCCATCGACCTCGTCACGCTCAACATGGACTTCGACACCGGCGCCGACCACGAGCAGATCGTCGCCCGTCTGCTGCCCCGCGTCGCCGCCCAGGCACCCGCCCGCCCCGCCGCCGAGCACGAGCGCGTGGCCCGCTGGGTCCTGGAGAACCTGATCAACGTCGGCAGCGTCGACCGCGGCTTCCGCGCCGTCTACGGCACCTTCGGCGCGGACGGGGTCTACACCCGCCGGGACTACGACTTCAAGCTGCTCGAAGAGGTCCCCGGCCACGGCGGCGCGGTCTACCTCCGGACGACCGACGAAGCGGTCAACGTCCTCGTCGGTGCCCTCGACACCGACGTCACGAGCGCGCAGATAGCGGCCGAGGTCAAGCTGGAGGTCCTGATCAGCCGGGGCCGGCTCGCCGACGCCCAGCTCGCCGCGGAGCAGGCGCGGTACCGCACCGTGCAGTACGCGGAGACCCTCCGAAAGACCCTGGAGGCGACCCGGCGCAACGTCCGCGCCGTCGACTGGCTCAGCGCCGTCCCCGACCTGATCGCCGAAGCGCTCGACCACGTCGCCGACCGCTACCGTCACGAGAACGCCATCCTGACCAACATCCGCAAGGCCCGCGACGAGGCCGAGGACCAGGAGCACAAGCGCCGCGCCGCCGAGCTCGTCGACATCGTCAAGGACTGCATCCGGCGGCACACCCAGCTCCAGTCCCGCCTCCTGGAGGCGGGGCCGCTGTTCCGCGCCGAGCAGGACCGGCAGGCCTTCGCCGCGCCGACGTCGTACACCGGGATAGACCTGTACGGCCAGCTGGTGGCCCCGCTCCTCCCGCTCCCCGTCGAGCAGGCGACGAGGGTCACCGACGCCTTCTTCGCCCAGGGCACCGGACTGCGCACGCCCGTGTCCGTGCGCGTCGGCGACCTGGTCGACATGCTGCTCACGCCGCCGGTCGAGCGCGAGCACCTGGGCGCCGAGATGCCCGAGCCGGATCTGATCGCCACGCCCGACGACAGCCGCTTCAGCGAGGAGCAGCTGGCGAGCGCGATGGAGCTGCTCGACCTGGAGCACGACGCCCCGCGCCGGCTTTCCGGCCTTCTCGCCGACGCCCGCCGCCGTGACCCCGACCTGCCGTACCTGGTCGCGCTGCTCGCCGTCCACGCAGCGAGCCCGCCGGTCGGCACGGCGTACCGCCAGGGCGAGGAGCGCCTGCTGTTCGCCGTCGACGACGGCACGTCTCTCGACGACCCCGAGTTCGGCGGGGCGGACCTGATAGTGGGTACGGCCCTGCTCGACGCGGTCGGCATGGCCGCGGCCCGCTCGGAGGCGTCATGACCGACCCCACCGTGACGAACGACGCGCCCGTGCCGCCGCAGCGGGCCGCCGGGCCCGTCATGCAGGACTCACCCGTCGAGCCCGCCCCGGCCGCGGGCCCCGTCGCGTCCCCGGCCACCCAGCCGACCGCGTGCCCGGTGGCCGCGCCGGGGGAAACGGCGCCCACGATCGCGACCCCGGCAGCCACTCCGGGGGAAACGGCGCCCCCGACGGGGAGCCCGGTGGCCATTTCGGAGGAACTCGCGAGCCCGGTGGGCATCCCGGAGGAAGCCGCGATCCCGGCGGCTATCACGCCTGCGGGCCGGGGCGTGGCCTCGGCGACGGACCCGGATCCCGCGCCGGGTCCGGATGCTGTCCCGGAGCCGGGCCCCGTCCCGGTCCTGGACTCGGCGCCCGCCGCCGCCCTGGACCCGGACGAGACACCTGCCCCGGACGAGAGTCCTGCGGCCGGCTCGTGCCCGGCGCGCGTCCGACCCGTACCCGAGCCGGCTTTCGTACCCGAGCCCGTGCGGGACCCCGCCCAGGACCCGGACCTCGCGCAAGACCCGGCCCCCGTCCCGGACCCGGACCTCGCGCAGGACCCGGCCGCCCCCGCCCTGGTTCCCGACGAGCCACCCCCGCGCGACGCGAAACCCGCCCCCCGTCGGGCGCGGGTGCGGGCCGTGTCCGTGCCCGAGCCGGTGCGGCGGAGTCCCGCCCCCTCCGTGCGGGCCGTCCGCCTGGCGCCCGGCGGTGACCCGGCACCGGCCCGCCGGCCCACCGTGAGCGTCACGCCCGTCCGCCTGCCCCTGCCCCGCCCCACCGCAGTACCGACCACCCGCACCGAGGAGCCCCAGTCGTGAGCGAACACCACGCCGAGCACGCCGACGCGTGGAGCGAGCCGGAGCCCCAGCAGACCGTCGCCCCGTCCGCGGCGGTCACCCCGGCCGACGCCGCCGACGCCGCACGGCTGGTCTCCTTCGGGCTCCAGCCCAAGCTGCTCCCGGCCCGCGACGCCGAATACGCCGAGCTGCTCCGGCGCTATCGCGAGGACCCCGCCTTCGCGCGCCTCGCCGACGCCGTCGCCACCGGCCTCGGACTCGTGGTCCTGGAGGTCTCCCCGCGCGCCGGCATGGCCGTCACCGCCGGTGAGGACTCGGTGTTCGCCGTCCGCATGGGCGACTACGCCCGCCGCGCGTCGACCGACTCCGCCGACCGCTTCCTGCACGGCCTGGCCCACCTCGCCGTCGCCGCCATGGCCTTCCCCCGCCCCGAGGACCTCGCCGACGACGGTTACATCGGCCGCCTCACGGTCAACGGCGTCGACGCCTTCGTGCGCCAGGCATGCCGCCGCCTCGAGGAGCGCGCCGAGGAACAGGGCGTGAACACCGACCCCGCCTCCGACGCCCCCGGGCTCGAGGCCGCCTGGCGGATCTACGCCCGCCGCAGCGCCACCGGGGCCACCAAGGACGCCCGCCGTCTGGCCGGCTCCACCACGGGAATCGTCGGCAAGGCCGTCGCCTTCCTCACCGACTCCGGCTTCCTCCAGCGCACCGGCGACGACGCCGGCGGCGCGTACCGCACCACCGCCCGCTACCAGCTCCAGGTCCGGGACATGGCGGGGAGCGCCGCCATGGCCGAGCTGCTCGATCTCGGCGTCGTCCCGGTCAGTGACGGCTCCGCAAGCCTCCTGCCGCCGCCCGAGGGCGACGACCTGGACCTCGCCGCCGACGCCGGCCTGCCGTTCCACGCCTGACCGCCCGGGCGACCGCCCGTGCGGCACACGCCGTAAGCCACCGCACAGACCCGCTTTCCCCCGTCATCCGCCCCGCCCCGCCCCGCGTAGTCACCGCACCAGTCGACGAGAGTCCGCCGCCATGTACGAGTTGTCCCGGGTCCGCCTCTACTCCATCGGTCCCGCCGGTGCGCGTTACGCCGACACCGTCCTGGACCTGCGCGGAGTCGGCGCACCCGTGCCCCAGCCCGCCCCCACCCAGGCGGAGTTCTTCGAGGAGGAGCCGGTCGGCCCGCCGCGCCGCCCCGCCCCCGCGGGCGTCCTCTTCCTGGAGAACGGCGGCGGCAAGTCCGTCCTCCTCAAGCTGATCTTCTCGGTCATGCTCCCCGGCCACCGCAACACCCTCGGCGGGGCCAGCTCCGGCGTCCTGCGCAAGTTCCTGCTCGCCGACGACTGCGGCCACGTCGCCCTGGAGTGGCAGCACACCCTCACCGGTGAACTCGTCGTCGTCGGCAAGGCCAGCGAGTGGCGCGGGCGCCAGGTCTCCAACGACCCGCGGAAGTTCGCCGAGGCGTGGTACTCCTTCCGCCCCGGGCCCGGTCTGAGCCTCGACTCCCTCCCGGTCGCCGAAGCCACCTCCGTACGCCCGTCGGCGGAGGGCGCCTCCGGCGCGCGCGGCCGACGCCGCACCATGAAGGGCTTCCGGGACGCCCTCACCGAGGCGGGCAGGGTCTACCCGCACCTGGAGGTGTACTGGGAGGAGATCCACGACCGCTGGAACGAACACCTCGGCGACCTGGGTCTCGACCCCGAACTCTTCCGCTATCAGCGCGAGATGAACGCCGACGAAGGCGAGGCGGCCGGCCTCTTCGCGGTCAAGAAGGACTCCGACTTCACCGACCTGCTCCTGCGCGCCGTCACCGACACCCGGGACACCGACGGCCTCGCCGACCTCGTCAGCGGCTTCGGTAACAAGCTCGGCCGCCGCGCCGAACTCACCGCGGAACGCGACTTCACGGCCGGCTCCGTCGACCTCCTGGGCCGCATCGTCGAGGCCGCCGAGACCCGCGCCCGCGCGCGTGAGGTGCACGCCGCCGCCGACCGCCGCACCCGCACGCTCGCCCGCCGGCTCTCCGCCCGCGCCGACGAGGAGCGCGGCCGCGCCGCTGAACTCGCCCAGCAGGTCACCTCGGCCGCCCACGCCGTCTCCGAGGCGGAGACCGCCCGCGGCCGCAGCTCCCTCATCACCGCCGAACTCGCCTACCGCCACGCCTCCCTGGCGCTGGCCGCCGCCGAGAAGGGCGCCGCCTCCCAGCGCCGTGAACTGACCGAGGCCCGCACCCTGCACGCCGCCTGGCAGGCCACCGAGGCGGTGCTGCGCCACCGCGCCGCGGGCGACCGCTCCACGCGCGTGGCAGCGGCGATCCGCGAGGCCGAGCGGGACGCGGCCCCCGCCCTCGCCGCCCGCGCCACGGCCGCCGCCGATCTCGTTCGAGCCCTCGCCGCCGCCGCGGAGGACGGCGAGCGTCACGCAGCGGAGGAGGAGGAGCGCTCCGCCGCCCTCCAGGAGGCCGGCGAGACCGCACACCGGGACGCCACGGCCGCCGCGACCGACGCCCAGCGCGCCCGCAGCGAGGCCGGACACCTGCGCCAGCGGCTTGCCGAGGTCGAGCAGGAGACCGCCGAGGCGGTACGGGCCGGCTGGCTGGACGACTCGGCGCCCGACGCCGACCCCGCGCGCGCGGCCCTCGCCGCCAGCGACGCCGAGAAGACCACCGTCGCCGCCTGGGACGCCGCCCGCGAGGCGGCCCGCGCGGCGGCCGACCGCGCCCGCGAGGCCGCCGCCGCCGAATCCCGGGCCGAACTCGCCGCCGCCCGCGCCACGGACGCGGCCGACGCCGCCGAGCACGCCTACGACGCCGAACGCCGCGCCGCGGAGTCGATCGCCTCCGACGAACGCCTCGCGGAACTCCTGAGCCTTCCCGCCGCGCACTCCACGCTGCCCGGCCAGCGGGTCGGCGACGGCCCCCGCGGCGCGGCGCCCGGCGACGCCGCGCCCGTCGCGGGACAGCCCCGAAGGACCACCGGCTCCGCCGGCACCCCCGGCCAGGCCGCGGGCGGCCCCGACGCCGACCACCGCGCGCCCGATCCGGGCGGCACGACCTCCGGCGACGGACGCGGTGCCCCCGGCCAGGACGCGGGCGCCGCCACCGGTCGCCCCGTCCCCGGCTCCGCCTTCGGCCTCGTCGCCGACCCGGACGCCGTTCCCCACGGGCCCCTCACCGTCACCGAGTTCGACCGGTACGCCGACGAGCTGCGGCGGCTCCTCGAGCAGTCCATCGCCTCCGCCGAGCGCAACCTCTTCGACCTGCGCACCGCCGCGGCCGACGACTCCCGCATCCTCGGCGCCCTCGGCGACGGGGGACTGCTGCCGCCCGGCCCCGACGTGCTCGCCACCGTCGAGTACCTCGGCGAGCACGGCATCCCGGCCCTCCCCGGCTGGCGCTACCTCGCCCAGGCCGTCGACCCCGCCGACCACGCCGCCGTCCTCGCCGCCCGCCCCGAGCTGGTCGACGGTGTCGTGATCACCGACCCCGTCTCGTACGCCCGCGCCCGCGAGGTGCTGAGCACGGCCGCCCTGCTGCCCCGCTCCGCCGTCGCCGTCGGGACCGCCGCCGCCCTGCTGGCGCCCGTGCCCGGTCCCGAGACGGGCGAGGAAGCGGGCGTCTTCCTCGTACCGCCGAACCCCGCCATGCACGACGAGCACGCCGCCGACGAGGAACGGCACGCCCTGCGCGCCCGCGCGACCGCGCGCGACGAGGAGATCCGTACGCTCGCCGCCCGGCTCACCGGCGACCGTGCGCTCGCCGCGCGGATCGGCTCCTGGCGGGCAGACTGCCCGCCCGGCATGCTCGCCGAGCTCGCCGCCGCCGCGACCGCCGCCCGGGAGGCCGCGGAGGCGGCCGCCGCCACCCTCGCCGAGGCCCGGACGCTACGGACGGAGGCCGACGAGGCGGCCGCCGACGCGGCCGGCGTACGGGACGAACGCCAGGAGGCCGCCCAGCGCGCCCGCCGCACCGCCGACGCCCTCGCCGGCCTCGCCTACCGGCTGCGCGAACGCTCCGCCTGGCAGGCCAAGCTCCGCGAACTCGCCGACGACGCCGCCGAGTCCGAGGCCCGCGCGCAGACCTGTCTGGAGCGCGCCCGCGCCGCCGACGAGGACCGCCGCGCCGCCCAGCGCGCCGCCGACGACGCCCACCGCACCGCGCGCGCCCTGCGGGCCGAGCGTGCCGAGATCGCCGGCGCCCCCGACCAGCTCCCGGAGCCGGACGCCGACGCCCCGCGCGCCGCGCTGCCCACCCTCCGCGAGGCCTACCGCGCCGCTTCCCAGCTGTACGAGAAGGTCGGCGTCGGAGCCGACCTGCGCGCCGAACAGGCCCGCGCCGAGAGCGACGAGTCCGCCGCCCTCGCCGAGCTCGACCGGCTCACCAACAAGGTCCGCGTCCGCGCCGAGCAGCTCCTGGAGTCCACCGACGGCGCCGACGGACCGTCCCGCCAGGCCGCCGCCGCCCGCGCCGAATCCCTGGTCCAGATGCTGGAGATCCGGGCCTCCGAGGCGAGCGAGAAGCTCGGCCGGCTCCGCGGCGAGTCCGAACGCCTGTCGCCCGAGGACGGCGCGTCGCACACGGAGCTGCCCGAGGAGCTGGTCCCCTCCGACGCCGAGCACGCCCAGACCCTGCTCCGTACCGCGACGGCCGAACTGGCCTCCCGCACGGACGCCCTGGAAGCCGCGCGCGTCACGCACACCGGTCTGCTGAGGGCCCACCGCGCCGCCGAGGACGCGGCAGGCGGTTTCGACGAGACGGCGGCGCTCCTGCGCGACCTGCTGCGCGACCACACCGGGGAGGACCGGGAGGAGCCCGAGCCGTACGCCGGCACCCTGGAGGAGGCCCGGCACTCCGCCGCCGAGCAACGGCGCTCGCTGCGCGCCTGCGTCGCCGAGCTCTCGGGCGCCGACTCCTCCGTGCGCGAGGCGAGCGACATCCTCGTCCGCCACGCCAACTCCACCCGCTACGAGCAGGTCCGCACCCCCGCCCGGCAGCAGATCCGTGAACTGCCCGCGGCCGCCCTGCCCGAGCACGCCGCCAAGTGGGCCGATGCGTTCGCGCCCCGGCTGCGGGTCCTCACCGACGAGCTGGAACAGCTGGAGCGCAACCGCGACTCGATCGTCGACCGGCTGCGCGGCCTGGTGGAGTCCGCCCTGGCCACGCTCCGCTCCGCGCAGCGCCTCTCCCGGCTGCCCGAGGGGCTCGGAGAGTGGTCGGGCCAGGAGTTCCTGCGCATCCGCTTCGAGGAGCCGGACCAGGCCACGCTCACCGAGCGGCTCGGCGAGGTCATCGACGAGGCGACCCGCGCCGCCGTCAGGAAGAACTCCGATCTGCGCAGGGACGGCATGTCCCTGCTGCTGCGCGGGGTCCAGGCGGCACTCGAACCGCGCGGCATCGCCGTGGAGATCCTCAAGCCCGACGCCGTGCTGCGCGCCGAGCGGGTACCGGTCGGGCAGATGGGCGACGTCTTCTCCGGCGGCCAGCTCCTCACCGCCGCGATCGCCCTGTACTGCACGATGGCCGCGCTGCGCTCCAACGACCGGGGCCGGGACAAGCACCGCCACGCGGGCACCCTGTTCCTCGACAACCCGATCGGCCGGGCCAACGCCACGTACCTCCTGGAGCTCCAGCGGGCCGTGTCCGACGCGCTGGGCGTCCAGCTGCTCTACACCACCGGCCTGTTCGACACGACCGCTCTCGCGGAGTTCCCCCTGGTCATCCGGCTGCGCAACGACGCCGACCTGCGGGCGGGACTGAAGTACATCAGCGTCGAGGAGCACCTGCGGCCGGGCCTGCCGCAGCAGAGCACCGAGGGCGAGACCATCCACGGCGAGATCACAGCCACCCGGATGTTCCGCCGGACGCCGGCCGAGGACCAGCAGCCCCGGCCGTAGTCCGAAGACGCAGACAGGGCGGTGGGGGGCCCCCCCCCCGGGGGGGGGGACACCCCCCCCTCCGGGGCAGGGCAGCCGGGGGGGGGGGTGTGTTTTCCTCCCAGCCCGCTCCCGTGTGGGCCTCTCCCG
>NZ_JBVJPY010000018.1:95036-114996 GCF_055609145.1 Streptomyces sp. NPDC036822
AGGGAAAAACCACACACCCCCTGGTCTTCCACCACACTCAGCCCCACCACCCCCCCCCCCTCCCCCAGCCCAAAAAAAACACCCCTACCCCCCCCCCCCCCTCTGGGCGCCCCCCCCACCGCCCTGTCCGCAGGGTCAGGCAGCCTCGGGGAGGCGTGCCGTCTCCGGCCGCCGCAGCTCCGGGGCGACCTGCCCCGGCTCGTTCTCCGGCACCCGGCCTGCCTTCTCCGCCCGGCGCCGTTCCCGGCGCAACTGACGGGCCGTACTGCTCGGCTCCGACACGACGCCGTTCCGCTGCCGCCACACCTGGCGCGTCACCCACACGTCGAGGACGCTCCAGGTCGCCACGACCGTGCTGGCCACCGACGTGAGCAGCATCGGAAACGCCAGCCACGAACCGCTCAAGGTGGCGAAGAAGGCCACCATCGCCTGGATGAGCGTCACCGACGTCAGCAACACGGCCCGCACGGCGGCCGTGCGCACCGGATCGGGCAGCCGGCGCCTGCCCTTCTCGTCCTCCACCCACAACTGACGCGTCGCCCGCGCCTCTTGATCCATGGTTCCGTCACTCCCCACCGCTGAAAGTCTCCCAGGGTGGCTGCTGCCCGTCTTGAGCCGCTTTACGCGGACACAACCCCCCTATGCAGAATGACGAACCAGAAAGGGAAAAGGTTTCGTCCCGACCTCGACCGGAACGAAAAGTTCCAGCCATCTGTCCTGGCAGGCGAGGTGACGCGCGGCCAGGTGTCCTACGCCACACCGCCGAGTGCAACTCCTCGAATACCAGGACATCTCATGATCAACACTCTCTCGACAGGCTGAAAATCGCCCGGACATGCCTTCGGATTGGCCGTGATGCAGTAGTAGGCTCGCGCAGCGGTTCGTCGAAGGTGAAGGTTGACGCCGTGTGTTGACGCCGCGAGTTGACGCCCGCGCGTCGACGTCGGAGTCCTCCGCGCCGGGCGGAGGCCGAGCTGGGGGAGGCCATGCGCTTTCGCGGGAAGTCCATCCGCCGGAAGATCGTGGCGTTGCTGCTCGTTCCGCTCCTCTCGCTCACCGGCCTCTGGGGCTTCGCGACGACGCTCACCGGCCGCGAGGCGGACCAGCTTCTCGACGTCGGCTACATCGTCGACAAGATCGGCTACCCCCTGGAGGACACCGTCCGTGTCATCCAGAAGGAACGCCGTCAGTCGCTGATCTACCTCGCCGACCCCCGCGCCTCCGACGCGCTCACCACCCTGCGCGTACAACGCGAGGCGACCGACCGCCAGATCGCGAGGATCAGGGAGAACGCCGCCGACTCCGGCGTGCGGGAGGAGATGCGGCCCGTCACCTCCCAGCGGCTCGCCTCCCTCCTCGAAGCGCTGGACGGCCTCGACTCCCTGCGCCGCTCCGTGGAGAACCGCAGCATCGGACGCGTCCAGGCCCTCGACTTCTACAACCGTCTCGTCGACCCCTGCTACGGCTTCCTGCTGACGCTCCACGCCCTCGAGAACGTCGAGATGGACAAGCAGGGACGCGCACTCGTCGGCGTCGTCCGCGGCCGCGAACTGCTCTCCCGCGAGGACGCGCTGGTCATGTCCGCGCTCATCGCCGAGCGCGTCACCGCAGAGGAGATCCGCAAGATCTCCGACCTCGTCGCCAACCGCAAGCAGTTCTACGAGACCAGCCTCGAACTGTTGCCCACCACCGAGCGCCGGAAGTTCGAGCGCTACTGGGCCGGCCCGTCCACCGCGCCCCTGCGCCGCGCCGAGGAGGCCCTGATCGGCGGGGGCGAGACCAGGAACCCGCGCTCCGTCACCGCCGAGCGCTGGGCGGACCTCGCCGGGCCGGTCCTCGACGACCTCGCCCGGGAGAACACGGCCGCCGGCGACCGCTACCAGGACCGGGTCCAGCCCGCCGCCTACAGCGTCCTGCTCAAGGCCGGAGTCGCGGGCGTCCTCGGCTTCCTCGCCCTGCTCGTCTCCCTCGTCGTCTCCGTCCGCGTCGGCCGCGGACTCGTCCGCGACCTGCGCCGGCTGCGCAAGGAGGCCCAGGAGGTCTCCGGGGTCCGGCTGCCCAGCGTCATGCGACGGCTCGCCGCCGGCGAACACGTCGACGTCGAGACCGAGGTGCCGCATCTGCGGTACGAGGACGACGAGGTCGGCCAGGTCGGCCAGGCCCTCAACACCCTGCAGCGCGCCGCGGTGGAAGCGGCCGTCAAACAGGCCGACATGCGCCGCGGCGTCTCCGAGGTCTTCGTCAACCTCGCGCGCCGCAACCAGGTCCTGCTGCACCGGCAGCTCACCCTCCTCGACACCATGGAGCGGCGCACCGAGGACACCGAGGAACTCGCCGACCTCTTCCGGCTCGACCACATGACGACCCGCATGCGCCGCCACGCCGAGGGGCTGGTGATCCTCTCCGGCGCGGCCCCCTCCCGCCAGTGGCGCAAGCCCGTCCAGCTCATGGACGTCGTGCGGGCGGCGGTCGCGGAGGTCGAGGACTACGAACGCATCGAGGTCCGCCGCCTGCCGCGCCTCGGCGTGGGCGGCCCCGCCGTCGCCGACCTCACCCACCTCATCGCCGAACTCCTCGAGAACGCCACCGTGTTCTCACCCCCGCACACCGCCGTCCAGGTCCTCGGCGAGCGGGTCGCCAACGGCTTCACCCTGGAGATCCACGACCGCGGCCTCGGGATGAACCCCGACGCCCTCCTCGACGCCAACCTGCGCCTTGCGGAGACCCCCGAGTTCGAGCTTTCGGACACCGACCGTCTCGGCCTCTTCGTGGTCAGCCGGCTCGCCCAGCGCCAGAACGTCCGCGTCTCCCTCCAGCCCTCGCCGTACGGAGGGACCACCGCGGTCGTCTTCATCCCGGCCGCGCTGCTCACCGACGCCCCCGAGACCCAGGGCGCCGGCTTCCGCCTGGACCGCAAGAGCCTGGACCGCGCGGACGACGTCCTGGTGGGCGAGGGCGCCGGCGACGCCGTCGAGCTGCCGGTCCGGCGCGCCGCGCTCACCGAGGTCCCGCACGGCACGCGCGGCTCCGCCGGTGCCGGGCGCCCCGCCTCGGCCTCCCTCCTCGGCGATCCCGGGGACGGGCGCCGCTCGCTGGACGCCTCTTCGGGGAGCCCGCTCAACGGTCCCGTCGAGCTCGAAGCGCCGCTCGGGGAGGCCGGTTTCGACGACGTGCTCGACCGGTCCGCCGACCTGCTCGACACCGAGAGCGAGCGCGGCGGCCTCTTCCGCGCCCGCGAGCCCCGGCGCCGCGACGGCGCCCGCCCGGGTCTCGCCGCGGCGTCCGACGGTGAGCAGCACCAGCAGGCCGCCGACACCCCGGCCGGCCCGGCGTCGGACCGGACACCGGGCAGGACGGCCGGCTGGGCATCGGGCCGCCTTGGCGGCGGGGCACCGGGCCAGGCGTTCGGCCGGATCCCCGGCCAGGACTCCGAGCGGCCGTTCGGCCAGGCGCCCGACGACGGCCCCGTGCCGTTGCCCCGGCGCCGCCCCCCGACGCTCGTCGTGGACCACGGCCGTCGCGTCGACGAGCCGGGCCGCGCCCACCCCTCCTCCGTACAGGACGCCCAGGGCGTTCGATCCGTGCGGAACGCCCACGGCTCCCGTGACTCCGAGGACCCCGCGGCGCCCAGGCCGCGCCCCGAGCGCGCCACCCCGCCCGTGGCGGACCAGGGCGCCCGCTCCGTACCGCGGCACGGCTCTCCGAGGGAACCCGAGGGCGGGAACCCGCCCCTGCTGGTGCCCGTACCGCCTGAGAGCCCCGTACCGCCGGAGGGCCCCGCGCCGTTCGGCGGACTGCCCCGCAGGGTCCGTCAGGCGAGCCTCGCGCCGCAGCTGCGCGAGTCGGGGGAGCGCACGCGGGAGCGCGAGGCGTCGGCCTCCGCCGACGCACCGCACGCGGACTTCGAGCGGGACGCCGAGGAAGTACGCAGCCGCATGGCGTCGATGCAGCGCGGCTGGCAGCGCGGACGACGGCAGAACGCAGAGACGACAGCACCAGGAACGACACCCGAGGGGGACGGTCGATGACCGCACCGAACGCCGCAGCACCCAGCACCTCCGGAAACGGCGAGCTCAACTGGCTTCTCGACGAGCTGGTCCAGCGGGTCGGTTCCATCCGCAAGGCTCTGGTGCTCTCCAGCGACGGACTCCCCACCGGTGCCTCGGCCGACCTGACCCGCGAGGACGGTGAGCACCTCGCCGCCGTCGCCTCCGGGTTCCACAGCCTCGCCAAGGGAGTCGGCCGCCACTTCGAGGCGGGCAGGGTCCGGCAGACCGTCGTGGAACTGGAGGACGCCTTCCTCTTCGTGACGGCGGCCGGTGACGGCAGCTGCCTCGCCGTCCTCGCAGACGCCGAGTCCGACGTCGGTCAGGTCGCCTACGAGATGACACTGATGGTCAAGCGCGTCGGGGTCCACCTCACCACGGCACCCCGCTCGGGCCTGTCCGCCGGAGGATGAGTGGGGGGACGGTATGAGTGACGCAGACCTGCAGGACCAGGGGCCGGACCGGGCCCACCACTGGTTCGACGACGAAGCCGGGCCGGTGGTCCGTCCGTACGCGATGACCCGCGGCCGGACCAGCGCCGCCACCCGTCACCGTCTCGACCTGATCGCCCTGGTGGTGCCCGAGCCGGCGGCCGACGACCCCGGCCGCGACCAGACGCTCTCCCCGGAACACGTGGAGATCGTCGAACTCTGCTCCGAGACACCCCAGTCGATCGCCGAACTCGCCGCCGGACTCGATCTTCCCGTCGGAGTCGTACGTGTCCTCGTCGGCGATCTCGTCGAGGACGAACTCGTCCATGTGACCCGCCCCGTTCCGCCGGCCGAGCTGCCGGACGTGAGCATTCTCCGCGAGGTGATCAATGGCCTTCGGGCGCTCTAGCCGCAAGAAGCCGCTCGTCGAACCGGTGACCCTCAAGATCCTGGTCGCGGGCGGTTTCGGGGTCGGCAAGACGACCCTCGTCGGTGCCGTCAGCGAGATCAGGCCGCTGCGCACCGAGGAGGTCCTCAGCGAGGCGGGGCGGCCCGTCGACGACCTGCACGGAGTGGAGTCCAAGTCGACCACCACGGTCGCCATGGACTTCGGACGCATCACCCTGCGCGAGGACCTGGTCCTCTACCTCTTCGGCACGCCCGGCCAGGACCGCTTCTGGTTCCTGTGGGACGAGCTGGCGCAGGGCGCCCTCGGGGCGATCGTCCTGGCGGACACCCGCCGCCTGGAGGACAGCTTCGCGGCGATCGACTACTTCGAGCGGCGCGGGATCCCCTTCACCGTGGCGGTCAACTGCTTCGAGGGAGCACGGCGGTTCTCCGCGGAGGACGTGCGCGGGGCGCTGGACCTCGACCCCGAGGTGGAGCTGCTGATGTGCGACGCACGCGACCGCGAGTCCGTGAAGAACGTCCTGGTGGCGGTCGTCCAGCACGCCCTGGTCCTGGTGGACCGCAGCCCCGCCCCGGCCGTCACCTGAGCGGAGCTCCTCGCGCCCGCCCCTCCACGCGGAGCTCCTCGCGCCCGCCCTTCCACGCCGCGTACCCTCGCGACCGCCCTTCCCGCACCGCGCGACCGCCCTTCCCGCACCGCGCGGCTCCCGCCCCGCGCCGGGCGGCTCGTGGTGGCGGTGCTCAACGCACCGCCACCACGGCCGAACCGTGCCCGAAGAGGCCCTGGTTGGCCGTGATCCCGACCCGGGCGCCGGCCACCTGCCGGGCCCCCGCCGTCCCGCGCAGCTGCCAGGTCAGCTCGCAGATCTGCGCGATCGCCTGCGCGGGCACGGCCTCGCCGAACGAACCGAGGCCCCCGCTCGTGTTGACCGGGACGCGCCCGCCGAGCCCCGTGGCCCCCTCCCGTACCAGCTTCGCGCCCTCGCCCGTCCCGCACAGGCCGATGTCCTCGTACCACTCCAGTTCCAGCGCGGTGGACAGGTCGTAGACCTCGGCGAGCGACAGGTCCTCCGGGCCGATCCCCGCCTCCCCGTACGCGGCCCGGGCGATCGACGCCCGGAAGCCGTGCGGCGCGGGGGAGACGGCCGCGGCGGAGTCGGTCGCGATGTCGGGCAGATCGAGGACCGCCTTGGGGTAGACCGGTGAGACGGTGGCGACCGCCCGGACGCGGACGGGGTCCCGGTGCCCGTGCCGGCGGGCGAACTCCATGCTGGAGAGCACCAGGGCGGCGCCCCCGTCCGAGGTCGCGCAGATGTCGAGCAGGCGCAGCGGGTCGGCGACCACGGCCGAGGCGGCGACCTCCTCAAGGCTCACCGCCTTGCGGTAGCGGGCGAGCGGATTGAGCGCCCCCGCGGCCGCGTTCTTGACCTTGACCTGGGCGAAGTCCTCCACGGTGTCCCCGTACAACGCCATCCGGCGCCGGGCGTAGAGGGCGAAGTACGCCGGGTTGGTCGCCCCGAGCACGCGGAAGCGCAGCCAGTCGGGATCGTCGGGCCGCTCGCCGCCCGCCGGGGCGAAGAAGCCCTTCGGCGCCGAGTCCGCGCCGACGACGAGGACCACGTCCGCGAGACCGGCGAGGATCTGGGCGCGTGCGGTCCCCACGGCCTGAGCCCCCGACGCGCAGGCGGCGTACACGCTGGTGACCCGCGCCCCCTGCCATCCGAGCGCCTGCGCGAAGGTCGCCCCGGCGACGTACCCGGGGTAGCCGCACCGCACGGTGTCCGCGCCCACCACCGAACCGATGTCCCGCCACCCCAGCCCGGCGTCGGCGAGCGCCGCGCGGGCCGCCGCCGTTCCGTAGGAGACGAAGCTGCGGCCCCACTTGCCCCAGGGGTGCATACCGGCCCCGAGCACGGCGATGTCACTCATGACCGCTCCTCCGCCTCGCGCGCGTGCACGGGCCTCCAGTGCCAGGTCGTCCAGGTGTGCTCGTCGTCCTCGTCGAGGACGCCCGGCACCACCTCGACCACCATCCCGACGCTCAGGTCCGACGTACGGACGCCCGGAGCCGCCTGGCCGAGGACCACCATCGCCTCCGCGGCCAGCTCCACGGCGACGAGGGTGTACGGCTCCCAGGGCGTCGCGGGGTCGGAGACGTAGGGGGCGGGCGGGCGGTAGCGGCCGTCGGTGTACGACCAGACGACGCCGCGCCGGGAGAGGGGCGTCTCGGTGAGCTCGCCGCCGCCGGGGCAGCGCGGGTTGCGGCACCACGAGTCCTCGCGGGGGAAGAAGACGCAGGAGCAGGCGGTACAGCGGGTTCCGAGAAGCCGGAAGTCCGCTTCGTCCCCCTCGCCGTCGGTGAACCATCCCGCCACCACCGGTCTGCGCGTCCGTGCCACGACAGCCCTCCCCGAGTCTCCCGACCTGACGAACCGTCAGGAGTTTGGCATGGATGGCGACGGCTGTGAACCGTACGGGCCCGTTGTGCGTCCTTCCGTGCGGCACGGGCGGTCGGGACCCACGGGGGTGGCCCCGGCAGCCCGTGCCTCAGGTCGTGTCGGTCGGGTCGTGCGGGGTCAGGGCGTGCCGGGCCGCGTCAGTGTCCGGCGACCGACCGCCGCGCCACCGGGAAGTCGAAGAAGGTGCTCGGGAACGGCTCGGGCTTGTAGGTGAAGTGCCACCATTCCTCGGGCAGGTTCACGAATCCCTGCTCCGCCAGCGCCGTCTTCAGCAGCTGCCGGTTGGCTCGCTGGGCCCCCTGGATCCGCGGGTCCTCGGTGTGCGACAGGGTGTCGAAGCAGTCGAAGCCGGTCCCCATGTCGACCGAGTTGTCGGGAAAACGATCCTCCGCCGGCGCGTAGCACTCCACCAGAGCCTCACCCGGCTCGTACGGTCGCGTGGGCGCCGCGGGCAGCCGCACGATCGTCAGGTCGACCGTCGACCCGCGGCTGTGCCCCGACTTCTCCGCGATGTAACCGTCCGCGAACAGGCGTGACTTCTCCACCAGCGGATAGAACTCCCCCTTCATCCGCTCGTCGTCGAGATCCTTCGCCCAGCGCACGAAGTGGTCGACCGCCCGCTGCGGCCGGTAGCAGTCGTACACCTTCAGCGAGTAGCCCCGCGCGAGCAGCTTGCGCTGCGCCCGGTGCAGCGCCTGCGCGGCGGGCCGGGTCAGGATGCACAGCGGCTGGCGGTAGCCGTCGACCGGCTCGCCCACGAAGTTGTGCTCCGTGGTGTAGCGCATCTCCTGGATGATCGTCCGGTCGACCGAAGCCAGCGCCACGAACTCCTTCGGAGCCTTCGGCTCCGGCGTGGCACGCGCGGACGGTACGGCGGCGGTGACGGTGAACAGACCGGCCGTGGCCAGGACGCCTAAGGCGCGGAAAGTGGAAGCAAGTCCTCTCATGTGCACCGTCTATCAGGTTCCGGGGGCACGGGGAAGGGTGATCGCGTACGGTCCTGCCGTGAAGGACTCCTACTGCTCCGCCTGCGGCGCGGCCTACGGCGAGGCCGCCCCGTGGCCCCGGACCTGCGCCTCCTGCGGCTCCGTCGCGTACCGCAACCCGCTGCCCGTGGCCGTCACGCTCCTGCCCGCGACGGACGCGTCCGGCACCGGCCTCGTCGTCATCACCCGCACGATCGAGCCCCGCCGGGGGCACGTCGCCCTGCCCGGCGGCTTCATCGACCACGCCGAGGACTGGCGCGACGCCGTCGTCCGCGAGCTGCGCGAGGAGACCGGGATCGAGGCGGCGGCGGACGAGGTCCGCCTCGCCGACGCCCTCAGCTCCCCGGGCGGGCACCTCCTCCTCTTCGGCCTGCTCCCGCCGCGCCCGGCCGCCGGACTGCCGCCCTCCGTCCCGACCGACGAGACGAGCGGCTGGCACCTGCTGAGGGCACCGGAGGAGCTCGCTTTCCCGCTGCACACCGAGGCGGTACGGCGCTGGTTCGCGGGGACGTACGCCTGAGGGTCCGGCCCCCCTCCCGGCCCGGTGCCTGCCGGGCGTCCCCTCCCTCGGCCCGCCGGGCGGAAGCGAGCGGCACCCCCCACGGCGAGCGCCCCTGTCCGACCGGCCCTCCTGCGGCCTCGCCGCCCCCACCTCCCCGTCAGATCTCGCCGCCCCGCACCCGGACCGGAAGGTCCGTCTCCCGTACCCCGTCGTCCGTCAGCCGCTCCACCACCACCCGTCCGCCCTCCAGGCGGGACGCGTACCGCTCGATCTCGGCCGGCTCCCACCCGTCCCCGGTGTCGCGCACGACCAGCCCGCCACCGGTCCGGCCCGCCGCCGGAGCCCAGACCTCCAACTCCAGCTCGTCGCCCCAGCCTCGTACGGGAATCACCGCACCCGCGCGCGCGAGCACCGGGATACGGGACGGCGGCGCGTCCAGGAGCACCTGCCCCGGCCCCTCGTACGCGCGACCCGTCGCCGTGTCGTACCAGCGCCCGCGCGGGAGCCGCACCGCCCGCCGGTCCGTGCCCCGGGACAGCACCGGTGCCACGAGCAGGGAGTCGCCGAGCAGGAACGCGTCCTCGCAGTCGCGCAGCGCCCGGTCCTCCGGCGCGCTCCACCACACCGGCCGGACGTACGGTGCCCCGGTCAGCCGCGCGAGCCGCGAGAGCGTCACGAAGTAGGGGCGCAACCGCTCCCGCTCGGCGAGGGCCGCGCGCGCGTGCTCCAGGACGTCGGGGCCGAACTCCCACGGCTCGCGCCGCCCCGCGTCGAGCGCCGCGTGCGTACGGAACAGCGGAAGCCACGCCCCGAGCTGGAACCAGCGCAGGAAGAGCTCGGGGGAGGGGTTCCCGTCGAAGCCGCCCACGTCGGGCCCCGAGTAGGGCACTCCGCACAGTCCCAGACCCAGGACGAGCGACAGCGACGCCCGCAGCCCCGGCCAGCCGGTCGCCACGTCACCGGACCAGGTCCCTCCGTAGCGCTGCATCCCCGCCCATCCGGAACGCGAGAAGAGGAAGGGACGCTCCTCGGGCCGCAGTCGGCGCAGCCCGTCGTATCCGGCCTGGGCCATGGTCAGGCCGTAGACGTTGTGCGCCTCGCGATGGTCTCCGCCCCGGCCGTCCAGCGCGTGCCGGGCCGACCGCGGCAGGGTCTGGTCACCGAAGGGGGAGAAGGAGACCGGCTCGTTCATGTCGTGCCAGACCCCGGAGAAGCCCTGCGCCAGACGCTCCTCGTAGAGCCCGCCCCACCACTCCCGTACGACCGGATCGGTGAAGTCCGGATACGCGCAGGTCCCGGGCCAGACCTCCCCCCGCACCTCGTTCCCCCGCGCGTCGCGCACGAACGCCCCGATGCCGGCCCCGCCGTCGTACACCGGGTTGCCCGGCTCCGCCTTCACGGCGGGGTCCACGATCGACACCAGCCGGACGCCCCGCTCCTTCAGGTCGGCCGCCAACCCCGGCAGATCCGGGAACCGCTCCCGGTCGACGGTGAACACCTGGTGCGCGTCGTAGTGGTCGATGTCCAGGTGGAGGACGGAGAGCGGCAGCTCCCGTTTGAGGTAGCCGTCCACCACCCGCCGCACCTCCCGCTCGCTGCCGAACCCCCACCGCGCGTGCTGCGGCCCCAGGGCCCACGAGGGCGGCAACGCGGGCGCGCCCGTCAGCGCCGCCCAGCCGTGCAGCACGCGCGCGGGGGTCCCGACCACCACCCAGCACCGCAACGGCCCCCCGCTCATGCGGACCTCGGCGATTCCCGGCCGGTCGTGCCCGGAGCCGGCCCCCTCCTCACCTTCGGTGAGCCGGACGTGCCCCTCCCAGGAGTTGTCGTGGAACGCCAGATGCGTGCCGGCGTCCGACACGACGAACTGCACCGGCATGGTGATGTAGAGCGGATCGTCGCCGGGGGAGAACCGCCCGTGGGGGTCGGTGTTCCACAGCCGGTACGTACCGTCCCGCAGCCGCGGCCCCGCCGCCCGCCCGCCCAGACCGAAGAACCGGGCGTCCGCCGACACCTCGCTGCGCTGCACCCAGCGCGCCGGGCCGCCCCCGACCGGCTCCCACCAGCGCGGCGGCGGATCCCGGCGGAGCACGACCCCTCCCGGCGTCCGGATCTCCACCGCCCCGTGCCGGGAGACCGCGACCGTCACCCGCTCCGACACCACCCGCCAGCCGCCGTCCGTGTCCGGCTCCAGCACCGCCCGCGGGTCCGGCTCGGGCGCCTGGCCCGCCAGCGCGTACGAGGGCAGCGGCCCGGCTCCGTCCCAGCCCCAGAACACCGTGCCCCCGGCCGACACGCTGATCCGCAGCTCCGAGCGGGCGAAGCGGACGGTCCCGCCCCCGGGCCCCGGCACGACCTCCTCGACCGGACCCGGCACCCGGGCCCGCTCCGGCCCCCTCCGCGGCAGCCCCCACACGTCCGTACGCCGCTGCCGCCACGCCGCACGGACCGCCCGCCACCCCCGCACCGATCCGAACACCCTCACCGAACGCACCAGCTCACGACCGATCATGCTGCTCACCCTGCCATCGGGCCAGGGGCGGGAGAGGGGCGTTCAACTGCCGTTCACCCGTGGTGGGAGCACATATTCAGCTAACCGACCATGGGCGGCGAAACCTGGTGCGAAACCCGCTCCCATGGCATCGTCCCTGTCAGCCGCGTCACGCGCACACCCCAGCACGTGCGCGCGACCCACGCAGACCCCGCGTACGCCCAGGGAGCCGACCCATGACATCAGCGCACACCGACCCGCTCTGGCAGCCGGACGAGGAACGAATCGCCGCGGTCGCGGTCACCCGTTTCCAGTCCTGGGCGGCCGAGCACCACGGAGCCCCGGCCCAGGGCGGATATCCGGCCCTGCACCGCTGGTCGGTCGAGGAGCTGGAGTCGTTCTGGCAGGCCGTCGTCGAATGGTTCGACATCCGGTTCGCCACCCCGTACGAGCGCGTCCTCGGCGACCGGTCCATGCCGGGCGCCCAGTGGTTCCCGGGAGCCACCCTCAACTACGCCGAACACGCCCTGCGCGCCGCCTCCGAGCGCCCACACGACCCGGCTCTGCTCCATGTGGACGAGACACATGAGCCGCGGCCGATCAGCTGGGCCACGCTGCGCCGCCAGGTCGGCTCGCTCGCCGCCGAACTCCGCGCCTTGGGCGTCCGTCCCGGTGACCGGGTCAGCGGCTATCTGCCGAACATCCCCGAGGCCGTCGCCGCCCTGCTGGCCACCGCCGCGGTCGGCGCGGTGTGGACGTCCTGCGCGCCGGACTTCGGGGCGCGCAGCGTCCTGGACCGCTTCCAGCAGGTGGAGCCCGTGGTCCTGTTCACGGTGGACGGCTACCGCTACGGCGGCAAGGAGCACGACCGCCGCGACACCGTCGCCGAGCTGCGCGCCGAGCTCCCCAGCCTCCGCGCGGTCGTCCACATCCCGCTGCTCGGCACCGAGGCCCCCGAGGGCACCCTGGAATGGTCGGCCCTCACCTCCGCCGACGTCGACCCGGTCTTCGAGCAGGTCCCGTTCGACCACCCACTGTGGGTCCTGTACTCCTCCGGTACGACGGGCCTGCCCAAGGCGATCGTGCAGTCCCAGGGCGGCATCCTGATCGAGCACGTCAAACAGCTCGGTCTGCACTGCGACCTGGGGCCCGGGGACGTGTTCTTCTGGTACACCTCCACCGGCTGGATGATGTGGAACTTCCTCGTCTCCGGCCTGCTCACCGGCACCACGGTCGTCCTCTACGACGGCAGCCCCGGCTACCCCGACACGGCCGCCCAGTGGAGGGTCGCGGAGCGCACCCGCGCCACCCTCTACGGCACCTCCGCCGCCTACGTCATGGCCTGCGCCAAGGCGGACGTCCACCCTGGCCGGGACTTCGACCTCTCCACGGTCACCTGTGTCGCCACCACCGGCTCGCCGCTCCCGCCCGACGGCTTCCGCTGGCTGCACGACGAGGTCCGCGAGGACCTGTGGATCGCCTCCGTCAGCGGCGGCACCGACGTCTGCTCCTGCTTCGCGGGCGCCGTGCCCACCCTCCCCGTCCACATCGGCGAACTCCAGGCCGCCGGCCTGGGCACCGACCTGCAGTCCTGGGACCCGTCGGGCAAGCCGCTGACCGGCGAGGTCGGCGAACTGGTCGTCACCAACCCCATGCCGTCCATGCCGATCCGCTTCTGGAACGACCCCGACGGCAGCCGCTACCGCGACAGCTACTTCGAGATGTTCCCCGGCGTCTGGCGCCACGGCGACTGGATCACGATCACCGACCACGGCTCCGTCGTGATCCACGGCCGGTCCGACTCCACCCTGAACCGCCAGGGCGTCCGCATGGGCTCGGCCGACATCTACGAGGCCGTCGAACGGCTCCCCGAGATCCGCGAGTCCCTCGTCATCGGCCTGGAGGAACCCGACGGCGGCTACTGGATGCCGCTCTTCGTCCACCTCGCGGACGGCGTCACCCTGGACGACGCGCTGATCGCCCGGATCAACCGGACGATCCGCTCCGAACTCTCGCCGCGCCACGTCCCCGACGACATCATCGAAGTCCCCGGGGTGCCCCACACGCTCACCGGCAAGCGGATCGAGGTCCCGGTCAAGCGCCTCCTCCAGGGCACCCCCCTGGCCAAGGCCGTGAACCCGGGCTCCGTCGACGACCTCGGCCTGCTCTCCTTCTACGAGAACCTGGCCGCGACCCGCGCCGAGCGGCGGTAACGACGACGGTGGGGCGGGGGAGCACCCCGCCCCACCGCCGGGGGAGCACCCCGCCCCACCGCCTGTCCGTCGGGGAAGCGCCCCGTCCCACCACCTGCCCGCCCGAGGGCGCGCCCCGCCCCACCGCCCGTCCGGCGGCTACCCGCCGTAGGTCGCCTGCGTCTCGCCGAGCACCGCCGCGAAGTCGGCCGCCAGACCCCGTGCGGCCTCCGCCTCCAAGGCGGCCGTCGTGATCCGCACCGCCGGTGCCGAGGCGATCCGGAACCGCGCCCCCGCCGCCACCCACCACCCCCGGGTGCGCAGCCCGTTGACGACCGCCGATTCGTCCCGCACGGGCACCCAGACATTCAGCCCGCTCGCCCCGACCGCCCGGATCCCGTGCTCCGCGAGCGTCCCGATCAGCGCCGTCCGCCGCGCGGCGTAGGCCGCCTCGCCGGCCGCCACGAGCCGCCGCACCTCGCCGTCCGCGAGCAGTCCGGCCGCCGTCTCCTGCAGGACGTGACTGACCCAGCCGGACGTCATCAGCAGCCGGCCGTCGTGACGCGCCAGCGTCGCCGGATCGCACGCGAGCCCGGCCCACCGCAGGTCGATGCCCAGGTGCTTCGACACGGTCCGCACCTGCGCCCACCGTTCGAGCCCGGCCGCCGCGAGCGGGTAGGCGGTCGCCCCGGCGATGTCCGCGTTGTGATCGTCCTCCACGACGAGCACTTCGGGGAACTCCCTGATCACGGCCACCAGGTCGTCCCGCCGGGAGCGCGTGAAGAACGCGCCGGTCGGACTCTGTCCGCGCGGACTGCAGACCACCGCGCGTACCCCTGACCGCAGCGCGGTCCGCAGGGCCTGTGGATCCAGCCCCTCCGTGTCCACAGCGACCGGCACCATCCGCAGTCCGAGGGCCGGCACCAGGTCCAGCAGATGGTGGAAGCCGGGATCCTCCACGGCCACCGCGTCCCCGGGCCGCAGTTCCGTCGACAGCAGCCGCGCGATGCAGTCCAGCGCACCGTGCGCGAACGTCACGTGCTCCGCGGGGACGCCGTCCCGCGCGAACCAGTCCCGCGTCAGCTCCTCCAGCCGGCCGAGGCGCGGCGACGCGCGATGGGAGCCGTACGTCGGCCGTACCAGCGTCGGAGGGCGGAGTTCCGGCAGGAACGCCGGATCCGGGTGGCCGCCCGCGAGGTCCACCAGCCCCTCCGGCACCCTCGGCGGCCGCCGGGAGGCGACCGCGGGCGCCTGCGCGACCACGGTTCCGCCCCGCCCACGGGTGACCACCACCCCCCGCTGCCGCAGTTCCCTGTACGCCGTCGCGACCGTGCCGGGGCTGACGCCCAGCTCGTCCGCCAGCCGCCGCACCGGGGGCAGCGCGTCTCCCGGCCCGAACCCGCCCTCTGCCACCCCGCGCTCGATGGACGCGGCAATCCCCTTGGCCGTCGCCCCTGCGATCGAATATTGTGCTGCCACGTACGAGATTATGTATTGATACAAAAGAACGGTCAAGCGTCAAGGGGGAGCCGTGCGCCGCACACCGCTGAAGGACCGCATCCCGGGAGGCACCGACGGACGCCGCATGCTCCTCATCGGCTTCATCGACAAAACCGGCACCGGCCTCTGGGCCACCTCCATCGCCCTCTACTTCACGTACGTCTCCGGGCTCGGCATCGGCCGGATCGGCCTCCTGGTCGGAATCTCCGGCGGCTTCGGGATCGTCGGCGCACCCCTCGCGGGCCGCCTCGCCGACCGCTTCCCCCTCATCCGCCTCCTCATCGCCGGCCAACTGCTGCGCGCCGCCGCCCTCCTCGCCCTGCTCACCACGGACACCTACGCCCTGCTCGTCCTGTACTCGGCCATCGGCGCCGTCCCCGACCGCGGCACGAACGTCCTCACCAAGCTCTACGCCACCCGCGTCGCCGGCCCCGACCGCGTCCGCTACCAGGCCATCAACCGCACCGTCGGCAACCTCGGCTGGTCCGTCGGCGGCCTCGGCGCCGCCGCCGCCCTCTCCGTCGCCACCAGCACCGCCTTCCAGCTCCTGCTCGTCGGCAACGCCCTGACCTACGTCGTGATGGCGGCCCTCACCCTGCGCTGCGCCGAATCCCAGGCCCCCGCGCGCGTCGCCACCGGCGCCGACTCGACCCCTGGCGCCCCGCACCGCCGGCCCGCCGGCCCGTGGCGCGACCGCGCCTTCCTCCTCTTCACCGCCAACGAGGGCGTCCTCTCCCTCCACGACTCGATCCTCCAGGTCGCCCTGCCGCTCTGGATCGTCCACGCCACCGACGCCCCGGTCGGACTCGCCCCCGCGCTCATGGTCGTCAACAGCGTCCTCGTCGTGCTCTTCCAGGTCCCGCTGGCCCGCTTCGGCGCCACCACCGACGCCGCCCGACGCCTCCTCACCCCGCTCGCATGCCTCTTCGCCGTCGGCACACTCGCCTTCGCGGCCTCGGCCGCCGCCGGCCGCGCGCTCGCCATCGCCGCCCTGATCGGCGCGATCGTCGCCCTCACCTTCGCGGAGATCGTGCAGGCCACCGTCTCCTGGGAACTCTCCGTCGCCCTCGCCCCCGCCGAGGCCCAGGGCTCCTACCTCGGCGTCCACGCCCTCGCCCCCGCCACCCAGCGCTTCGCCGGACCCCTCCTCCTCACCGGCGTGATCAGCGCGGGCCCCCTGGCCTGGCCCGTCCTCGGAGCCGCCCTCGTCGCCACCTGCGCGGCGCAGAACCGCCTCGTCCGCCGCACCCTCTCCCGATCGTCACTGTCAGTGCACGCCGTTACGGTGAGTGAGCATTGACCGTCATCACCCAGGGGGAGACATGGCTCAGCCCAGCACCACCGCATCCCTGCGCCGCGCCCTGCGCCGCGAAGTACCGAGCACCGTCGGCCTGCTCGCCGACGAGGACGACTTCGCCGCCATGCGCCATTACGCCACCTTCCGCTTCGACGACCACCCGGCCTACCTCCGCCAGGTCGAGGCCCTGCTCCGGGACCTCGCCACCCGAGGCGGCCACACCACCGTGGCCCTCTTCGACCCCGAGGAGTACGCCGCCTACTGCGACGAGACCGGCCTCGACCCCGACCGCCCCGACAGCCGCAGCCGCTACACCGCGGAACTGGCCGCCACCGGCGCCCGCGTGCCCTACACCGGCCAGCCCATGACCGACCTCGTGCCCACCCTCATCGACACCGCCGTCCGCCGCGCCACCTGGGAGTACGCCACGATGCTCCTCTCCGACACCGGCGACTGCGCCGAGTGCGGCCAGGACATCGGCCGAGCCGCCTTCGACCGGGCGTCCCGGCTGCTGCTCCGCCTCCTCGAAGCCGCCGGGCCCGGCACCCACCACCTCGTCTGC
Source organism: Streptomyces sp. NPDC036822 (assembly GCF_055609145.1). Lineage (NCBI taxonomy): Bacteria > Bacillati > Actinomycetota > Actinomycetes > Kitasatosporales > Streptomycetaceae > Streptomyces > Streptomyces sp. NPDC036822. The sequence continues at coordinate 111,911 of NZ_JBVJPY010000018.1, forward strand.
AGCGTCCCCGCCGCCGACGAACAGCTCCTCGCCCTTCTCCACACCACCCGCGACGACGACGGCCCGGCCCACCTCGACAGCGCCGAGGGCGCCCAGTTCGTCACCGTCCTCGCCACCGGCATCGCGCTCGACAGCCCCGGAGGCGTCGTCCTGCGCACCTCCGCCCCAGGCGCGCGCGACCGCCTCCACGGCTGGCGCCTCGCCCACGGAAAGCTCCTCCCGCTCACCGAGGCCGAGGTCTTCAACGCCTACTGCACCGACGCCCGCACGGGAGAACCGATCGCCCCGGAACCCCACGCCGACTACTACGCGGGCTTCGACCTCGCTCCCCACGATGACTGGCCCACCCACCACTGACGCCGAAGGGGCTCCCCGCCACTCATGTGACGGGAAGCCCCTTCGACACCTTGCGACCTGCCGGGATCACTCCCCGGACAGCACCGCCTGCGCGGCCAGCCTGGCCTCGTCGGCCGTGTCCGCCGCCCGCGCGGCGGCCGCGGCACGCTCGCACTGGGCCAGCGTGTACTTCGCGAGCGTCGCCCGGACGTACGGAATGGACGCGGCACCCATCGACAGAGAGGTGACACCCAGACCGGTCAGCACACACGCCAGCAGCGGGTCCGACGCGGCCTCACCACAGACGCCACAGCTCTTGCCCTCGGCCTTGGCCGCGTCGGCGGACAGCGCCACCAGGTCCAGCAGCGCCGGCTGCCACGGGTCCTGCAGCCGCGACACGGCACCGACCTGACGGTCGGCGGCGAAGGTGTACTGCGCGAGGTCGTTGGTGCCCAGCGACAGGAACTCCACCTCCTGCAGGATCGAGCGCGCCCGCAGAGCGGCGGAGGGGATCTCCACCATCGCCCCGAACTTGGCCCGCAGCCCCGCCTCCCGGCAGGCGTCCGCGAACGCCTTCGCGTCCGTACGGTCGGCCACCATCGGCGCCATGACCTCGAGGTAGACCGGCAGGCCCTCGGCCGCCTTCGCCAGCGCGGTCAGCTGGGTGCGCAGCACCTCCGGGTGGTCCAGCAGGCTCCGCAGACCCCGCACGCCCAGCGCCGGGTTCGGCTCGTCCGCCGGCGTCAGGAAGTCGAGCGGCTTGTCGGCGCCCGCGTCCAGGACCCGCACGACCACCCGGCCCTCGGGGAACGCCTCCAGGACCTTGCGGTAGGCGTCGATCTGCTTCTCCTCGGACGGCGCCTTCGCGCTGTCGTCCAGGAAGAGGAACTCCGTACGGAACAGACCGACGCCCTCGGCCCCGGCCTCCACCGCGGCCGGCACGTCGGCCGGACCGCCGACGTTGGCCAGCAGCGGCACCTTGTGCCCGTCCGAGGTGGCACCGGGACCGCTGGACGCGGCGAGCGCGGCCTTGCGCTCCGCGGCTGCCGCGGTCAGCCGCTCCTTCCGCTCCTCGGTCGGGTCCACGAAGATCTCACCGGTCGAACCGTCCACCGCGATGACCGTCCCCTCACCGATCTCCCCCGCGCCCGGGAGCGCCACGACGGCCGGCACTCCCAGCGCCCGCGCGAGGATCGCGCTGTGACTGGTCGGCCCGCCTTCCTCCGTGACGAAGCCGAGCACCAGCGCCGGGTCGAGCAGCGCGGTGTCGGCGGGCGCGAGGTCCCGGGCGATGAGCACGTACGGCTCGTCGCTGTCCGGCACACCGGGCATCGGCACCCCGAGGAGGCGGGCGACGATACGGTTCCGCACGTCGTCGAGGTCGGCCACGCGCCCGGCCATGTACTCGCCGGCGCCCGCGAGCAGCTCGCGGTAGTGCGAGAAGGCGTCGTAGATACCGCGTTCCGCCGTGCTGCCGACGGCGATCCGGCGGTCGACGTCGGCGATGAGCTCCGGGTCCTGCGCGATCATCGCCTGGGCCTCGAGCACGTGCTGTGCCTCGCCCCCGGCCAGATTGCCGCGCGCGATCAGGTCGGCAGCCACGGCCTCCACGGCCTTGCGGGCGCGCCCCTGTTCGCGCTCCGCGTCCTCGGCGGGGATCTGCTTGGCCGGCGGCTCGAGTACCGCCGTGCCCATGTGCCGAACCTCGCCGATCGCCACTCCGTGGCTGACGCCGACGCCTCGCAGCGTTGTCTCCATCTCACCCGTCTCCGATAGAGCGGCGGCACCCCGGCCGCCGCGTTGAATGTCGAACCCGTGGCCGTCACGAGGACGACCCGGCGTCACTTCCAGCCGAAGAGCTGGTCGCCGGCCTTCACGTCGCCGTCCTCGACGACGTCGGAGAGGGAGTCGGCCGTGGCCTCCAGGGCGACGACGGGACAGATGGGGGACTTGCCCGCGGCCTCCACCTCAGCCGGGTTCCAGCGCACGACGGCCTGTCCGCGCGTCACGGTGTCACCCTTGTTCACGAGCAGCTCGAAGCCCTGCCCGTTCAGCTGGACGGTGTCGATCCCGAGGTGGGTGAGCACCCCGTGGCCCTCGGCGTCGACGACGACGAACGCGTGCGGGTGCAGAGAGACGATGACGCCGTCGACCGGCGAAACGGCCTCCGACGGACCACGGTCCGGGTCGATGGCGGTGCCGGGACCGACCATGGCGCCTGAGAAGACGGGGTCGGGTACTGCGGCGAGACCGATGGCGCGTCCGGCAAGCGGCGACGTCACGGTTGTCATGGGAAGCCTCCCAGGGGCGGAGATGGTGTGGCGCCGTCACTACCTGTCCTGGACGGCGTACTGTTCAGAAGCGTATGTCATGAGAAGTCCTAGTTCCGCCTGAGGCGTACCAGTTGGCGGACCTAGAGACCGGCGAGAAACGATTTGCCTCTACTGACGGTGGGATGTACTGTCGTACTTCTGCCTGACCCCAACGCGACGTCGAGTCGTGGGTCGGCAGCACCTGTCGAGCCAGATCCTAACCCCAGTGGTCTACACCTCTGCATGCACTGCGGAGGGAGTGGTCGGGGGGAGCGAGAAAGCCTGGTAGTGTTTGACCCCGCCGCAAGGGAAAGCGCGAAAAGCAAATTCCTGAAACGGCAAACCCGCTCCAGCGGGTGGCGGAAACGGAAATCGGATCTGCTAAGCTGGAAACACGAAAGACCGAAGGGAAAAAGCCCGGAGGAAAGCCCGAGAGGG
>NZ_JBVJPY010000019.1:0-112307 GCF_055609145.1 Streptomyces sp. NPDC036822
GGTCGCGTCGTAGTAGATGAGCTCGCGCCCGTCGGCGAGCGTGGTGACGGTCTTCTTCACGGCGTGTCCTCAGGCGGGGAACCGAACAGAACCACACATAAAGAAGCACAATCAAACATAGGAGTCAATGGTGGGAGTCCCCAAGCGGCCTATACCTGGTACGCCCGCAAGCGCCTTGCTTACGGCCTGACCGCTCTCTCTCACGCCTAGCAGCCATTCGTTACTTTGTGAGTGCGCGTGTCGCTCCTCCCCCCGGCGCGGCACCCGCACCAGCTTGGGTTCCACACGGGTGCGCAGAGCGGGCCGCTGGGCGAGCTTGGCCTGCTTGGGGCGTCGCCCACGCGCGTAGGCGGCCGCATCGGCCGGGGCGGCTCGGTAGCGGTCCCGGCCGCTGTTGCGAGCGATCTCGCGGGAGACGGTCGAAGGGGATCGGCCCAGCCGCTTGGCGAGCTGCCGGGCCGATTCCCCGGCGGCGATGCCGCGGGATATCTCCTCGCGCTCGCTGCTACTCAGATGCCGCTCTGAACGTCTCTGCGGGGTGAGGCGGACGCCGCCGCTCTGGTACAGGAACCGGCGGGCGCTCTGCATCGGTGCGCCGAGCGCCCGCGCGATCAAGCTGAACGACTGCCCCTCGCGCCAGCGTCTCCAGATCTCATCCTGCTGTACCGGCGAAAACCCGTAGTCACGCACCTGTGCCTCCACGATCACATGATCATCCGTGGGTGGTGCGTTGATCAATTGAGGGTGCCGTCGTTTGACGACAGATACGCTCCGCAGCATCCGGCCGGGGCCGGTAGTTGTACCCCCGGGGGCGGACCACCCTGGCGGGAACGCCGGGCCCGCGGGCCGCGATCGACGTCGGCGGTGGGACCATGCCGAGCTCGTTCGAGGTCACGGGGTTGGCCGAAGAGACTGACCAGCAGCTTTTACGCCTCGACGATGATGGTGCCTATGGTCGATTCCGGGCCGGGCCCTTCCGGACGGTCGACCTTCCACCAACCCAGCACGTCCTGGTACTCCGACTGTGGGATGGCACGTCCTTCGGCAGTCATCAGGCGCCCCTGATACGCCTGGGCGTAACGTGCTCGAACCGAGTAGAGGCCGGGTTCCTCGGGAACAACAAGGTCGCACGACACATTTACCCACTCCGCAGGACCTGGGTTGTCTTCCGCCAGCGCCTCGACATGCGTGCCGGCATTGACCACCTTCAAGCCGCCCCCACTGCGCTGCTTGCCGTTCCAAACCGACGCCTGAGCTCGATCCTGACCCGCCAGACCAACGATCACCTGGTTGACGGCGTTGCCACACTCCGAGCAATCATGCAGCACGTCGAAACTGACCTTGTGCGAACCTCCTCCGCGGACATGCACCACGTCAGCCTGGCCATCTATCTTCACATTACGGATCTTGAACCGAAATCCCGCCTCGCCCTCGGATGGCTCGACCATCTCGGTGTCGGGAGTGAGAGCCGTGGTTCGGTGGACATCGCTGTGACTCATCTTGTCGGTCATATGCCAAGTGAACAGGTGGCCACTGACAACGCACCCGCGCTTCAACGAGGTTGACACGTCAGCGTCAGAACACAGCGTCCGAGCCGTCGTACAGTACGACGCCGCGTTGGTGCCCGCCAGCCAACAACCCGCTTCAGTCGGCAGCCGACTCGTCCTCGTCTTCATCCAGCGCCGATACTCCGGGGCGCAACCAGCCCACCGCCTGGTTGAACAGCGCCACCGGCCCCTCACCGTGTGTCCACGCCCGCCCATGCAGAAAGGCGCGGAACCGGCGCGACCACTCCGCATCCTCGTACTCGCGGTACCTGTACGTGTCCCGAATCTCCTACGCGTGTTCGCACGCCTTCAGCTTGCGCTCGGTGTACCGCTTCACGCACGAGACGTCCTCGATGCCGAGTTGCACGGCCAGGTGCTCGATCAAGACCCACGGCACGTCGGTCGTCCGGGAGGATCCGGCCGACGTAGCGCACGGTGCATACCTGGAGAGTAGACCCGAACCAGCTCTGGTCCCCACGCCGCTTCGCGATCAGCTTGCGGTCCTCGTCGTCCAGGAAGAAGAACCGCTCCAGCTCGGGTCGGGTCGGCTCCTCGTTGTCCCTGCCGTACTACGCCGCCTGTTCATCAGTAATGAACTCCACTGGCATGGGCGCGAAGCTATCGGCGCCCGAAGCCGCTCAAGATCTTCCGCCGGGCCTGCCACCCGTGCAAGGACTCCATGATCACCGGCCTAGCGTTAACCGCTGTACCGATGTCCCCGAGACCGTTACCCGACACAAACTCGGCCTCCACCACAAGTGTCCGAAGTTCGACAACGGCGACCCATGAAGGCTTCAGCACGCAATCAGCCAAGGTCAACGCGCTCAGCAACGCCGAAAGACCTAGCGCACGATCTGACATGGGTGTTCCTCAAGCAGCGTCGACCCGCATCTGCCGCCCCCACCCCTTGCCCGGGCCTCGTCTTGTAGCGGGTGGCACGGCCCGTCCTCTCATGTTGACGGAATAGTCGCCTTGTTCTCCTGGGGGAGAACCCAAGACACCTCCGCAGCGGGCAGCGACTGAACCTGGGCACCCTGGCCAGGGCCGCTCCCTAACTGAAACCGCAGGTCAGGGCCTCAGAACGTATCTGGCAGTGACTGAAGTGACTCAAGCTCGACTTCAACGGCTCCATGTCATGTGCTGACGCCTCCATCTGCCAACTCCGGCGCTGGAGGCCTTCAGGGGCCAGTGCAGGGGCAGGGTCTGAAGCTTTGAGCAAGCTGACGAACAGGGACCAAGAGTGCAACTGCCTACTCTCGGCCTGTGCAGCGCCGCTGTGGAACACGCAGGGGCCAGGGACCGACAATCCCTCTCAGCCCATGCCCCTTCAGTGCGTTCAAACCTTCTATCTGCTGCCGCGCGACCGCGACGCCGAGCCGACAACCACTACCGCGCGGGCGCGCCCGGAGAGACAGCCGACCCCTCATACGATTCAGCCTGGTCACGTCGGCACGACTGCCCGGTCGCAGCGGGGATCAGCGACGCCGGTCGCGTGAATCTTTCCTACGGGGCCTGCATGAGTCAGTTGTTCGCAGTGGTGGGCTGCTGGCCGCAGAGCAGATGGTGACGCATCGGGAGGTCAACGCGGCCCGGCACGGATCACGGCGGGTGGCGCACCCCGGGCCGATGACGAGGCCGACGGCCAGTGCGGCCGCACCCGACGCAATTCGCCCGCGCGCTCGTGTCAGTAAGGATCTTCAGCGTCGCCTCTCGAGGGTGAGGATGGCCTTGGCGATTGAGGTGAGCCGGTTGGGGCTGATCCGCGCTTTGCGGAAGATTCGCCAGGCTTTGAACCGGGCGAAGGCACGCTCGACGGGGAAGCCGAGTCGTGCATGTGCTCGGTTGACGGCTGCTTGCCTGGTGGTGAGAGGTCTTCCGAGGTGGCGTTTGAACGGGACCTGGAACGTGCCGCCGGCCCCGGCGTAGGCCTTGTCGGCCAGCACGGGGATCCGCAGTCGCTCACAGATCGCGACGATGCGGTGGGTGCGGGCGGCGGTGATGTCGACCGTGCGGCCCGGCAGTGCGGGTGAGTACCAGTACCAGATCAGCTCGCCGACGGGATCGGTGACGGCCTGGATGTTCACTCCGTGCCGTCGGGCCTTGCCGGAGTAGTCCATCCCGTTCGTGGTCGCCGACGCGGGCGCACTCGGCGATGGTGCCGTCCACCAGGACATACTCGGGCCGTGCCCGGCGAAGCGCCTGCGTGAGGGATGGTGCCTTCGAGGCGAGGAGTTTGATCACGATCTGTACGTAGGCGTGGGCGGTGCCTTCGCTGATCCGGAAGCCCGCGGCGAGCTTCGCGTAGGTGGTGTGCTCGCGCAGGTAGACCACGGTGATGATCGCGCGTTGCGAGGGTCGCAGCTTGCACCGGCGGTCACCCTCGCGAGTGACGATCAGCATCGTGACCCACTCCACGAGCGCATGCGGCAGGCCGAGTGCGGCAGGAAAGACGACCAACGAGGCCTCCGGTCACAGCGGTTGAGACGTCAGACATCTCGAAGGGGCCCTGCCTCGTCACCACACCCGCTGACCAGCCCATTTCACCCTCCAGCACAGGATGAAAGAGCCTCAGTGCGCCGCCTCGTATGCCCTGCGGATGTCGGAGGAGATGCGGCCGCGTTCGTTCACTTCGTGCCCGTTCTCCCTGGCCCACGCACGGATATCGGCCGTCGACGTCCCGGCCGTGCGATTTCGGGTCGCCGCCGAGGTACGCCGGGAGCGGGGGATCTTTCGACCCGCCTTTAGATATGGGCCGAACGCTTCGAGCATCTGATCGTAACTGTCCGGGGACAGGTCGATTTCGTAGTCGATGCCGTTGAGCGTAAAGGTGTGCGTACTACCCTCGGTGGTCTCTTCGCCGGTGAGATCATCGATGAAAATCGTTACCTGCTTCTGTGCCATATTCGGATGGTACACCCCTGGCGCGTGGTGGACCGGAGATCTGTATTCACCACCGTAATGAGATTCACAAATGACGGTTCAATGGCTGGGCTTCCAGGCCCTGGTGAAAGGCAGGACCGGGAAGAAGGGCGTGCGAGGCGTGGGGTGTGCTTCTCGACCGGCCACCTGGAGAGTGAGCCGCCCGGAAGAGCTCTTCGGTGACAGCCCTCTGAGATCCGGAGCCGTTAGCCGCAGAACACCATGTGTTGCCCCGGGGAACGGCGGAGGGCCCCGGCTCTGGCTTCCGCGCGCGGGTTGCAGTGCGCCGTGGTGCTCGGGGGGGTGAGCATGGCGCGCGCGGGGAAGACTTACGGGCCGGGGCCCTCGTTCGGGGTGCCTCCACTGGAGGCTCCGAAAAAAATCTACGCCCGTCGAGCACTGGAACGGGGGCCCGTTCGTGCGGCAGTTAGGGCATCGGTATGGGCCTTTCGCGCCGCCGCACAGGCACAAGAGGACCGGAGGCTGTCACTCGCTGCGCCCTGATCCGGGGCGGGCCCGACCTCCAGTTGTGCCGAATCCTGAGGGAGGGAGGAGGTCTGTCAGAACCAACGGTCCTCCTCGCCGGCGGGATCTGTGTGGTTTAGAGAGGAGGGAATCTGCTCAGCGGGCCATCGTGTCAGCGTGAAGTCTTCAGCCATCACATCCAGTGGGATGTCGAGAAGCATGCCGTACTCGTCAGCACATCTCGCAAAATGCCCATGCGCAGTGAAGGAGAGAGCGGCGACCTGGATTTGTCTGGAATTCTTCCCAAATTTCTTCTTGGTGCTTGTCCAAATCTGCCCGGGGGCCGCAACAACGTAGATGTTTCCGTCGGCGTATGCGGAGCACGCCACGCGCAGGGCGGCGTCGTCGTCGAGCAGGTCCGCTTCCTTTAGGCGGGTTCGGTACGAGTTGATCAACTGGGCAGCGCGTACACTGCCGACCGCAAGATCGATGCGGAAAACCATCTACCCTCCCTGTACGCCGGCCCAGGAGGCTTTGGCGCTAGCAACGCTTCCCGTCGGTATCTGGGAACCCTGTTGTATTTCAGGGAAGCGTAACTGTGCGGTACCAGGTTGCATCAGCATGCGTTCGGGTAGGAATGTATGCCCCGTCTCTGCCCGACCTGCTTCCCTTTCGGGTATGGTCACGACGTGGAAAATCGCCCTACGCTGGCATCGGCTGTCGTTCACCCAACCTCAGGGCAGCCTTCTGGCGAGCACGTTTCAGCCTCGAAACCCTGCCGCTTGATCGAGGTGCTTTACATAGTGGAGAAGCAATGTCAGTTCCGCAGGAAAATGATGTGCGCGGCACGGTGAAGTGGTTTAACGCCGAAAAGGGGTTCGGCTTCCTGGCGCAGGCTAGCGGTGCCCAGGACGTCTTCGTCCACTATTCGGCGATTTCCGGTAACGGATTCCGCTCGCTAGACGAGGGCGAAGAGGTCATCTTCAACGTCGTCGCGGGCCCCAAGGGCCCGCAGGCGGAGGACGTGCGTCGTCACTGACGACTCCATGAGGCGGCGCCCCCGGCTCCCGATAGGCCAGCGGGGGCTAGGTCTCGCCGGCGCGCGAGGGGGTGCCGACAGACATCCTCACCGTGTCAAGTACTGCACGTCACCTCGGACGGGTGGCGGTGCGGACTGACAGATACGGGGTGATTTCCGAAGACACGCCCTAATGTCAGCGCCCACCTTCGGGTGCGATGTTGTCGCGCAGGCCCTCCCACGATGGTGGGAGGGCCTGCTTCGTTGTGCGCCCAGGATGGGCGATTGTTAGGGGAAGTTCCCCGGGGGAGAGGTGGTAGTGACCCCGGGTAGGGGCACGGGCGGCAACATGAGGTGGGGTCTGCAGGAATCCGAGGCGAGACCTGGGTACCGAGGAACGCGAACCGCGTATGAGCCGTACTGGTCAGGTGAGCCTGCGATAGAAGGTGAAGCCCATCACTGCAAGAGGGCCGGTGCGTAAGCGCGGAACAGTGAGCCTCTTTCATCCTGAGTAGTTGCAGGTCAGGAGGGTGTGGATGGCTTGGACGATGGTGCCGATGCGGCGGGTGGAGCATCGGGCTCGGCGAAGGATCCGCCAGGATTTGAGCTGTGCGAAGGCGCGTTCGCCGGGAGCTCTGAGTCGGGCCTGGTCGCGGTTGAACTGCTGGTAGTGCTCGGGTTGTTCGCGGTGGTTCTTGTACGGGGTGCGAATGGTGGCGCCGGCGCCCTGGTAGGCACGGTCCGCCAGGACAAGGACCTGCCGGGTCAGACAGGCCTGCACGATCCCGTGAGCCCGGGCCGCGGTCAGGTCATGAGTGCGGCCGGGTGTCGCACGCGAGAACCACAGCGGTGCGCCGTCAGGACGGGCGATGACCTGCACGTTCATGCCGTGCCTGCGGTGCTTCATGGAGTAATACGGCTCGTCGGCGGCGATGCGGTCGATGGGGATCAGCGTGCCGTCAACGATGACGTGGTCGCCTTCACCGAGGCCGGTGAGTGCTTCGTAGAGGCCGGGTGCCCAGCCGGCCAGGACGTCCAAGGTCTCGTCGACATAGCGCCAGGCGGTGGCCTGCGATATCCCGAAACCCGCCCCGAGCTGCGAGAACGTCTCGTTCTTCCGTAGACGGACCAGCGTGAGCAGAGCCTGTTTGAAGCAGCCGAGCTTGCGCCAGCGGGTGTTGCGGGCCTGGCGATGCTCGTGGAGCAGCCAGGCAACGTGCTCGACCAGCTCGTACGGGACGTCGAGCATGGCAGGATACGGAAACCACCAGGGCCCCTTCGGTCGCCAACGTGTTGAGTGAGATCACCACGCCAACGAGGAGGAGCCCTGCCTCGTCACCACACCCACTGACCAGCTCATTTCACCCTCCAACACAGGATGAAAGAAGCTCAGTGTTCTTACGTGGGGAGAGCTATCCAGATGTCGGCTGTACTGAGGATGCCGCCGCGCCGCATCGAGAGGTGCCGTCTGACCGGGCAGTAGTCAGCAGAGGGCGGTAGTACCAGCTGGGGAAGGGCCAAGATCGAGTAAACCGTTGATGTGGTTGATGCCTTGTGCCGGCCACATGGACCGCAGGAAGCCTGCCTGGGCAGGGCCCCAGGGGGAAGAGCCGGTGCGTCCGGTGGAGCCCTCGGTGGCACGAAGTGATCCGTCCGCGCACTCCACGGAGGACGTTCACCGCGAACAAGGGCTTTGTTCCGGGAGCGGATGCTCTCGCAGGAAACCCTGTGTGGGCCGCTTGACCACGTCGAAGCGAACCGGGGTGCCCCCGGAGTGGACTTGATGACCACGGTGGAGTTGCGTCCGTGGCTGCCGGTGCACTGGCCCGCGGTGGAAGCCGAGCTCGACACGGGCATCTGCCCATTCGACCTGGAGTTCTCGAGGCCGTCCTTCGGGTGACGTTCCGGCGGCTCCACCCACTCGGGCCGGAGCGTGGCGCACGGCGGGCGTCGAGGACGAGCACCGGTAGGGCGTGGACCTTGATTTGGACCGGTTCTTGACCGTGGTCAGCACAACGCCCTGATGACGCGGGTCGCGCGCGAAATCGATCACGCAGAATTCTGCAACTGATCCGCAGGTATCTGGCAGCCGGGATCATGGTGGATGGCATGAAGATGCCCAGCGGGTAAGAGACCCCGCACGGCTCCATGCCCGCGCCCGTCTTGTCGAACATCATGCTCGCCGACCTCGACCGGGAGTTGTTTCGGCGGGGTCACCGGTTCGCGCGTTGCGCCGACGACGTACGCGTTTTCGGGCGGAGCGAGCGGGCGGCCACAGGGGGCTCGTCTTGGTTACGGCCGTCGTGGAGCAGGGCAGCGGTTGCATTGAAGGTCAACAGGGAGAAGTCGAAGGCGGTCCGGGCCTCCGCCGCCACGCTGCTGGGGCTCGGCTCCTACGTCACCCGTAGCGGGGTAAAGATCCGGATCGGCCCGAAGGCGCTGGGGCGCTGGAAGGCCCGTATTCGGAGCTCACCTCGCTCCGTGGAGCGTCGCGATGGACGAACGATCAACCGGTACATGGCCGGAGGAATGGGCTACTTCCAGCTCTCGGAGGCCACCAGGCCGTTCCGGGACCTGCACGAGTGGTTCCGCCGCGGGATGCGGCAGATCCGCTGGAAGGAATGGAAGCATCCCCGGACCGCCGGGCTGACCTGCGCAGGCTCGGCATCAGCGAGTGGTTCTCCTACCAGTGGGAAGCCGCAGCAAGGGTTACTGGTGGTCCGGGCTCGCCCATTCTCCAGCGGGCCATGCCCGACTCCTACTGGCACGGCCTTGGGTTTCTCACACTCAGGCTGACCGGCAACGGTTGAGATCAGCTCGGTGAACCGCCGGATGCGTGCCCCGCATGTCCGGTGGCGTGAGGGGAGTGACGGGCGACCCGTCCCCCTGATCGATTCTCTATGTTCGCACCGGCTCCTGAACAAACGTCATCAGGGGCGAGCGGGACGGGCCGGTCGACGGCCTCCTGATAGCCGCGGGCCACATGACACGAGAGGAAGCGGCGAGAGCATGCGTGATTGCTTCGTCCATGAGGACGCGGATCAGGCAGTCTGAGGCCTGTAATGCGAAGTCTGCCCTTAGGGGCAGCGCCGGGCGGGCGCAGGTCCAAGAGCCTTCAGTCGCTGGACAAAACTGCATGTCAGACGCGTGCCACGCCGTCGGCAGCGACTGAAGCGACGCGACCTGCTGTATATGAGTCTCATCTGATGTGCGCGTGCGATCGATAAGGGGGACTTCTAGTCGCTTCGGTCGCTCTGAGGCTTGCACAACGCCTCTGACCTGTGCTTTTACCGAGCGACTGACAGGAGCGGTGCATGCCGCCCCGTCTCTGGGACCGGGGTACAGCCAGGGGGGCCTCCTTCCCCTGGTCACCCTGAGTTGCTGCCCTGCCGTGCAGGCCTCCTTCGCTAGGCTGCCGCCGTCATTGAGTCGCTTTGGTCGCTGAGGGGGAAGCAGATGCCTGCTCACCTGCGGTCTTCCCCCAGTGACTGGGCACCAGCCTCGCCTGCTGAGCCACTGGCCATCGCCAACTGGTGTGCCAGTCACGGATGGCCCGTCCACCCGCTTGCCCCCGGTCGGAAGACGCCGGCTGCCAACTGCCCCGACTGCCGCCGACGAGACCACGATCGGACGACCTGCCCGTGCCGAGCCGCCGGTCGCTGGTGCCACAGTTTCCACTCGGCGACCCTCGACATGAACCGGATCCGGCACTGGTGGGGGAGGCACCCGCGGATGGGCGTGGCGATCGCCTGCGGTCCGGCCGCCCTCGTGGTCATCGATGTCGACGCCCACTCCACTACCGCACCGCTCCGGGACCGGCTGCTCCCGGGAATTGACATCGCAGATGACATCGACGTGTCGGCGATGACCACCGGTTTCCACACCCTTGCCGTCCTGGCAGCGGTCCGTAGGCAGCAGAACCCGGTCACGGACACCCGTACCCTGCGCGTTCGTACCCCCTCCGGTGGCCTCCACATCTGGTACCGCGCCACGGATGCCCGGCGCTGGCAGTCCTCCATCGGCTCCGGCACCCACCGCGCGCTCGCCTGGCAGGTGGACGTACGCGCTGAAGGCGGCTACATCGTCGCTCCCGGCACCTCCACCACTGCCGGTACCTACACCCCGGTCGGCGCAGCACGCGTCCCCGCACCGCTCCCGGCGTGGCTCGCCCAGGAGCTGGAACGAACCCACCACCTGCCCGCGGCCCACATTCCGGCACCCCGGCCCGTCCCCGCTCGCGCGCGACAAGCCGTGGTCGCAGCCGGGGGCGGTGCCGCCCCCGCGGCCAGGACCCTCTCGACCGTTCTCGCCGATGTGACCGCCTGCGCAGCGACGCCGGAGGGCGCGGGATTCTCGGCCCTGCTCAACCGGGCGGCGTACACCACCGGAGGCCTCGTGGCTGCAGGCCTGCTCTCCCGTGACGAAGCCGAGCGTCTCCTGCAGGAGACCGCCGACCTGGCCCGCCCCGGGCAGGCACGTCGCTCCGCACAGATCATCCGCAGTGGCATGGCCGCCGGAGCCCGACATCCCCTGTACTGCGGGGCCGCCCGTGACTAGGCCTATCGACGGGAGCGACGACGTTCTCTTCGACTTCGATCCGCAGGCGATCGCCGAGCAGATCATCGCCCGGAGAACGGCCCTCGCCCGGCCTCATGGAGCGACGACGAGTGCCCGTGAAGAAGGACCAGCCACGGCCCACGGCCTTCTGCCGGACAGCCTCACCGACCGCGGTAACGCCAAACTCTTTGTGAAGATCTACGCCTCTGACTTCCGGCACGTCCCCGGTCTCGGCTGGTATCGCTGGGACACCACGCGCTGGCAGATGGACGAGGACGACACGGTGCTGTGGGCGGCGGGCGAGATCGGAGAAGAGATTGCCTCTGTGGACCCTCGGGGCGTGCACACCATGGAGGCTCTCAGAAAGCACCGCAAGCGTGCCCTGAGCACCTCCGGTATCAACGCCATGCTTGCCCAGGCCAGGTCCGCCCCCGGCATGGTCCTCAACGCGGCACACCTGGACGCCGACCCCTATGCCCTGTGCACCCCCTCGGGCGTGGTCGACCTGCGCACCGGCCTCATGCGTACTCCCGATCCGTTCAAGGACTTCAACTCCCGCTCCACGACCACGGGTCCCACACAGATGCCCACGCCGCGGTTCATCCGCTTCCTGAGCGACACCCTCGGAGAAGGGCCCGACGGCAGCGAGATGATCGCGTACCTCCAGCTGCTCCTTGGTTACTCGATCACCGGCGACGTCGGCGCTCAGGTAATGCCCTTCCTCTTCGGGGCGGGGAAGAACGGCAAGTCGGTCCTTCTCGACCTTTTCATGAAGCTGATGGGGGACTATGCGGATGCCGCCCCGCCCGGGTTCCTCATGGCCCGCCCCTACGAGGGCCATCCCACCGACCTCGCGGAACTCCACGGCCGGCGCATCATCGTCTGCTCCGAAGTCAAGCCTGGTGACAAGTTCGACGAAGCACGTGTCAAGCTTCTTACCGGAGGCGACCGCATCAAGGCGCGCCGTATGCGTCAGGACTTCTTCAGTTTCGAGCCCACGCACAAGCTGTGGCTCCTCGGTAACCACCGCCCGGAAGTCGGCACCGGAGGCTTTGCGTTCTGGCGGCGCATGCGTCTCATTCCCTTCGAGCGCACGGTGTCCGACGACCAGAAGATCGACAACCTGGCCGACATTCTCGTTGCCGAGGAGGGCCCCGGCATACTGAACTGGCTTATTGAGGGGGCCCGTCGGTATCTCGCGGGGGACAAGAACCTGACGGGTCCGGACAAGGTGCGTATCGCCACCACCGCATACGCCGAGACCGAGGACCACACCGGACGGTTCTACGATGAGGCCTGCATCCTCAGTGCGGAGGCTCGCACCGAGCAGAAGACCCTCTACGACGCCTACCGCTCCTGGTGCGCGACGGAAGGCTCCCCGCCGGCCAGCAACCGGGCGTTCGCCCAGCGCACCCGGGAGCTTGTCGGCTTGTCGTCCCCGAAGGAGATGATTCTGTCGAATTCGAGGAAGTACTACCCCGGCATAGGATTGCTCGCCGACGAGGAGGTGGCATGAGCGCCCTGATCAGCGATGACGAGATCAAGCACGAGCTCGAACTGGTGTGGCTCGAGGACGTGGAACGGCTCGACTACGTTCGCCAGAGTCTCGACCGTCTGCCCACCCGCGGTGGGCGTCCGGCGTACTTCCGTGACGGCCGCATGGTCGGATACGCGGTCCTCGGTCGCGACTCGAAGGCATCCCGGGCGTCCGGAACCTTCCGGCGCCGTGTCTTCTGGCTCCTTCCCCACGACCGCGACTCGGTACCCGACGGGCTCTACCGCGCATCAGGGCCCTCCGAGGGCATCGACCCGCGCACCCTTGCTCCCGGCACCAAGGGCCGTAAGACCGAACGTTCCGAAGGCGGTCCGCCGTCCTCCGCGATGCAGGAACTGGGCATCACGCTTCCGCTGTGACGGCCACCGAGTTCGAAGCTCAGTCGCTTCGGTCGCTCCGTACGGTTCGTACGGAGCGGCTGGGCGTGAGGAATCGGCCGTGACGAGGTGTCCAGGACGACGGATGTCGCTCTTCAAGGGCAGCTGAGCGGTGAGTGGTATCCGTGAACCGTCCGGTGACAGTCGAGCTTCTCGGCGAGGGACCGTTCACGGCTGTCGTCTCGTAAGGAAGGCGGCAGCCTGCACAAATGTGAGCCCACCGGCTGTCGACAGGCAGTAGCCGATGGCTCTGCGCGGTGAAGGAGTGTGCCCCTGGCCAAGGGGCTCCCCACGAGTCCCTCCCAAGAGGGTTGGCCAGGGGCGTAACGGCCAGGGACGGGTATGCCCCGGGGGAGGAGGCAGGCCCGTCTGCGTGCTGACCCACCGCCCAGGCTAGGTGTGCGCGGGGCCGGCGTAACGGGCGTCGCGGGCAGCCGTAAGGGAGTGCGAAGGGCGCTGAACGTGCAGACTCGCAAGCTTCCCCTGATGCGCATCGTGATCCGTCGAGCACCGTCTCTGTGCGCCACAGGCAGCCCCGCACGGCTTCTGTTAGGGAAAATCCCTGATCTCGACCGCCGAATCAGGTGATAGAGAGAATATGGATTGCCGATAATGCAGGGATCCAGATTTTTGCGAGGCTGTATACACTTAAGCCACCCCTCGACCCCGCGAAATACTGCCCAGCCATTGGCCCCTCGTGCTTGCACGGGTTTACGATCGCTGGCAGCGCGGTGGCCGGGCGCGTCTCCTGTCTCCGAGAACGCTTTCCACGTCGCCTCTGTGAAGAAGGTAAACAGCCATGGGCAGACTCGGCCCCACCGAGATCATTCTCATTCTCGTCGTCATCATCCTGCTGTTCGGTGCCAAAAAGCTCCCGGACATGGCCCGTTCGCTGGGCAAGTCGGCGCGTATCCTCAAGAGCGAGGCCAAAGCCATGAAGGCGGACGACCAGCAGAGCGCTCCTGCCCCGGCGGATCCGCCGGCCCCCGGCGCCCAAGACCCCTACGCTCCACGCACGATCCAGGCGGCACCCGGCGATGTGACCAGTCCGCGTCCCCTGGCCGAGCGTTCGGACACCACCAGGCGCTGACCGCTCCGGCGCGGCCGTCGCACGAGATGAGGACGTCGGTTGCTCACGTCTGCCCGCAAACAAGAGAAGGCATCCGAGGGCCGAATGCCCCTCGTGGAACACCTGCGTGAACTGCGCAACCGCCTGGCGAAGGGCTTCCTGGCTATCGCCGCGGTCACCGTAGTGGCCCTCGTGTATAGCGAGGAACTGATGCAGTTCCTGACAAGGTCGGTGCCCAAGTGCGGGCCCGGCGTCAGTAGCGACGGTGGCAACTGCGCGATCGTCTCGTTCAACACGCTGATGGCTCCGTTCAGCACGACGATCCAGATCAGCCTTGTGACCGGCCTTGTTGTCGCGAGTCCGGTCTGGCTGTACCAGCTGTGGGCCTTCATCGCGCCCGGCCTGCACAAGAGCGAGAAGAAGTACACCTACGCCTTCGTCGGCACCGCGGTTCCGCTCTTCGCCGCCGGGGCCTACCTCGCGTACCTCATTCTTCCCATCAGCGTGCACGTACTCATCAGCCTCACGCCGGGTGGTTCCGCGAACATCTTGTCCCTCAGCGACGTGCTGGACTTCACCCTGCGCATGGTGCTCGTCTTCGGCCTCGCCTTCGAGCTGCCGCTCATTCTCGTCATGCTGAACGTCACCGGTGTCCTCACAGGCCGGCGAATGGCCAGCTGGTGGCGCGGCGTGATCATGGGCGTCTTTGTCTTCGGCGCCATCATCACCCCCACCACCGACCCAGTCGGCATGATCGCTCTCGCCGGGCCGATCACCGTCCTGTACTTCGGAGCCGTAGGATTTTCGCTCGTCAACGACCGGCGCAGGGCCCGCCGCAACTCTGACGCCGCACTCGGCGACGGCGAGGCCTCCCGCCTCAGGCCCACGCACGGGTCCGTCGGCGTCAGTGCCTTGCGCGAAGGAGCGGCGAAGCCGGCGGCGGACACGACACTCCCGTGATCGCGAGACCGAGCCCCGCCCTACCCCCTGAGATCGTTGGCACGTCCCAAGCCGACGCAAGGAGACATCCACGGGATGTTCCAGGGCGCCAAAGGGTGCGAGCCGTCCACCTCAGCAGGCCCCCGAAGGGCGCGCCCCCTCAGGAATACTCGTGCGTGAACGTCTGCATGTTGTTCCTCGCGTACCACTGACGAAAGACGCTCTCCACAGCTGCGCGATAAGCCTCTCGACTCATGTGTCCCGGGCGTTCATGCAGGGCGTGGAGGAGTGGAATGTGGTCGAACTTCGCCATAATTCGGCTCACCTGCGGCTCCGAGGACCCAGGTGCTCTGTCGGCGAAGTCAGCCCAGTCCTCGCTCGGGTCCCACCGAGACGTGAGGTACTCCCAGGCCTCTTCTGTTCCGTTAGCCTGCATGACTCTCGCTGCTCCAGGTTGTGATCAGAACCTTCCTTGGCCAAGAGGATTCCGAACGGCACCTCTCCCGTCGAGCCTCCCAAGGGCACATCCCCGCACACACGACGTGCCCGACGTAGTGCCTGAAAGTGCGACGCAGCGTGCGGCATGTCCGGCTCGTCCCCTTGCGCTGCCCATGCGGCCATAGCCTGCCCCGGGGGGCGGAAGAACAATCGAATCCCTTCAAGGCGGAAAGTGTAAGGAGGTTCGATGGAGCGATCCCTGGTGCTCACCGGCTCGTTGGTTCGCCTTGAGACGTTGCGCGCAGAGCATGCGGAAGGCCTGGCCACCGCAGCCTCTGACGACCCCTTCGAGTTTCTGTCCGTACCCCGTTCCGTCATGGAGGCGGTGCGGTACGTCAAGAAGGCCCGGGTCGGTAGGAGAGCCGGGACGAGTATCGGTTTCGCCATCATCGACAGAAGGTCAGAGCGGATCGTGGGCTCGACCAGGTTCAAGAACTTGATGTACCGGGACGAGACGTCGACCGGTTGTGCGCCGTGTGCCGCTGAGATCGGCAATACGTGGATGGCATCCGAGTCCTGGGGGTCGGGCCTCAACCTGGAGACCAAACAGCTAATGCTGGCGCACGCGTTCGATGGCATGGGAGTCCGACGCGTCTCCTTCAAGGTCGACGTACGCAACGACCGAACTCGCGCGGCTTTGATCAAGCTCGGGGTGACCTGCGAGGGCGAGTTGCGAGCCCACTCTTATGGACGCGACGGTGCTCTGCGCTCGGTCATCTCCTACTCCGTCCTGGCCGAGGAATGGCCGGCCGTGCGGGACATCATCTCAGTAAGGATCTTCAGAGTGGTCACCGATCGGGTGACGGTCGAGGCGGGATAGCAGGCGAGGCCTTCGGGCAGTGGTTCGAGATGTCTGAAGTCCCAACCGCCGCGACCGGAGGCCTCGTTGGTCATCTATCCTGCCGCACTCGACCTGCCGCACGCGCTCGTAGAGTGGGTCACGATGCTGATCGTCACCCGCGAGGGTGACCGTCGGTGCAAGCTGCGGCCCTCGCAACGCGCGATCATCGCCCTGGTCTACCTGCGCGAGCACACCACCTATGCGAAGCTCGCCGCGGGCTTCCGTATCAGCGAGGGCACAGCCCATGCCTATGTACAGAGTGTGATCGGACTTCTCGCCTCGAAGGCACCGTCCCTGACACAGGCCCTGCGCCGGGCACGTCCCGAGTACGTCCTGGTGGACGGCACCATCGCCGAGTGCGTCCGGGTCGGCGACCATGAACGTGACTACTCCGGCAAGGCCAGACGGCACGGCGTCAATATCCAGGCCGTCACCGATCCCGTCGGCGAGCTGATCTGGTACTCACCCGCGCTGCCCGGCCGCACCGTCGACATCACCGCCGCCCGCACCCACCGCATCGTCACGACCTGTGAACGACTGCGGATCCCCGTACTCGCCGACAAGGCCTACACCGGAGCCGGCGGGACCTTCCAAGTGCCCTTCAAACGCCACCTCGGACGGCCCCTCACTGCCAGACAAGCAGCCGTCAACCGAGCACACGCACGCCTCCGCTTCCCCGTCGAGCGTGCCTTCGCCCGGCTCAAGGCATGGCGGATCTTCCGCAAAGCCCGGATCAGCCCCAACCGACTCACGTCAATCACCAAGGCCGTCCTCACCCTCGAGAGGCGACGCTGAAGATCCTTACTGAGGCTCTCCACCGGGCGGAGCCTGAACGCTCAGAGGGCATCAGCGACCGGCTGACCGCCCCGCCGCCGGGCCTGCCCCAAAGGGCAGTGAAACTGCCCCCCAGCAGGCACGACCAGGCCATCCCGCACGCCGCTTTTCGGGCCAAACTGGGCGCGAAACATGGTCAGTGAAGGAGTGAAATGGACCCCCGATCCCCTTGGAGAGAGCACTCTCTGTGCAGCGGATTCCCCGACCTCTTCTTCCCCACGGGTACGGACGCGCAGGCCAAACGGCAGGTCCAGGCGGCGAAAGAGGTCTGTCGAAGGTGTCCCGTCGCGGAGCACTGCCGTACCTGGGTACTGGCAGCCGGACCGCAGCACGGGGTGTGGGGCGGGCTCACGCCGGCGGAACAACGCCGGATTCGGCGGCAACGTCCTGTCCGGGCACAAGCCGCATGACAGCGTGCAGTGACGTAGTGCGCGGCCATGCCCAGATAGGCAGGGGTGGCAATCCGTCCGGCGGACACGCCTCCGCAGAGGCTGGGCGAAGCCGTCGTGCGGAAGAAGCAACCCACTCCAAAACCCCTTGGCGGGGAGCCGGGTTGTGAGCATGCCACGCGATAGCGACTACATCGAATCGGTCATCGTGCGTCTGTTCGCTGGTTCCGGACTCCAGGAAGGAGCACCGCATCCGCGACTCGCGGAGATCATGACGTCGGCTGCCGACGCCGAGATCACAAGGACAGCGAATCAACTGGCCGCACTTTGAGGTTCACGTTGGTCCCAAATGGATCCCATGCTGTCTGACCAAGCGCCTGTGATGGATAGCGTCACGTTCACCACCGACTCGCTGATCACCAGTCGGCAGTTGAGATCCGGGTCGCCTATGCAAACCTCTCAGGGTCCCGCCGAGCCCCTCCATGGTCAGACAAGGCGTACCCGGTTGCCTGTCTCCCGCAGCAGGGGGAGCACCACCGGGCGCCACAGCCTCGGGCAGGTCAACGAGATGACCCCCTGACTCCTGACGCCTATCCACCGTCGTGGACACGGCGGGACGGCGTTCTCGACCGTCAACGATCCGGCGAAGAGGACAACACCGTACTCCGCCAGCCTCGCATGCTCCCCGATGGCGACGAAGTCGCCCTGATCCCACGAGTGGATCGAGTAGCAGAGCACCCCGCCGGGCGCGCACGATCCCAGCTCCCTGGCATTCATGCTCCTCAGGTGGTGCGGGAAGGAGGTGGCGGCGGGCATGGATGCCGTGCCTCTGCCGTCGGGAACGCCGACTGTGAACACCATGACAGGATCTCCTCCAGCCTCTGAACATCCCGGTGGAGACGGGCAACGCGTTCTTCCAGGTCCGTCAGGATCTCGTCCAGCACTTTGCACTTCCTGGGGCCACCGTGTTTCGGATCCCGGACGGTCCCCGCCTTCCCGCGAGGCGTGCCGGCGGGTCGAGAGGGATCCTCCGCCCTACTCGACGGCATGTCTGTATCCATCGCCATCCGGCTCACCCCGCTGCCGCCGTGACACGGGCAAGGCCGCGAAGCGCTTCCGCCTCGTAGGAGCCCGGACCACAGGCCCACGGGCACATCACCAAGCGCCGCGGGCTGGATGGGAAGAAGTAAAACCTGATGCCCTCGGTGACCGGCAGATCGTCGGCGTCGCCATCCCCTCGTCCGGCGAACGCCTGGATCAACCCCGTCGCCTCACCCTCCGCGAACTGAGCGGGAATGACGCAGCGTTGAGTGAGGTCGAAGCGCTCTCCGCCCGCCCACGCTCGGTCGCCTCCCAGGGCTCCTTCCTGGCGTCGATGCGGCCTCCGATGAGGCAACATGTCCCCGGGATGTTGTCGTGTAGATGGAGGAGGTAGTCGCCCGCGGCGTTGGTGATCACGCGGCAACTGCGGACTCTCGTACGGAGTCATCTACTCTGCTCCTCAGGCCATGGGTGGATGAGTACCGGCGGCCCTGACCTTCCTCGCGAGCGCCACCGCGATCTGCCGGGCCTTCAGCGTGAGGCCCCTTGCCTGCGGGGACGGATCCCGCGGTATTTCGGCGGCGATCTCGTCGGAACGGTCCGTGGGCGGGCCGAGCGCGATCAGCACCTCCATCTCGCCGTCGTACTGCTGCTCCATGTGGCAGACCAAGTGCGCAGGTGCCGTTCCTCGCTGAGGACCGGCATGACACGGAGACAGGGGGGGGTGAGAGGGGCGCATTCGATCCTTCGAAGTCGACCGGGGGCAGTCGCTGACGTGCTAGCAGAACCTTTCCTTCCGTTCCCCAGTGGGGTCCAGGTCGTAAGGGCAGAGACAGGTGAAGCTCGCGGGGGGCGATCGGGTACCGCTGCGCGGACCGCCCTCAGGGCGCTTCTCTCGTCTTTGATGTGACGGGACGGCGTCCCACCGCCGCCCATGGTCTTCGTAACCGAGGGTTGCCCCCGTCTCTGCCCTCGCGTCCCTGTCCCCCCGACGGGGCAACTGCTGTATTGGACAGCCGTGTCTGCCTGGGTTATTGCATGCAGCGGTGCTGAACAGCCCTGAATCCGTAGTCTGCTGACCTTGGATTCGAAGAGAGAGAGCGAGTGGCGCCTACGGGGCGAAGGAAACCTAAGCAGAAGGCGCTAGCATGCATGGTGGGTCCCTCTGCGTGGGAGCTGGGCCGCGCTGAACAGGAGCGGCAGCTGGCGGCCCTCCCCTCTCCGGCGCCTCTCTCGATGTCCAACCGGTAACCCACCGAGAAGAAGAGGAACAGCCGTGATCACTCCAGACGGATCCTCCGAAGACGACGGGCACAGCGCATCCGCCCAGGACCTCGTCCGCGCGGCCGGCGATGCCCTGCGTGGACAGGACATAGCCACCGCCTCAGCCCTGACCGGCCTCGCCCAGGTCCGTGCCACACTCGCCCTGGCCGAAGTCCAGCAGGAACTGCTGTGGGTGGCCAGCGACATCAGAAACAACCTGGAACTGCTTCGCCTCGGCGAGGTCGGTGACATCTCTCGCGCCCTGCGCGAACGTTCGATCTGACCGCGCCCGACCCATCAGCGCGTCCAGCTCCTCGCGCCGTGCCCGACCCGCAGCCCCAAAGTGCAGCCCTCTAGGAACGGAAAGCCGCCCCTAGGCCGCTGCGGCGCAGATCACGCACGGCAGATGCTGACCGAGTGGGTGCCATCGTATTGCAACTTGAAACCAACGTCCTTGCGACACCTGGAGAGGAGAGCAGGTGGACCGTCCAGGTCGTGAACACCGGTACGGTAGTCGACCGGTTCGAACTGGACATCCTCGGCGAAGCCAAGCAATGGATCAAAGTTGAGCCGGCCCAGGCCAACGTCTTTCCCGACCAGTCCGTCGAAGTGGATGTGGTCTTCACACCTCCTCGGTCGGCGGAGCTGGCCGCGGGTGAGGTGACGTTCGGCCTCCGGGTGATGTCACACGAGGACATCGAGGGCTCCGTCGTCGAGGAATGCGCCGTCACCGTCGGCCCCTACACCGACTACGGCGTCACGCTGGTCCCCGCTACGAAGCGAGGACGGCTCTCCGGACGGTTCAACGCCGTCGTCGACAACCGAGGCAACGCGCCGCTGAAGGTGCACCTCTACGCCTCGGACCCCGACGCAAAGGTCCAGGCCACCTTCAAGCACGAAGAAGTCGATGTCGCCTACGGGAAGGGTGTCGTCGTCCCGCTGAAGGTGAAGCCCGTCGCCCGGCAGTGGCGGGGAACCGACACTCCGCTGCCTTTCCAAGTTCTGGTCGTCGACGAGGAGGACGAGCAGGAGCAGACGGCCGACGGCGTCCTCGTGCAGGCGTCGATCGTCTCCGACGGGCTGGCCAAGTTCGCACTCGCCGTCGTCGCCGCCGTTCTGGCGCTGCTCGCACTCTGGTACTTCGTCCTCAAGCCGAGCGTGGAGTCGGAGGCGCGCAAACAGGTGGCCGTGGCGACCGGTCAGGATCCGGCGGGCGCCGGGAGCGGGGGAGCGGGCGGCGCAGGAGCCGCTGGCGCGGGCAAGGGAGGCGCCTCCGCCGGCGCTGGCGGCGCTGCCACGGGTGCCGGCGGGGCAGGTGGCGGAGCGGGGGCTGGAGGCACCGACGGCAGCAGTTTCCCCGCTCTCAACAACGGAGGCTCCGACACGGCCTCGGGCGGCAAGAACGGTGGTGCCGGAGGGGGCCCCGTGCTCCAGGCGGTGGACTTCCGAATCCAGACCGACGTCAAGAGCGATGACGACTTCATCACGACCCGGTACACCGTTCCCCGGGACCAGACGTACTACATCAGCGACATCCTCTTCGAGAACGCCGCGGGTGACACCGGAATCATGCGCCTCCAGCGGGGGGAGTCGGTCCTGATGCAGATGAACCTGGAGACGTTCCGCGACCGCGACGACCACTGGGCCGAACCCATCGAGTTCGGACCCGGCGAAGAGGTGATCCTCTCCGTGCGATGCCAGTCGCCCGGAGGGCAGACCACTAGCACGGGAGCCTCCTGCACGCCGGCTGCCTACTTCTCGGGTCGCACCGTCGTCACTGGGAACTGAAACAGGCCGGCACGAGGGAGAGGGCAAATCATGGCAGGAGTACCCGCAGCCGCGATGGGAGACAAGGTGGTGGGCAGTGACATGCACATCGTGATGGTCCCCTCGCCAGGGGGACCGATCGAGACACCGATGCCCCTGCCCTTCACGGGAACCATCGCTGACGGCTGCTGCCAGTCCGTCTTCATCTGCGGCAAGCCAGCCGCCACGGTGGACAGCGTCGCCTTCAACACTCCGCCGCACATCCCCCCGGGGGGCGTCTTCAAGTCGCCGCCCAACAACAAGGGCACCATTTCCCGCGGCAGTACGTCCGTCCTCATCGGGGGCAAGGCCGCGGCCCGGACAGGCGACACAGCGACGACCTGCAACGAACCAGCCGTGCAGCACACCGCCACCGTGATCGCCACGTCCAACGTGTTCATCGGATAAAGCGCCATAACGGCCCGTGCCTGCGATCAACGGGGATCCCCACGAGGCAACGGCGCCTCTTCGGGGTCAAGATCGGCAGCGCGAAGGTGCCGACTACGGTCCCCACGAGTCGGCGTCGTAGGCGAAACAGAAGCCGTACGGGTACGACCGGACCCCCCATCCGACGCAGTGCCGTCCCCTCGCGCGAGCCGCGAACGGCCGGGGCGGAGCTGTGACGAGGGTGGACCTCATGACGAGGAATCATCATGGGCAACGGTTCCCTGTGTGGGTGTCCGGCGGAGTGCTGGGGGGCAGGGCGCCCGGAGTCGCCCGAAGGCCCCTCGCACGAGACCGCCCCAGAAGGGCCTCAGCGCGCCCGATAGATCTGGGGCGAGACGCCCATGACGGACTTGAACTGCCGACTGAAAAGGAAGCTGTCGGCGTATCCGTAAGCGGCAGCGACCTGAGCGATGGTCTGATCGCTCTCGTCCAAGTGGACCGCAGCGTGCTGGATCCGCCTCCGCACGAGCCATTCCCGTGGGGGCATGCCGTAGGTTCTACGGAACGTGCGCGTGAAGTAGTCCGGGGACAGTCCCGCGACCCGGGCGAGATCCGCCACCGACGGCCGCCCCGAGATGTTGTCGTCCGCGAACTTGTCGACGGCCTGCCGGGCGGAGGCACTGAGCACCCTCGACTCCGCGTCGCCTGCAGCCTTGCGGAAGAGCGAGGTGAAGAGCACGAGCAACAGACCCCGGATGCGTTCGGCACGATGGGGCAGAGCCGAGTCCAGTTCCGCAACGAGGAGGTCGAAGAGCCCCCGTACCTCCCAGGCATCAGGTACCAGCACGACTGGTGTGAGGCAGCCGTCGGTCTCATCGTCGGGGGCCAGCCGGAATCGGTAGACGACCGTGCGGCGTTCTTCCCGGGCGGTCATGATGAACGGAGTGCGAGGACGGATCCAGAGCACGCTCCCGGCGTCGAGGGTCCACTGCTCGCGCTCGACGGTGGCGGCACAGCTGCCGCTGACCACGAAGTACAGGAGGTGTTCACTCAGGCCGCGGGGGTACTCCAGCTTCCATCCTGTCTCCAAGGAATGATGGCCGAACAGTCCGGGGGAGGGCACCACACGCTCAGGACCGATCCGGTCGAGCCAGAGAGCGACTTCCCGACTGAAGACATTCTCGCAATCGTCGGAATACGAAGGCTTGACCATGAGTCCGGCTGGCTGCCCCATCTCTAGTGTCAGCATGTCACCTTGATGCTGACCGCTCCGCCGCTCGTCCGGGCCCGGTAAAATCCCTAAACCTGCGCCAGACCGGCGCTCCGTAGGAGGGCGACCCCTCGAGCGCAGCGCAGGGAGCAGGTGCCGTGGCCCGTGGTGTCACAAGTCATGTGTCTGGAGGGCCCCGGCGGCCAGGCTTCGCGCCCGAACCGGCGGCGGACAACTGCCCGGTGCGTTACGCGCGGGGCCGCCCTGCCGCAGCCCAGGGGGTGGCAGGGCGGCGACAACTACTTCCAGACCACCTTCTTCGTGGTCGCACGCTTCAACGCATTTTCCACCTGCCGCCGATCGGAATAGCGCAGCCCCACTTCGATCTTCCCTCTGAACCCATGCTTCAACACGGTAACCGTGCCTCGGTCCCAGTTTCGCTGGGAGAGATCTTTCGGGTTGAAAAGCGTATGAAACTCATTGCCTTTTCCAATGAGTACGTACTCGGAATCGTGAAGCCACCAGATCCTTTGAGATGCACCTTCTTCTGTGTTGTGAAGGGCGCTGTTGTTCGCGGTATCAAGCTTATCCACAACCCTAGCCAAGCGTTCCTTGAGGTCGGCGAGATCAGCCGCTCGGCGCTTGGGGACAGAACGGCGGACCGAGTGGTCGCCATCGGTGCGGTGGCGGCGGGATTCTTTTTGTCCAGGGGAACGGTCAGGGTCCCGCAGGTCGTAGTCTTTGGGTGCATGCTTCCGTACATCCGACGGGCCGGCGACGGGTGGTTCGTTCCTGCTCCTCACGGCCTGCTCCGGCCGGCTCCGCGCCGCTCTCGCTTCATGGCGAGCTTCGCGGTTTATCGCATCCCGAGGATCCGCTTTCTCCCGGATCTTCAACTGTGTATGCGTGGCCAGGAACTTTTTGTAAAATTCGCCATCGCCCGAGACTTGCGGCACGCCCTCTTCGTCGAGGCCGAACTTCAGTTGGCCGCCCCAGTTGAACGTTTTGCCGAGTATCTTTTCTTGCCACTTCAGCTCAATGATGACGTCACCGTCCCACTCGGCGCTCCCGATCAGGCTGCCCTCGATTTCGACACCAGCAGCCGGAGTCCGTCGCGTAATTACTCCCGCTGAGCGTGCCGGGCTCACGCGGAAGTCATATATGTTGTGACGTATTTCCCCCTTTTGTTCGATCTCGACGGACATTTCCTGCGTGTGGTTACTCAGGTCCCTGGTGTGTTGGAGAAAAATTCTTTCAAGATGCTTGATTTCCTTATCGATGCTCTCCTTCTTGAGGTTGTTCGTGGTCCTAGCCTTCTTTGCTTTCAGGAGTTCGATGGCATCGATTGTCGACTGTGAGAAGTCACCCATTCCCCTGTACGGTTCAATCATTTTTGCTCCGATATCCAGCTTGCGGAAGCGGGGCGTGTATGAGACAACGCTGAACCTGATGATGTATGGGAATTTCGAGGATATGATATGGGATGTCTCGACGTTCTTTTGATTCTGGCGGCGTGTTTCGGATCCTGCTGTTCTTGCTCCATCCACGAGATTTTTGCCCGTGGCGACTGTGCCCATGGCTTTTGCCGCATTATATGACAATCCGGTGTGCGTGTACCAGGCAGCCGATACTTCCCACTTCTGCACGGTGGCGTCTGCTGCCATCGTGCTTTCGAGAAAATAGGGGGGAATGTTGGTGTATGAGAGTTTCGGTACCTCTTCGATTCTGAACCCGCCAGCGAGCTTCGACCCGACGGTGATGACAGTATCGATGGCGGTCTGCCCCAGGGGTATGATTTCCATCGGTCCGGCCATTGCTGATCCTCCTGGTCTGGGAGTTTTATCTGTCGGCGACAGACTCTACTGCGGGAAAGTGTCGAGCTTTTCCACCGTGACGTAGGGAGCGATCTGCTGCACTTCATCCGCGGTGATGGCCCCGTTAGGATCAGCGAACCTTGCAAGTATGTCGTGCACGATTTCGGCTGTGTCGGCCGGCTGCGCGGGAAGCCAGCTATCCGGCTGATAGTCCCCGGCATCGCCGCTCTCGTGCACATGGGTATCGTACGCGTCGGGATAAAAATACGCGCCGAAGTGCCGTACGTTCCGAGGGTGAATTCCGCGCATTTGCGTGTATACTTCATAGAACTTCTCGTAGAAGTCCGCGAACAGACGCCTAAGACTTTCGTCATAGTTTTCCGGTGTGAAAGCGCTCTGGGCTGCATTTTCCCCGGAACCCCACGCATGTGCGGGAGGTGCATTGAGACCCGCCTGCACGGTGCAATCGAGGAAGTACCATGTAAGGCAGTCCAGGAAGCCAGCCCCGTCGCCAGGTAGGGGATGATCCGCGTAGCTGAGTCCCTCCCTGATGGCAGTGGTGTAGGCCTGCCAGCTAGGGAATGCCACGTACCATGGGCTTCCGAAAAGTTCGACGCTCAGGTCAGAGCTCAAATATGCCCATGCTTCGCTTTTATTAGCCAAGGTGTAATGCAGGTAGTCGTCGGTGTCCACTGTGTCCATCCCTTTGCGTTCGAAGTAGCTTCAGTTCTGCGAATAAAGTCATTTCCGCACGCTGTTCGGAGTTCCTTGCACGATGCCCTGGCCCCGCAACTTCCCATAGCTGGACCGGGGCACACGCCGGTGCCGTCTCTATCGCCCGACCGGTCGCCCTATGGGGCAACTTCCGGTGGTGTATGCGGCCCTCTCGTTCAGGCGGCCGGCGCTGCACCGGAGAGGTGGAGGCGGTGCCGCCAGCCCCTGGGCAGCAGCCGCCCGTGGTGCCGTTCCGCTCCACGGCGCCGGGTACGGTTTAGCCTCTAACACGCCGTGCGTCGCGCACGTACGCAATACGGATTAGCGCAGATACCGGCCTGACAGCCGGCCTTCGTGTGCCCGTGGCGCTGATGGGTCGTCAGGGAATCGAGATCAGAGCCCAGTGCATGGTGGTGCCGTCGGGGTACGCGTGCGTGCCGTGCGCTTCGGCGAGCGCTTCGATAATGCCCAGGCCCCTTCCGTGCTCGTCGTCCGTACATGACGAGGTCCAAGGGCCTTCTTGGGGCGCAGTACCGCTGTCCGACACACCCACCCAGATCTGCTTCTCCGCAAGATGGCGGTTCAGGTGCAGCACCAGGGGAGGAAGTGCATGCTCCACGGCGTTGGCCACCAACTCCGAGACCACCAGCACGACGGAGTCGGCGTCGGGTTCCGCGACCTTCCACTGATCCATGAGCCCTTGGGCCACGCGGCGCGCGGCGCCGGGAGCCTGGTGGCTGTGGCTGAGCACATGCGTCGCGTCGGCGGCCTTGCAGTGAGAACCGTGTGCGCTGCCAGGAGGTACGCCCTCGCCGCCTGAGTCATTACGGCTGGTACTGCCAGAAGCGCTGACGTACATGGAGATCACTCCGAGGGGTTTGCCTGCCTGTCGTTTCCGGGTGATTTATCCCGGCGTGTGAACTCCATGAGAGACCCGGTGCACCCCTGGGGTATCAGGGAGAGTCCCTAGGTTCGTCCTCCCCTCGCCCGCGTTCGGTACGGGTTCGGCTTACGTGAGGGTTGCTGGCTTTCCTCTCCCTCCATAGCGCTCGCGACCCACGCGCCTGAACCGGTGCATGACATTCGCGCGCCGAGCAGGCCCCTCCCATGCGCTCGACAGCCCCGTGGGAAGCGGCCCAAAAGGGCAGCCAGGGCGTCCCGATGGCTGACCGTTCAGCCCTCTGCGGCCGGAGCCTTGCCCCGTAGCTTCGGGGCACTTCGCAGGTCAATTCGGACATGTCCGTCCATGATCTGCACGCGTCTGCAAAGGATGGTTCCGAGATGCCGCAGCACAACAAGCATCGGAAGCCCAGGAACGGCACGCGGGGAAGCGTGGCCGCCCTGACTTTGACTGCCGGCGCGGCGGGAATCATGGTCCCGATGGCCATCGCACCGACCGCTTCGGCGGCGCCCCTGTCGGCCTGGGACGCGATCGCGGAATGCGAGTCCAACAGTCGCTGGGATCTTCCGTACGGCGACGCGGACTCCACCGGCGGGCTGCAGATCCAGAAGCGGACCTGGGACGATTTCGACGGTCCGGCGATCACCGGAGCCGAGTACCCTTCCCAAGCCACCAAGGCGCAGCAGATCCAGGTCGCCGAACTCATCCTCGCCCAGCAGGGGCCTGATGCCTGGGCGTGCAATGCCAAGGTCGGCAGTCCCCTTTCCCATGCGGACGCCTTGGGGACGGACCCTGCCCCCACAACCGCTCCACTCGTGGAGCGAGAGCCGCAGCTGGCGAGTACGAGCAGCCGGTCCGGTACGAGCAGGCAGGCCGACTTTGGTGAGAGGCGCGTTCACCGAGTGGTTCCTGGCGACACCCTGTACAAGATCGCCTTGCAGTACACCCAGGACCCGTCCGTCGACAACTGGCGCTCCTTCTACCGCGCCAACGAGACGGTGATCGGGAATGATCCGAGCCGGATCCGGCCGGGCATGATGCTGGATATTCCGGCGCCCGGGCCCGCGTCTGCGGAGACCGAGGGGCTCACACAGCCGACCGCGCCGCCTTCCGATCCCGGGGGCCTCACGCCTCCCGTGCCATCCGCGAACGCGTCGTACAGTCTGCCCGTCGACGCCCAGGTCAGTCAGCGCTTTGGTAACCCGTCAAGCGGCTACACCCTCGGGTTTCATACCGGTCTTGACTTCTCTGCCCCGACGGGTACGCCGGTCAGGGCGGCCGCGGCCGGAACGGTGGTCGCCTCGGACCCGTCGGGTTCCTACGGCACAAATGTGCAGATTGAGCATGACGACGGGACCTACACGCTCTACGCCCACCTGGCTTTCGCCAAGCTCGTCGAAGGCGATCGTGTCGCGGCGGGAGACGGGGTGGGCTACGTGGGGACCACTGGAAACAGTTCCGGCCCCCATCTGCACTTCGAAGTCCGGACCGCACCGACATTCGCGGCGGGCAACTTCCTCGACCCCTCGGACTGGCTTGGGCAGCACGGCATCACGGTGTGAGTACGGGTCCACGCCATCCGGAACAGGCTGTTGCCGCACGGGGGACGCCACGGAGGCCCTCGCACGCCGAAAGATGACTCCGTGGGTGAGTCCGTACGGGCGATGAGCCACCTGCCTCGCAGCGGCCGTCGACGAGGAGTTCACCGCCGGCGAAGCCCCGCGTTCGGCGACCCTACTTCTGTGAGTCTCCGACCTCGTGGTGCGGCTTTCGGCACGGCAGCGTCATTGGTGCCGCCGCCATTACCAGTTCGGCCGCCAGCGCGACGTCCTACCGCGAAGGATCTTCCAGGTCTTCATCCGGGCGAAGGTGTGCTCAAGGCGGGCACGGACCCGTCGGTGTTCGGCGTTGTCCTCCTCCTGGCCGCGCAGGAGGAGGCGGCCGGCTCCTTTGCGATGCGGGACGATCGGGCCGGTGCCCCGGTAGGCGCCATCGGCGATCACCGTCGTCCCGGCCGCTGGGGTCGGCAGGCCCGACTCCCGCCACACACGGGCGTCAGCCTTGTTTCCCGGCGCGGGCCGGGCCGAGGCGATGACTAGATGGCTGCCCGCGTCGATGAAGACCTGCACGTTCGCCGAGAACCGGTAGTTACGGGAAGAGGCTCCGAGGGTGCGGTCGCGGACCGTCCACGATCCACAGCCGGTCCACGTCGGCGACCGGCCGCGGGGCGAGCTCCAGGGCGGACGCAGCCGCTGGATGACCCGGCAGACGGTGGCCGGGGAGATCCCGAAGAGCGGCCGAGCTGCCGCATCGTGAGCATCTCTCCGCCACGGGGCCACTCACGGTGTACTGGCCTGCTGGTTCGGAGTCGACCGCTCCACCATCACCCGGGCCATCGGTGAGATGCGGCCCTTGCTTGCCGAGCGGGGGTGCACGCTCAGCCCCGGCGTCCGGCTGCGAACACTGACCGAAGTCATCGACCACCTCGGCGCCAGTGGCAGACAGGCATCATCGACGGCACCGAGATCCGGGTCCGTCGGCCGGCCGCTGACGCAAGGATCGGGACAGGTTCATCTCCGGGAAGAACAAGCAGAACGCCGTCAAGACCATGGTCCTCACCGACCAGAACGGGTGGATGCTGTTCGGCCGCCCGGCCGGACCAGGCAGCTGCGCGGACATCACCCATGCCCGCCAGCTGGGCCTGGTCAAGCTCCTGACGGATGGCCCAGCCGTGGAGACTCTCGCGGACGCCGGCTATCAGGGCCTCGGCGCCCAGACCGGTGGACGCGTGGTGACTCCACCGCACCGCAAGGGCAAGAAGAACGCCCCGGACTGGTACGAGGACATGCACGAGCGACGGCGCAAGGCGCACTCCTCACAACGCATCCGCGTAGATCACGGCATCGCCCACAAGAAGAACTGGCGGGCCCTGGCCCGCCACCTCGGCCGCCGCGAGCACATGAGCGACATGATCCAGGCCGTCGCCAGCCTGCTCTCCCACAAGCAGACGGCAGACCTGAGCCCGCGACGACAGAGGTGAGCACCAGAGCCACCAAAGCACTCGGCGTCTCACCGCTAACCGTGCACGAGCTCGTAAGCGACCGGACTCCCCAGGTGAATTCCGAAACGCCGAAGAGGCGGTCGGACCCGCTCATGCCGGCAGTATGCATCGGCGGCGTGCTCAACTGTCTGGGTCGGCACCAGGAAGGGGCCGAAGCGGCCCGGCAGACTGGCGGCCGCACTCGCCCCACCGCGCGCGCCCGGAGAAACCTAAGCACAAACCTCAGCCTGGCGGAGTGGCCACAGGCGGCGCTTCGAGAACTGGCTCAGGTCACGACTTCGCGCGAGTAGGCGACCGCCGCTGCGCGCCATCTGCTGAGCGAATGGAATCGCGTCCCGATCAACGTGGAGCACGCCTTGAGGCGACGTCCAACGTTGATGACATGGCAGCCTCCTCGTCTCTTGGCAGGTGGTGAGCGCGTGGGGCGCCGCCGGCCGGGGAGTGGGACAACGCGGAGGACGCTCTCCGCGCCACTAGGCACCGGACTGGTCGGCGACAAACAGGGCCGGCACGTGGGCCGGGGACAACCGCCGACGCCGAGACGGCTCCATACGGCCGCGCAGAAGGTTCCGTGCTTCGGCCAGCCGAGCCACGGCTGTCAGGCGTCCAGGAGGACCTCGACGGAGGGGAAGTGCTGGAAGCAGACGGCGATGCCTTCATTGCGGGCGGCCGTGGCGTCGTGCATGCGTCCCGGCCGTAGGGCGTCGGTCCACAGCGTGTGGCCCCGCCAGTCGGCGATCAGGTGGCCTTCATCGTGTTCTGCTTCTTGTTGCCCGAAACGAACGCACGGCGTCCGCCACGGTTGGCCGGCGGCCTGCGGACCTGGATCTCGGCGAACACGTCCGTCAGCGTCCGAAGACACAGGCCGGGATGGTCAGGGACGGCGCACCCTCGCTCGGTAAGGAGCGGTCGTATCTCTGCGATCGCGCAGGTGATGGTGGAGCGGTCGACGCCGAACAGCAGGCCCAGCACCGCATGCGGCAGGTCGTGCCGCAGATGGATCAGGGTGGCCACCAGACGATCGACGAACACCAGTTGGTGGCGGGCGCCGGCACCTGCGGCCCGCTTCCGGACTCCTCCTCGTGCAGCATGGCGTCGGCCCTCGAAGTCCTGCCTGCCACGGCACGGCCAACTCCCTGACCAGGCAAGCGAGATGCTGCCGAGAGATTCCCGTGAGCAGCCGATGCGCCAGCACCGTCCGATTGACCATGATTGCCACGTCTGGATAATGTCACCCGCCCGGCCCGATGCATTACCTGCCATCACGCACCAATTCGTTAACGCGCGGGAAAATGGTCCTAACCGATGAATCGGACCTTCTTTCGAGAGAACTTTGCCACGAAATCCTTAACGAACCCCCTCAATTCTGGCGGAATCGATTGGAATATGAGCATGCCGCGTGTGAGCTTCGTCCCCTTGATAACGCGCACTGTCCCCTCATGGGTTTGTTCCTTTTGGAGTTGAACGTACGCCCGCCCCAAATACTTGTGGCCATCAAATCTATCCGCTTTGTCCGCGATGATGAGCCCGAGGGGGCTGACTTTGTAGATTAGTGTGGTCCCGTTATCTGCCTGCTTCACATTCCTGCCATTCACCTCACTCATGTGTTTCAGTTCTTCTCTACTCGGAATCCAGTCCGGATCTTGACCCAGAAGGACGGTACGAGACTTACCTGCGTTGCGTGCAGCGGTCAGTTCAGGGGGAGCGTTGTGCAGTGACGTACAAGCTAGCCAATGCAGTTCGCCAGCAATCACCCCCAGAATACCGTGGCAATTGTGTTTCATGCCCTGCCGCACATGGTCCGGCCTCGTAGGGCAAGTCTCGCTCGTACCTGTGCACATGCGCAGCATGCCGGGCACGCTGCCCACACCTGGTTGAAGGATTTCATAGCCGTTGAGATGTGTTCTGCCCCTCAGCATGGGCTCCGTCACTTCTTTTGAGGAGACGAGTGTGAGGTTGTATGTCACATGCTCTTCAGTGAGGGGAGCCATGGCCGGCTTGAATGTGTCGAAGAGATTTAGTCGGTCTTCCGTGTAGCTCAAACTCTGGCCTGAATCAGACCAGAACTGAATAGTTGTTCCGTGCGGTATCGCGACAATGCTCATGTCGTCAGCGCCTTGTGCTGGGGCGCTCGCGTCCATCGCGCCGTGCCCCATGAGGATGTAGCCCATTCAGTAGCCCCTTTGGTTGATCATGCCGTTCGGAATCTACCACCCTCGACAACTGGTGAAATTCCCGTTCGATCAGACCTCTGGGCAGGAATTTAGGTCCCCGCAATGCGCGAAGGGCAGCCGTGCGCGCGGTATGTGAAGTGGGCACGCGAGTGCCTGCAGTAGATACCGGCCTCACGCCCAGCAAGGGGAGAACCAGGTGTAAGTGCATGCTTTCGGCATACTTCGGAGTGTGTACGCAAGGCATTCTATTTCGTCACAGCAGCGTCGTTCGAAGCGCGACCGGGGGTATGAGGCGGGCAGAGTCACAACCCATGTGCAGTGCGGAACGTAACGATCGCGACCGGAATCCCCAGGTCTAGGCAAGGACATTGTTAGCAGGCTGGTGTGACGAGCTGCCTGTCGGCCAAAGCTCGCCCGCACCGCAAAAGGCGCCCGGCAGAGACGTGCACGTGGCGCGAGCGGCGTGAGAGGGGAGGGCCGCCACGTGCACGCCGGTCTAGCTCTGCTCGCCGTTCCCTCAGCCCGGCTTCCATCAGAGCTCGGCACCCGCATCGCGATCATCTGCGAGGGAGCGGGAGCTTCTGGTTCGCTGTCATCGAGGCGGGAGCTGCCGGGCGGCGGGCGGGCGGGGCAGAGACACCGTAACGAGCAGGCCTCCCTCCGCGCGCGGGGTGGCTGAGGCGTCGCCCTGGTGGGTCTGGGCCACGGCTCGGACAATCGACAGGCCCAGGCCGCTGCCGCGGGTGGAACCGACGCGGTCCTTCAGGCGCCGGAAGGGTTCGAAGAGGACCGGGATCTCGTGCGGCGCGATCGTGGTGCCGTCGTTGCCGACGGACACGAACGCGCCGCTCTCCATCGTGCCGGTCCGCACGTCCAGTGCCCCGGCGTTCCTGTTGTACTTCACCGCGTTGTCGACGAGGTTGTGGACCATCTGCTCTAGCAGCAGTGGGTCGCCGGTGGCGGGCGCGCTCTCCAGGTCCAGGTGCACCCGCAGGTCTCTGCCCCGGATCTGCTCCTCCAGGCGGTCGAGTACGGAGACGGTCACCTCGGCGAGGTCGACGGGCAGGCGGTCTGACACAGTGCTCTCGGCGCGGGCGAGGGTCAGGAGGGCGTCG
This sequence comes from Streptomyces sp. NPDC036822, assembly GCF_055609145.1. Lineage (NCBI taxonomy): Bacteria > Bacillati > Actinomycetota > Actinomycetes > Kitasatosporales > Streptomycetaceae > Streptomyces > Streptomyces sp. NPDC036822. The sequence continues at coordinate 32,495 of NZ_JBVJPY010000019.1, forward strand.
ATGAGGCGTTCGTGGCGCTCGTTGACGGCCAGCAGGTTCTCGCCGAGCCGTTTGACGTCGGGCGAGGCTGTGGCCCGGGCGACCGCGACCTCAACGAGGGTACGTTCCACGGCCAGGGGGGTCTTGAGTTCGTGTGCCGCGTTGGCGATGAACCGGTCCTGCCCCGCGAATGCTTGGTCCAGCCGATCCAGCATGCTGTCGAAGGAGTCGGCGAGACGTTTCACCTCACCCGGGGGCGCGTCGAGGTCGATGCGCTGCTGGAGGGTGCGGCCGGCGACCCGTTCCGCGGTGGAAGTGATGCGGTTCAGCGGGCGCAACAGTCGGCCGACGGCGAGCCATCCCAGAGTTGTGGCCAGGGCGCCGACGGCGAGCACGGTCACTCCGCCTTTGACCATCAGATTCTCCTGCATGGAGGCGAGGACGGTCTCCCGGGAGCCGGCGTCGATGACGATCCTGGGTAGCTTCGTCGGGGTGGAAATCTCCTCGTGGGACATCACGGGGGGCGTGCTCGCCATGGCGGCATCGGACGGGGCGGAGGCAGGGAAGGGCAGGGTGAGCGTGTACTCCATGCTGTTGCTCACGAGGATGAGCGCCCCGGAGAAGACGGCCGTGCCCGCGACGAAGAACATGATGCCGAAGACCGCGGTCAGACGGAACCGTAGACCGCCCGGTATCGAAGGCCTTCTCATGGGATGTGGTACCCGATGCCGGTGACGGTCTGGATGACCGGGGGGCCCAGCTTGCGCCGCAGGGACCGCACGGTGACGCGGACAACCGTGGTGAAGGGGTTGACGTGTTCGTCCCAGGCACGTTCCAGCAGTTCCTCGGCGGACACCGGGGCGCCGTTCGCCCGCATCAGTTCCTCCAAGACGGCGAACTCCTTGCGGGAGAGCGGGATGTAAGCGCCATCGCGGAAGACCTGGCGCAGGTGCGGATCGAGCCGGATGCCTGCCCGTTCGAGGACGGGGGGTGCAGCGGGGCGTGAACGGCGGCCGAGTGCCTGGATGCGGGCCACCAGCTCGGCGAAGGCGAACGGCTTGACCAAGTAGTCGTCGGCGCCGATTCCTAGGCCTTCCACTCGCTCCCTGACCGTCGTGGAGACCGTGAGCATCAGGATCTTGGTGTCGCTGGCAGACGCGGCGGTGCGGCGGCAGACCTCGTCGCCGTGGAGCCGGGGGAGGTCGCGGTCGAGCACGACGACGTCGTAGGGGTGGACGGCGAGCCGTTCCATGGCCGCCTCGCCGTCATGCGCCACATCCACCGCGATGCCTTGGTCGCGCAGTCCTTCCGCGATCGCCTCCGCGAGCAGTTCCTCGTCCTCGACGACCAGGACCCTCATGCGTCCACCACCGGGAACTCTCCTTCCGAGCTGGGCGTGATTCCCTCAGTATCCGGGCGGGGATGTTAAAGCGGTGTGAGTCCTACCGCTCACCAGGACTTCACCGGGTACCGGATGTACTTCTGATCTCTCACTCGCTCCGCAAGATCAGGACCGTTCCATGCGCGTCCCGCACAAGCCCCCGTCGGCAAGATCCCGTCGCGACCGTCCGTCAGGGCACCACCGGTCGGCGTCGGGTACGACGGCGCGCCACCGCGGTACCCCTCGACGCTCCACGGCGAGAGGGGTGCTCGTCGTCCTCGCCATCACGGCGTGTGCCGTCCTGGTCGTGATGCGGGGTGAGTTGCTGCCCGGGTCCGACCCCCGGCCGGCCCAGGGAGCCCCGGACACTGCGACCGTGGAGCTGCCCCCGTCACTCTCCTCCGAGCCACCGCCGCCCCCGTCCGCATCACCGCCGTCCCGCACCGGAACCGACCCGACGAGAGAGGCGAGCGCGCCCTCCGGCGGCGCAGCCTCCTCGTCGGCCGGCAAGACGTACCTGGAGAACGGGCCGGGCACGTTCACCTGGGCAGCCTCGGCGAGCGGCCGTGCCGGCCGTGCCGGCAAGCTCATCCGCTACGGGGTGAAGATCGAGGACGGTACCGGACTCGACCCCCGCTCCGTGGCCGCCGAGATCGACAGCGTCTTCCGTGACGGCAGGGGCTGGACGAGGCGAGGCGTCGCCTCCTTCGAGCACGTTGCTGCACCCCCCTACGACATGGTCGTCCAGATCGTCTCGCCGGGTACCGCCGACCGGCTGTGCGGCTCCTGGGGGCTCGACACCGGAGGCGAGCTGAACTGCGCCCACGCGCCGAACCTAATCGTCAACGTACGCCGCTGGGTCGAGCTGAGCGACCAGTACCGCGGCCAGCCCTACGAGTACCACGCACTGATCATCAACCACGAGGCCGGTCACGTTCTCGGCTACGGGCACCGAGGCTGCCCGGGACCGGGCAAGCCCGCCCCGGCCATGATGCAGCAGATCAAGGGGCTCCACGGCTGCGTGGCGAACCCCTGGGTGTACAGCGCGTCAGGGACGTTCATCGACGGCCCCCGCCTCCCCTGATCCTGCCCCGCGTCCCACGCACCGGCTCCGACCCCTCGAACGGGAGACACGCATGCTCATCCTCGCCCCCGCCCTCCGCGTGAAGGGCCACGGGAAACAAAGCCTGGTCGCCGCGGGCTGTACCGCTCTGGCGCTGATTCTCGTCTACGTCCTCGCCGTTCTGACCCCGCCCGGGCAGAAGCTGGACAACGCCCCACTTGAGCGGGACGCGTTGCCCACGGTCTCCGTCCAGGCCCCGCCTACCCCCACCAAGGACACCGCCCCCGAGGCACCCGCCCCGATCGGAGATCCGCAGCCCTCCGGAGAATTCCCGACCATCGTCATCCTCTCGTCGGGTCACGCCGCGCTGGCCGGCGGCCTGCTCCTACTGGTGCCGCTGGCGCGCCGCAGGCCACGCCAGGCCCTGTGGGGGCTGGCGACCCTCGTCGGCACCGCCGCCACGGCTGTTGTCCTCAAGGCGGCTCTGCCCCGTCCCGCGCTCGACCCCACCGCGGACAGCCTGACGACGGCGAACAGCGCTCCGAGCGGGCACGCCGCCATGGCGACGGCCCTGGTGCTCGTCGCCCTCGTCGTGTGCCCGGCGTCCTGGCGGTACGTCGTCTGTGCGGTTGGTACGACGGTCGCGGTGCTGACCGCTTACTTCGTCCAAATGGCCGGCTGGCACCGCCCGTCCGACATCGTCATGGGCGCCTGCGTCCCACTCCTGTGCGCCTTCCTGTCCGGCTCGCTCATCCCCGTCGACGAGGCGGACTTCCTCGCCCGCGGCGCCCGCACCCGTCGTTCGTGGATTCTGTCCCTCGGCACGCTGACGGTCGTGGCCGCGGCCCTGTGGTGGGCCTGGCGTGAACAGCTTTCGCCGGGCCCTCTGGTGATCGTGGCCGCCCTCGCCCCATGGGCCGCTGTGGTGGTCTTCGTACTTCACCGGCTTCACGGCGCCGCCGGCCGGCCGCCCGGGGCGGCGGATCCCGACCGGCACCGGCACCCGCGCGGGGCACTGATGCCGCCCCAGGGACCGGTGAGCGCTGGATAGGGCATCAGGGGCGCCGTCTTCTGGGCGCGGACACGACCCCGCCGACGAGGAGACGTCCGGCGGACCGGGAAGAAACCCGTGGACGCGGTCCCCTCGGGCACCACATCTGCCCTCTCAACCTCCCGTCCGGGCCTGATCTGCGCCGCCTCCGTTGTCAGGATGGCGCAGACAACGGAATGTCATCTGTGGCACTGGGCCCTTTCTCCCGGGCGGCAGTTGAGCACGCCGCTGAGAGAGACCAGGGGGTCATACGGACATGCCAGCGCTTCAGCGAGCGACGCAAGGATTCGCCGCGGTGGCGGTGGCCACCACCGTGGTGACGGGGGTGGGCATCGGTATGAAGAGCTCCGTCGAGCCGGTGGCGGCGGCTGACGCCGTCGTCGATGAGGGCTCACAGGCCGTAGTCCGGCCCTTCACGAAACCGAACGGTTCCGCGATCGCCCCGAGTGCCGCCTCCGCCGCGTCCCACGGCGGAGGCGGCAGCCACTCGCCCGCCGGAGGAGTGAGCCTGCCGACCGTCGTCTACCAGGCGTATCTTCACGCTCAGGGACGACTGGCGCAGTCCCAGCCGGGATGTCATCTCGGCTGGACGATGCTCGCCGGTATCGGCCAGGTGGAGTCCAACCAGGCGCGCGGCGGCGCCCTGGACGCTGCCGGGACCACTCTCACTCCCATCCTCGGCCCCGCGCTCAACGGCTCCGGGTTCGCTTCCATCTCCGACACCGACGACGGCCGGCTGGATGGAGACACCCGCTGGGACCGGGCCGTGGGCCCGATGCAGTTCATCCCCTCCACCTGGGCGGTGTGGGGAACGGACGGCAACGACGACGGAGCCGCGAGTCCGCACAACATGTACGACGCGGCCCTTACGGCAGGGCGCTATCTCTGTGCCAACGGACGGGACTTGTCGGACCCGAAGCAGCTGCGCGCCGCGATCCTGAGCTACAACAGGTCGGGGGAGTACGCCGACACCGTGACGAGCTGGATCGCCCGCTTCTCCGGCGCCTCCGTGAAGAAGACCGGCCCTTCGTCCCCGCCACCCACCCCCGGCCCCAGCCCGTCGCGGCGCGTCGCCCCGAAGCCGCCCAGCAGCACCAAGTCGGTTCCCCCGCCCCCGCCCTCTCCCTCTTCCTCTCGGCGCCCTCCGACCCCTGGCCCGTCGGTTTCCCCTCCGCCCTCGCCCGCACCCTCGGGGTCCTCGACGCCACTCGACGGGGACGTCACGTCATAGCGGCCCGCAGCGGTCACCGGAACCGAAGACCGGGAGGGCCCATGAGACGTGCGTGGGAAGCCTGTCCGTGGTGCCCGACCGGGCATCACCGACGACGGCAACGTTGCCCCTTCGGCCGCCCTTCTATCGGATCTGGGCCATCGCACCGCGGCCACAATCGAGATCAAGCCGGAGGAAACGGTCACGACCACTCCGGAACGCCTGTCTCTCGTCCGGAGGCCGAACGTGTCCATGCACAACAATCCGCCCGCCGAAGCGACACGTCTCGTCCCGCGCGCCACAGGCTCACCGAGCGATTCCCCCGCCCGCGCCTACGCGGGTCCAGCGGCGCGCTTCATGATCGCTCGGACGCTGCGGCACGCGCGGTTCCGCGCATGCCTGACACAGGGCCAGGTGGCGAAGGCCGCCGGCATCTCGCCGGCGACCGTCCACCGGTACGAGACATGGCGGGACAGCCACATCTTCATGGACGGCACCGTTCAGGCGATCGCCCGTACATGCGGTGCGCCAGAGGCGGCACGACGGTGCCTTTCAGAGCTCGTGGCGGGACAGGACAACGGCTGGTGGTCGGATTCGGACGTCCCAGCCGATCAGATCGCCCTCCTTTCGTTCGAGGCCGCTGCCCAGCGTGTGGAGCTTTACTCCGGCGGCGTCGTCCCGGAGCTCCTGCAGACACCCCGGTACGCGTGGGCCCTGCGCCGCGAGACGGGGAAGCCCTGCCGCCCGTACGAGAAGCACCCCGACGGCGACGGTTCGCGGCGCAGGCGCCTTGCGACTCTCGGCCGGCACTCCTTCCACGTCACTGTCGTTCTAGACGAGGCTCTGCTGCGCCGCGAGGTCGGAGGCCGTGAGGTGATGGCGGAGCAGTGCGAGCACCTCATGGCCCTGGCGCACAGACAGAACGTCGACCTGCAGGTCCTGCCCTTCAGCGCCGGCCATCACCCCGCGGCGACCTGGGGGCCGTTCTCGATCGTGACCTGGAAGGACCCGGAGGAGCCGGTCGGCTCCCTGGGCGTCGTGCACCAGGAGGGTCTTCGAGGCGGGACGTACCTGGACGATCCCGGTGACGTCCTGTCGTACAGAGGTGCCTTCGTAGACCTGCGTGCGCGTGCGGCCGACCAGGCCGTGACCCGGTACATGCTGGCAGGAGCGCGTCAGTTCTTTTCCGGGCCTCAGATGCGAGCGGGCGCCCGCTGAGCCTGGAGGAGCGCCACACGCGCGGCACCCTGCCGAATCCTGTGTAAAACCGTTGCCCGGAAGGGCGGTTCATGTGCACCCCTGTCGCAGTCGGGCTGGTCAGACGGGGTGTGCGAACGGTCACGGGGTCAGGAGGTTGAACGCTCCTCCGGACTGAAGAAATCCTTCCCTTGCCGCTCCGGCACGGCCGGAGGACGCAGATCGAATTCCGCGCCGTTGTGCGCCGCAGGGACGCCCTGCCGACCGAGGGGACAGCGTGGGCTCGCTTATCGAACTCGCCATGAGGACGGCTGTGGCTTCGTCATGCCGTCATCGCGTCGGTGCGGTGGTCGCCTCAGGGCCGCGCGTACTGGCAGCACGATCGAACAGGCGTCGGAACTCTCCGCGTGTGGACTTCCGCAACGCCACCTTCCACGCGGAGGAGGCAGCGGTTCGCCGTGTACGCAACCCCCGGGGCACCGTCCTCTATGTGGCCCGGGTCAACCTCGCCGGCGAGCCAGTGATGGCTCGTCCCTGCCCCCGCTGCCAGCGCCTGCTGGCGGCTGTCGGTGTCGCCGGCGCCTACTTCACGACGTGGGACGGGTCGGTCGACTACTTGGCCCTCTCCTGAGCGGAACGGGGGCTGTGTCCGCCGCGCCGGAGCGGCCAGGCGCAGGCCCGTGCGGGCGAGCCGGCGTCTCAGGACTCACCGGACCTCCGGACGCCCGGCCCCCTGGGGGGGACCAAGGACACCGTGATCTTGTACGCGTTAAAGCGCTCGGAGATCGCGTCTGCCTCTTCCTGTGGGATGCCGGTGATCTCAGCGGAGCCCTGGCTGCGCCGCCAATGTGGTCTCGCCAGGAGCTGCAGGGAGCCGGCGAAAATTTCGATGCCTGGCACGTCCCGGACTTTCTCGACCGCCTGGAAGGCGGGGTTGTCCTTGCCGACGATGATGACGCCCCGGTCCTTGACCCACAGCACACACAGGCGCGCGGCCACATCCATGGACTTGAGAGTGTGACCGTTCTGCTGGTCGATGGCCTGCCAGTCGAGAGCTTCCAGCACCTTATGTGCGGCGTCGAGAGCGCGTTCGGCACACTCCGCCTTGCGCCGCTTGGCCGCCCCGGGCTCGTAATCGCGGGCAGGCACGGCTGCTGTCGCCTTCGGCGTACCCGCCTCAGCGACGAAGGCGGTGCCGTCGTGGACGGCGCTGTGGAGAGCGGGGGACTCATAGCCGTACACCTCGCCCATGGACGCCTCGGGGTGGCGCCCGGAAGCGGCGAGCGCGGACGCCAGATCCTGGGCCAGGAAGCCGAAGGCCTCGTCGATCAGTCCTCTGAGCTCCGCATGGGCCGACCGGGCTCCCTTATCGCGGGGGTCGTGCTCCAGATACTGAACGACTAGGCCCGCGGCGTATTCCCAGTGGTTCTCAAGCGTGCGCCAAGCGTCGTCGTTCCAGAGGACCTCGGCGGCGGTGAGCGCGTCGACGAGCGCTTGTGTCACGGTGTTCCGGTCCGCGCCCCACCCGTTGTCCAGCACGGTACCGACAGCCCAGAGCACCCGTTCGTGAACGACGTTTGCATTGGGCGCCATGCCCGGACCACCTCCCCTTTGCGCCTCGTTCCCCTCGTGTCCGGCCAGTCTCGCGCAGTACCGGGGGCGCGGCACCGGCGTCAGGGCTCCTTCGAGGGAGAGAATTCCTGCACCCTCCGCTGCCCTTCCACCCCGGTGGTCCGGGGCGGCGTGCACAGGCTTGTCAAGGAGTAGCGCGTCGTCCGTCCGGATGGACAACCCGCGTACCCGGCGGGGCGGACGAGGCAGAGACAAGGGATACGGAAGCGCACGTTCAGCCGCCCGACCGGCCCGGTGTCCCGTGCCGCGCGTGGTCGACGATAGGGCGACCACCGCGCGGGAGCTATGCCACCAGATGGCCGACGCACCGCCGATAGCTGCTGGAGATGGGCACGTAGTGGACGTTTCGATGACTCTTTGGGTGCTGACCATTCTCGGTCTCACCGCACTGATCGGGATCGACTTCCTCATCGGGCGCAAGCCCCATGACGTGTCGGTCCAGGAAGCCGGAATCTGGACCATCGTCTGGATCATCCTGGCCGTGCTCTTCGGACTCGGCCTGCTGGTCTTCGGCAACAGCCAGGCCGCGGGCGAGTTCTTCGCGGGCTTCATCACCGAGAAGTCGCTCAGCGTCGACAACCTCTTCGTCTTCGTGCTGATCATGGCGAAGTTCGCGGTGCCCTCCCACCTCCAGCAGCGCGTGCTGCTCGTGGGTGTGCTGATCGCCCTGGTGCTCCGCGCGATCTTCATCGCCGCAGGCGCCACGATCATCGCCAGCTTCTCCTGGGTCTTCTACATCTTCGGCGCGTTCCTGATCTACACCGCCTGGAAACTCATCCAGGAGGCACGCGCCGACGAGGACGAGGACGACTGGGAGGAGAACCGTCTCCTCAAGTCCGTCGAGAAGAGGTTCGGCGTCGCGGACAAGTACCACGGCACGAAGCTCTTCATCCGGGTCAACGGCAAGCGGGTCCTGACCCCGCTGATGATCGTCATGCTGGCCATCGGCACCACCGACATCCTCTTCGCGCTCGACTCGATTCCCGCGATCTTCGGTCTGACGCAGGACCCGTACATCGTCTTCACCGCCAACGCCTTCGCCCTGATGGGTCTGCGGCAGCTGTACTTCCTGATCGGCGGCCTGCTGAAGAAGCTGGTCCACCTCAGTTACGGCCTGTCGGTGATCCTCGGCTTCATCGGTGTGAAGCTGGTGCTGCACGCACTGCACGAGTCCGGGGTGCACGTCCCCGAGATCTCCATCCCGTTCTCGCTGGCGGTCATCTGTGGCGTCCTGATCATCACCACGATCACCAGCCTGATCGCCTCCAAGAAGCAGGCGCCATGAGCGACATCGCAACGGTGCTGGAGGCGCTGCGAACCAGCGCGGAGGACCGTGCATGGGGGCTGGCCGCCCTGCTTCTCTTCGGCGCCGGTTCCGCCGGCCTGTACCGCCTTCTCACGCGGTGGAGGAATACGCCCGAGGGCAAGGGCACCCCCCGGCGCTCTCGTCCAGAGGACCGGACCACCGGCTGAGGGCATGGCCCTGACTGCCCGCTTGTGCGCAAGGAGCCATAGGGTCGCCACGCAACGTGATCGTCCCGTCCGGGCGGTCAGGTTGTCGGCGCGCAGGGGGCAGTCGACGCAGCCCTATCAGGGGGTCCGAGCGTCTCTCGGGCGTCGACTTGTCCCGGAATCGGCTCGATGCGCGCCCGGACGTCCGCCCTCGCGGGCAACCGGCAAGGCGGCCGCGAGGTTTGCCCTCCCGGGAACGGCTACTCTCCGGTATTGCTCAAGCTTTCATCAAATCAGCTCGCCCTACGAGGTGGTAACACCGGTTCAGTCCATGAAGTCCCCGACCCCGGCTATGGTTTCCTCCCCGTGCGAAAAGGGAGGCTGTTTGGGCAAAGCCGATCACAGCCCGTTGAATGACAGGTGTCCGCGGGCTGCGGCCTTGGAAATAGCCAAAGGGGCGCCCCAGTGTCACTCGACCGCATATTCGTCCACGTCAAGACGTCGGACCCCATCTCCGAGGCGGGCATCGTCGCCGCGCTGAAGACCCGTGGTGAGATCTGGATCACTGACGAACACCAGATCACCCCGGAGACTGTCGCTTTGATCGTCGCCGACGAGATGGACGACGAGGCCCTGCGCCTCCTGCGTGCCGTCCGGGGCAGAGGACTTCAGGAAGCGGTGGTCGTCGTCTCCGAACTGGACGACGCCGGCCTCATGATCGCCGTCGAGTCAGGGGTCGCGGGGCTTGTGCGGCGACGGGAAGCCACGGCGGACCGGCTCGTGCAGGTGATCAGCTCCGTCAACCGGGGCGCCGGAGTCGTCCCGCCGGACCTCCTCGGCCGCCTGCTGAAGCAGGTCTCTCAGGTGCAGCGCCAGGTGCTGGCCCCTCGGGGGCTGAGATTCAACGGCCTCACCGATCGCGAGGGCGAGGTGCTCAAGCTCGTCGCGGCGGGCATGGACACCCGGGAGATCGCCGCGCAGCTCTCCTATTCGGAACGGACCGTCAAGAACGTTCTGCACGATGTGACGCACCGATTCCACCTGCGCAACCGATCGCATGCGGTGGCGTACGCCATCCGGGAAGGCCTCATCTGAGGTCCGCCGGCTACTCCTCGATCCGCTTGCGGGGCCGGACGACCCTCCGCTGCGACGGTCCCTCCACCTCTGCGCGAGTCCCCATACCCATGTCAACCGTGGACGGCGCCTGCTCCAGAGCGGTGTCGGCGGCAGGCTGCAGGGGAGCGAGCACCTGGAGGTTGAGCATCGGCGAAATCGGTGAGTGGGAGGCGTTCCAGGGGAAAGGCACGGGGCTGGGTGGCGCGACCACGAGGCGTACGGCTCCGGAACGGAACCCACCAAGGGATGCGTGAAGGAGCTCCGCGGGGATGGCGGGGCAGGCCGCGGCCTCACGCAGCACGTCCCCGAGAAGGCCGTAGCACTGCTGCCAGCCCCTCGCCCATGCGGTGAGTTGGTAGGAGTACTGGAACACCCGCAGAGGCTGCATGTGGCCCACGACCTTGTGGGAGGGGTCCCGGAGGTACAGGTCGCCACCCCGGCTGTTCAGGTCCTCACGGACGTCGTAGAGGAACGCCCGTATGACTCCCTCCGGCCCCACCTCGGGCACGGCCTGGGCCGGGGCACCGAAATCGAGACCAGCCGCCGGGGTGCAACGACGCAGCCAGGACTCCAGGGACAACGTGACCGCATCCATCATCGATCCATCGTCTACGACAGAGCACCGCGGTCTGCGGACGGCAGGGCACCCCTCTGCGCGCACCCTCTTTCCCCATCGCGCAGGAATACGTGACTCGACGGCTGTCTTGCCGCCACTCACCGACCGGCCGCCGCCGGTGAACCATCAAATGCATCGCACACGGAAGCGAGGAACGCGTGTCCAACTATCTGACCCCAGGTGTCTACGTCGAAGAGACATCCTCGGGAATCAAGCCGATCCAGGGCGTCGGCACCTCCACAGCTGCCTTCGTGGGGTTCACGGAGAAGGGGCCTTTCAACGAGGCGGTCCTGGTCACCAGTTGGACCCAGTACACGACCGTCTTCGGTGAGTTCGTCCCCGGTTCCTACCTGGCCCAGGCCGTCTACGGCTACTTCCTCAACGGAGGCGGCAACGCGTACATCGTGAGCCTCGGCGCCGGGGGGAGCTCCGAAGAGACGCCCGCCCTGGCGGCACCCGCCCCCCTCCGGGCGGAGCTGGCGGGCCACAACGGCGCTCGGCCTTCGCTGACCGTGGGCCTGAGTGACGCCGGGGCCACCAAATCCGCCGGACCGGTTACGGTCGAGGTCGAGGACGCCACCGACAGCGGCGACGACCTCTTCAAGCTGGTCGTCCGCCGCGACGGCAAGGTGGAGGAGGTCTACGACAACGTCTCCGCCAAGAAGGGCGCCACCAGTGTCGTCACGGCGGTCAAGCAGTCCCCTCTGATCACGCTCGAAGAGATCAAGGGAGCCACTCTCGCCCGACCCGCCAAGGGAGCGAAGGTGGTTCTCGCCCCGGCCCCCGCGGCGAACGCACCAGCGGTGGTCGAGCCGGAGATCTCGCCCGGTCTGTACATCGGCGACACGGCCGCGCGCACCGGCCTGTCCGGCCTGGAGGCCCTCGACGACATCACGATGGTCGCCGTGCCGGACCTCATGGCGGCCTACCAGCAGGGCGTCATCGACGCGGAGGGCGTGAAGGCGGTCCAGCTGGAGCTGATCGCGCACTGCGAGCTGATGGGGGACCGGGTCGCGATCCTGGACCCGCTGCCCGACCTGAACGCGCAGCAGGTCCGCGAGTGGCGGCAGGAATACTCCGCGTTCGACTCAAAGTACGCGGGACTGTACTGGCCGTGGATCAAGGTCATGAACCCGGCGGAGAAGAAGGCGGAACTCCTTCCCCCGAGTGGGCACATCGCCGGCGTCTGGGCCCGAAGCGACAGCACCCGGGGCGTGCACAAGGCTCCGGCCAACGAAGTCATGCGTGGGGTTCTCAGTCCCGCGCTGGCCGTCACCAAGGGTGAGCAGGCCATTCTCAACCCGCTCGGTGTCAACTGCCTGCGGACCTTCCCGGGGCAGGGCGTTCGTGTCTGGGGCGCTCGCACGCTCTCGAGTGATGCCGAATGGCGCTACCTCAATGTCAGGCGGCTCTTCAACTACGTTGAAAAGTCCATTCTCGATGGCACGAACTGGGTAGTTTTCGAGCCGAACGATCCGTATCTCTGGGAGGGCGTGCGCCGGACGGTCTCTGCCTTCCTGACGCGGGTGTGGCGAAGCGGAGCACTATTCGGAAACAGCCCTTCCGAGGCGTTCTTCATCCGTTGTAACGAGGAGAACAATCCGCCGGAAAACCGCGATGCCGGAATCCTTACGATTGACATCGGTATCGCTCCGGTGAAGCCTGCGGAATTCGTTGTCTTCCGGCTGTCGCAGTACGGTCAGGGATCATCTCTCGATGAGTAGCATGAAAGGAACAGGGCTGTGACTGAACAATCCATGGGAAGGCCTGAGGCGCTCGTCGCGTCTGGCTTCGTGGTCGCCTTCGACGGAGCCGGCCCCGCGTACTTCTCCGAGCTTTCCGGCATTTCCAGCGAGATCGAACCCGTCGAGTACATCGCCAGTGACGCCAAGACCGGCGGGGCGATTCTGACCAAGCAGTTCGGAAAGAAGAAGCCTCCGACGGTCACGCTCAAGCGTGGTGTCGACGGCACCGCCGGGATCTTCGCCTGGCACATGCTGTGTTCGCTCGCCCCCGGCGGCGCGGCGCGTATGAGCGGAACGCTGTCCCTCATGAGCCCGCCGGTGGACATCAGTGGGAAGCAGACCGTGCTCTCCTCCTTCTGGCTCCAGGGTGCGTGGCCCAGCAAGGTCGAAATGGGAAACATCAAGGCCGGCGCCTCCGAGGTCGTCCTCGAGACCGTCACCTTCACGTGCGAGTCCATCACGCCGATGGGTCCGGACGGTAATCCCATGAAGCCGTCTCTTCTGTCGTGATGGATCCAACGGCTGCGGGCAAGGAAATGAAGACCGAGTACCCGTTCGTGCTCCCTCGTGGATATGTCGATTCCGAGGGGCGCGTGCACCGGGACGGGCTCATGCGACTGGCCACCGCACGCGATGAGATCGCGCCGCAAGTGGATCCGAAAGTTCAGCAGAATCCCGCCTACCTCACGGTGCTGCTACTGAGTCGGACCGTCACCCGCCTGGGATCCGTCACGAGCATCGGAACCGACACGATCGAGAATCTGTTCGCGTCCGATCTGGCGTTTCTTCAGGATCTCTACCGTCGAATCAACCAGGAGGGGAGGACCGAGGCGGAAGTCCACTGCCCGTCCTGCGACAACTCCTTCCTTGTCGACATCGCAGGTGAATCGCCGGGGGAATCCTGACGTATTCGGCCGACCGTCTCTGGGAGGAGGTCGTCTACGTCGCCTATTACCTGCACTGGCCTGCCGAATCAATTCTCGACCTGGAGCACCCAGCACGTCAGAGGGTGATCGAGGAAATCGGCAAGATCAACGTGAGAATCTCCGAAACCGAATGACCGGACGAATGGTGTCCGCCTGAAACCCGCGAAGAGGAGGCGACCATGCGGTGGTCGTGGAAGTTCTGGCGTGCCCGCACGCCCAGGGCACACTCGATTGCTACGGCCCCTGCCGTTACTCCTCGTCGCGCGGTCGCGGCGTGGCGCCGACTGCCCGTCCTGCGAACCACGGTCCGCGCCAACCCGTGGACCGTGGTCGCCACCTCTCCGGCGGCGACGGCCCGGGCCGGCACGCGGTCGCTCGTCCACCGGCCCGCCGTCGCACGGCACGCCGGACCCCGCGGCCGTGTGGACTCCCTCGTGGAGCCCCTGGGCGCGGGACCGGACTCGATCCCCTTCCTGCCGGCCTCTTGGGGCCCGGAGGAGAATGTCCCCACAGTGCTGTCCGGACGGGCCACGACGATCAACACGACGATCCCGCCGACCGTCGCGGACCAGCTGCCCGTCGTGCCCTCGCGGCCCCGCCGGGTTCCGGTGATCGAGGACGTGGCATCGCGAGACGAGGTCGCGGCATCGCCCTCTCTGATCACCGCCACCGGCGCGTACGTCGGGGCGCCCCAACCGGTCACACCGCCTCCACCACGCTCCGACTTCGAGAAGAAGCTGGACGCCTTCCGCCCGCCGGAGCTGCAACGCCTCTACTCCGTACCGTCGTTCGTCCGGGCTCGCATGGAGGAGAGCGACACCTCCGCGCCAGCCCTGCCGGACGGACTGCCCGAGGCTCCCGCCCCCGCTGCCGCTCCTCTCCCGCCGGGCGTACGCCGGGCCAACCTTGCCGAATCGCGGCGTCGCAACCTGGCCCATCGGTCCGGCCGGCTCGCGGGGGGTGCGGGCATTGCCCATCCCGCCGCGCCCACGGACGAGGCGCGGCCCGCGGACGCCGGGGACTTCTCGGCGCCGTCCGGTGAAGCGGCCATCGACGCGGAGCGGCCCACCGCACATGACTCCGCTCCGGACGGGGTCCTGCCATCCCCCGGAGCCGGAACGGACGTCAATCAACCCGCCGACGGAGCCAGCACGGGACCGGTGCCCGACAACGTCACCGGCGCGGTCGATGCCTCCTCGCCCGTCACCGCGCCGAGCTGGGAAGCCGCCTGGAGCCTGAAGCAGGCAGGACGCTCCCCGCAGACCATGGCTCACCCCGTGCAGAGCCGACAGATCCGTCCACCGGATCGGCCGGACCGGTCGTCCTCCGCTGTCTCCCCCGCCGAGGCCCCGGCTTCGGGGCGGACCGGTCCGGCCGGTCCGGCCGCGACGCCGGAGTCCGAAGCCCCGACGGAGGACGACACACCGGTCGTGACCTCCGCAGCCCCGGCTCGCGGGCTGGCGGCGAGCGACGTCACCGGCGTCCCGGGCTCGCCGGAGTCTGAACCCCGGGAAGCCGCCGCCGACACAGGCCTTCTCTACGAGGAGTCGCCCGGGCCCGATGTCCCGCCGCCGTCCGACCTCGCCTCTCCCACCCCCCACAGCGGAGAGAGGGGGGACCGCGCACGGATGACCGCCGGGATGGCCGACGGGAGTGAGACGGAGCTTGCGATGTCCGTGCCCACCGTCGACGAAGCCGGTGGGGGTCCGCGTCAGAACGGTGGCAACGAGCCGCTCGCACCGCCGCTCATGACCGCCCCCCCGGCGCCCGAGGCGCACGTTGCGGCATCGCCTGAACCTGGTCCCGACGCGGAGACGGTTCACGCCGCGACCGAAGCTGTCACTCCATGGGGCCAGGCACCCCTTTTCCCAGAGGCGGCCGCAGCGTTGGCCGGAAGGCCGGCGCTCCGGACCCTTCCCGTCCGACTCGGTACGGCTAGGGGCGACACGCGGACCTTCCCGCATGAGCCTCCCCTTCTGCGGCACCGGCAGCTGGGTTCCGTAGGGAGCGTATTGCTGCCTGCTCCGCCCGTGACTTCTGCCTTCAGCGGTGAAGCCGTGACGACCGGAGGAGGAATGAAGCCGATCCTCGCGGCTGCTTCGCAGGCCCCGCGATCCGCCGACGCGCACGTGCCCGGCCTCTTCGTGGACCCGACGTCTGCTGATGCCGCGGTCGTGCACGGTGCCGCGGGCGAGAAGGCGGGAGACGTGTCTGTACGGCCCGGCATCATTTCCGGGTCCGACCTCGTTGTGGCTTCGGCGCCTGCCGACGCCGCGGTCGTGCACGGGGAGGCGGGAGACGTGTCTGCACGGCCCGGCATCAGTTCCGGGTCCGACCTCTTCGCGCCCCCCGCAGCCTTGCCAAGCGGCGCTCCGGCGGTTCCTGACAACGCGCCGGCGCTTCGCCTCGTGCATTCCGTCCGGTCACTTCCGCCCGTCGAGCAGCCTTCGGACAGTCAGGCACATCACGCCGAGGCGCTACACGCGGTCCCGCAGTACGTGGCGTCGCCAGCCGGGGACCCGCACACGCACAGAGCGGTCGGCTCCGATGCTTTCGGTGACATGCACGACATCCGCCCCGCGCATCTCTCGCAGCCCGGGGAAGACGACATGGTGTCCGCGCAGCAGATGGCCCGTGCCCTGCAACTGGCCGCCGGCGACGACATGCCGGTGGTGTCCCCGGGCCTCTCCACCCCCGCGGGCGCACACGAACGTGCGGGCCAGCGGTGGTTCGGAGGGGCAGGCGCCCCACCGGCCCTGCACCACGTGAACATGGCGGCACAGTGGGGCGTCGGGAACGGTGGCCCCCTCGGTCGGCTTGGGCCCGAGCCAACCCACGGTCCCGTTCCGTCGGCCGCGGCGACGACTCCGCTCTCCGAGCGGGGCAGCGACGGCGCAGGCTTCCCAAGTGACGTGCTCGGGGATCCCGGCACACTGAGCTTCTCCGTCGGCGAGGACTGGGGCGGCTCTCATGATCACTCCGGGTTCCTCTCCGGCAGCGTCCCTCGAAGGGACTCGGGAGACAGCGGAGGCAGAGTCCCCCTCGACCAGACCCCGGAGTGGGCGGCACTGCTCGACATGCTGGCAGACCGCGGAAAAATGTACGCCCTCTTCGACCAGCCGGCGTTCCTCGACGAACTGGCCGACCGGCTTCATGACCGGATTCTCTCGCGCATCCGAAGAGAACTCGTCGTGGAGCGCGAGCGTCACGGCCTCCTGGCCCCCCGTAGCTGAACGCACGAGAACCGCGTGGTCGGTCCGATCTCTGGAAGTGAGGAATCATGCGCGTAGGACGCGCCAGCATGTTCGCCGACGCCCTTTTCGGCTCGGTGGCCATGTCGCACTCCTTCACCGTGGCCATCGACCACAGCACCGTGGAACTGGGCGACTGGTCCAGGGCGTCCGGGCTCTCGGTCAACTGGCAGGTCAGCGAGTACCGGTCGGGTGACCGGTGGAACCAGCCGCTCATCTATCCCAGCGTCCCGAAGTACCAGCGCATCAAGCTGTCCCGTGCGGCGTGTGCGGATTCCGCAGTCGTCCAGGAATGGCTCGCCAGGACGGCCGTGCGCAACGAGCCGCTGACCGGAGCAGTGGGCCTGGCCAACACGCTCGGCTTCAAAATGTGGTGGGAGCTTCGCGAGTTCTTCCCCGCCGCGTGGAACATCAGCGATTTCAACGCGGCGAAGGGCGAGGTGGCGATGGAGACCCTCGAACTCGTGCACACGGGATTCCTCGACGACGAGTTCCTGCCCCACCGCCCCGGTGCGCGGATGCGCCGGGGTCACTGACGCCAGATCGCAGAGACATGGACGACCGACTTGTGAAGCGGACCGAGGAACCGAGATGACACAGAAGCTGCCCGGGATGAGCTGGACCCACCCGACTCAGGCCCTGTCCTCGGTCCCCAGGCTCATCGGGGGTGCGCTCGAACAGCGGACCCCGCGCGCTCCTGAGGACTACCCGCGCGCCGGCCTGGCCATGCGGTTCCACGTCGCACTGGACGAGTGGGGAACGGACCTCGGTCTCTGGTCCAGCTGCCGCGGCCTGCAGGTGCAGTTCACCTCCAAGGAGGTGTCCCAGGGCGGTGAGTACCTCGACCGCGAACTCCTGCCGGACCGGGTCAAGTTCAGCGCCGTGACTCTAGAGCGGGTGATGACGCAGGAGGACTCGCCCAAAGTCCAGGCCTGGCTCGCCCGGGTGGCGGCGAACTGGACCGGCTACGAGTTCGGAGGAAAGGGGGGTGTGTACGAGGGCCAGAACATCACCATCAGGCTCTTCGGTGCCAAGGGCGAGGTTGTGAGTAGCTGGATCCTGAAAAACGCGTTCCCGAAGGAATGGTCGGGCCCTGACCTCAACGCCCAGAGCAACTCGGTCGCCGTCGAAAAGATCTCGTTCGAGCACAGTGGATTTCTCGGTCAGGGGCCGGACGCGGCCGTCACGGAGGTGAACAGGTGAGCGAGCTCGCGCGGAACGTCACCAAAGCCAGGCTGAGCAGCGCCGAGGGTTCCCCTCTCGTATTTGAGTTCAACCCCAGTGAGATCAGTATTTCTCACAACGCCGAGGGACTGGCTGACCCGGTGGGGACGAGCAAGGGCGGCAAGTCGTCCTGGCAGAGCGCTATCACCCACAGTTACGGATCGACGCGTCTGGTGATGTCGACGATCACCTTCTCGGGGAACGACTGCAAGTCGGTGGTGGTGAAGCTTATGAAGTGGGTGGAAAAGCCGCCCAAAAAGGCTGGCATCGAGGGCCAACGGGTGAAGTTGAAGTTTGAATGGGGAGCCGTCGGGCGCGGATTCCTGTACATGGTCGAACTCGTCCGCTTCGACTGCACCTACACCCGTTTCACCCGTGACGGCAGGCCCATCCGAGCCGAGATCCGCAACATGACGCTGCACGTGCTCCAAGAAGGCAAGGATCACGGCGCCGAGCCCGGCAAGGGATCGCAGCTGAAACCCCCCACGCCCACCCGAGTCCCGGCAGGGCTGGACGGGCAGGTCGGCCCCAACGCCGATCCCGGACGCGCGCTGGCGGGGCTGATGCCGTGAACGCCATTCCCTCACCTCCGCCGCCCTACCCCTTCATAAGAGTGGGGCACAAGGATCTGGACGCCGCGCTCGGTGAGTGCGTCATGCGCACCGTGGTGGACAGCCGCGTCAACATGCCCACGATGATCGAGATCACCTTCCGCGACAGTGACGCAACCGTATTGGAGGAGGCCGGCATCACCTTCGGCACCGCAATCGAGGTGCGGGCGCAGGCAACCGCCGACGACAGCCCCGCCCTCGTGGGGGCCGGTGAGGTCACCGCGATCGAAGGGGACTACTTCGGTCTGCAGAGCTACACGCTCGTCCGCGCGTACGACCGGACCCATCTCCTGCAACGCAGCTCACGGGTGCGCACCTTCACCAACATGAGCGACTCCGACATCGCCAGGTCGATAGCATCCGCAGCAGGGCTGCGCGTCGGCACGATCGAGTCGACAAGCGTCACCCACGACCACCTCGGTCAGATGAACCAGACGGACTGGGACTTCCTCACCTGGCGCTCCCGCGAGATCGGCTACGAGTTCGGCGTCGACGAGGACGGCTTCTTCTTCCGTCCGGCCGCCCGCGCGAAGGGCACTCCGGTGCCGCTCGCACTGCAGCGCAATCTGCGGACGTTCCGGCCGCGGGTGACAGCCGGCAACATGGCCCCAGAAGTCGAGATGCGCGTCTGGGACCCGCTCAAGGCCGAGGTCGTCTCGACCCATAGGGCCACGAAGAGCGACGCCGTCCGTCTCGACACCGGCGTCTCCGACGCCCTCCGCGGCGTCGCCAAGCCCCGGCCTCCTGCGCCCCCATCATCCGCTCCTTCCCAGGGCCCCCAGCCCTCCTCCGACGGGCGCATTCTGACCGACCGCGCTCCCGCCTTCGGCGAGGCCATCAGCGCGGCCTCGAAGGAGGCCCTCCAGGGCCCCGCCGGACGCCTGGCCAGCAGTTTCGCCGAAGCCCAGGCCGTTGCCTGGGGAGATCCGCGCCTCCGGCCAGGCGCCCCAGTACAGGTGTCGGGGCCCCCGAAGCCCTTCACGGGCCGCTGGACCGTAGGCGCGGCCCAGCACGTCTTCGACGACACGGAGGGCGGCTATCGCACCCGGCTGCAGTTGGGCAACGCCGAGTACCGGACGCTTCTCGGCCTGGCCGCAGGCGAGAGCGGGCTCCCCACGGCACCCCGCATGCAAGGCCTGGTCTGCGGCGTGGTCACCGACGTCAACGACCCCCGCAAGAAGGGGCGGGTCAAGGTGAAGCTGCCCTGGCTGGCGCCGGAGTTCACGACCGACTGGGCGCCCGTCGTCCAGGTCGCCGGAGGAAAGAGGGCGGGAGCGATGCTGCTGCCCGAGGTCCACGACCAGGTCCTGCTCGGCTTCGAACTGGGCGATCCCCGGCGTCCGTACGTCGTCGGCGGCATACTGAGCGACGCCAGCACCTACACGCTGGGCGGCCCCGCGGTGGAGGCCACCGGCAGTACGGCTGAGGTCGTGCGCCGCGGCATCGTCTCCCCGGTCGGCAACATGCTGGCCTTCCACGACAAGGTGACGGCGCCCAACCCGCCCACCGCCTCCGCCATCGTCCTGGGCACCCAGGACGCCAGTCTCCTTCTAGCCATCGACCAGGTCGCCGGGACCGTCACGCTCGGCTGCCAGCCGAAGCCGCCGAACAGCAAGGCGGCCCAGGGTGCGATCAACATCGTCTGCGGCGACGGCGGGGCCGTGAACATCACGGCGGGGACCGGCGGCAGCGTCAACATCGACGGCGGATCGTCGCTGACGATGAAGGCGATGTCGTCCATCAAGATCGAGAGCACTGCCGGAACCGTCGCCATCAAGGGCGCCAAGATCGAACTTAACTGAGTCCACGGAGGACCACTGCCATGGACGGCAACGACATCATTGGAACGGGCTGGTCCTTTCCACTGGGCGCAGGCGGCAACGGCTCCGTCCGCATGCTCACCGGGCCCGCTCTGCTCGAACAGTCCATGCGGCTGATCCTCACCACCTACCCCGGCGAACGACCCATGCGGCCAGGATTCGGCTCCCGCCTGAGGGACTACGTGTTCTCCGGCACCGACCCCGACACGCTCGACGAACTGAGCCGTGAGGTGACTCTGTCGCTCGCCGCGTGCGAACCCCGCGTCACTGTCGAGTCGGTGGAGGTCGAGCCCGACGCACGCAATCCCACTCTGGTGAACATTGTGATCTCTTACACCGCCGACGGGGCCGACGACCCACGGAACATGGTCTTCCCCTTCTATTCCCTCCCGGACGACGACACCGCTCCGGCCGACCAGGACGCAGGAGCGCAGTAGCCGTGCTTCCCACCCCCGACCTCGACGACCGGCGCTTCCAGGACCTGATGAACGAAGCACGCCGGCTGATCGCGCGCCGCTGCCCGGAGTGGACCGACCACAACCCCTCCGACCCGGGCATCACCCTCCTCGAAGCTTTCGCGATGATGACCGATCAGATGCTTTACCGCCTCAACCAGGTACCCGATCGGCTCTACGCCAAGTTCCTCGATCTGATCGGTCTCCACATGCTGCCGCCCGTCGCAGCGCGGACGCAGGTGACCTTCTGGTCGACCACACCCGTGACGGAGGCACCTCTCGTCGTCCGCAGGGGAACCCGGGCCTCTACCGTACGCACCGAGACGGAGCAGGCCATCAGCTTCTGCACCGACGATGACATCACGTTGCTTCCGAGCCCTCTCGTGCACGTGATGACCATGGCCGGCGCCGACGGGCAGCCGGTGGAGGTCGAATACGGCAGCCACGGGGTCCGCTCCCCCTTTCCCGCCTTCAGCGCGATGCCGCAGGCCGGGGACGCGCTGCTGTTCGGGCTGCGGGACGCCGTGCCGAGGTGCGTCGTTCGGATCGAGTTCGACGGACGCATCGACGGCGTCGGCGTCGACCCGGACACACCGCCGCTGGCGTGGGAGGCGTGGGACGGTGCCGCCTGGTCGGCGTGCGAGACGTCCCTCGACGAGACCGGCGGCCTGAACAGGTCAGGGCTGGTCGTCATTCACGTGCCCGAGAACCACCGCACGGCCATACTGGCGGGTCACAGCGCCGGCTGGCTCCGCGCGCGCATCATCCACCCCGAAGACGGACAGCCCGGTTACACCGCGAGCCCGGTCGTCCATGGTTTGAGCACCGTCACGGTGGGCGCGACGGTCGGAGCCACGAACGTCGAGATCGTGGACGGCGAGGTGCTCGGCGATGCCGAGGGCGTCCCGGGCCAGCGGTTCAGCGTCAGCCACAAGCCCCTGTTGGTGCCGTACGGAGACCCGGTGCTGGAGATCGCCCTGCGCGGCCGCGAGACCGTCTGGGAGACCTGGACCAGAGTCGACCACTTCGCCAACAGCGGCCCGGAGGACCGACACTACGTCCTCGACGCCGTGGCGGGGGAGGTGCACCTGGGGCCGGCGGTGCGTGAGGCCGACGGCACCCTGCGACAGTACGGTGCCGTTCCGGAGGACGGAGCCACCGTACGCATCCGGAACCTTGCGGTCGGCGGTGGAGCACGTGGAAACGTTCCGGTGGGGGCGGTGCGCTCCCTGATGTCGTCGCTGCCGTTCATCGGCGCGGTCGAGAACAGGCACCCCGGCCGCGGCGGTGCCGACGGGGAGACCCTGGCCGAGGCCATGGCACGGGGCCCGCTCGTGCTGCGCAGCAGCAACCGTGCCGTGACGGCGGAAGACTTCGAGACCCTCGCCCACGAAGCGGCCCCCGAACTGGCCCGCATCAGGTGCCTGCCCAGCCAGGAGCACGGCAGTGTGAAACTGCTCGTCGTCCCGGCGGCTCCGGTGGGCGAACGGGTGCGGCTGGAGCACCTGATCGCCTCCCAGGACACCCTCGACAAGGTGGCCCGGCGACTGGACGAGGTACGTCTGGTGGGCACCCGAATCATGATCGAACCGCCGCTGTACCGCGGCGTGACCGTGGTCTGCAGGATCACCGCTCACCACCGTGCGACGGCCGACCGGGTGCGCAGGGACGTCGAGGACGCCCTGTACCGCTTCCTCGACCCTCTGCCTGGCGGAGGCCCCCAGGGGAAGGGATGGCCCTTCGGCCGGCCGGTCCAAGTGGGAGAGATCTTCGCTATGCTCCAGCGCGTCGACGGGGTCGACCTGGTGGACGATGTGCGACTGTTCGCCGCCAACCCCGTCACGGGCGAACGCGGCCAGGAGACACGGCGCATCGACCTGCCGGCCAACAGCCTGGTGGTTTCCTACGACCATCACGTCCGTGTGGACGAGGCCCGATGAGGGCCGCCGTCGAGGGGCTGGGCAGCCCCTACTCGCTCGCTCAGCTCCTGCCCTCGGTCTACCAGGACGATGACTTCACGGTCCGCCTCACCGCCGGCTGGGACGAGGTGATCGCCCCGGTGATCAGCACGCTCGACTGCCTCGAGGCCTACCTCGACCCCCAGCTCACCCCGGCGGACTTCCTGGTCTGGCTGGCGGACCGGATGGGTACCCAGCTGGACGAGGACTGGCCCCTCGAGCGAAAGCGGGCGGCCACCGCGCACGCGGTAGAAGGGCACCGGACCCGCGGCACGGTTGCCGGCGTCCGCGGCCGAATTGCACTGGCCACGGGTGGTGAGGTCGAACTGGTCGATTCCGGAGGCGTGTTCACCTCCGATCGGCCCGAGACGCCCTTCCCGGAGGGACTGCCGTCCGTGGCAGTGATCCGGATCATTGTCGAGCGTGAGCAGGACGCAGACCTTGTCGACCTCGAGGCACTGGTGCAGGAGTGCCTGCCCGCGCACGTCGCCTACCGTATGGAGGTTGCCCGCCGATGATTATCTGTCGCAGCTGTGGCGGCCGGAACCGCGACTCCCACGACTTCTGTGGGTCGTGTGGCGCGTTCCTCGAATGGTCGGGCGAGCGGGCGGTACCCGAGATATCGGAAGAGGTGAGGGCCCAGGGCGAGACTGTCGCCCAGGAGGGGAAGCTCCCGTGGATGGTCCGCATCGCGCGGGGAGTTTCGAGGACGCTCACACCCCCCGCCACGCGGGGCGCGGTCGAGATCCCGACGGGCTTCGGTGGCATGAGGCCCGGTGGTGGCCTAGGTGGCCCGCCGCGGCCTGGCGGTCTGGGCGGGCCTCCTGGTCTGGGTGGCCCGCCGCGGCCTGGCGGTCTGGGCGGGCCTCCTGGTCTGGGTGGTCCGCCGCGGCCTCCTGGTCTGGGTGGTCCTCCGGGGTTGGGTGGTCCGCCGCGGCCTCCTGGTCTGGGCGGGCCTCCTGGTCTGGGTGGTCCGCCGCGGCCTCCTGGTCTGGGCGGGCCTCCTGGTCTGGGCGGTCCTCCGGGGTTGGGTGGTCCGCCGCGGCCTCCTGGTCTGGGCGGGCCCCCCGGCCAGGGTGGGCCCCCGGGTCTGCTGGGCATCGGTGGGCCCCAGGGTCCCGTGGGTCCGGGCGGTTCGAACGGGGTCACGGACGATGAGGAAGACGAGTGGGATGACGGGGACGGGGCTCGGCAGGAGCCCGGCCACTCGGCTGCTCCTGGGTGGCGCCCGTCGTTGGCCCACGGCGACGAAGACGACGAGGACAACTGGAACGAGGACGACGACGAGGACGACTGGAACGAGGACGACGACGAGGACGACGACGAGGACGACGAAGACGACTGGAACGAGGACGACGAGGACGACGAGGACGACGAGGACGACGAAGACGACTGGAACGAGGACGACGACGAGGACCGGCGACCCTCGGTCGGCAATGTGCGTCGGCCGGCGGAGCAGCTGGACCAGACGGTGCCCGTGCCCTTGGTACGTCCGGAGGCCGCCCGCGCCCGCGACGCCGCTCTGATCGCCCCCCTGCCCTCCCCGCCGGAGGAGGACGAGGACGACTGGTTCGACGAGCCGGACGCGGTCCTGCCGCAGCCTGCGCAGACACGCCGGGCCCGGCAGAGCCATCAGACCGAACGTTCCAACTCCGTCCAGCCTGGCCATCTGATCTGTGGCGACTGCGGCCAGGGCAATGTGCCCACGCGCCGGTTCTGCTCGCGATGCGGGTCGGAGTTGGACGAGGCCGAGGTTGCGAAGGCCCCCTGGTGGCACAAGCTGCGCCCGCGGCGTGGTCCACGCGTCGTCGCCCTGGGCAGTGGAACGGGTACGGGTCGCACCGGTCCGGCGGTCGTTCCCGGTCAGGGCCGGCAGAACTTCGTGAACAAGGTCAAGGTGATAGGCGGAGTCCTGCTCTGTCTGTCCTGTCTCCTGTACGCGATGTACGCGCCCTTCAGGAACGCGGTCGACCGCCAGACCGCCAGTATCCGGGCGGCCGTCAAGGGGTTCGTCGAATCCCAGTACTCGCCGGTCCGCCCCTCCAAGGTGTCTGCTAACAAGGCGATCAAGGGCCACGGCCCTGAGAACACCAAGGACCTGAACACCGCGAGCTACTGGTCCGCGCGGTACGCCTCCGAGGTCCAGTCCTTGGACACAGTCACTCTGAACGTGGAGTTCGACAGCATTGTCCAGCTCGACCAGCTGATCATCACCCCGGGCGTGGCCGACGCGTTCACCGACCACGGTAGGCCCCGGCTGCTCATTCTCAGGTTCACCAACGAGAAGACGATGATGATCAACGTCAAGGACAGTGCGAAGCCGCAGAAGTTCGACCTGTCCGGTGCCACGGGGATCAAGTCCGTATCGATCACTATCGGCGCCATCTTCCCGTCGGAGAAGAACAAGGACGTAGCCATCTCCGAGCTGGAGTTCTTCTCGCTCCTGTCGTGACCCCTCCTTCCCACGCGCGTGGGCGGAACCTTCGTTCCGCCCACGCGCTCCTTTGATGCGCCGTACGGCGAGCACCTGCGACATTCGCGGATCAGCGGTCGTGGTGCGATCACTCGCACACTCCCCTGAAAGGAGCGGTGAAGGCGGACATACTGGCGAGCGAAACCGTATCGTGGGATCTGTTTGCAGGATTTGGTTATAGGATACGGTTTGGATTGGTACAGACGATGCGTACGCATATGAGGGGGCCGCGCTATGGCTGCTGAGCAGGGGACCAACCAGAGTGTGGAGCGGGCCGTCTCCGTCCTGCGGGCTCTCGGCACGGGGAGTTCCGAGCGCCGAGTCTCGGACATCGCCGTCGACGCCGAACTGGGCCCCTCCACCACGTCACGGCTGCTCGCCACCCTGGAGCAGTTCGACCTGGTGGAGCGGAACCCGATCAGCGGTCTCTACCGGCTAGGCCTGGGCACTCTGCCGCTCGCTACGATGGCGCTCAACGGCCACCCTGTCCACCGAGCCTCCCGCATGGTGCTGCAAGGGCTGGCGTCCCGTACCGAGCTGGGCGCGAACGTCGGCATACTGCGCGGCGCCGACCTGGTCTTCCTCGCCAACTTCGAAGGCACCCGTACCCCCAGGGCGTACACGCAGGCGGGAAGCATCGCTCCTCTGCACGCGACGGCGATGGGCAAGTGTCTAATCTCCCGCATGACGGGCGACGAGCGCCGCTCGCTGCTGGGACAGAAGCTGGACGCGCACACGGAGTACACCGTGACCTCGCACGACGGCCTGGACGCGGAGTGCGAGACGGTCCGACGGGTGGGCTACGCCGTCGAGGCACAGGAGCGCGCGCTGGGCCGGTCCTCGCTGGCCGCCCCCGTCCTGGACTCGCAGGGCTCCGTGGTGGCCGCGATCTCCCTATGGGGTCCTGCCTCGCTGCTGGGCAGCCTGTCCGCGACCGGAAAGCCCGGGACCCGGGAAGCGGAGCTGGCTGGCCAAATCATCGAAGCGGCGGACGCGGTCAGCCAGGCGCTGGGAGCGCACTGACCTCGCGCACTGAACCACGCGGTACCCACTGAGCAACGCCCGGCGTACGGAAGCCCGAACTCCCGTACCCGGGCGTTCGGGCTTCCGTATGGCCGACCTGGTGTCTCACCGTCCGAGCGGTCCACCGTCGACGGTGGACCGCTCCGGAGCGTCTGATCAGGCTTCGTAGGCACGCACCGTGAAGAGGTGGGCCCGAGGCGCGCCGTGTGTGGCGTCCACGGTGATCCGAACCGCGTCGGTCTGCACGGGGGCCCCGTCGTCCAGCCGGTGGACGCGGTGGCGACGCCGGTTGTCCCGCACGGTGACCGCGGTGCGCCACTCTCCCGACGCGTCTCGTACCTCGATCCGGTAGTCGCGCAGCAGTTGCGGGGCGATCGCGTCCGGGACGCGGTCCCGGTGCAGGTTGATGAGGTACGTGTCCACGTCGTCGTCCATGACCAGGTGGACCGTGCGCAGCTCGCGCGGAGCGTCCCACTCCAGGGTGAGGTGGGAGCCGGGAGCGGGGTCAGCGGACACCCACATCTGCGGGCCGCCGAACGGACGCTGGTAGCCACTGACCCCCTTGCCCGGCGCGAAGGCGTCCGTGGCCGGCAGGGCCCGGAAGCAGAAGGACCGGCGCCGCAGCTCGCGCGCGGACCAGTCCAGCACCGGCTGGCCCTCCTGCTCGGGGATGTCGTCGTCGACGCCCGGGTCCCCGGCGGCGCGGCTGCGCAGGGCGAGCACGCCCTCGGTGCCCGTCGGCACCAGGTGCCAGGACGCGTGCGGGTTGGCACGGACAATGACGACCACGTTCTCGGGAACGTCGGGCGTATGGCGGAGGGCCGCGGTGACCCACGTCGGTCCCCCGGCCGTGACGGGAACCTGGACGGTGCCCAGTGCGTCGAGGGGCACGGCGTTCTCGGGCAGCCGCGTGCTCCACAGCTCCACGGTGAGTTCGGTGTCCTGCTCAGCGGAGACGAGCAGTTCCACGCCGTCCAGCGCGGGGTCGACGGGCAAGAGCACGCCGTAGTCGCGGTCAAGGAGGCAGGGTTCGGCCGGGGTGCCGGGGCCGGGTTCCGCCGCGAGACGTGAGAGATGGGAGGAGGCGGTGACCTTGGCCGTACGGGCGAGGTCGTCCGGATCCTCGTTGGCGACACCCATCACGGAACCGTCCTGGCGGAGCAGGACCTGCCCCACCAGTCCGGGGTCATCCGTGGCCAGAGCCCGAGGGCTCTGGCCACGCTGGACGCAGAGCGCGGCGGCGGTCCCGGCGGCCTCACCGAGGGTGGCGCACGTCGCCATCACGCGGGTGGCGCCGAAGGCGATGTGTGTGGCGGAGATGTTCCGGCCGGCGAAGAGCAGATTGCCGACGTTCACCGAGTAGAGACTGCGCAGAGGGATGTGGAAGACGCCGTCCGTGTAGCGCTGCAGCGCACCGGGGCCCTCGGCGTACATTCCCTCGACGGGGTGGAGGTCGATGGACCAGCCTCCGAAGGCGATGCGGTCGTCGAAGCGGCGCTGGGCCAGGATGTCCTGCTGGGTGAGGACGTGGTCGCCGATGAAGCGGCGGTACTCGCGCTTCCCGGGGACGCTGCCGACCCATTCCAGGGTGAGGTTGTCGGCGTCGAATTCGCCGGAGTTCTTGATGTGGTCCCAGATACCCATGATCACGGCGTGCAGCTCGTCCCGGATGGCCTCGTTGTCATGGACGGTGTCCATGGCACCGCCCCACTCGATCCACCAGTAGTGGCAGCCGTTGTCGCCGGTGCGCAGGACGCGGTTGCGCAGGATGGGGGTCTGCGAGATGTCCTTGGCGTACGAGGGCGGTATGAAGGGGACGGGGCGGCCTAGGTCCTTGGTGTAGAAGAGGATGGTGGAGCCGAGCAGCGCTCCGTCCGACTCCTCGGGGGCCCAGGGTTCGCCGAAGTCGGCGGCCGATTCGCGGCCGACGCGGCTGCGTGCCCCGGCCAGTTCACCCAGCAGTCCGTCGCCGGTGCAGTCGAGGAAGACCTGGGCGCGGAAGGTGATCAGACGCTCCGATCCTATGGTCCAACCGGTGGCCGAGCGTAGGGTGCGGTCGTCCTCGGGTCCGTCCGCCTCGACTTCCCGGACATCGGTGTTGAGGAACAGGTCGATCAGCGGTTCGGAGCGGACGGCGTCCAGGACCACCTGGTCCCAGTAGTAGGGGTTGCCCTCCGGGTTGCGGTACTGGTTCTCGGTGTAGAGCTCGCCCATGATGCCCGTTTCGCGGGCGTAGCGCTGGACGCCGTGGGCGGTGGCGCCGCAGACCCAGACGCGCACTTCGCTGCTGCTGTTGCCGCCCAGTACCGGGCGGTTGTGGACAAGCGCGACGCGCTGCCCGAGTCGGGCGGCGGCGATGGCGGCGCAGACGCCGGCGAGGCCGCCGCCGATGACCGCGATGTCGTGGTGGAACTCTTCCTGTCGCATCCTCACCGGCTCCCTTGCGATGTGCGAGGGCGTGGTGCACCGTCGCAGAGCCAAGTGTGCACTCCGAAACCGATAAATGGAACTCAAATGCAGAGTGCGGGATCATGCTGCAAGAACGTCGCCGGGGTGTGTAGGCAGCTGTAGGCCGGGATCGAGGCGAGTCGTCGAGCGGCAACGCCTCTGACTAGGCACTTAAGGGCAGAAGAGCTGCCCGAAGGGGCAGTGCTCCGTCGAGAGTGGGACCAGGCCCATTCTGGACACACGGTTGACAGCAATCAGTATGTGATTGATTATCCCGCATATTGCACGTCGGGCTCAATGTGATCCACCGGCGTTGCCTGGGAAGCAGACCCGCCCCGCCGCGACGCGCTACGGGCGGACAACCGCACTCAAGCGGTCCCTCCCCCCCTGCCGCCCCCCCGCCCGAGAGGAAGCCGCATTGACCACCCTGCGTACGGGGCAGACCAAGCGGAACGGCCCACGACTGTCCGACGGCACCTTCGCGGTGCTGCTCGTCCTGCCGGGGCTCGCGCTGTTCGCAGCGATCATCCTGTATCCGCTGCTCGCCTCGCTGACCACCGGCTTCTTCCGCCAGGACCTCCGGTTCCCCGGCCGGGAGTTCGTCGGCCTGTCGAACTTCGCCGACGTGCTGGAACGGAACTTCTGGCCCACGCTCGAGCACACCCTCGTGTTCGCCGGAGGAACCACCGTCGCCGCCTTCGGGATCGGCTTCGCCCTCGCCCTCGCCCTCAACGCGGGCCTGAAGGGCAGCGGCTTCATGCGTGGCCTGTTCCTCTTCCCCTGGGTGATCCCGGGCGTCGTCACCTCGTTCCTGTGGATGTGGATCTTCAACGCCAACTACGGACTGCTCAACGGGGTGCTCATCAAGCTGGGCCTGATGGATGAGGCCGTGTCCTGGCTCGGTGAGCCGGGCACGGCCATGCTCGCGGTGATCGTGACCAAGACCTGGGCGAGTTTCCCCTGGATGATGGTCATGATGCTGGCCGGCCTGCAGACGGTGCCCGGCGAGCTGTACGAAGCCGCCGCCGTCGACGGCGCGGGGATGTTCCGGCGCTTTACCTCCATCACCTGGCCCAGCGTGCGCTCCATCGGCCTGCTCGCCCTGCTGCTGGAGTTCATCTGGAACTTCCAGCACTTCGACACCATCTACGTGCTCACCGGAGGCGGCCCCGCCAACTCCACGCAGACCTTCGCCGTCGCCGTCTTCCAGGACGCCTTCCAGGGCTTCGACCTCGGCCGGGCCAGCGCCCTCGGCGGCCTGTGGATGCTGCTCCTGCTCGCGCTGGTCGGTGGCTACCTGTACCTGTCTCACCGTGAGGACCGCTCATGACCGCGACGACCTTGGAACCGACCCGTGCCGAGGAGCGGTCGCTCCCCCCGCAGAGCGCGCGCCGCCCCCGGATCCGCCCGGACCTCGTGCGCTCCCGGGCCCTGGCCTGGACCGCCCTCCTCGTGATCGGGCTGTTCGCCCTGTTCCCTCTGTACTGGATGCTCGTCACCGCGCTCAGCCCGGCTGACCGGGTGTTCCAGTTCCCTCCGGACTTCGTGCCGAACTCCGTCACCTTCGAGAACTTCCGGGCGGTGCTAGACAACGGGCCGCTGTTCCACTACCTCAAGAACAGCGTTATCGTCTCGCTGACCACCGCGTTCCTCAGCGTGGTGATCTCCACGTACATGGGCTACTCGTTCTCCAAGTTCCGTTACCGCGGCCGCCGGTCGCTGATGAACTTCGTGCTCGCCTCGCAGATGTTCCCCCAGTCGCTGCTGCTGATCACGCTCTACGCGCTGTTCCGCCAGTTCGGGATGCTGGGCAGCTACACCGCGCTCGTGCTGTCGTTCAGCACGTTCACGCTCCCCCTGTGCGTGTGGATGCTGAAGGGCATCTTCGACACGATCCCCGACGCACTGCTGGAGGCCGCCGCCATCGACGGCGCCTCACGCTGGCGCACGCTGCACTCCGTGATCGCACCACTCGCGGCACCGGGTATGGCCGCCGCAGGACTCTTCGCCTTCGTACGGGGCTGGAACGACTTCGTCTTCGCGCTGAGCCTGTCCGACAACAACACGATGACCCTGCCGCCGGGCCTGGTCCACACCTTCATCGGTGAGACCCAGACTTCCTGGCCCACGCTGATGGCCGCGTCGCTGGTGGTCTCCCTCCCCGTCGTCGTCGCCTTCATGTTCCTCCAGCGCTTCCTGGTCGGTGGTCTCACCGCCGGCTCGGTGAAGTAACCCCCCCCGCTCCCCCCCCCCGCACACCCGTCCCCCACCCGCCGTACGCCCACTCGCCTTGGAGGCGCCATGTCCCTCTCCGACCTCTCCCGTCGCAGCCTGCTGCGCGCCGCCGGCATCGGCGCCGTCGGCATCGCCGGATCCAGTGTTCTCTCCGCCTGCGCCCCCGGAGGCAGTGGCTCCGGCGGCAACACCGGCGCCAAGGACTTCGGTTTCACCTCGTGGTCGCTGAGCGAGCCGGCCTACAAGCCGACCATCGAGAGCTTCATCAAGTCCTGGGAATCCACCAACGGCTCCAAGATCAGCACCACCACGATGCCGTACAACCAGTACCTCCAGGAGCTGAGCCTTAAGCTCAACGGACGCCAGGTCTCCGGTGCTGTGCAGCTGGACATCGCCTGGCTGGCCGCCATAGCCCAGACCGGCAGCCTCGCCGACCTCGGTGAGCCGGCGCTCTCGGGTGGCTACACGGTCGCCGGCCTCGCCAGCGGTCAGTACAAGGGAACGCAGTACGGACTGCCGTGGACCACCGGCGCGATCGGGCTCATCGGCAATCAGGACCTGCTGAATGAAGCCGGAATCAAGACGGCACCCACCACGATCGCCCAATTCGAGGACGCGCTGCGCGCTCTCAAGGAGCTCAAGGGCGTCACCCCGTACGCCGCCTCCACCGCGATCGCGCAGCTCGGTGACATCTTCCCGTGGATGCAGACCTTCGGGTCCCCCATCCTCAAGGACGGCAAGGTCGTCATCGGCGACGACGCCTCCA
The DNA here is from genome assembly GCF_055609145.1 of Streptomyces sp. NPDC036822. Classification (NCBI taxonomy): domain Bacteria; kingdom Bacillati; phylum Actinomycetota; class Actinomycetes; order Kitasatosporales; family Streptomycetaceae; genus Streptomyces; species Streptomyces sp. NPDC036822. The sequence continues at coordinate 64,127 of NZ_JBVJPY010000019.1, forward strand.
TCGACGCGGTCACCTGGTACAAGAAGCTGTACGACGACAAGCTCATCGCCAAGGACGTGGACCGCAACGGCGCCCGTGCCCTGTTCGGCCGCGGCACCGTCGGTTTCTACGACGACGCCATCGTCGGCAAGGCCTCCACGCTCGCGAACGCGAAGGACCCGAAGAAGCTGGGTCGGGCGATGGTGCCGTTCTCCCGGCCCGTGCTGAAGGCCGGCGACTCCCCGCAGGCGCTGCTGTGGGGCCACGTCATCGTGGTGATCAAGGGGGACGGCCAGGACGCCGCTACCCGGTTCGCGCTCAAGACCACCTCCGACGTGGCCACCACGACCGAGTACTTCAAGGCCGTCGGCCTGCCCCCCGCCACCAGCAAGGGCCTTGCCGCCCGCGACATCGCCGCGGACACCTTCACCACCGACTGGACGCGCCGCATCACGGCGACGGCGACCCCCGGGCCCTTCTGGGCGTTCGCGAAGAACGCCCAGATCATCAGCGCCGTGGCACAGCAGGTCCAGGCTGCGCTCGTCGGCCAGTCCTCGCCCAAGCAGGCCATGCAGACGGCACGCGAGCAGGCGACCCAGCTGCTCAAGGACTGACGGCCCCCGATCCGGTGCCGGGGCCCGCACGCCCGCGGCACCGATACCGGCCCGCTCCCGCTCCGCTCCCGCGCCGCCTCCTCGACGTGGGGGAGCGGGCCGGTCCCCGCCCGGCGGCCGTGGTCTTCTCCGAGAAGAGCACGGCCGCCGACTCATGTCTCGGTTCGGCCGCGGGAGGGGAGGACCGTTCCTCTCAGGTCAGGAGAGGCGCGTCAGCTCCTTGTTAGACCGCGGGTGCCCCGCGTCCGAGAGCTGGGGATCGGCTCCGCGCATTGCCCCAAAGGACACTTGACGGGCGAATGGAGGGCGGACACCCTTCTCGTCATATTCACAGGAGTTTCATCAATCAGCTTCTGAATGCCCACTGATGCACGGCCGATCTGGTGTGCGGATCGAATCGTCCGGTTGAGCGGGCGCCTGTGAGTGCGAGTGCACTCGGCAGTCATCTTCCTGTCAGGAGGCTTAGCCTTGTTCTCTTCTTCGATGAGACGTCCCGCGATCGGCGCGTGTGCCGCTGTGACGGCTTTGGTCGTCGGTTTCGGGGCTCCGCCCGTGTTCGCCGTTTCGACGGCTTCGCCCGGCATGCTCTCGGCTCAGGCCGTTGCCGACGCTGTGTTCAGTGATGATTTCTCCGGTGGTCTGGAAAACTGGACAAGGACTCAGGTTCCTGCCGGGGGTGCCGCCTGGGCGGTGAACGACGGTGCCGTCTTGGTCGATACGACCGCGGCGGCGGGCGGGAGCTATCTGCGTCCTTCCGGTGCGCTGAGCCTGCCGGCTGCGTATGAGCTGACGACCAAGGTCCGCGTGGATGAGATCCGTCCGGACGGCACGGTGTCGTTCGTGATGGACATGCAGGACGCGGACAATCCGACGACGAAGGACATCGCCGTTCAGATCACGGGTGTGAAGCCCTCTGGTCGGGCGGGGGTTCAGGTGACCGCGCCCTTGGCGGGGGCGGTGAAGTGTTCCGGTGACTCACCGGTGACGACCGGGGACTGGCTGGACGTGCGGATCGTGCGTGCGGGCGGGATCACGGCGGCATATATGGGTGGGCGTCTGGTGGCCGCGGAGACCTCTCCGACGGCGGGTGGCACGTTCGCCCTGGGGTCCTACCACAGCAAGATGGCCGTGGGCCCGGTCACGGTCCGTTCGCTCAGCAGCACCCCGGCAGGTCATCCCACGACGGCCGCCGGCTGCACATTCAAGGCGCCCGACCAGGACGCTCCGGGTCATCAGGTCACACACGGCAATCCGACGCAGAGCCTGAACGGAACCTGGAACTTCAAGACCGAGAACACGGCCAGTCCGGTCGACCCGGTGAAGCTGTCCACGCCGGGCGCGGACACGGCGGGCTGGGACAGCCTGCCGGTTCCGGGGAACTGGGACCTGCGTGACGCCTACAACACCTACCGGGGCGTGGCCTTTTACCAGCGTTCCTTCACCGTCGCCCACGCCGGCGACGCCGACGCCCGCTACTGGCTCAACATCGACGCCTGCTACCGGACCTGCCAGGTATGGGTCAACGGCAAGCCGGTCAAGACCCTCGCCCTCAGCGACGCGTCGACGAGCGCTACCGACGGCAAGGACGGCACAGGCCTCGTCTGGTCCGAGACGGACGCGCACACCGGTGGTTACACGGCCTTCCAGATGGACGTCACCTCCGCGATCAACCCCAGCGGCACGAACACGGTGGTCGTCAAGGCCGACAACACCGTCACCACCGGCGCCTGGTACCCGTGGGGCGGTCTGTCCCGGGACGTGAGTCTGACGACCACGCAGCCGCTGTCCGTCACGCGGCAGGAGATCACGGCCACGCCGAACCTGACCGACGGCACCGCCTCGGTCACGAGCAAGGTGTTCGTCCGCAACACCAGCGGCACCGACCAGCAGGTCACCGTCAAGGGATCGATCACCTCGGCAGCTACCGGCGCGGACGTGCCCGGGGCAACCGGGCTGACCGGAACCGCGACCATCCCGGCCGGGCAGACCGCACCGGTCACGCTCCACGCGGACCTGGACGCGGACACCTATTCCCTGTGGCAGCTCGACGACCCCGACCTCTACCGCTTCGGAGTCTCCGTCGCCCACAGCTCCGCCCCGAGCACGGTCGTCAACGCTATCAGCGACACCTTCGGTATCCGCCAGGTCAAGATCGACGGCACCAACATGCTGCTCAACGGCCAGAAGCTGAAGATGGCGGGCGCGAACCGGGTCTCCGACGACCCGGTCGACGGCAGCACCGAGCCGGTCGAGAAGATCCGGCGCGACCTGGACATGATGAAGTCCGCGGGCATGAGCGTCACCCGGCTCATGCACTACGCGCAGGCCCCCGCCGTCCTGGACTACGCCGACCGCATCGGCATGCTCATCATCGGCGAGACCCCCGTCTGGGGTGACAACGCCAACCTGACGACCGCCCTGCCCAACATCAAGCAGCAGATGGCCGAGCAGGTCCAGAAGGACTTCAACCATCCCAGCATCTTCGCCTGGTCCGTCGGCAACGAACTCGCCTCGCACACCGAGGCGGGCAGGACGTACGACCGGCGGATGGCCGCCTTCTCCAGGAAGATCGACCCCACCCGGTACGTCACCCAGGTGAACAACAAGATCAACGATCCGAAGTTCGTCCCGTGCGCCACGGGTGAGACCAACTGCGGCGAGAAGGACGGCACGCAGTACATGGACTTCGTCGCCATCAACCTGTACGGCAGCTTCGACGGCGGCGTGCAGTGGGCCCATAAGCTCTACCCGACGAAGCCGATGTTCATCTCGGAGTACAGCACCGACATGAAGTTCGGCAACCAGGGCGGGTATCACACCGGCCAGGAGAGCGTCGACCAGAAGACCGAGACCGGTAACAGGGCCCAGTCGTTCTTCGCGAACAAGGACTATCTGTTCGGCTGGTCGCAGTGGACCTACAACGACTACCGCAGCACCTACAACGACAGCAGCCCCAACAGGGTGCGCGGTTACGGTGACGTGGACGTGTGGGGCCGCCAGAAGGCTTCCTACGGGGCCATGCAGGCAGCGAACGCGCCGGTGAAGAGCATCGTGGTCGCCGGGGTGGAGAACGACAACGGCACCGATGAGACGGTGGTGACGGTGACGCCGCGCGGGCCGCTGGCCACGGCCGGTCCGTCGTGGACGCTGTCCGGCTACAAGCTGGCCGTGAAGGTCACCGGCACCGACGGCGCCGTCGTCGGCGGTGCGGTGGTGGATCTGCCGCAGATCAAGCCGGGTGACGCGGCGCTGCAGGTCCCGGTGGCCTGGAAGCACAGCGATGCCGCCGCGCAGGTCCGTGTCTCGCTGCTGTCGCCGCTGGGATACCAGGAGGCCGTCTCGTTCAAGGACCTCAAGGCTCCGGCGCAGCCGGAGATCACCGGGACGGCCGTCGCCAACGGCTCGGTACGGGTCCGTTTCAGTGACGTCGTCGAGGGGCTGAAGCACACGGTGAAGGCCACCGCCCCCGACGGAACGGTCGCCGCGACGAAGTCCACGTTCGAGCCCTTCGCCGACCTGACCGGTCTGACGAACGGCACCGAGTACACGGTCTCCGTCACCACCGACAACGCGGCCGGAAGCAGCACCCCCGACACCACCAAGCTGACCCCCACCGGCACCCTGCCCTACGGACCGAACCCCGTGAAGGTCATGCCGATCGACCACGGCCTGGTCCTCGGATACACAGAGACCAGCGCCCCCCTGGCCGGCCCGACCGATCCGGTGGGTCGTTTCGGCAAGTTCCAGGTGACGGTGACCGACACCAGCACGGGTACCAAAGTGAAGGACTATCAGACGACGAACCGGCCGGGTACGCGTGTCGAGGGTCTGACGCCCGGTCACACCTATGCCCTGCAGATCCGGCGCCTGAACCCCGATGGCACGGCGTTGACCGCCTGGAGTGAGAAGGTCGAGGGCACCGTTCCCACCGCCGGCCAGGCTCCCGCACTGAAGGTCACCGGCACCCTCGGCGGACCCACCTCCGGCGCCATCGCGGTCACCCCCGCCCCCGGCACCATCCGATACGAGGTCTCCGTCGCGGGCGGCACCCCGTTCCAGGTCAACCGCTCCGCCGTCGACCTGATCCCCGTCGACAACCTCAAGCCCGGCACCAGCTACCCCGTCTCCATCAAGGCCGTGGGACCCGACGGAATCTCTTCCGCCTGGACCGGAACCCTCACCACCACCCAGGCCCCCGCCACCAACGCCAAGATCACCGGCGAACAGGGCGACAAGACCCTGACCTGGACAGCACCCGTCCCCGCACCCTCCTTCTACAACATCAACCGGACCGCCTGCGGCACCACCACGACCACCAAGGTCGCCGGCAGCTCCACCCAGTTCGCCCTCGGCGCCAACGGCGGCTCCTACACCGTCCAAGCCGGCACCGGCACCATCCTGTCCACCTCCACCGCCCCCCTGGCCACCGGCGGCACCACCGACTGCGGCGCCATCATCACCCCCGCCGACACCACGGCCGGAACCGACGGCACCCGCCCCTTCACCACCACCGGCACCTGGAGCCCCAGCACCCTCACCACGACGGACGGGTATCCCAGCGTCTACGCCGACCCCACGGCATCGCCCGCGCCCCGTGTGGTGTGGACGGCCCCGGCCAAGACGGCCGCGTCGACCTACAAGGTCGAGGTCGCCCTTCCGGGCGGCACCAGCGCGACGTGGGTTACCTACACGATCGCCACCGCGACCGGCAACCAGACCAAGACCGTCAACCAGAACACCGCCGGAACCGGCTGGATCGACCTCGGAACCTACGACTTCGCGGCCGGCCAAGCCCCCAAGGTGTCCGTCACCGCGGCCAGCGGCGGTTTCCTGAGAGCGTCCGCGGCACGGTTCAGCGACGCCGGATAACACCCCACTCCACCCGACAAGGAGTCACGACACACCTCCCATATCACCCCCGCGTGGTCATGTGACGAGACCACCGCAGTACCCGGCGATCCCGGACCTCGGACAAGGAGGTCCGGGATCGCCGACATGCGTCCGGGACAGGAGCGAAGCAGGCTCAAATCCCTTATTTTCAAGGCCTGTTGAGGAGTTCCGCAGCGTGTGGACGTGCACTAGGTTCACGGTCAGGGAACTGGTTACCGATCAGTATCAGTAACCGATCACACGACCTAGCGAATGGAACCCGCATGGCTCTTCACGACTCGCTCCGCTGCCGTAGGCCGGTGATCCTCGCGTGGGCACCCGTCACCGCCCTCGCGGCTCTGGCCGGCCTGCCGGGTCCGGCGACCGCGGCGGCGGCCCCCGCGGCCGCTTCTGTTCTGAGCGCGATCGATCCGGCCGGTGTCGATCTTCCTCGATGGATGGACCAGACCCGGAACGTGATCGGAGACCGGCCACTCAACAAGATCGTCATGCCGGGCAGCCACGATGCGGGATCCTGGAGCATCACGGACACGTCAGGTGTCTGCGACACCGCGTCGAACGCGAAGCTGGCGAAGGATCATCCGCAACTCGCGGCGGCGATCTCGATCACCCAGATGTCCTCCATCAAGGAGCAGCTCGACAACGGCTCCCGGTATCTGGACCTCCGCGTGTGCAAGCAGAACGGTGCGTGGTACACCTACCATGGAGGCCCCCTGGGCGGTCTCTTCTTCGACGATCCGGCCACCGGCCGCAAGGGCGAGATCAACGAGATCGCGGAGTGGATCCGCAGCCATCCGACCGAGATCGTCACGATCGAGCTGAGGACGTCCGCTCCCCAGGAAGACGCGGGAGCGAACACCGAAGCGGTCAGGCGGCTGGGAGAGGCGATCGGCACCGCGCGCATCGCCGACAGGCACCGACTGTCGCCGACATCTACCTACAGCCAGTTCATGGCGGCGAGGGCCAACGTCGTCCTGATCGACACCAAATCGTCCTCGAGTGAACCCTGGGTATGGCCAGGAAGCTGGATAGAGGGCCGGAACAGCTACGTCGAAAACAAGGACTGGGGCGGGCTCGTTCTCGAAGCCCTCAAGAACCCCCTGCGGAACCCCACCATCGACAAGATCAGCGGGACGGCCATCACGCGCATGCACGAGGTGCTCTCCACCGACAACGGGGATCCGAGCAAGGTGTTCGTGCTGTCGGGAGCCGTCGACTCCACTCTCGCCATTCCCGGCGCTGTGCAGGACGTCGTCCTCAGCGGCATGAACTACAAGCCCCACGGCAGGCCGTACATGCTCCATCTGGCTCGCGAGCACAACATCAGGCTGCTCGCGAGACTGGAGGGCGACTGGCGCCACTCGTCCATCGCGGACAACACGAACGTCGTGCAGATCGACTACGTCGACATGGCCGGGAAACGAGCCGACGGCTCGGTCATCAACCGCGGGGACGTGAGCCGGGCGATCATCGCCAACAACACCCCGACGACGGCACCCGGGACTCTGATGGGCACCGAGCATCGGGCCGACGGGGGCTGGCCGGCCGCGCAGGCGCTGCCCGGGGCCTACGGTTCACCCGAGTTCGCCGGCGGCGAGCGGGCCGTGACCGCCATGCCGGACGGATCACTCCAGTTCCTCGCGTACGGACTCGACCGTCTGATGTATCACACCATCCGACTCGCCGACGGCACCTGGCAGGGCTGGAGGCGGGTCAACAGCGACTCCGTGGACAAGGGCTTCAACGGTGGACCGCTCGCGATCACGAGTACACCCGACGGGACGATGCACGCCGTGGCCGTCGACAGCAGCGGGAACCTGGTCCATACCCTGCGCCGTCCGGACGGCACCTGGCAGCCACAGGGCTGGACCGGCGTCGCGGGCAACGACCAGCGGGTCTTCAAGGCCGGGGATGTGGCTGTCGCCGGGCTGCCCGACAGTTCCATCAAGGTGCTCGCGTCCGACCAGAACGGACCGATGCAACTGACCGGACGACGGGCGGACGGCCTGTGGGACGGCAGAGGCTGGACGACCGTTCCCGGCGTAGGCGGCTGGCCGACCTTCGCAGGGTTCGATCTCGCCCTCAGCGCGGCGGCCGACCACGCGGTCCAGATCGCCGCGATCGGTCTGGACAACAAGGTCTGGCTCATGACCCAGACGCGCGGCGGGATCAACTCCGCCTGGACCAATCCGCAGTGGAGGCCGAACGACCCCATGCGGGGCTGGGCGGTCTCGATCACCACACTGCCGGACGGGTCCGCCCAGATCGCCGCCGTCGGCATGGACGGCAACGCCTGGCACTCCGTGCGGCCCGCGGGCCGGGACTGGGCGCCGTTCGAGCCGCTGGAGCGCGCATGGGGCCGTCCCCTGGCGGCATCCGGCGTGGGCATCACCGCGCTGCCGGGCGGACGGACGTACATCCTCGCTCATGGCCGCTGACGGGCTGAGGGCGGCCGCTGGCCGGGGGTAGCCGCCCGTCGCGGAGCGCGGTGCCGCCGAGCCGAACCGCGCTCCAAGACGCCCCGGCGAGGGGGTCACGACCGGAAGCCGGTCACGACTACTACCCGGCGTCTTCCCGATAGGGCGGCACAGATTCCCCGATGGACGCCCGCGAGGGATGGAGCCTCGCGGGCAGCCTGAATTCTCCTGGCTTCATGTCTCCCCTGCCCTTCCGCCTGCTCAGTGACGAAAGACGCCTATGAGCACGCGACGGCGCGGTGAGCACAGGAACCCGAGATCATCGCGTCACGCCCGACCGTCCGCTCCGCGACCGGCCATCAGCTGCTTCCCGCTCGTGGTGCTGATCACCGGACTCCTCGCCTGCGTGCAGCTCATCCGTCCACTGCCCGACCCGCATCTCGTCCTCGCCACACCGGTGAGACACACGTTCGCGGGCGAGAAGCCGTCCCTGCCATGGCCCGAGGAAGGACAAGCATCCGTGACGGCCGTCGGGGCCGGTGCCATCGGCCGGTCGGGCGAGCAAAAACCCGTTCCCATCGCGAGTGTCGCGAAGGCGATGACGGCCTACATCATCATGCGTGACCACCCCCTCGAAGAGGGGAAAAAGGGCCCGCTGATCGGGATCGACAGGACCGCCGCGGTCGAGGGACAGCGAGACAGGTCGAACAACGAAAGTACGCTCAACACGGTCCGAGAAGGCGACCGGATCTCCCAGTACGACGCGATCGCCGCCCTCATGATCCCGTCGGCCAACAACATCGCCCGGCTCCTCGCGCGCTGGGACTCCGGCTCCCTGGACAAGTTCGTCGACAAGATGAACCGGACCGCCGAAGAACTGGGCATGTCGAACACGACCTACACGGACCCCTCAGGCCTGGACGCGACCACCGTCAGCACCGCCGAGGACCAGGTCAAGCTGGGCCTGAAGATCGTTCAGGTCGATCGACTGCTCGACATCACCAGACTGCCCAGCTGGGAGGATCCCTCCGGCCGGACATGGACCAACTGGAACCGGCTCGTTCCGTACAACGGCGCCCTGGGCATCAAGACCGGGACCACCACCAGAGCGGGCGGCAACCTGCTGTGGGCCGCCGAGAAGCGGATCGGTGACACCGACCAGCTGATCGTCGGCGCCGTGCTCGGGCAGCACCGCGCACCCATCATCGACACCGTACTTGCCGCGAGCAAGAGACTCATGCTGGCGACGCGGGACACACTGGAGAGCCGCTCTCTCGCGCGCTCGGGTGAAGTCGTGGCATACCTCGAGAACGGCCTCGGCGAACGAGTCCCGCTCGTCGCCACGAAGGACGTCCAGGTAATCGGATGGCCGTCGAGGACCACGAGAATCACCCTCACCGAAGGCGGCCGGCAGCTCCCACGCGCCGCCGCATCCGGAACCGTGGTAGGCACGTTGTCCGTCGGTACGAGCAGCGACGGTGTGGAGGTTCCCGTCGCACTGCAGAAGGACCTCACCACTCCGTCCCTCATCGGCCGGCTCACCCGGATCGGGTGAGCCGGATGCGACGCCGCCGAACGGCATCGTCATGAAGGCCGCCGGACGGGCACCGACGGGTGGACCAGTCTGCCCCGAGCACGGAACTCACCCCCGCCGCCCCGCACCTGTTCCCGAACGGGCGACGGGATCTGCCCCCGTATCGGGACGAATTGCTGGCATCTCCCTGGCGTGCCGCTCCACTCTGGAGCGGCGGCTCGGTCCCTCTCGTTGCCGGCCGCTGTCCTCCGGAATCCCAGGCGGTACCAGATGCCACTGCCGGGTGAAGCGCTTCGGACGAGCGATGCAATGAGAGCGAGCAACTGCAGGTGATGACATGGATGAGCCGACCTCGTACGTTAATGCGGAGGCATCCGCCCCCTCACGAGGCTGGTTCACCCCGAAGAGAAAGCTCGGCGAAGTCGACCCCGGAGCTCGGCAGGCCCGGACGGTCGAGGTGTTCGAGGCCGCGGAAGGGGGCGAGGGGCAGGGGCGAAATTCCCTCCCGTCCGTGCCGAGCGCTGCTTCCCCAGCACACATGCCCATCGGGGATTCGGGATCCGATCGAGTCACTCTCCGGCCCCCCTCGGATTCCTTCCTCGTGCAGCGAACGCTGGGGGAGATCGCGCCAGTCGCCGACAAGGTGACCTCGCACTTCTACGCCCTGTTGTTTGTCCGGCACCCTCACCTCCGGGCACTCTTCCCGCCCGCCATGGACGCTCAGCGCGATCGCCTCCTCAAAGCCCTGCTCACGGCCGCCGACCTGATGGAGAGCCCCACCCGGCTGACCAGCTACCTCCAGGACCTCGGGCGGGGACATCGCAAGTACGGCACCCTGCCGGAGCACTACCCCGCCGTCGGCGAAGCCCTGATCGGCGCGCTCTCCTCCTACGCACCCGATACGTGGGACGACGTGACCGAAGCGGCGTGGGCGCGTACGTACCAGGCCATCGCGGACATCATGACGGACGCCGCCGCGGTCGATGAACGGACAGCGCCGCCGTGGTGGCAGGCGCAAGTGGTCTCGCACGAGATCAGAGCGCCGCAGGTCGCGGAGATCATGGTGCGCACCGATCAGCCGTACCCCTACATTCCCGGCCAGTTCGCGAGTATGGAGACTCCCTGGTGGCCGCGGGTGTGGCGCCACTACTCCTTCGCGGGGGCGCCGCGCGCCGATGATCTGCTGGTGTTCCATGTCAGAGCCCGCCCGGCGGGCTGGGTCTCGAACGCCCTGGTTCATCGAGCCCGCCCCGGGGACTGGCTGCGGCTGGGGCCCCCTCAGGGCTCCATGGTCGTCGACCACAGGATGCAAAGCGGCTTGCTGTGCCTCGGTGGCGGGACCGGAATTGCTCCTGTCAAGGCGATCGTGGAGGACGTGGTCGGGCAGGGCGGGCAGCGGCCGGTAGAGGTCTTCTACGGGGCGAGGAACGGTGACGACTTGTACGAGATGGACGCGCTGCTGCGTCTGAAGCAGAGGTACCCCCCGTTGCACGTGCGAGCAGTGGTAGGCGATGTGTCAGAGATGGCCGATGCCGTGCGGGAATTCGGACCGTGGTACGGGTACGACGCCTACGTCTCCGGACCGGTGGGAATGGTCCGGAAGGGAATTCAAATCCTGGGCGACGAGGGTCTTCGTCCGGAGAACATCTTCCATGACCCGCTGGAGTCACTCCTGCCGGCCGCCGAATGCCGCTGAAGCACCGCCACTGCCCCCGCTCCCCAAATCCGGTCATAGGTTCAATCGTCACGGCCGCCCTACCCTTCGGGCGCTGCCGAGGTAGATCCAATATTGACCGCGACAGTCGGGGCGGGGTGTCAGGGGGCGGCAAGGGGCAGACGCAAGGACGAATAGCCCAGTATGTCGCTATGAAGATGGCGAGGTCGTCGTTCCAAGACGGTGGCTGCATTCCGGCTGAGCACTCGGTGGACGGGAGAGAACCCAGGATGCCACTGGAATTCGACGAGGTACCGGCGGGGGCGGCACCCGATCCGAATGCGTCAAGGAGGCGCTCGGACGGGATCCTCAACCACTGGGTGGTATCGAACATCCCCGCAGACCAGCGCCGCCTTGCCGAAACCGACGAAGAGCTGGGCGTGGAGGGGGGCACCACGAGGGGTACCACCACCTGGATCGGTCTGGCACCGCCGCCCGGTCACGGTCCGCACAAGTACTTCTTCACCCTCTACGCGATCGACACCGCACTGGAACTGCCGCCCTCCGCTGGGCGTGCTGAGCTCGAAAACGCCAGGCAGGGTCATGTTCCGGAGCAGGCGGTCCTCAGGGGCCGTTGCCAACGGTGTTGAGAAGGCTGCGGGGCCGGGCCTGGCTGCCCGGATTGTTTGCTCCGGCCGAGGGCAGTAGGCCCGCGGTCGGAGCGGGGCTGGTCAACGGGGTGGCCGTGGGCTTGCCCCTGCTGGTGGGCGCGGTGGCCGGTGAGCCTGAGGCTGGGGCGCTGGCGTGCCTGGGCGCATATGTGGGCGCGTTCACCAACAAGGGTGGTCCCCGCTGGCAGCGGACGGCGGGGCTAGCTGCGGCGGGTGTCGTCAACGCGTTCGCGTTCTGGGCCGGGGAACTGTCTACTGGGCTGCTCCCGCTCGCTCTTGCCCTGCTGGTGGTGCTGGTATTCATCTCCGCCATGGGCGAGGCGGTGCACGGGACGGTGGCCCGACTGAGCACCATGCCGGCCACCGCCCTCCTGGCCGGAGCTGGCCAGAGCAGCTCCGGTTCCTCAGGCAGCGAGTTACAGGCAGCGCTTCTCGTACTGGGCGGTGGCCTCTGGTACGCCGCCGCTACCGGCCTGCTCACCCCCGCCCCACGTCTGCGCAGCATCCTGGCCGCCGCAGCCGAACCGTACCGGGAAGCCGGCCACCGCCTCATCTGGACTGCTTCCGGCTCAGGCCGCGACGGTGGCGGCGCGAGCATGGTTCCCGCATTGCGCAGGGCAGAGCGGACCGCTCTGAAGCTGCATGGCCCGGGTGGCGATGAAGGCCTGGCGGCCGGGGTCGATCCGCTGCTGCACCAGGCCGTGCTGCTGACCGACCTCACTGCGGCACTGGCCCAGTCCGGCACTCCGCCACCCCCCATTCGCCGACAGTTCACCGCCGCCGCCAAGGCACTGGCAAGCCACCTCTCCCAGACCGCGCGCCTGCTAACCCGTCCGGGCCACGCGGCCACAGCGCCGGATACGACCCAGATGCTGACGGATCTTGTACTCGCCTGCGACGCCATGCGTGCACGGACAGCCCTCGGCCAGGAACCGTACCCGCTGCTCGCCACAGCGGCGCGTCAGCGTCGGCTTCTGGAACGCATCCACAGCGCTGCCCTCATCGCGCGCCGGCAAGCCGGTGCTCTGGCAGCAACCGCTTCCACCCACCTTCTTCCTCCCCCACCGCGCAAGATCGGCTTCGACGCAGCGCGACTGCGCGCCGCGATGACGCTCAGCTCCTCCACCTACCGCCACGCCCTGCGTGTCACGGCCGTGTGCGCCGCCGTCTTCATCCTGGTCACGGTGACGGGCCTTCCGCACGGCGAGTGGGCAACCCTGGCCGTCCTGCGCGTCCTGCGTCCTCACTACGGCACCACCCTCGAACGCGCCGGACAACGCATCGCCGGCAACTTGATCGGCGGCACCTGTGCCGCACTCCTCATCGCAGGCGTCAAAGACCCTGCGGTTGTCGCCGTCCTCCTCTTTGCGATCATCAGCGCAGGGTTCGCCCTTAGACCCGTCAACTACGCGTTCTGGGTGTTCTTCGGCACCCCAGTGGTGCTGCTGATCGGCGATGTCGCACAGAAGGACGACTGGGTATCAGCCTTCGAACGCATCGCCATGACGGTACTCGGCAGCGCCGCCGCACTCCTGGGCGGCTACCTCCTGTGGCCCGCCTGGGACCACGATCGCCTCACCCAGCACACCGCCCAGGCAACCCACGCCGCCACCACCTACCTGGACGCTGCCCTGCACCTACTCTCCGACCCCGAGGCACCCTCCACAGACCGTGTCCGCCGTTCGGCGGAAGACGCCCTCGCCAAGGCTCGGGCCACACGGCAACACGCCAGCAGGGAACCCGGCCGTACGACCGAAGCGCTAGCGGACGCCTCCACTACGCTCACCGCGCTGGCCTCCCTCATAGAAGACATCGGGGTCCTCACGGTCCACGCCACACCACGCGCCGCGGTCATCCCCGGTCTTGCCGATTACCGCATGTACGCCCGCGCAGCCCTGACGGCATCACAGCCCGACGAGCAGGACGCGCATACGCAGGCCATGACCGACACCCTCGACGCCATGCGCCTCTACCTCGCGCAGCTGCACGCCCGGCGCTTCGACGAGTTGCCCACACATCAGAACGACGACACCCGGACACGCGGCGAGGTCCGTGACAACGAACCCGTCATCGCGCTCCTCACAAACATCGCAGCCTGCATCGCGCGGGTCTCCCACTCCTTGCGGTGAGCGCAGCCCGGTCCGAGTGAAGGCAGCACTCCAGCCCGCGCCAGTCCCCATCGCCCAAGGTTCTTTGCCACGTCCGCTCAGCCAGGACCTGCTCTGCACCAGCAAAGTATCGACGTGGACAAGCGCGGACTGGAGCAGGTGCGGTGCCAGCATAGAGGTCGCGGCATGCTCCTTGTCCGAGCCGGACAGCGCGCCGTCCCTTACGCTCCTGACGGCGGCTCTCCCCGCGTCAGGCGTGCTTCGCGTGTTGACTCGGACGCCAGGTTCCCCCCGTATTCATCAAAATGCTTCCAGAAGGACCATTGGAGCAGGTTGAGGCGATAATCGCTGGGATCCATAAGGTAGCCGCCAAGAGCCTGTGGCGGATTATCCAGTTCTCCTTCGTTGATCCAGGACCCTGCGGTCCGGGCAAAAAAGTAGCAGAGAAAATCCAGCACTTCCGTATCTCTGCCGGCCTCTTGCGTGCAGTGCTGACCGAAGCGATCCCACAGGATTTCTAGACCGTCTCTGGCGTCGATCTCTCCCATCCTCCCGAGCGCTCTCTCCATGATGGACTGAGCGTTCTCGCGAAGATAATAGAGCTCTTCATTTGAAAATAGTTTTCCCTTCACCTTCGACATCTTGGCTTCAGTGCGGGAAAAGGTCAAACTTCCGGCCGTACTTCCGGACATTCACGACGGCCCGCCTTGGATTCCCACTGCAGTGACGCGGCGGCTGCCCCTTCCGTCGCCCAGAAGGGCAAAAAGGTGGTCCCGCACCATCATCCCGGCGGACCTGGCGTCTCCGGCACACCTCCTGTCTCGATGGGTGGAAAAACTGTCCCGCTGCTGAGCGCACCCGAAGCCGTCGAGAGCCGGGCGGTGCTTTGCTTTGGGAAGGTCATGATGGCAAAGAAGGATAACTTTTCAGGTCCCCGCAATTACGCGCTGTTCACCGAATTCACAGAGACTCTTACCGAACTCGACGGCGAGTAGGAGCCGCTTGAAAGAGACGGAAATCGTCCGCGACGAGGTGTAGCAGGCCTTCACGGAACATCTGGCGAGGCGGGACGAATGGAGCCGCCCGAACCTCCTCCCTCACGGGCCCGCCACATGCGCCCCGCCTTCTTTGACCTGGTGGTGGTCCCCTTCGGGGCAGGACGCACCCTGGGTGATGAGACCATGCGGGTTTTGGCGGCAGAGCGGGGCAGCGAGACCTGGCCGGGGGCCATGCTCTCCGCAACAGGCATCAGCTTCCGTCTGGTCTTCGACGACCTGTTCCATCTCCTCTCATGAGGAGGGTGAACACCTCTGCTGCGCAAGGGCGTTGTGCTCTCGCACAGGGGTGCCGGACGAACTGTCCAGTTGGGCAGGCCTCGCGTTCCGGCTGAGATCCTCCGGGCTGCGTGAAGGGGCAGCTGTGGAGGGGTTCTGGTTCAGAAATACACGGCGGAAACGGTACTGAAGGGGCATTCGAGACCTGGAGTCTGACGGGGGACTGTCGGGATTCAGGTGTACTGGTTGGACGGCAACAACCCCGCCTTCGCTTACACGGCGGCCACGACCACTCTGGCCGGAAGCTGTCTCACATTGGCAGCATGCGGCGCTCCCATCGACAAAATTCACGACAGTATGCAGAGCGCCATAGCAGCTCGGGAAAGCCCCTCTTCGCAAGGATGGCGGAAACCAGGAGTGAAAATCGCGCGGCGGGAACTCCAGATACTCGGGGCAATCAGCCACGGCTGCCGTGGCTACGAGGAGATCGCCGGAGCCCTTGGCCTCGTGCCCGTAGCCGTAGAATCTCGGGTTTCTGATCTCTGCAGGAAGGCGGGTCTCGGGAAACCGAAAGCAGCCGTCGATCAGATCTGGCAGGACATCGTCGAGGGAACCACGTATTCACCTGTGTGGAACAGCGTCGACAAGAGCGAGCTGCCCGCTCCGAGGCCGGTACGGCCTCAGCCGGGCTCCGGTCTCACCAGGAGTGACCTCGAAATCCTCGGAGCCATTCGTAGCGGCCACCACACGATGAACGATGTGGCGAACGCCCTCGGGGTGACGTCCGTCCCCAACCGGCTGTCGCGGCTGGGTGAGCGGGCGGGGATGTCAGAGGTCAAAGTCGCGGGCGAGATCCTCGGCATGCTCGTGGCCGACGTCGTGAACGGCACGAATGCGTCAGGCGCCTTCACTCACGTCGACCGGACTGAACTGCCCTCCCCTCAGCGCCACCCCTACTGCTCCACAGAGGCCGACCTGGAAATTCTGTGCGCCATTGCCCAGGGGTGCGGGACGGTGTCTGAGATTTCCGCGATGCTTCAGTACCGCCGCAAAGCCGTGTACAAGAAGCTGCGTTCCTTTGGTACGCGGGCCGGCGTCACGGGAACTCCGGTCGAAATCCTGAACCTGCTCGTGTCCGATGTCGCGAACCAGACGAACGCGTCCGGCGTGTTCGCCCGCATCGACCGCAGCACACTGACGCTTCCGCACCCGGAGGGTTTCCGCGGTGTGGGCCGATGACGTGTCGTGCGCGCATCGATCGACCGCGTCTTCCATGAGACGCCGACCCAGGCTGCCCGCACCTACGTGATGGCGTAATCGGCACCGCACAGGGCGGCCTTAGGGGGCAGGGACGGAGCCTAGGGAAACCCCCCGATGTCCGAAAAGCCTGGTTCGCCTTGTATGGGTTTAACGGCTCTCCTTACAAGCCCCCGGAAGTGATCGTCATGTACGCCACTCATCAGCACGTTACCGCCAGCCCCGCCGGGAGCACTGGTGGTGGTGTCGACGGCGACGCACGGCCGACACTGCGGGCTGCCGATGACGGCCGTAGGGAGTTCGGGCTGCCTCTGGAGCACGGCCCCCTGGCACCGGCCGCCGCCCGGCGCCAGGCCCGCCCCGTGCTGGTGGCCTGGGGTATGGACGAGGAGCAGATCTCCAGCGCACTGCTGGTGATCTCGGAGCTGGTCACCAACGCCGTCACCCACGCCCTCCCTCCCGTCGCTCTGCATATGAGTGCCGCAGCCGACGACTCCGGCCGGGTCCAGGTACACGTCAGCGACGGCGGAACGCAGGCGAGTCCCGCCAGCTGGGCGGCCAAGAGGCCTGCGGACGAGCACGGCTGGGGCACCGAGATCGTCTCGGCCCTGACCGACGGTGCCGGTACCGACCTGGATGCAGACGGTCTGATCGACCATTGGGCCGACCTGGCCCCCGCCTAGCGGGCGGGTGGGGCTTCCCACCCATCCGGAGTCAGCAGCCGTGCGAGCCAACCGGTCCGCAGCCCGCGGAGTTCTCACAGACGGTGATCTAAGTACGTCCCCTGACCGAGACGGCTCTGGGCGTCGAATGGCCGCAGCGGCCCGTGCGGGGGAGCCTGAAGGCGTTCCCATACCCGACCTCGGAGCCGACATGTACGAACGGAAAGTCCTGTCAGGCGGAGGGGCACCCGATCGCACTATCCGTCCCGGTGCGGTGCTGTCGGTCACCTGTCTGGCGCTTGCCACTGTCGTGGCAGCGATGGCCTCACTGAACGTGGCGCTTCCTGACATCGCCCGCGAGACCCATGCCAAGCAGTCGGAGCTCTCGTGGATCATCGATGCCTACAGCCTCGTCTTCGCGTCGCTACTGCTCTTCGCCGGCACGCTAGGTGACCGCTTCGGGCGACGCAAGGCCCTTCTCGGCGGCCTCGCCCTGTTCGCCGGTGTCTCATTGGCCGCGACTTTCACCAGCGATGCCACGACGCTGATCGCCCTGCGTGCTCTGTTGGGCGTCGCCGCGGCCTTCGTGATGCCGGCGACTCTGTCGACGATCACCAGCACCTTCCCCCAGGAGCAGCGGGCCCGAGCCGTCAGCATCTGGGCGGCGGTCGCGGGTGGCAGCGCAGTGCTGGGCCTGCTCGCCTCCGGAGCCGTACTGGAGGCGTGGTCCTGGCGCTCGGTCTTCTGGCTGAATGTGCTGCTCGCGGGGGTCGCGCTGATCGGGACCCTGGTCGCGGTGCCGGAATCCGCAGAGCCGGGTCGCCATCCGATCGACATCACAGGCGCTGTGCTAACCGTGGCGGGTCTCGGCGTACTCGTCTATTCGGTCATCGAGGCCCCGAACAACGGGTGGGACAACGTCCGCACCCTCGGTGGAATCGCTGCCGGGATCGTCATTCTCGCCGGATTCGTTCTGTGGGAGCTGCGTCGGCCCTACCCACTGCTGGACCCCCGGCTGTTCCGGCGCCTGCGCCTCTCAGCTGGCTCGCTCTCGGTCACACTGCAGTTCTTCGCCTTCTACGGCTTCATCTTCGTGATGATGCAGTACTTGCAGCTCGTCCGGCGAGACAGCGCGCTGATGGCGGCGGTCAGCCTCCTGCCCATGGCCGCCTTCATGATCCCCGCAGCCCGTATGACCCCCCGCGTGACAGCCCGCTTCGGCAGTCGAGGGCCCTGGGCTGTCGGTCTCCTCGCGATAGCCGTCGGACTGGTCGTCCTGGCCGGGCTGGACGCGGACAGTAGCTACGGGCTGATCGCAGCCGGTCTGGTGCCCCTCGGCATTGGCATGGGGATGGCCATGACGCCGGCCACCGCCTCCATCACCGACCGTCTCCCGCGCGCCCGCCAGAATGTCGGTTCCGCCCTAAACGACCTCTCGCGCGAACTCGGCGGCGCGCTCGGCATCGCGGTGCTCGGCAGCGTGCTGGACGCCGTCTACCGCAGCCACCTTGATGTGAGCGGGCTCCCCGCACCCGTTGCCGAAGCGGCCCGGTCCTCCCTGGCGGCCGCCTCCGCGGTCGGCTCGGAGGAACTGACGGAGCAGGCCCGCGACGCCTTTACCACCGGCATGCATCTGGCTCTCGTCACGGGCGCGGCAGCCGTCCTCATCGCCGCGGTCGTTGTTTTCCTTCTCCTGCACCGCGCGCGCCCGGCACCGCCTGCCGACAGCGACAACTGAATGCCTGGCGGGAGTCGCCGCCTCACGAAGAGGTGAGACGGCGGTCCGCAGTTGCTATGCAGAGAAGTCACGGAGAACGGCGCCCCCACGGGCGGTCGAGGCCACGGCTCCCACCAGCTCGCCTGCCGCGTCCACCACGTCGAGGGCGACCAGCTGGGGATCGTCCAGAACAAGCAGCAGCTCCCCGAGGACGCGGGCGAAAAGCCCGTTGTTCCCGCACCTCATGGCCGTCCTCCCCTCTCGCAGAGCGGCCCGGACCCGGCGGGAGGTAAGCATGCCGTCGTCCGCGGTCGAGGCGAGGAGCCGCTGGGCGACGTGTGCCTCGAGGGGCGACGGGTTCCAGGCGCCTGTGCGGAAGGCCGTCACGAGTTCGTCGACATGACGGCGAGCCCGATAGGTGGCGACGGGTTCCAGGTCGAGGACGAGGTCGGGGGATGGGGGCACGGAAGGTCCTCTCGGAGGTGAGGGCGGAGCTAGTCCATGGCGGCGTGTCCATGAGGTGCCGCAGCCCGAGCGCCCGGCAATTGCCGGTGGTCCGCAGGCAGACCAAGCCTTACCGGCCGTATAGGCAACCCAGGAGGCGAAACTCCGCCCCTTCGGCCGAAGACGCTGCCCTTCAGCGCCATGACCGATAGAATACGTTTAGCCCTTTCTGTATCCATTAGCAGCCGGACGAGAACCGATCGGACCCGGGAATGTCCCTAGTACTGCAACGGTGATTTTCCTGATGGTTGGGCAGGTTCGGGTGGCCTGTGGCTTGTTGTCGGTAGGGGCTGAGGCGGGCTTGGTGTTGTCGTCGGCGTCGCCAGGTCGACCAGTGCACGATGTGGTCGACAGATGCCGGGCGGCGGTGGGTGAGGCGGTGGATCAGGCGTCTGAGTTCGGGAAGGCTCAGCGGGACGAGGCCGGAGGATCCGTTTCTGCTTGCTGGCGTCGAGTTCGCGGGCCCGCAGGAGGGTGAGGCAGGCGTGGGCGGCCATGGCCAGGGAGATGTGGCGGTGCCAGCCGGGGGAGCGGCGGACCTGGTAGTCGTCCAGGCCGCATTCCTGCTTTGCGGTCTGGAAGCACTCCTCGACCGCCCAGCGGCTGCCGGCGACGTGGATCAGCTGGTCGAGTGTGGTGTCGGCGGGGCAGTAGGCGATGTAGTAGCAGATCTCCTCAGGGCGGCGGACACTGCGGCGGGCGATCACCCAGTGCCAGGGCCGGACCTCCACCCTGGACCAGTCGAAGACGCGTGGTCCGTGAGAGCCGTTGCCGCAGGAGCGGCGTTTCCACTTTTGCCTCGGCAGGTCATGGAACAGGTCGTGGACCGGATGGTCGAGGGCCCAGCGCGTGACGACGGTGTCGTGCCGGGTGGGGGCCATGACATGGAAGACGTCCGCCCGCTCCAGCTCGGTCCGCCAGCTCTTGGAGTAGCCATAGCCGTCGTCCGCGGTCACCCACCCGAACGGGATCTTCTCCTCAATCGCCCGGCGGACCATCGCCCGGGCCATCGCGGTCTTCGTCTCGAAGACGACCTCGTCGCCGATGCCAGCCCGCCGGCAGCGTTCGCGGTCGTCGGTCCAGGAGGCCGGCAGGTAGAGGCGTCGGTCGATCAGGGTGCGGCCGCGGCCGGTGGCATAGGCGAGGAAGACTCCCACTTGGCAGTTCTCCGTCCGCCCGGCCGTGCCGGAGTACTGCCGCTGGACCCCGGCTGACCGGTCTCCTTTCTTCAGGAAACCGGTGCCGTCGACGATCAGTACTGCGTCTCGGTCGCCGAGGTGCTCGACCACGTACTGACGCACATCGTCCAGGACCTCGTCGGCGTCCCAGTCGATCCGGTTCAGCAGCCGGTGGAGCCGGTCCGGCCCCGCATGACCGGCCTCCTCCGCCAAGGTCCAGCCGTTCTTCCGCTCCAGCGGAGCAATCAGTCCCCGCATATACGCCAGCGCCGACTCACGCAGCTCCGGCCGGGAGCAACGGTGCACGAACCGCTCGTGCAGAGCCTTCAGTTCACCCACCCACGACCGGGTATCAGACAGTTCCCCACCCATGACCAGATCAACGACCAACCGCTGCCAGATGTAGCAACCGCCCCAGTGGCCGACCGACAGGCCGATGCGTGGCGGCGGTAGTCGCCAAGCCGCCGACTCAATCCGTCCTGGCCCGCAGCCTTGCCGATGTACACGACCGCTGTCCCTTAGTACTCCAGCAGGACTTTGCTGTCTGACCTGCGGGTTTCGCCGGGCGGCGGGAGTGTAGCGGGACTTCGATCGTGCGGGGGCGGTCTCACGGAGACCGCCCCTCGATCGTGCGACAACGCCGCAGGTAGTGACAGCGGCGGGCGGCTGCCTGGCGTCGGCGTCGCCAGTTCGACCAGCTCAGCGCATGGTGCAGTCCGCGGTGTCCGCTCAGGTGCGGGGGCCGGGCACGACAAGCTGCCAGGAGCCGCCGAACCTCCGCCACTGTGAGCTCGATGGCCTCGGCGGTCCCATCTGTTCCGCCCCTTTTTCCCAGGGATGGTGTGCCGTGGCGGCCAGGAAGGCGTGCGCGAGCATGGCCAGAGTGATGTGCCGATACCAGCCCACGTAACGGCGGACTTCGTACTGGTCCAGGCCGCATTCGTTCTTCGCGGCCTGGAAGCACTCCTCGATCGCCCAGCGTGCCCCGGCGACCCGCACCAGCTCCTGGACGGTGACCTGAAGGGGTGCGTATGCGAGGTAGTAGGCGATCTCGTCGGGCTTGCTGATGCTGCGCCGGGCCAGTACCCACCTCATCCGGTGAGGGACCTCACCCTGATAGTCGAACTCGGCGACGGCCGGCAGCCGGACCGCTGCCCAGTGGTAGACGCGGGGCCCTTTCGCGCCGTCGCCGCACGAGATCTTCTCCCATGCTTCGTCCGGGGCCTGCGCGAACACCCCGTCGATGCGTGGGCAGCCCACGGTGAACTGGGACTTGGGGACGGCCAGTACGTAGCCGACGCCCGACTGTTCCAGTAGCCGGCGGAATCGGCTCTCCCCTCCGTAGGCGGAATCCGCAGTGACCCAGGCGAAGGGCAGTGGCGAGGCGAGGGCCCGCAGCACCATGTGCCGGGCCAGTTCACCCTTGGTGGCGAACTCCCGCTCGTCGGGGACCCTTGCGGTGCGGCAGCGTTCCCGGTCCTCGGTCCAGGACTTGGGCAGGTAGAGCTCGCGGTCGACCAGAGCCCGGCCGCGGGCGGTTGCGTAGGCGGCGAAGACGCCGATCTGGCAGTTCTCGGTCCGGCCGGCGGTTCCGGAAGTACTGACGCTGGACCCCGGCTGAGGTGGTGCCCTTCTTGATGAACCCGGTGTCGTCAATGATCAGGATGCCGCTGGCCTCGCCGAGCTTGTCGGCGACGTATCGCTGCAGGTCGTCGCGGATGTCGTCGGGCTCCCACTTCGATCCGGCGAGGAGGTGCTGCAGGCCGTCGGGCGTGCGGTGGCCGGCCTGTTCGGCCAGCTGCCAGCTGTTCTTGCGGGCCACTGGGGCGAGGAGCCCGCGTACGTAGTCACGCATGCGGCGGCGGAGCTCGACTCGGCCGAAGCGGTGCCCGATGGTCAGGAAGAGATCGTCCAGTTCGAGGTCCCACTGCGCGGCGGCGTACTCGGTGATCACCCTCGAAGGTAGCCCCGCCGCTGTCACTACCTGCGGCGTTGTCGCACGATCGAGGGGCGGTCCCCGTGAGGCCGCCCCCGCACGATCGAAGTCCCGCTACACTCCCGCCGCCCGGCGAAACCCGCAGGTCAGACAGCAAAGTCCTGCTGGAGTACTAGTGCCTGTCTGAGTTCCTAGCCGTCATCAGTCGGGTCCTCATTGCGGTGCGGCGGCCGTCTACGCCTGTGGCGGGCTCGATAATCCTTGCCCGTTTAAACGACCTTTAGGTCATTTAAACGGGGCGTGAAGCATGTGATGGTGTATCTGTCAGTTCGCGTCCCGGACCACACGGATCGTTTGTATCCCCTCAGCGCTGTTCAAAGCTCAAGGAGCGCTTGTGCAAGAACACTTCGCCGCCCCAGGCCGGAGGGATGATCTTCCGGAACTACCCGCGGAATTGTGGAGGAACATCGGCCAGTGTCTGCCGATGGAGAACCTGGTTGCTCAGGCGGATACCACCTTTTACGGGCA
This sequence comes from Streptomyces sp. NPDC036822, assembly GCF_055609145.1. Taxonomy (NCBI): domain Bacteria; kingdom Bacillati; phylum Actinomycetota; class Actinomycetes; order Kitasatosporales; family Streptomycetaceae; genus Streptomyces; species Streptomyces sp. NPDC036822. The sequence continues at coordinate 87,050 of NZ_JBVJPY010000019.1, forward strand.
GTTCCGGGGCGGGGTCAGTGTCACGACCCAGGCCGAGCTCGATGCGGCACTGCAACTTGCGGGCGCGCGGTGCATTGTGGTCGAAGCTGAGGGCCTCACCATTGCCCAGGCCCCGGTAAATAACGCCCCGATCATCGCCCTGAGTAAAGTCCACGCGACCGCAGGCATCATCCACGCCCGCGGCAACATCCACATCACCGCCTCGGGTACCGCCCGCGTCCGCGCCGAAGGACAGGTGCAGGTCACCGCTGATGACGAGACGACAGTGCACGCTCGTGGGCAGGCTCAGGTCACCGCCCACGACAAGGCGAGAGTGTACGCCTACATGCAGGCTCAGATCACCGCCCGTAACGAGACGACCGTGTACACCCGGGGGCAGGCTCAGGTCACCGCTCACGACGAGGCGAGGATATACGCGTATGAGCAGGTGCATGTGACCGCCTATAACGAGACGAGTGTGCACGCGTTTGAGCAGGTGCAGGTGACCGCTCACGACGAGACAATCGTGCACGCTCGGGGGCAGGCTCAGGTAACGGCTTATAGCGAGACAACCGTGTACGCCCGAGAGCGAGCGCAGGTCATGCGACAGAACCAAGCGCACTTCGCAGCAAGTGCGTCGGAGACCGCACCAGCGGGCCTGGTCTGAGACCCAGTACGGAAATTCTCTTGCAGGCGTCCGACATCGCTCATGCCGATTCTGCGGGTCGGGGCACCTGGAGTGGCGGCAGCGACAGCGAGGGAAACGGCGCCCGTGACGAGGGTGCGGCGAAGCATAGGGTCCTCCTGCGGTACGGCTGCCGGTCCGGTTCGGCTCCGTGGCACGAACCGGAAGGCGACCGGCGACTTTCCAGAGAGGTTGGTCAGGACCTTCCTGGTGGCCGTATTGGGCCACCTGGCCCGGCCGGCGCGCCACTCCCGGACATGTCGGCCGTCGTAGGTGCCGGGCTTCCCGGTGAGAGCCTACCGCCCCGAATTCAGCACACTGGCAAGGCTGTTGGCGCTGTACTGATGCTCTCTCATCCATGCCACGAGAGCTTCAGGCTCATCGACGCCACCGCCAGCGCGCGCATGGCCGGGCGGCAGCCGGCCGCCGTCCTTTACACGACGAGCATGGCGGCCCGGCGAGTCCTGGCGCACCGTGCGGCAGGTACTACCACGGAATCCCGGTGCGGATCACGTAGAGGATCGCGTTCACGATCTCTCTCACGTCGTGAACACGCGCCGCCATCCCGGGCCCCAAGCGGGCCGCCCGCCAGGCGGCGAACACGGGCTCGATCAATGCCCAGCGGGCATCGGAGACGTCACTGCGATACGCCCGTCGAGCGGTCATGCCCCGGACAACGAGCACTATGGCCCACAGTCACAAGAACATCCCGAATACCACCTACCTAGATCGGATGCCCTCTTAGTCCATTTCGGCCGACATGTCTGCTGCGGCGTCCAGGAGGAGCGGCGCCAACCGGTCAGCGCACGAGGCTGTCAGCCGGGCACTGACGGCGGAGACGGTGACCGCCAGCAGGGGCTGCTCGCCGCTGCTCGACGGAACCGGTGCGGCCATGCTGGAGACACCGGGAACCACAGTGCCGTGGCCAAAGCAGTAGCCGTACTCGCGGACCTGGACGAGTTGGCGGCGTACCACGGTGAGCGTCTCCTCTAGCGGCGCCGTCGGGGCACGCATCAGTCGTTGCAGGGTGAAATTGGCCTTGAGCTGAGCCTCCACCGCGTCCGGCTCGTGCCAGGCCATCAAGGCGATACCCGCGTAGGTGCAGCCAAGCGGTACCGTCTGACCCACGTCGACGACATAGTGGCGGATCGGATGGGAGCCGTCGGCGCGCAACAGGTAGCGCACCCCGTCCAGCCGCCGGATCGCGACGTACACGGTGTAGCCGGTGCGCCGCGCAAGTTGCAGAGCCACATGTCGTAGGGCGTTCACGTTCCGGACCGGGGAAGGGGCGCTGAAACCGAGCACGTACGTCGCCGGGCCGAGGCCGTAGCGCCGTCCGGGTCGCTGCTCCACCAGGCCGGATGCGGTAAGTTCGCCGAGGATGCGGTGGGCCGTCGGCCGAGAGACATTGGCCTCCCGCGCCAGGTCCAGCAGCCGCCGACCGCCGACTCCCTCACGGGTGAGCGCCATTAGGAGAGCGGCTACCTTCTCCGTCACGCTCGCGCCGCCGCTTGGACGCGGCGAATCGAGGAGCCGGTTCTCCGTTCCTTGTGCCATGTCTTCTCCTCGACGGCCATGGTAGCGATGTAGGCCAGCAATTTCGTTGAGCGGACTTTGAGGCGGAAAAACTTGTACGGACGAGCGCCTACCGGGTGACTCTGTTGACGATACGGGCAGACGCGACGTGTCATCTACGGTGAACAGGCTGCAAAGCAGCCACTCCGATCGGTTCACCGCAAGGTTGGTTTGCCCAACGCCTTGGGCTTGCTCGCCAGACCTCGTGGACTCGCCTTCGCTTCCTGCCACCTCAGCCGCGGGAGAGACATGACAGCCCCCCCTGCCTTCCGGGAGTCGTCCAACCACATCACGGGGACCGTGAGCGCTGACGGGGCACCGGTCCGGTATATCGACACCGGTCCCCAGGCAGAGGGCGACGCCCAAGGACCATGGCGTCCGCCGATCGTTCTCGTCCACGGCACCGGAGGGAGCGCGGAACGCGACTACCGCTTCGTGCTCCCCCTGCTGGCTTCCCGTCAACGCGTGGTCAGCCTCGACTTCTCCCCGCCGACCCGGGCAGCCGGCCATCTCCGTCTCGACCACCTGGAACGGCAGGTCGCCGAGGTATGCCGCGCTGTGTTGCCCGGAGAGTCGGTTACGCTCGTCGGCTACTGCCTCGGAGCGGTCGTAGCAACGGCGCTGGCCGCACACCAGCCAGACCTGGTCTGCCGACTGGTCACGATCGCGGGCTGGGCCAAGACCGACCCGCAGCAAAAGCTACGCAGCGAAGTCTGGCGCCGACTGCGCGCGGAGGGCTCCGCAGCCCTGACCTCTTATATGGAGTTCTGCGCGCTCGGCGGCCCATTCCTCGCCCAGCGGGACCTGCTTCTCGCCCACACGGACCTGGAGCAGGTCGCGCCGCTGCTGGCGCCCGGCGGCCCCGGGGCATTCTTGGACCTGCAGATGGCATTGAACGAGTCGGTCGACATCAGGCACCTCCTTGCACGGGTGCGCGCTACCACCCTGGTGATCGGATGTACGCACGACCAGATGACACCCGTCAGGCACAGCAAGGCATTGTTCGGGTCGATCCGGGACGCCTGCTATACCGAGATCGCCTCAGGCCACGCCGTCGTCTTCGAACGCCCGGCCCAACTCGTTCAACTCATCGATCGGTTCAACGGCGACCCAGGCCGCTTCCCGAGCGGATCGCTCATCCCCGAGACCCACGTCTGACATCCGAAGTGACGCATGGAGAGACGCCATGAACGCTGCCGACGCTGCCACTACGACCAAGCACCCGCCCAGACCTGCGGCCCGGTCGGACAGGGATGAGGTCGCTCAACAGGCCGACGTGCTGGTCATCGGGACCGGCTTCGCCGGATTGGGCACCGCTACTCGCCTCAAGCGCCAGGGCCAGCACTCCTTCGTCATCTTGGAACGCGCCGACGACGTTGGCGGTACCTGGCGCGACAACACCTACCCCGGAGTCGCCTGCGACGTCCCCTCCCATCTGTACTCCTTCTCCTTCCGGCCCAACCCCAACTGGTCGCGCCTATTCGCCCCGGGGGCCGAGATCCACGCGTACCTGCGGGACATCGCCCGAGAGGAGGGCCTTTGGCCTCACATCCGCTTCGGCGCCGAGGTCACCCAAGCTCGCTGGGACGTCGCCCATCGACAGTGGGTGGTCACCACCACGCGCGGCACCTTCACCGGCCGTTTCCTCATCACCGGAACGGGGCAGTTCAGCGACTGGCTCCTCCCTGACATCCCCGGCCTGGACGGCTTCAATGGCCCGGTTTTCCATTCCGCCGACTGGGACCACACGACCCGCCTGGCCGGGCGGCGCGTCGCCGTGGTCGGCTCCGGAGCGAGCGCGGCGCAGGTCATCCCCGAGGTCGCCGAGGCCGCCGCCGAGGTCGTCGTCTTCCAGCGCAGTGCTCCCTACGTCGTGCCCCGCCTCGACCGTCCTCTCACCGAAATCGAGAAGGGGCAATTTCGCCGGGACCCCGACGCCATACCTGCACATCGCGCGGAGGTCTTCTGGTACTTGGAAGCCGGATACGGGGCCCGCCGGTTAGCACCGCACCAACTCGCCGAGGCCAAAGCCATCGCCCGCTCTCATCTCGAACGGCACATCAACGACCCGGATCTGCGGGCCGCGCTCACCCCCGACTACGAACTGGGTTGCAAGCGCATCCTCGTCTCGGACACGTACTACCCCACCCTGATCCGCGACCACGTCCGGCTGGAGCCGTCCGCCCTCGCCCGCGTGGAAGAGGGTAAAGCCGTCGCGGCATCAGGCACCCGTCACGCTGTGGACGTCATCGTGCTGTGCACTGGATTCGAGACGACCGAACCGCCATACGCCCACCTAGTCCACAACGGAGAGGGAACCTCACTTGCGGAGCACTGGACGCTCGGCATGGAGGCCTATGCCTCCACCACAGTCGCCGGGTTCCCGAACCTCTTCCTCATCGGCGGGCCCAACGGCGGCCTCGGAAACAACTCGATCGTCCATGTCGTCGAGGCCCAGATCGAGTACCTTCTCGGCGCCCTGGAATGGAGCCGCACCCACGCTGGCCACATCGTGGAGGTATCCGCCCAGGCCCAAGAGCAATACACCCGTGAGCTCGACCAACGCAGCACGGGCACGGTCTGGTACTCCAACGGTTGCGAGACTTACTACACCGACCCGCGAAGCGGGCGGTTGACACTGCTCTGGCCGGACTTCGCCGACGAGTTTCGCCACCGCAACGGCACATTCGACCCGGCCCCTTACCTGCAGCCGGGCAACGCTCCGTGACGTACTACCCGCCGCGTAAACCCCCCCTTGTCCTATGAAGCACCCGGAGAGCCGGCGCTCCGCCTCCCGACCGGCCGGGCCGGCCGCACCGACACCGGACCAGGGAAAATGCGACCACCGGCACCACGAGCAAATCCTCGACCGCGTCGCAGACGGGAAGGTCAACTCGGAGCGGCCCGGCGCGCGCCGCGCGCCGCTTGGGCACAAGGATCGCACCCGGGGCGAGGACCAGTGAGCGATCCATGCTCCCGGAAACTGCCCGCAGACCCTCCCGGCGGCCGGCGCGCCGCCCTGGTGTGGGGCGTCGGCGTCGCCGTCTATTTTGTCGCCGTCATCTTCCGGACCTCACTCGGCGTCGCCGGAATCGATGCCGCCGACCGCTTCGGCGTCAACGCCAGCGCCCTATCCACCTTCTCCATCCTTCAGCTCCTCGTCTATGCGGCCATGCAGATTCCCGTGGGGCTGCTCGTCGACCGCCTCGGCACCAAGAGGGTGCTGACCAGCGGCGTTCTGCTCTTCACCACCGGGCAGCTCGGCTTCGCGCTGTCGTCGTCGTATGGCATGGCCCTCATCTCTCGTGCGTTGCTCGGCTGCGGCGACGCCATGACCTTCATCAGCGTGCTCAGGCTCGGTGCCCACTGGTTCCCGGCCCGCAAGGGCCCCCTAGTGGCCCAGGTCACCTCGCTCTGCGGGATGGCCGGCAACTTCGTCTCCACCCTTGTACTCTCGCGCGTGCTGCACGGAATGGGGTGGACGGCCGCCTTCGCCGGCAGCGTGGCCGCGGGACCCCTCGTCCTGCTCCTGCTCGTCCTCTTCCTCAAAGACCACCCTGAGGGCCGCGAACCGCCCCTCGTTCATGGTGCGGCCGCGGCTCGCCTGCGGTGCCAGATCGCCCACTCATGGCGCGAGCCCGGCACCCGGCTCGGGGCGTGGGTGCATTTCACCACCCAGTTCCCCTCGGTGGTCTTCTTGCTGCTGTGGGGCATGCCCTTCCTCGTGGAGGCGCAGCACCTCAGCCGCGAAACCGCCGCCGTGCTGATGACCTTGGTGATCGCCTCCAACATGGTCCTTGGCCTCGTCTACGGGCAGATCATCGCCCGCCACCCCTGCGCCCGCACACCGCTCGCCCTCGCCACCATCGGTGCAAGCGCCCTGCTATGGGCGGTGTCTGTGCATCACCTTGGGGACCATGCGCCCCTATGGGTGCTGATCACCCTGTGCACCGTCCTCGGCGCCTGCGCCCCGGCCTCGATGATTGGCTTCGACTTCGCCAGCCCCGCCAATCCGCCCGAGCGCCAGGGCACAGCCTCAGGCATCGTCAACATGAGCGGTTCCGTCGCTTCCACGATCGCTCTGCTCGCTGTGGGCCTGCTGCACGACGCGACCGGCGGCGACTACCAGATCGCTTTCTCGTCGGTCTTCCTCCTTCAGGCGCTCGGCGTCACCCAGATCCTCCGCCTGCGCAAGCGCACGGTCCACCGGGAACGCGAACGCCTGCTCGCCAGCGATCCTTAGGACGGCGGCGTATCCACTAGACCGCCCCCGTCCCCGGACCAGACCAGCGGGAGCCGCGCCTGCGATGGTGCTAAGGCGGTTGTCCTACGTGGTGAGGCGGATGAGCCGTTTGTAGCGTGCAGAGGGCTGCGGCGAGGCCGAGGAAGGCGAGGTAGTTGCGGGGATGGCGCTCGTAGCGGTGGTTGAGGCGGCGGTAGCCCGTGAGCCAGGACAGGGTGCGCTCGATGACCCAGCGCCGGCGACCGAGTCGTTCGCTCGACTCGATGCCCTTGCGGGCGATCCGAACTGTGATACGTCCGCCACTAACCGTTTCCGCAGTTCAGGTACGTCGTAGGTCTTGTCTGCGTGGAGTTTGCCGTGCTCGTAGTTCCAGCCGCGATACGGGTCGTGTCTCGATTGGAGACCGGCAACCATCGACTTCAGCGCTTGGCTCCCGTGCGTGTTAGCCACGGAGACGCCGATGACCAGGGGCAGTCCGTTCGCATCCGACAGGACGTGCATCCTGGAACCTGCTCTACCCCGGTCCATGGGGCTCGGACCTGTGAGCTCGCCCCCGTTACCTTCTACGTGGCCCCGCAATGGGGTTCCGGTCTCCGGGTCCGGCATGACTTGCGCCCCTTGTCGATCATGGTCGAAAAGTGGTGTCACCGGCCGGGAGGCATTGGCAGACCGCTGATCAGGGGCATGACCGCTCGCCTTGCTCGTCGAGGTGAAGCAGGCCTTCGTAACGTGGATGCCGGCACGCTGATGCCGCAGGTGAGACCGGGAAGGGTCTGCTGGGGAGGACTTATGCACCATAATGGCGAGCTCGATGTCTACCTCGGTCTGGACGTCGGCAAGGGTGAACACCACGGCACTGCCATCACCCCGGCGGGTAAGAGAGTATTCGACAAACCGCTGCCGAACAGTGAACCGCGGTTGCGGGAGCTGTTTACGAAACTGCAGGCCAGGCACGGAACCGTGCTGGTCGTGGTGGACCAGCGGCCTCGATCGGGGCTCTGCCGCTGGCCGTTGCCCGCGATGCCGGCTGCCACGTGGCCTACCTTCCCGGGCTGACGATGCGGCGGATCGCCGATCTGTATCCAGGTGAGTCGAAGACCGACGCTCGTGACGCCGCGATCATCGCGGTTGCTGCCCGGACCATGCCGCATACCCTGCTTGACCAGGCTCCGGATGACGAAACGGTCGCCGAGCTGAACATGGTCATTGGTTTTGACGACGACCTGGCCGGCGAGGTGACCCGGGTCAAGAACCGCATGCGCGGCCTCCTCACCCAGATCCATCCCTCGCTCGAGAGAGTGCTGAGCCCTCGTCTGGATCATCCGGCGGTCCTGTTTCTGCTGGAACGCTACGGATCGCCCTCTCAGCTGAGGAAAGCCGGCAGGCGGCGGCTGGTAACGATTCTGCGGCCCAAAGCACTACACATGGCCGAACGTCTCGTTGAGGACATCTTCACCGCCCTGGACGAGCAGACCGTCATCGTTCCCGGCACCGAGGCCCCGGCACTGATCATTCCCATCCTGGCCGGCTCGCTGGCCGCAGTGCTCGACCAGCGCAAGCTCCTGGCCAGCAGGATCGAAGAACTGCTGGAGGCCCACCCTCTTTCCCAGGTCCTGATCTCGATGCCCGGCATCGGGGTCAGGACCGCGGCCCGGATCCTCGTCGACATCGGTGACGGCAGTGGTTTCACCGCCGCCGGGCACCTCGCCGCCTACGCCGGCCACCCGCAGATCCGGCTTGTCCATCCGCGGCGAGCACCCTTCCAGGCGAGACAACCGGCACCTCAAGCGAGCGTTCTACCTCGCCGGGTTCGCCTCACTGTTGCAGCCCGACTCACGCGCCTCCTAACAAGAAACGACGCGAGGGGAAACACCACGTCGCGGCCCTCGTTTGCCTGGCCCGCCACCCGAACGAACACCGACTCCAACTCAGCCTGCCAGCGCTCTACTTCAGCTATCGCCTCCATACCCGGACAACAACAACCACCAGCTCAGGACACGAAATCTCACCGGAGTAGGCGGGACGCAGGACACGCCTGATGAGACGCTCTTCGCCGCGATCATCTACGTGCTGGTCAGCGGCTGCGCCTGGCGGGCCTTGCCGCCGTGCTTCGGGGTCTCGAAGTCCACCGCCCATCGCCGGTTCCTGATCTGGTCACGGGCCGGGGTGTGGGGCCGGCTGCACGAGGAGATCCTGCACCACCTCGACGACGCCGGCCTGCTCGACCTGTCCCGAGCCGTCCTCGACTCCGCCCATGTGAGGGCGAAAAAAGGGGCGAACTCACAGGCCCGAGCCCCGTGGACCGGGGCAAAGCGGGTTCCAAGATGCACATCCTGTCGGACGCGAACGGACTGCCCCTCCTCGTCGGAGTCTCGGCCGCCAACACCCACGACAGCCAGGCCCTCAAGCCCATGGTGCTCGGTCACCAAACGAGACACGACCCCCACCGCGGCCGTCACTTCAAACCCCAGCGCCTGCACGCCGACAAGGCCTATGACATACCTGAGCTGCGAAAATGGCTCCGCAGGAAACGCATCGGCGTCCGGATCGCCCGCAAGGGCATCGAGTCGTCAGAACGACTCGGACGTCGCCGGTGGGTGATCGAGCGGACCATGTCCTAGCTGACCGGCTACCGCCGGCTCAACCACCGCTATGAACGCCATCCCCGCAACTACCTGGCCTTCCTCGGCCTCGCCGCAGCCATCTGCTGCTACAAGCGACTCGTCCGCCTCACCACATAGGACACGGTCTAAGGGCACCTGCGCACCATGATCGCGCGTGCGGGGCAGATTTCCTCAGCCTCAAGGGCACCATCATCCTCATCGGTCTCCCGCACACGCACATCCACCCGCTGATCACGGAGCTCGAAGATTTCCGGCGCCACGGCCGCGCATATACCGGACCCGATACACCTCGTCGGGTCCGCCTCCACTACGTACTTGCCGGGCATGCCGTCACCATCCCACCGGGAGCGTGCGCGGGCCCCACAGCGAGGCCTCCATCTTCCAGGTGACCTCCCCAGCGATCGCCAGTTCCGGACAGCGTGTGATGAGCGCGGTGAGGACCTCCTGCAGCTCGACTCTGCCCAGCGGGGCACCCACACAGTGATGGAACCCATGTCCGAAGGCGACATGCTTGATGCCCTGACGCGTGACGTCCAGGACATCAGGGTTCTCGAACTGCGCCGGGTCGTGGTTCGCCGCCCCCAGGTCCACCAGCACAGCCTCTCCTGCGCGAACCAGCGTGCCCCCCACTTCCACGTCCGCTCTCGCGTACCGCGGATGCAGTGATCCGATACGCAATTGCACGAACCGCAAGAGTTCCTCGACCGCGTTTGGTACGAGATCGGGGTCCTCACGCAAGAGCGCGAACTGGTCCGGATGTTGCAGCAGGGTGTAGGCGAAGTTGGCGATCTGCGAGGAAGGACTGACGCTGCCGGCCAGTTGGAGACACAGGCACAACTGCTCCATCTCATGGTCGGAGAGCGGGGTCTTGTCACGCCCGCCCTCGATGAGCAGCGTGATTAGGTCGTCCCGTGGATCCTCCCGGTGGCTGCGGATGAGCTCGCGGACGTAGGCGCGGAATGCCTCGAAGTTCGCTTCGAACTCTTCCGTCGGAAGCGAGTTGCTCATCAGCAGAGCCTCGCTCCATGCCCGGAGCTGAGGGAAGTCGGCCTCAGGTGCGCCCAGCAACCGGCGTAGCACCGCCAGCGGGAGTGGAATCGCGAGCTGGGACACGAGATCGGCCGACCGTCCGCTGGCGTGCATCCGGTCCAGGTACACCGCCACTAGGGAACGCACCCAGGGCCGCATGCTTTCGACCTGCCGGACAGTGAAGGCACGGGCTACGGCGGCGCGGACCCATGTGTGCTGCGGCGGATCCATGGCGATCAGACCTCGTCCAGCGCGGCCCTTGGTAGCGCGGGGCTCGTCGTGCAGCGTCGACTCGGAGCGGCCGAAACGCCTGTCGCTCAGGACACTACGGGCGTCGACATGGCGGGTCACTAGCCACGCCGGCTCTCCGTAGGCCAGCTGAACGCGTGCCAGACCGGCTCGCGCGCGTACGTGCTCGTACTCCGCAGACAGGCGCAGCCCGATGGGTGCATTGAAGGGATAGGCGGCGGAGGATTCGGGATGAAGTGCCGGATCCATGGATGACCTCCGAGGGTCTGTAGTCCAGACGAGACGGCTGACGGTGGGCGATAAGGGCCGGGGAAAACGATGGTGCTCGCGAGAACCGATGTTCTGCCGGGCGACAGCGCCGGGCCATTCCCGGACGGGTAGATGGCCGTCTAAGTACCCCGCCGCGCACTGACGGCGCGACCGGCCAGGCGTATCAATTCAGGCAGAGGAAGTGACCCGGCCGGAAGCCTCTCGAGGGCAAAGCGGTTTGCCAGACGCTGCAGCAGCTCGTTGAGCGGAGCCGGGACGCCGTGAAGGCGGCCGAGAAAGACGATCTCACCGTTGAGGTGGTCTGCCTCAATGGTGCCGGTGCCTCGGAGCAGGGACTGCCACGAGGACCCGCCTGCCCTGCCCACGCCACTTACAGGGAACAGGTCGGCACGCCCGACTCGGGCGCTTAGCTGCTCCGCCCTGCTGGCGTGGGCGATCCCTGCCGCCGCCAGAACCGCCTCCCCCTCAGCGCGTACCCGCTCAGCAAGCCGAATGGCTTCAGGGGTGGTGATCGGGCCGCTGAGCGCCTCAAGGGCGTTGTTCAAGTTGCCGAGCAGTTTGGCGTATAGCCAGTAGGAGACATTGGGTGTGACCGACACATCGAAGCACGCGGCGGTTAGATCACGGGCGATGCGCTGAGCGAGGTCGTCAGCGCCACTGGGATACCTGCCCAGGTGCAGCACGCCGCTTCGGGGATGTCCATAGGCGTGCACGACGCCGGGTTCGCTGAATGAGGAGGGCAGCCACACGCACGTCGCATACGTGCGGCTGAATCGGCGCAGCCCGATGCGGGGGCCCTCGATTCCATTCTGCATGTGCACCAGCGGAAGGTGCTCCGCTGCCGTACCATGATGGCGCACCGGGGCGCCTGTCCAGGGTAGGAGTGCCGTCTCGGTGTCCTGTGTCTTGACGGCGAGAACGAGGACATCGTTCTTGCCCAGTGCGCCCAGTGCGCGGGGGCCGTCGATGATCGACGGTCGGTGTGTCGTATCCCCTTGCGGTGTTACGAGCTGCAGGCCCTTCCGCTGAATCGCTTCCAGATGGAGGCCGCGTGCTACCAGCACCACGTCATGGCCGGCCTGGGTCAGGCGGGCCCCGAGGGTGCCGCCCACGGCACCGGCCCCGATGATCACGTAGCGCAGGTGGGGCGGGGAGGAGGGCCGCTGCGAGGTGCTCACGCTTCCTCCTTTTCTGTCGGGTGGGAGGGCCGCGTCATCCCGCGACCAGAAGGCATGCGTCCCAGCGGTAGGCGAGCGGCGCGTCGACGGCCACCGTGTACAGGACGAGGTCCCTTCCGGTGCTGCCGTGAAGCAAGCCCGTCCCGCCCGCAGCAGGGCTGTCACGGAGTTCTTGGGAGACAAGAGCGCGCAGCCGCGGTAGCTCTCCGGAGAGCCGTGGGTCCGTTGCATCGGTCGCAGCGCGCCAGAACGTGAGCAGCAGCCCAGCCCATCCGTCGGCGATGCCGGCGCCGGAGAGGGCCATGAGCTGCGCCGGCTCGCGCAGTAGAGAAAGCAGGGCGTCTTCGGCAGCCTTCTGCCGGCGGAGGTCAGACAGTGCGAGCCCGGCGAGCTGTTCAGCCCGCGCTACGCCTGGTGCCCCCAGGCTCCACGACGGTCGAGGAACGATGCCGGGCATGGGCACGAAAGTGTCCTCGCGACGGCAAATCGTCTGGGGCCACGTGGGGCCCGTTGCCCTTTCGCGGCGGAAGAGGTCCAGCCACGCGCAGAAGCGCTCGATCGCCTCTGCCTGCCCGCAGACCCTCACATCGTGTCTCAGCGCGGTCGCGAGTAGCGCCAGCGGACCGGCCAGGCCGTGGGCCATCCCAGTGTGGACGTATCCGTCCGCGGGGACCACTGACGTGCTTCGCACGCGGTCGGGGACGCACCACCAGCCGGGCAGTCGTTGCCCCTCCAGCGTCAAGGGTTCGCTGAGGCGTACCAGGTAGGAGAGCACGTCGCGGAGCAGTTCGCTGTCGGTGTGCCGCTCAAGGAGGAATGTACCGATGCCGGATAACCCGGAGACGAGATTCCATTCGCTGGACTTCGAGAGCTGCCTCGCTTCGATACGGGCGTGGGCGGCCGCCAAGCGCCGGCGGGTCATGTCGGCGATTTGGGCGTCCAGCAGGACGCGGGCGGTCCGGAAGGCGTGGGGGCCGGAGGCGTGCAGCGCGTAGGAGACGGCCGGCGCACCGCGGAACAGGCCAGCGGACGGTGTCGCGTTTATGGGAGCACCGATCGCTGCAGCTGCCCAGCTATGGGCCGGGTCGTGATCGCCCCCGCCTCGCGCGTACTCGAACGCAGCGAGGGCGATCCCGGGTGCTCCATGGGCGAGACACTGACTTCGGCATTGAACTGGCACATCAGCCTTGGCCCGGACAAAGGGCGCGTCGGTGATGGGCGCCACTGCCACGCCCGGCTGACGCGCCAGGCGAACAAGGCGATACACCGGCCCTAGGGCTGGAGACGGCGTCAAAGCGGTGCTCACGTCAGCCGCCTGACAGAACTAGACGGGTACGGACGGCCTCGGCGAGAAGCTCCACGGCCGAAGGGCAGTAACCGAAGAACAGCCGCGGGCTTGTGAGCTCCAGTTCACCGAGGAGCAGATGTCCCTCGTCGTCCCGGATCACGTCCACCCGTACTACGAGCTCTCCGCGGACCCCGGCCATGTCGACTACGGCGTCTCCCACCGCGAGGAGTTCCGCCTCCAGAGGGTAAGAGCCGTGCGAGCCGCCGTGAGATTCCTGGATGCGGATCTCGCCAGCAGCAGGCCACTTGCGAACGGCGTGGGTAGGCTGTCCGTCGACGTAGACTAGAGAGATCTCCCCCTCATCCTCGATACGGCGCAGCAGAGGCTGGACTATCCAATCCCCGGTGGATCCCGCGTCAAGCGCCGGAAGGTCGGCTTCCGCCAGGCGGTGGACGCCCCGCCCGCCCATGCTGATGGCGGGCTTCAGGACCGCCTCGTCCCAACCGTAATCGGCTGCGACGCTCGCGGCAGCGGACGGCCTGGCGATCACGGCCGTGGGGATCGTCGGCGCTCCGCGCTGCCACAGCTCGCGGAGGTAGCCCTTGTGCTGGTTGCCGCGGACCGTCTCATAGGAGTTGACGACCGACGTCACCGCGGACACGGTGGCGTACCAGGCCAGAAACTCCTCAGGTCGGGAGGGGTAGTCCCAAGGAGAGCGGACCAGGACGACGTCGAAGGCACCCCAATCCATGGACGAGTCGTCCCACACGGCGATGCCCGCCTTCATGCCACGCCGGCTCAAGGCGTCCAGCAGCGGCCGGTCCTCCTCGTACAAGTGGGGATACTTGCGGCAGGTCACGATGGCGACGTGGGGCAGCTGAGCGTGGCTGAGTCCGCCGGGCGGGTGGCTACGGCCGCTCATGGCGCCGGCTTCCTGTGTGGTCCGCCGTGGCGGAGGCCGGCGCGGTGCCCTTCAGCGCGAGTGCGGCTTCGAGGAGGGCGGAATCGTCCGTGTCGGCCACGTCATCCCATCCTGCCGAGCGAAGAAGGGGACCGATGGGGACGTTGTACTGGGCGGCGACGCGCAGAGCGGCGTCGAGCTCTGCGGAGTGGAACCCGCCCTCGCCCATGCACTGATCGAGGTAGCCGACACCGCGGTCGCGCGGACGGCGTTTGGCGATGAGCTGCTCTGCGGCCTTCGCCAGGGCGTCGCTGTCGGCGTATGCCACGCCGGTCTGCCGCCATGCGGCGGAGGAGAGTACCTCGAGCTGTGCGTTGCCGGCGCTGCGACCGATGCCGCGGAGGGTTCCGTCGAGAACCGAAGCCCCGGCGTCCAGGGCCGCCAGGGAGTTGGCGACCGCGAGTGTCAGATTGTCGTGCCCGTGAAAACCGACCCTGGCCCCGGCGTCTATGGCGGACACGGTACGGCTGACGACATCGCGCGGCAACATGGTGCCGGCTGAGTCCACTAGGTAGACGACGGTCGCGCCGGCGGAGGTCGCGTCCTTCGCAAGGCGGGCGAAGTCCGAAACGCTGACGCTGTGCGCCGTGATGGCGTTGAACGTCGCCGTGACGCCGAGGGACCGCACCGCCTCGATCATGGGCAGCGCCTCCCTCCAACGCGTCGCGGCGGTCGCCACCCGGATGAAGGACACGCCAGCCTCGGCCGCGTGTCGCAGGTCGGCCGACCGTGCGGTGCCCACGCCGGCTATGACGCCGATCACCGCCTGGGGTGCAGCCTTCTTGGAGGTGACGATGGCCGCGATGTCGTCGACGTCGTCACGGCTTGCCAGCCCGGTCTCGGCGCCGACCTCGACATGCCGGACACCCGCCGCCACAAGCGCGCGCGTAATCGCAGTGGCGCTCAGGACATCGAATCGACACTCGTAGGGCCCCTCGCGGAGCGTGCAGTCCAGCAGGGTGCCATCGGGAAAGGCTGTGTTTCCGGGGTTGGGGGGTGGAGAGCGAAGAGGGGTCGTGTTCACAGTGCGCGCAGTCCCTTCGTGAGTCGGCCTAGACCCTCGGTGAGCACAGGAGTGGCGGCGGCGAAGCAAATGCGCAGGTGATGCTCGCCGCTCGGCCCGTCGTACGAGCCCGCACGCACCCGCACACCGTGGTCGGTCAGGTGCTGCACAACGTCGACCGAGGTCCGGCTTCCGAGGTAGCGGGCGAAGACGTAGAACGTCGCCTCAGGCGTCTTGGCCGTTAGCAGTTCGGTCTCGCGGACCCAGGCCATCGTCATGTTCCGATGCGCGGTGTATACACGCAGCATGGGGGCGAACAGCTCCGGGCCGGTCCGAAGGGCGGCGAGGGCCGCCCGCTGCACGGCCGCGTTCGCGACGAGGTTGTAGGTCCGGTGGACCAGGTTCACCGGCTCCGCCAAGCCGGGCGGGAGTACTAGGTAGCCGATTCTCCAGCCGGCCATGGCGTATGTTTTGGACAAGGTGCGGCTCATGATCAGCCGAGATCGCAGGCAGGGCACGTCGAGGGTCGACGTGAACGGTCGTCCGTCATAGACCATGTCGGCGTATGCCTCGTCGGCGAGCAGTACGCAGCCGGTGTCGGCGAGCAGTTCGCCCAGCGCGTGGAGCTCGTCGCGGGTGAAGACCACGCCGGTGGGGCTGGCCGGGTGACAGAGAATGATGACCTTGGCGCCGCCTGCCGCTCTGTGCAGCGCGGCAAGGTCAAGATGACCATCCGACCGGAAGGCGACGCGGACGGGAACGCCGCCGACCAAGGCGATCTGCTCCCCGTACGCCGCATATGTGGGATCGAGGAGCACTACCCGGTCGCCGGGGTCTACCAGCGTGGTCAGGACCGACGATACGGCAGCGGTCGAACCTGGAGTGATGACGACTTGCGTAGGACTAATGTCGAAGTCGCTTCTCGCGCTGGCGGCTTGGGCAATATGGGTGCGCAGCTCAAGGTCGCCATCGAGGTCGCCGTAGTGGGTGTAGCCCTCACGGATTGCCGCCGCTGCAGCCTCGGTGACGAGGCCGGGAGTGCGGAAAGCCGGGTCACCTCGGTCGAGGGAGATGACCCCCTGCTTCCCCTCTTCACGGGTAATGCGACGAGGGAGTGCGAGCGTGCGCCGGGCTGCTGCGGAAAGGCCCGAGATGAGGCGGTCGGGAGGGAAGCGACCGGTCACAGGCGCGGTGACCCCGGGCACCGGTGACGCGGTACACGAGGTGACCTGCGGCCCCGGCGCATGAGAACCGTGTTCCCCGGTGCTCACGGGTTGGGTAAGGTAGTAAAAGTCACGGTCTGGACCTTCCTGTGGTGAGCCGAGAGGAAGCGACTGCAGTGGGTGGTAGTGGTCGACCGGAGGCGAGGACGCTCCACAGGGGGCTGCCCGCGTCCGCCAACGAGTGGTGGAACCGGATGGACCGCACCGTGCGAGTCCGCCGACATGGCTGCTGAAGGCAATTCTTCACGAGCGGCGGCGGATCCGTCACGCGGGCGAAGGCGAAGAGGGCCATCATCTAGTGCTACATCGTGCGATTGTGAATGCGTCGCTGACTCGTCACAGCGATCAAGATGGGCCAGTTGGATGCAAGGTCAGCGCGCAACGCCCCGCTGGTTGCTGCTGACGTCGCACAGGTCAGGCGCTTGGTCAGTCGACGGCTCGTCCGACGTTGGTAGGGGTCGTCGGACGAGTCTTGGCGATCTGCCTGTACCGAAGCCGGCTTCATAGGAATCGCTCTGAGGCGGTCAGGAACTCTGCCACCTCCGAGGTATTGCGATATGCAAGAAGTTGCTCGTGGAGGACTCGGAGCCGGTCCGTTGCCCGAGCGGAGTGGAGCGTGAGGTATCCATCGAGGAAGTTGCGGCAATGAGTGACCGCCGGGCCCAAGCGGCCGAGACGCAAATGTGCTTCGGCGAGGTGAGCGTGCGTGAGCACCGTGGCGCGACGCTCGAAGGGTTGACGCATGCGCAATGACGCGGTGTAGGCACGTATACCCGCCGCGACGTCGCCCATGGCGACGAAGGCCTCGGCACGCTGGAAGTGCAAGGCGCCAGGCGGGTAGGTGCTGAACGAATCGGGCGCGGGGCTGACCTGCTGGTAGGACCGCGTCGCGCTGGCGAGCATTGCCAGAGCCGCGGACTTGTCGTGATGGGCCAGTAAGACGGCGAGTTGGGCCTTCGCGTACGTCTGGACGGCGGGTGGGGCGCCGGCTGCAAACATGGCGGCTCTTCGAGCTAGATCAAGGACGATCGGACCGTGATAGCCGAGTTCGTAGGCGTGAGCCACCATGGACCGAAGGGCGACGGAGAGCATCGCGTCATCAGCAGCTTCACTCGCGAGTTGCGCTGCGACCTGGTGGTAATGCTGAGCTGTCCGGTGGCGCCCGCTGTCGGCGCACATCCCCGCCAGAAGCAGCGTGAGTTGGGCAGTGGCGGACATCAGTGCCTCGCCTGGCCCGCCAGGCGTGCGGAGGATGAGAAGAGGGGTGACATGGTGTGAGATGTAGGCGGCCAAGGGAATGCGGACGTGTTCGCCGCCATACAACTCGGCGGTGTTTTGAAAGACCGCGGCCATGCCGCTTAAGACCGCTTCCTCTGCCTCGGCTGCCGCGTTCTTGAGCGTGGAGGTCGATCTCCGTGGCGATGCGCTCGTGAACCAGTCGGGCAGAGCTAGCGCCGCCAGACTAGGGTGCGAGTCTCTCGATGACGCTGCCTGGGTGAGCTCTAAGCGGGTGAGCTGAATGATCTTATGGATGGGCTCCGCCTGCCAAGAAGGGTCCACGAACGGGGCGGGGCCGTTCGTCAGGCCGGCCTCCTGGGCGGTCACCGGTCTTCCCGCAGCGCGCGAAAGGCATTCCAGCAACAGCGCGGGCGCGGGCGGCCGTGGCCGGGCGCCCTGGAGCCAGCGCCGCACCGTGGTCCGGTCGTAGGCGACGGTTATGCCCCGCTCTGCGGCGACGCCGCGCAAGGCGTGGGCCAGCCGTGCCGGACTCCAGCCAATGGTCGTCAAGAGCGACTGCAGCGGCGTGATGACCGGTCCTGTCGCGGGCGGTGGCGCGTCGGGCACCGTACCGGTTGGGTGTATCGGCGACTCTGACATGCGATGCCTCCCTTAGGCGGGCAACGGCTGCCATAGAGCAAGACCAGAGTCTGGCTAGCGCCGTCGACGCGCCATCAGCTATTAACCAAAGCGCGAGAAGGAACCTGTGTATAGTCAGACTGCTATGTGGGCAAGGGTGGATGAGGCGAGCTTGTACCCTTGTGATTGCTCATCATGGTTGTCGTGAATCAGGGCGAACCTAGGTCATATTCGAGCGGTGTGCGTCGCCGAGCTGTATCGTCTGATGCAGGGCCCCGCAACTCTGCACGTCGAGTCAATCGGCCAGGGTTCGGCGGTTGAGCCGGGATGCCCATGGTCTGTCTGACGACGACCATGAATCTCCCGGACAGCCGATCATCGAGTCGGCTTGAAAACAGAAGAGGCACTTGCGGACGACATCGAGCCGGTCGGCATCAACCCCGCCGAGCTGAAATGTGCAGCAGCCGAGGTGTGCCGTACCGCGTCGGGAGTCACACCCGGTTCCATCCCGGCCGCGCTGCTCCACTACGTGATCGCGGCGGTCCGACGGCGCTCGGCGCGTTCAACCTGCCGCAGCAGCAAGTCGGCGAACTGGATGATCTCAGCCGC
Organism: Streptomyces sp. NPDC036822; assembly: GCF_055609145.1. NCBI lineage: Bacteria > Bacillati > Actinomycetota > Actinomycetes > Kitasatosporales > Streptomycetaceae > Streptomyces > Streptomyces sp. NPDC036822. Next base: position 105,823 of record NZ_JBVJPY010000019.1, read on the forward strand.
CTCAATCGGGTCGTCGAAATCGACGGTGCGGTGGCTGGCGGGGTTCTTGTACGCGCCCATCGCGCTGGCCAACAGTGCGGAAGCGGCCTCCTGTTCGCCGCCTTCGGCTCCGGCGTCCAGGCCCGTGCGGCGGCCGCGCTCATGGACCAGGTCCAGGGCGGATGCGGCCCCGTCGTCGGGGACACGAGGGACGGCCTCTTCTACTGGCCGGTCCCGCCCGGGACGACCGGCCGGTGGGAGCCGCACACGCACGCCGTCTGTCTCGGTGCGCCGTTCAAGATCATGCTGCCGCCCCTGAACCGCACGGCGCCGCTGGGTACGCCGGGCCCGTACTGGTTCCGGCCTTCGGCGAGCGACCGCCTGGTCCCGACCGCCCCACTCAGGGCAGTTTCGAGCCCCGGCCGCATGCTGGTCAGCCCGGACGATGGTGGAATCGACCGACACCAGCCACTCGACGTCGCCCGGAGCGGCCTCCTCTCGTGCGGGAGCCTCTTGACTCATCCTCCGGTCAGCCTTTACGGGCAGAGCGAAGCGACTTCGGGGCAGATGCGGAACATGCGGCACCAAGGGCGTGCAGTGTGGGTGGAAAATCAGGTCTCGGCCTGATGTCAACCGGATGTGAGAACCTGAAATGCCAAACGACGTTGGATGGCTGCTCTCGGCAGCGCGCGACGAGTGGTCCCTGGCGGCGGACACCCTCCGGGAAGCGGGGTCGGCGTGGTCAGAGCACCCTCAGCAGTTCGTGCACGACCTGTATCCCGTGGTGGAATCCCCGGAACTAGCGGCAGCCTATTTGGCCAGTAATGGGGCAACCGTCCCCGGTTGCCTGGTTGCACGCGATTACTGCGGGTGGCTGCGTCATGTGATCGTGGAGGACTGGGAATCTGCAGTGATCGAGGCGCGTGAATCACTGGGCTGGCCTGAGTGCGACGTACCCTGGCTTGTACGGCTGGTCCAGTGCCTGGGAGGGGATCGCCGAAGCCCGCAGAGTGAATTCGCCCTTCGCCTCTACGGAGAAATTTCCGCTGGTGGTCTGAGCCAGCTCTGGTCAGTCGTGCAGGAAGTGAAAGATCAGCGGCTTGAGCAATTGTCCCGCGTGCCTGACACAGGCGCGCAGGAGCATTCCTTCGGAGACGATTACGATCACCATGGTCGGGAGGAGCTGTACTTCGAGACGGGATACCCCTATCCCAAGAACATTCCACGGCAGAATGTTAGGCACCAGGAAGCGGCCGAAGAGGCTTCCGCTCACCTTGGTCGGGGGGAAGCGTACTCCGAGATGGGCGACCCCGGCCCCGAGAGCGTCGCGCGGCAGAAAGTCAAGCACCAGGAAGCGGCCAAGGAAGGGGCGCGGCGGGACGAGAGCCGAGTCCTGGAATACTGGCTCCAACAAATAGCCGATGTGGACGCGGCGAACCGCGAGGTGCTGAAGGATGCCCCGCCCGGAGCGACTCTGTACTTCGCCTTCAATGCCAGAACGAAAATCGCTTTGATCGAAAACCTGAAGACGCCCGGGAACCTGTACTACAAATCCTGGCAGGCAGATTTCGCCGGAAAGAATAATGGTCTGCTGGTGCAAGGATCTCTGAAGGTTGTGAAGAGGGGGACAAGGACGTCCAGGGGGTCCGTCGTCGTAGGCGGCGCGCTGACTGAAAGCCCCGACACCAAGAAAATCCTGAGGCGCTTCACGGATAAGTCTATAGGTCGCGCGATCAAGTACGTTTCGGTAGAAGATTTCCTTCAAAGGGGTATGGGGACCCCGGAATGGGCTGAGTTCAAGGAGCTCGCCCAGCGGGCTGGTGCAGCAGAAGGGGTCGAGTTCCTCGAGTTCCTGGCGAACAAGGGGACGAATCTCCGATCTCTGTGCAGAGACTATGTGATGGAAGGTGCGAAGCAAGAGGTGAACGTAATTGACGCTGCGAGCCGGCCGGTCAGGGAAAAGTTCGCCAACAAGCTGAAACTCCACACGAGTGACTTCGATCCGATCAAGGAGGAAGTGTGCCTGATGCTTTCCGAAAACTTCCACGCCCAGCTGCGCAGGATTTTGGGATTCGATCGGTGAGCTCACTTCCGGCCCGGGGTTAGGAGTTGTCGGAGTGGTGGTCATCCGGCACGGGGGCACCGCTGCTCACCTCCTTGCCGCCCTCGGCGACGGGAGGGCCTCCGGGGGCCATGGGGCCGGAGCAGGACTCGCGCCGCCCTGACCGGGCTGCTACCACCCTGCTACCCTGTGGAGATGAGCACCAGTGACAGGAAGCAGACGCAGCTCCGGTTGACCCCCGACCTGCTCGCCGCGGGGAAGGACGCGGCCGCCGCCCGTGGCCTGGACTTCAACAAGTACGTCGAGCGCCTCATCTCCGAGGACACCAGCGGCGCCCGGGCGGCGGGAATGGCCGCCGCCCAGCGCCTCATCGATGCGCACGGCGATTTCCTGTCCGAACTCGAAGAACGCCTCGACGCGCAGAGCAAGCCACGTTCGCAGAGCGCGTCCCCCTCGCGGAACCGGGGCGCCGCTGCGTGAGCATGTCCCTGCACGTCGACCTGTCCTGGCTTCTGGAAGTCGCCGAGCGCGCCGGCCACGGGGATCCCGCGCCCGACGACCTCGGAGTTCCGCTCGCCGCTGTCGCCCGCCACAGCGCGGAGCTTCTCGAGCAGCCGGTGTACGGGGGGCCGTACGCCCGTGCGGCCGCCCTCACCCACACGCTCGGTCGCTGCCGCTGGCTGGAGCGTTCCAACCTCACTGTCGCTTGTGCGGTAGCCGTGATGTACCTCAGTGCCAGCGGCATCGGAGTCGCTCCGACGCGCGACCAACTCACCGCTTTGGCACATGAGTTGTACGACCCTCGCTGCTCCGCCGCCCGTATCGCGGAGCAGCTGCGCACCTGGGAGGCCTGAGGGGGCAACGGGCTGGGCGAGGAAGGGACGTGTGAGGTCGGCGGCCCGCGTCGTCACGTCTCGCGGGCATGCATCATGTCGCGCAGCGCTCGCCGACCTCGGATGCCGTTCTTGGCGTAGACGTTCGCCAGGTGGTACTCGACCGTCTTGGCGCTGAGGTACAGCTCTGCCGCGATCTCGCGGTTCGTCCAGCCACGGGCGACCAGCAGGGCGATATCCCGTTCCCGGTCGGTCAGTGCCTCCCAGAAACCCCCGTCGTACCCGCCCTGTACCGAAGAGGTTCCCAGGCCCTCCACCAGCAGCGCGCGGCACCGTTGCCGGAACGGCTCCGCGCCCAGCCCGGCGAACACCTTCTCCGCGGCGCGCAAGTGACCGCGCGCGCCCTCCGCGTCGGCGGTCCGCAGGAGTACGGCGCCCAGATCCAGCCGGATGCAGGCCTTGTGCAGCACGGGGTCGCCGCCGTGGGAAGGCACGGCGAGCCCTTCCTCGTAGGCGCGCACGGCGGCCTCCAGGTCGCCTTCGGCACTCGCGATCGCGCCCTCGACCCACCGCACCACCACAGGAAGCAGCGCGCCGTGCGGTGTGGCTGCCGCCAGCTCCCTGAGTACGGCCCGGGCCCGCCCGGTGTCACCCGTGAGCGCGTACGACGCTCCGAGCAGGGGCATGTGCCGGAGAGCGTAGAGGCGGGAGCGGCTCTCGTTGGCGGGGTCCTCCACAGCAGGTCCGAGGAGGGCCACCACCTTCTGGTGGTCGCCGGCGGCGAACTCCACCGCTGCCTGGGTGGCCGCGAGATGGAAAGCGGGGCCCTCGAAATCCGCCGACGCCTCGGTCCGTGCTTCCCGCAAGGCCCACCGGGCCTCGTCGAGCCGGCCGCTGAAGCCGTGCAGTACGGCGATGAAGCCGTTGAGCGCGAAGGCGTCGGAGGGCCGGCCGGTGGTGTGCGTGATGTCCAGAGCCACCGATAGGTTGCGGCGGACGTCCTGCCATTCGCCCAGCGCGAAGTGGCACCAGAGGCTGTGGGTCAGCGCCGAGACACTGCTGATTCTCGACACCCCGAGGTCACGCCGTCGGGCCGCCGCCGTGAGGTCGTTCACCGCGCCGACGAGGTCTCCCGCGAGGCTGCGGAACATGCCTCGGTAGATGAGCGCGTCGGTGTGGGTGGCCGGTACGCGGACGGGGAGGTCCGGCAGATGGCCGAGGTGTTCCAGGCCCAGGGCGGGACCGCCGATGAGGGCGTGACCGTAAGCAAGGTTGGCCTGGGCCATCCCTTGCACCGCCTCGTCCCGGGCGTGCCGCAGGGCGAACAGGGAGGAGTCGAGCGACTCCTGTCCTAGCCCCAGGTAGCCCTCCGCGACGCCCAGCTCCGCCGCCGCGGACGCGGCCAGAACCATCTCTCCACGGGCGGTGAAGCCCGCGCGCGCCCGGTCGAGGTGAGATCGGGCGCGTGAGGCCTCGTCCTTCGCCAGACTCAGCAGGCCCAGTGCCTCGTCCCGCCGTGGTCCGTCGGGGGACCGCAGTACGGCCTGCTCGTGGCGCAGCGCGACTCGAGGCCTGCCCCCTGTCACATGGAGGCGCACGGCCGAGACCAGTGCCTCCTGCCGGTGCCCGGCATCGGGGTCGACCTGGGCTGCGGCGAAGAGGTGGTCGGCGGCGAGCGCCACGTGCCCGGCCTGTACTTCTCGTGCCGCGGCGTCGAGCAGCTCCCTGGCCAGAGTGGCGTCGTACGTCTCCGCCGCCGCCACCTGATGGCGCCAGCTCGCCGGTGGCCGCAGGATCTGGGCGGCCCTGAGGTGTATGCGGTTTCGTTCCGCTCGGGGCATCGCCGCGTACAGGGCGTCCCGCTGGCCGGCGTGCACCAGAGCCACAGCGGGTACGGCGCCGCTCACCCACACGGCGGCGTGCTGGATCACCAGAACGTCGGCGTCCGCACCGGCCGATGCCGTGCCCAGCAACTCGTTGAGGAGCGGGACGGTCGCGGGGGCGTCCAGGACGGCGAGCATGTTGAGAAGCGCGCGGCTCGCCGCGGGAAAGGAACGCGACCAGGCGCCGACGGCGTCACGGAGGGAAACGGGCACCCTCATGGCGGTCGGGTCGTCGGGCAGGTTGCCCCCGAAGGCTCCGAGAGCGGCCTCCAGGAACAACGGGTTTCCGTCGCTCCACACGGCGAGAGCCCACAGTTTCTCGTCGGAATGCGGTCGGGAGGTCCGGTCCTCGACGAAGTCTCGGGTCTCCTCCGGTCGGAATCCTGTCAGCTCGATGAGTTCCGGGGTCGGCACCAGGTCCGTCAGACCCATGTCCCTCACCGTCTGGGCGGGCTGCTGGGTACAGACGACGGTCAGCACGTGCTCCGCCCGCTGACGCAGGAGAGCGAAGCCGACGGCTTGCAGAGACTCGATGTCGATCCTGTGCGCGTCGTCCAGCCAGAACAGCACCGGTGCGTCCTCGAGCAGCGAGTCGAGCAGGTTGATGACTGCCGCCCCCATGCCGAGAACCGAGAGCTGGGGACCCGAGGCCCCCTGGGCGAGCGGCTCCGGGGCGTAGGCGCCGCCATCAGTGAGGAGACCGGTGACGGTGTAGAAGGGCAGATCCGGATTCGGCGGTACGTCCCATGCCCTGAGGACGTTGAATTCCTTGTCGACCCGCTCCACGAAATGCTCGACGAGAACCGTCTTGCCTGTGCCGTCCGCGCCAGAAATCACGACGACCCGGGGAATTCCACGGGCCACGGTCCGGGCGGTACTCCGCAGGATCTCCAACTCATCGGAGCGCCCGATGAACCGGTGGCCGCGGGAATCATTCACGCGCACTCCAGACGCCGAAGCTCGACGGAAACCAGCAGTGCGCCCCATCCTACTGAGAGCATCGCGCCGACGGCGGGAGCGGCGGGCCGAGGACGTCGCGCCCGCTCCGGTCCGGCGGAGCGTCTGTGCGGGTCGCGGCGTCCGGCGAACCAGCAGAGCCCCCAGGCCGTCGGCCGTGTCGAGAGAGCTCGACACCGACGACGGCTGAGGGCTCCACGTCACGTCACCACCCTGGCTGACCAGTGCTTATAGCACCGCGAGCCAGGGCGGCGAAGGGTTGTGGCAGGAAGCGACGCCGACTGGGTATCGAGTCGCGGAAGGCGTCAGAGCCGTCCCCATCGGCCGGCGTACAGCGTCTGGAAGGCATGGGTGATCGCCGTGGTCGTGGCATGTACGACGTGCGGATGCACCTCATGTGCGACACGGGTGGCGATGTCCTGCGCGATATATCCCACGTTGTACTCGGAACCCTGGGAACCGAGGTTCGTGAGGTCCGAGCTGGGAATGTTGCTACGGAGTGCGTTGGCCGATACGTGGTACCCACTCTGCTCAAGCTGAGCAGCTACATAATGCACGAACTCCTCATCGAAATCAGCGAAGTTCGGGTTTGGTTGAGGCGTGAAGATATCCCCACTTTGTGTGCAGAATGACCTGACGGGTGCACTTGCAGAATTCATCTTACAGAGCGCCTTAAGAGCTCGTAACACGATCTTGTTGAACGGTCCTGGTCGGCCGTGACCGGTGTGACGATTCGGCCGTTCGGGAGGGTGTGACTACCCGGCCGTGGAT